>JAIRRS010000116.1 GCA_031255855.1 Tannerellaceae bacterium | reverse complement strand
TTTTTCCACTTGCTTACGGATAATCTTGATACGATCGCTGTATTGAAATTGCCGTTCCAACAGTCAAAAAATTCATCTGGATGAATGGGGGAAAACATCCCAATGAAATTGGAAGATCATCCCAATGAAACCGAGGAAACATCCAGATGATTTTTTTATCCCTGCCAAATCTCTGTATTACGTCTCGCAACTTATGCTGTTTGTATATCCGGTGATTAATTCGTAGTTTTGAGGAATAATGCAAATGGATATATGAAAAAGAACGACTGGAAAGACAGATTGGGAATAATGTATTCTACCAATCCTGATTTTCAATATAATACAGGGGAGGAAGCGGAAGAAAAGACCTTGCCGAAAGAAAAACAATTACTACGTATCTCGCTCGACAAACGAAACAGGGGCGGAAAAGCCGTGACGCTGATTACCGGTTTCCACGGCACACCCGACGACTTGGTTGCTTTAGGTAAATTCCTGAAAGTAAAATGTGGAGTGGGCGGTTCGGCTAAAGACGGCGAAATTATCGTACAAGGAGATTTACGTACAAAAGTACTCGATATTTTGCAAAAAGAAGGGTACGTGAAAAGCCGCCTTATCTGACCTTTTATGCTGACAATTTACAGAGCTTCGGCCGGTTCCGGAAAGACGTACAAGTTGACAGGTGAATATCTGAAATTACTGTTTTCAAAAGAAACGGCCTACCGCCACATTCTTGCCGTTACCTTTACGAACAAGGCTACCGACGAAATGAAAAGCCGTATTGTAGAGGAACTGTATAACCTGGCCTCGGATAAGAAATCCGGTTACGTGGAAACATTACAGGAGGCGTATGGTTGGACGGAAGAGGCAATCAGGCAAAAGGCCAAGAAAACCCTGATAACCATTCTTCACGATTATGCCGCTTTCAATATTAGCACCATAGACCGTTTCTTCCAACAAACCATGCGCTCTTTCGCGCGCGAAATAGGATTGCAAGGCGGATACGGCATAGAGATGGACCAGGAACTGGTGCTTACGGAGGCTGTGGACAACCTCCTGGGCGATTTGGAAAAACCGGAAAGCAGGGAACTGCTTGGCTGGCTGCTTCGCTTTGCCGAAGACAAAATAGAAAACGGGGGTGAATGGAACCTGCGGCGCGATATCATGTCGCTCAGCCGGGAGGTATTCAAAGAGAGTTACAAGGCTTCGAGCCACTTGGTAAACAAAGATATTGAAAACAAGCAATCGCTTGAAAACTACAAAAACGATTTATACGCGATTATCCGCTCGGTAGAACACGAGGTGAAAGCAATCGGCGAAAAAGGCCTGGACGTCATGCGACAATACGCTTTGCAGCCGGCAGACTTTAAAGGAGGAAAAAACTCGCCGATGAAGCATTTTGAAAAGTATGCCAAAGGTGAAATGAAAGAACCCACGGCTACTTTCGCCAAACTGGCCGACCATGTAGAAGGGTGTTATGCCAAAACTACCCCGGAAGCCAACGTGCAGATTATCAGTTGCGCATTTGAAAACGGATTAAATGATTGCATCAAAGGTATCGTCGCATTATTTAACGACCTGAAAGCCTACCATACGGCGAAAGAGATTGTACGGTTCTATTATGTATTGGGCATATTGAGTGATATCTCCGGGAAAATTGCCGAATACCGCGAAGAGAAAAACATTATGCTGATAGCCGATACAACCGAACTTTTAAACAAAGTGATAGACGGTAGCGATACCCCTTTCATCTACGAGAAAACCGGGACGCATATAGACCATTACATGATTGATGAATTCCAGGATACCAGCAACATGCAATGGAAGAACTTCCATCCGCTCATACAGGAGAGCCTTGCCCATAACAACGCCAACCTGATTGTAGGGGATGTTAAGCAAAGTATTTACCGGTTTCGCAACTCCGATTGGAAATTGCTCGACGAAAAGGTACAACGTGATTTCAAGCCTGAACAGGTTAAAGAAGAGACACTGAAAGATAACTGGCGCAGCTTCAGGCACATTGTGGAGTTCAACAATGCGTTCTTTACCGCTACGCCGGACATCCTGCAACAGATCTATAACAATACGTTGGAAACCTCTTCGCTTTCAGAAGAAGAACAAGACGAATTCCAACACAAAATACAGACGGCTTATGCCCGTAGCTCGCAATTAATCCCCGACAAATTCAAGGATAAAGACGGACATGTCCGGATAGAATTCCTCCCGGGCGAAGAAGATATCGGCTGGAAAGAAAAATCCCTCTCCCGCCTTCCCGGTGTATTGGAACAATTACAGGATAGCGGGTACGAATTAAAAGATATCGCTATCCTGACCCGCACCAACCAGGAAGGCGCCATGGTTGCCGATATGCTGTTGTCTTATAAAGAAGAACACGCGTCGGAACGTTACCGGTATGATATCATCTCAGACGAGGCATTATTTGTCGGCCATTCACAGGCCGTACGATTTCTTGTCGCTTTCCTGCGCCATTTAAGAAATCCGGACGACCTTGCAAATAAGCAAATCGCTCTTTTCTCGTATGCAATCCTGACAAACCAATTGAATGAAGTTGCCAAACAGACGGAATTTCCCCAGGCTTTCGCCGGTGAACTGCGAACCCTTTCGCACCAATCATTATATGAGTTAACGGAAGGTTTATACCGTTTGTTTTCCAACCATTTCGCCGATAATGAACAAGTATTCATACAGGCTTTTTTTGATATGGTTTCCGAGTTTTCACAGAAAGAGCATGCAGACTTAAGCCGTTTTCTCGACTGGTGGGACGATACCGGTTGCCGGAAAACGATTGCTACTCCCGACGGACAAAACGCCATCCGTATCCTCACCGTACATAAGTCCAAAGGGTTAGGATTCAGAGTCGTCATCATGCCATTTGGAGATTGGGAAATAGACCATAAACCCACGAAACAAATCGTCCTCTGGTGCCGGCCTCAGGAGGCTCCTTTCAATAAATTACATTTGGTTCCTGTCAGGTATAGCAAGAACTTGTCGCAAACAATCTTCGCCAAAGCATATTTTGAAGAACGCCTCCATGCTTATATCGACAACCTTAATACGCTGTATGTGGCCTTCACCCGTGCAAAAGAAGAATTAATTGTTTTTGCTCCCCGCCCCGACAACGTAGACGAGACCGGTAAAACAGGAAAAATAAACTCCATCGCGGAACTGCTTTGGGCTACGCTGACCGAAAGCTTTCCCTTCGATACGGAAACCGGAATGTTTGAGTTGGGGGCTGCATGGCAGCCTGTTTCTCAAAAAAAAGGAGGCCAGCCCATAGAAGAAATCTCCATGGGACGGATTTTTTCCGTGCCCCCCAATGAACGGCTCCAATTACGCTTGCATGGGAAAGGATTCTTTTTCGACCATGCGCAACGGAAACACGGCGCTTTGATGCATGAAATATTAGGAGCTATCCACACTTCGAAAGACATTCCCCCGGCCGTGGAGAGTTATTTGTCGGCAGGCATTATCAACCGTGAAGAAGCGATTGCCTTGACAGCACGATTGGAAAAGCTATTATCGAATCCGGAGGTATCTTCGTGGTACGACGGTTCGGCAAGAGTATTGAATGAAGTGGAAATTCTTCTGGGACAAGGAAAGACCAAACGCCCTGACCGGGTAATGATCACGGACGATAAAGTGGTTATCGTAGACTATAAATTCGGGGGAAAACAAGAAAAACGCCACCAAGATCAAGTAGAGAATTATACAAGATTAGTACGCGAAATGGGATATGCACAGGTAGAAGGCTTCCTGTGGTATGTGGAATTAAATAAAATAGAAGCAGTAGATAGCTGATATTTATTAAAAATGAATATTTTTGCATCAGAATGACAAAGAAAAAACTGAGAAGAATACGAGTACACAAGGTACATAAGGAAGGAACAGGCTTGTTGCTAACTCTTTTCACCGTTTTGTTCCTCATCAACCTTGTTTTGTACCATACAGTAGGAAAATGTACGTTGTTTTACATAGTGGCCTTTTTATCGGCTGTTTTGTTTTTCTTGGTACTCAACTTTTTCCGCAGTCCGTTCCGGCGTTTTCCTTTCGATTCCGAAGGGTTGGTGATTGCTCCTGCCGACGGTACTGTTGTAGCGATTGAGGAAGTAATGGAAAATGAAATCCTCTGCCGGAAATGCATCCAGATATCGGTCTTCATGTCGGTCTTTAATGTGCATGCCAACTGGTTTCCGGTAAACGGGACTGTAAAGCATGTATCCCATAACCAGGGACGTTTCATGGCAGCATACCTTCCGAAAAGCAGTACGGAGAACGAACGTTCGGCCGTAGTTATCACGACAGCATGCGGAAAAGATATCCTGGCGCGGCAAATCGCGGGAGCTGTCGCCCGGCGGATTGTCACCTATGCCAAAATGGGTGAACCGTGCCATGTAGACGACCAGATGGGCTTTATTAAGTTCGGCTCGCGGGTAGATGTCTATATCCCCCTGGAAAGTGAAATACTCATAGAAATGGATCAGAAAGTAACTGGAAATCAAACGCCTATCGCACGTCTGGCAAAATAAATCAAACTTAACCAACCCCATGAATATTCGTCGACATATCCCAAACGTTATCACCTGCCTGAGCTTGGTTTCAGGATGTATTGCCAGCGTCATGGCATTGGAGAGCAATCTTTTATGGGCGCTTATCTGGGTAATCATCGCTTCTGTTTTCGATTTCCTCGATGGATTTGCCGCCCGTATACTGAAAGCTTATTCCCCGATGGGCAAAGAATTGGATTCACTGAGTGATTTGGTTAGTTTCGGCGTTGCGCCCGGTATGATTGTCTTCCATTTGCTTTGCGAAGCTTCTCCTTTCTTACCGTTAGGGATGCTGAATATATATATCCCTTATCTGGCATTTGTTATTCCGGCATTCTCCGGTTTGCGCCTGGCGAAGTTTAATATTGACGAGCGCCAGACTACTTCCTTTATCGGGCTACCGGTTCCGGCGCATGCGTTGTTCTGGTCTTCGCTAGGCTATTCCCTGCAACCTGCCATTCATTTGAACGAAACGGCATTTGTGGCGGCTGTTATTATATCTGCCACGCTAACCTCTTTTTTATTGGTATCCGAAATACCTATGTTTTCTTTAAAAATCAAATCATTAGCCTGGAAAGGAAATGAATTGAGATATTTGTTGGTTGCGTGTACAATCCTGTTTGTCATCTTGTTTGGGTTCTTAGGAATAGCAGGCGCTATTTTTCTATATGTTCTCTTGTCTATTTTTAACAAAAAGAGTTAAGCAAGATTCCTATCTTTGTAGTTTCACGCACATATAATAATTAGATACATCCGATATGTTTAAGTTTTTATTCTTTATTGTTTTTTTCATTGTCCTGATGACCCTGATGTTGGGTTTTTCCTTCCTTCGCACGCTTAAACGTATATTATTCGGCGAAAGCGAAAATGAAAAAAGAGCCCGCCAGCAACGCCAAGCGGCAAAAAATGCTTCTAACCAACGAAATGCAAAACAAAAAGAAAACACAACATCTTCACGAAAGAAAATTTTCACGAAAGAAGATGGTGAATATGTGGATTACGAAGAAATTAAGGAATAGCCTGCCTGCGTTTATGGAAAAAATCAATCATTTCACTGGCACACTCTTCTTCCAAAATACCATTTTTTACAATCGTTTTGGGATGTAACGCCTTAGGGGCAAATTGCCGGAAGCCTCTCTTTTCGTCGGAAGCTCCATACACCACTCCTCCCAATTGGGACCAGCCGATTGCTCCGGCGCACATCACACAAGGTTCAACCGTTACATAAAGGGTACATCCCGTAAGATATTTGGCTCCAAGCACATTGGTGGCTGAAGTGATGGCGAGCATCTCCGCATGCGCGGTAGGGTCGTTCAGACATTCGGTCTGGTTGTGCGCCCGTGCGATAATGCGCCCGTCGCAAACGATAACCGCCCCGACGGGAACTTCTCCTTCCGCGGCTGCTTCTTTCGCCTCGGCAAGGGCTTGCTTCATAAAATATTCGTCATTTAATGGATTCATCCGCGCATTTCACTCTCCTTAAAAAGGGTCGGATAATCTTCCTCCTGGATGCGGAAGATATTTGTGAAGATAAGTTCGCGATACCAACGGGATCTATTTTCAATCTTATATCTTGAAAAATGAGCTAACATTGCCTTATACTCTTCGTCATTAAGCATAAAAACAACTCTGTGGATACGGGCCTTTTTTGATAATTGTGCATGCCCTTGCGATTTATATCCTTTCTTTTTCTTCATACTGCAAATATAAAGGCGAAACATTAAATAAAAAAGAAAATGATTATATTTGTGCAAATTAACGCTTTATGATTGAACAAAACCTTATCGGAAAAGAGGGCGAGGAAGAAGCCCGGAATTATCTTATCCAACATGATTATGTCATTTTCCATTCCAATTGGCGTTTCCGCCATTATGAATTAGACATTGTGGCTACCAAAGATGACGAATTGATCATTGTAGAAGTGAAGACGCGCTCTTACGGTTGCCTGATAGCTCCCGAAGACGCCGTGGATAAAGGGAAAATAAAACGAATTGTATCTGCCGCCGACGTGTATGCCCGTTATTTTCGCCTGAGTATGCCGGTACGCTTTGATATTATTACCCTGATAAAGGATGATAACGGATATAAAATTGAGCATATCGAAGATGCTTTTTATGCCCCTCTGCAAAAAAGATAAATTGGAAAATAATCAGTACATTTGCCTGTTTAAAAAACAAATCAATAATCATTCTTAATTTAAATGCTATGGCAACACCTCCATTTAAGTATCAGGAGCCGTTCCCCATGGGAAAGGATACAACTGAGTACTATTTGCTTACCAAAGAGCACGTATCGGTTACCGGATTTGAAGGAAAAGAAATCCTAAAAGTAGAAGAAGAAGGACTAACCAAGCTGGCAAACGCGGCCTTTCGTGACGTCGCTTTTTATCTGCGCCCCGACCATCAGGCACAGGTCGCAAAAGTACTTGCCGACCCGGAAGCCAGCGGCAACGATAAGTTCGTGGCGTTAACCTTCCTCCGCAACGCGGAAGTATCGGCAAAAGGCAAGCTTCCTTTCTGTCAAGATACGGGGACTGCTATCATCGTAGGAAAAAAAGGACAACAAGTATGGACAGACGGTAACGACGAAGAAGCGCTTTCCAAAGGCGTTTATAAAACATATACCGAGGAAAACTTGCGTTACTCACAGAATGCACCGCTGGATATGTACAAAGAAGTCAATACCGGCTGTAACCTTCCGGCTCAGATTGATTTATATGCCACCAAAGGAAACGAGTACAAATTCCTCTGTGTAGCAAAAGGTGGCGGTTCCGCCAATAAAACATATTTATATCAGGAAACAAAAGCGCTGCTGACTCCTGAAAAGCTGGTTCCTTTCTTGGTGGAAAAAATGAAAACGTTGGGTACGGCAGCATGCCCTCCCTACCATATTGCTTTTGTGATCGGCGGAACTTCTGCCGAGACCAACCTGAAAACCGTCAAACTGGCGTCCGCTCATTATTATGACACGCTTCCAACTTCGGGCAACGAAGGCGGACAAGCTTTCCGCGACATCGAACTTGAAAAGAAAGTATTGGAAGAATCGTGCAAAATAGGACTTGGAGCACAGTTCGGCGGAAAATATTTCGCCCATGATATTCGCATCATACGTTTGCCTCGCCACGGAGCATCTTGTCCGGTAGGTATGGGGGTATCTTGCTCGGCCGACCGTAATATCAAAGCGAAAATAAACAAAGACGGAATTTGGATTGAAAAGCTGGAAACCAATCCGGGACGTTTTATTCCCGAAGAATTCCGCCAGGCAGGGGAAGGAGAGGCTGTAAAGATTAACCTGAACCAACCGATGAACGACATTCTTAAGGAATTAGACAAATATCCGGTAGCTACCCGCCTTTCTCTTTCAGGAACAATTGTTGTGGGCCGGGATATTGCCCATGCTAAACTAAAAGAACGTTTGGATAGCGGACAAGGCTTGCCTCAATATGTTAAAGACCATCCGATTTACTATGCCGGTCCGGCAAAAACCCCGGAAGGAATGGCTTCGGGTTCTTTCGGCCCGACAACAGCCGGACGTATGGATTCGTATGTAGACCTGTTTCAGGAAAACGGCGGCAGCTTAATTATGATTGCCAAAGGAAACCGTAGTCAACAGGTAACCGATGCTTGTAAAAAACATGGCGGCTTTTATCTGGGGAGCATTGGAGGCCCGGCAGCTATCTTGGCTCAAGACAGTATCAAGAAAGTAGAATGCCTTGAATATCCTGAATTGGGAATGGAAGCCATCTGGAAGATAGAAGTAGAAAACTTCCCGGCTTTCATTTTGGTAGACAACAAGGGTAATGATTTTTTCAAACAGCTATAAAAACAGTCCGCCTACCGGAACACGCGGGACGCATCATAAAAAACGGAGAACAAATAATGCTCTCCGTTTTTTATTGAATGTCTTAAAAGGCCTTGCTACGTATTCCACGAATGGCCTGTGTCTTTTTATTCCTGACGACGCCTGTTGTTGTTATTCCGATAGTCTCTTCCTCCACGGTCGCGGTCGTTTCTATCGCCGCGTTCAGGGCGAGGCGGACGTTCTTCATATCCTTCGGGCTTCGGGAATAATACTTTACGTGAAAGTTTAAATTTTCCGGTCTTGGGGTCGATATCCACAAGCTTAACTTCTACCAAATCGCCTTCTTTTAATCCGGCCTGTTCAACAGTTTCCAAACGTTTCCAATCTATCTCGGAAATATGGAGCAAACCATCTTTGCCGGGCATGAATTCCACAAATGCTCCATAAGGCATAACAGACGAAATCTTTCCTTCGTAAGTTTCCCCTACTTCAGGAACAGCCACAATAGCTTTGATCGCTTTCAACGCTGTGTCAATCGTCTCTTTATTTGTGCCGGAAATTTCTATTTTACCTACACCGTCAACTTCTTCAATAGAAATAATAGCGCCTGTTTTTTCCTGAATTCCCTGAATGATTTTTCCACCCGGACCAATGATAGCGCCAATGAACTCTTTACCAATCGTCAATGATTCAATGCGAGGAGCATGCGGTTTCAAATCTTCGCGAGGTTCGGTGATAGTATCAGTCAGCTTGCCAAGAATATGCAGACGACCTTCTTTTGCCTGATTCAAAGCTTCTTCCAAGATTTTGTAAGATAAACCATCTACCTTGATATCCATTTGGGTGGCAGTAATACCATCCTTGGTTCCGGTTACCTTGAAGTCCATATCTCCTAAATGGTCTTCGTCACCAAGTATGTCGGAAAGAACGGCAAAATTAGCTCCTTTATTTTCGGAAATAAGCCCCATAGCAATGCCTGAAACCGGTTTTTTCATTTTCACACCAGCATCCATCAAGGCAAGTGTTCCGGCGCAAACAGTGGCCATGGAAGAAGAACCGTTTGACTCAAGGATATCGGAAACAACACGAATCACATAAGGATAATCAGCCGGAATCATACGTTTCAAAGCACGATGGGCCAGATTACCATGTCCTACTTCACGACGGCCCACACCACGTGACGCTCTTGCTTCCCCGGTAGAAAAAGGAGGGAAATTATAATGCAAAAGGAAACGTTCCTTACTACGGTTTAGTACATCATCAATAGTCTTCTCGTCGGCTTTGGTCCCTAAAGTGACTGTTGTAAGAGATTGGGTTTCCCCACGTGTAAACACAGCTGAACCATGAGGGCCGGGAAGGTAGTCGACTTCACACCAGATAGGGCGAATCTCTGTAGTCTTACGGCCATCCAGACGTTTGCCTTCATCCAAGATGGCGCGACGCATTGCTTCTTTTTCCACATCGTGGTAGTAGCGGCCTATCATTTCTGCTTTTTCTTCCAGTTCTTCTGCAGTAAAAGTCGCTTTATAATCTTCTACCACCTTTGCGAACGCATCCGAACGTTCGTGCTTGGCCGAACCGGAAATGGCTATCGCATAGACTTTATCGTAACATTTTTCATGAACATCTTTGCGAAGTTCTTCGTCATTCACCTCGTGGTCGTATTCACGTTTGGTCAGTTTACCACAAGCTTCAGACAATTCCAATTGAACCTGGCATTGTACTTTGATGGCTTCATGAGCTACTTTGATGGCTTCAAGCATTTCATACTCTTGTACTTCATCCATTTCACCTTCTACCATCATGATATTGTCGATAGTAGCGCCTACCATAATATCGATGTCGGCTTTTTCCAGTTCAGTAAAGGTGGGGTTTAGTACAAATTTCCCGTCAATGCGCGCTACACGCACTTCTGAAATTGGACCATTGAAAGGTATATCGGAAACAGCTAATGCAGCCGAAGCAGCCAAACCGGCCAGTGCGTCGGGCATGTCATTGCCATCAGACGAAAACAATATTATATTCACGTACACTTCAGCATGATAATTGTCCGGAAAAAGCGGACGAAGTGCACGGTCTACTAAACGCGAAGTAAGTATTTCATAATCGGAGGCTTTTCCTTCCCTCTTCGTAAATCCACCTGGGAAACGGCCATATGCGGAAAATTTTTCTTTATATTCAACCTGCAAAGGCATAAAGTCAACACCGGGATTTGCATCTTTGGCGGCTGTAACAGTGGCAAGCAGCATCGTGTTGCCCATACGGACAGAAACTGCTCCGTCTGCCTGTTTTGCCAATTTCCCGGTTTCAATGGTGATTGTTCTTCCATCACCCAAATCAATCGTTTTGTTAATTGGATTAACCATAATTCTTTTATTCTTATTTTCTATCTGTAAAATTGGTGCAAATGTAATGAAAGTTTATTTGTCAATTGTATGTGCGAACAATAAATAACTCGTTATAAGCACTTTTTTGCGAAAATACCTTCAAGAAAAAAGGATTATTTGCTGTTCAATTCTAAATTAATGTATATTTGCATCCAAATAATAAAACGAGGATATCTATATTATGAGACGATTAACTAGACACTTGATGATGGCTCTTGGGGCGACATTGATTTTTCTGACAGCTTGTAGTGATGAGAACTTTACCGTCAAAGGAGTTGTGTCCGGAGCCGACGGGCAAACCATGTTTCTTGAGCACGTGGGCGTATCGTCTGTAGGTGTATTGGATTCCGTAAAACTGAATGCCGCCGGCAAGTTCACTTTCAAACAGCCCCGTCCCGAATATCCTGATTTCTATCGTTTCCGTCTGAACAACCAATTGATAAATTTTTCGATAGACTCTACAGAAATACTTACTTTCACGGCTGATGCAGGAACGTTTGCCACATCATATATGATAGAGGGTTCCGAGAATTCAAAAGCGATTAAGCAGATTACCCTGGCTCAGTTGGATGCAAACCAGGCCATCGGCCGTCTCCGTAAGGATTATGACAGCAAACTGATATCCGACACAACGTATCGTACACAAGTTCTGGAAGCTGCCGATGCCTACAAGGACGTTGCCTGGAAACACATTTATTCGACTCCTATGTCTACAACGGCATATTTCGCCTTATTCCAAACAATCGATGGCTTGCTGTTCTTCAATTTATACGATAAAAACGATTCTAAGGCATATGGAATCGTGGCAACCAGTTTCGACCATTATTATCCAGAAAATCCGAGAACCAAACATCTTCACAACCTGGCTTTGCAATCCATCAAAGTAATCCGCCAGCAACGTGTATTGGAGACGGATCGCATCAACCTGCAAGAGATAAATTACCTGGATATTTCATTGACAAACCTGCGTGGCGAAGTTGTTAAATTATCGTCTGTAGCCAACAATAAAACAGTATTGGTAAACTTCACCGCTTATCAAAGCGAATGGTCTCCAGCTCTGAACATGAATTTGGCGGAATTATATGAAAAGTACAAAGCAAAGGGTTTTGAAATATACCAAGTATCATTAGACATAGACACGCATTTCTGGAAAAACGTCTCTTCTAAACTCCCTTGGATTTGCGTACACGACCCGGAATCTGCCTATTCCCAAATAGCCGCATTATATAATGTGAAACAACTCCCGGCTCTATTCCTTATCAATAAAAAAGGCGAAATCGTTAAACGCATTGAAGATATCAACACGCTTGATGGAGATATAAGGAAAGCTCTCTGAAAACACGCCAATAGTATTAGAAAATCATCTTAACCCCCTCTCCACGCACTGTTTGTAGTTGTATAGAGGGGTCTTTTTTCAAATATTTGCGTAATTTGCTCACGAAAACATCTAAGCTACGGGATGTGTAAAAATCACTCGTTCCCCAAAAACGTCGCAGGATGTCTTCACGTTTAACTACCGTTTTTTTTCGCTCATATAGCATTTCCAGAATTTTCGATTCACGGATGGTTAATTCAATAGATTCGTCCTTCCATTTCAATAGACACTTACCGGGGTCAAACAAATAAGAGCCAATCGGATACAACGATGTGTTGGCAGAAGTCTTTTTCGCCATTGATACTCTCCTGAATATTGCTTTTATATGAAGGTCTAATTCGGCAGGCAGGTATGGTTTTTCCTCATGGAATTAAAACAGAGGGCGCCCTATCCCAGGGCACCCTCTCTTAGACAAAGATTAGCACTTAATTATAACCTGGGTTCTGTACCAGATTCGGATTTGCTCCCATTTGAGTATTCGGAATAGGATATAATTCACGGGTCGAATCATTGGTTGGTTTATGATCCCACCAAGTTCCTGTTGTGAAAAAGCCAAAACGAATAATATCCATCCGGCGTTTGCCTTCGAAGATAAACTCACGTCCGCGTTCTTTCAACAGTTCATCCATTGTTAATGTAGATGTTGTGTATTTCACCTTGTCCCAGTCTCCAGCAGGGAAATTACGTTTATAACAAGTGTTGATCAAATCAACGGCTTCCTGATTTGCCGTACCGCCGTTTTTACGCATGATAGCTTCCGCTTTATTATAATATATTTCAGTCAGGCGGTAAAGCATGTAATGGTTTTCCCAGTAGTTATCATCAGCCAACGTTCCACTTTTGTATTTATGGAAGCGGGCGCCACTGTTTTCTTCTCCCTGGTCCATACCTCCCTCTGAAGTATAATCGCCTTCGCTTTCACGACGGATAGCATTTACATAAACAAGAGGCTTGCCATTCCATTCTTCCGTTCCCAAGATAGGCTCATCAGTTCCGTATCTGTATTGAGGACCAAATAAAAACCACTCTTTCTTACGAAGGTCATTATCGGCATAAGCGCTGAATGCATTAGGCGTTACTACAAACGCGTTCCATCCTGAATACCCAACATTCAAGGCCGTACTCATATTTGAATAGCCCATCATGAAACCGTCCCATCCAAACGTAAATCCACCCTTCCGGCTATATGCAATCTGGAAAAGAGCCTCTTTCGCCTTTTGGTTTGTATTAGAGAAGCATGTATTGATATTCTGTTCCAACGAAGGTTTTCCACCATCAAGTCCACCAGCTTGTCCACTAATAATTCTATCACAAGTTGCTATACATTCGTCGAACATAGGAGTCCCTATAAAATATTCGGCATTCAAGTATAGTTCGGCCAACATGGCATATCCGGCTGTTTGGGATATCCGGCCAATCATCTCTGACGAATAGGGAACCAATTTCGGCACATGTTCTTCCAATTCTTTCTTGATAAAAGCAAATATTTCGGATTTGGGCTGTGTAGGAGGATTTAATGGTTCACCTACAGTTGTAATAATAGGTACATTTCCCCAAAATTCCATAATCTTCATATAATGGAAGGCACGCATTACATAAAGTTCTGCCAGATAGGAAGCCATTTCCGTATCGGTAATGCCTATTGACGCATAGTCAATGGTTTCCAAGTCTGAAATAGCAGCATTGATATAACCCAATCCCGACCATAACAACGACCAGCAACTACGCATACGTCCTTCATTATCTGTCCAACTGTGATAATGTTGCCGGAAATGGTCTCCATTATCATATCCATGACGTCCTTTTTGCGGCCAGGCTTGTTGGTCGGCAGATAATTCACTATGATAATAATATCCACTCTGGCCTGTCGGAGCAATCCATGCCTGCATATGGGTAAACCCTCTCAACACAGCCTGCACAACTTCCCTTCTGCTGTTGTAGAAGTTATCTTTACTCAATTCACTATATAATGTTTCATCCAAATTGGTACAACTGTTTATACCAAAAGCCAGCACAAACGAGGCGATGAAGAAAACTGATTTCTTTATTTTATTTTTCATATCCATAGCTTTTTTAGAATCCCAAACTTAAACCGAAAGTCAATGATGTTGTACGAGGGTAATAATCCCTGGTATCCTTACTTGGTTCGAAACCGGTATCATCAAGTTCCGGATCCATACCACTGTAGCCTGTAATTGTCAGTAGGTTTCTTCCGGTTGCATATATTCTCAAATTACGAATATAGGGGCTTTTCAATTTGAAGGTATAGCCCAATGTCACGTTATCCAATTTTACAAAACTACCATCTTCCAGATAGTAATCAGAATATTGCGGATCGTCATTCAATTGGGCATGTTTGCCAAGCGCGCTCTTAAACATATTATTCGGTATCCATTTTTTGTTCCCGAAATACATTTCTTTTACATTCAGAATATCATATGCGAACTTGCCACGAAGCATGATCGTTAGATCAAAGTTCTTATAAGTCAACCGATTGTTTAACGACATCTGGAATTTAGGCACACCATTACCGATTACGTTCATATCGTCATCATTCAGTTCTGTTGAACGGGCTGTTGAGCCGTCTGCTTTATAGAAAAGCCATTTACCTTCATCTGTAAATCCGGCAAAACGTTTGCCATAAAAATCACCGGGGGAACCGCCTTCATACAAACGATAAGCATTCCCTAAATTTCCAGGGGAAGGTAATCCGTAAAACTCCAGCCAACTGAGTTTGAAGACATCACTTGACAACTTGGTTAATTCATTAGACAATGTATTGGCCGCAAAATCGATCCCCCAATTAAAATCTTTTGAACGAACAGCATCCGCTGATATCTGGAATTCAAGCCCACGGCTGCGTAAAGTACCGATATTCATCCATATTTTATCACGTACATAGGGAGGTTGTTGCGCATCGTATTCACGCAAAATATCTCTGGTATTTCGGTCGAAATATTCTATAGAACCTGTAATACGCCTGTCGAAAACGGCAAAATCAATACCTATATTCAATTCACCTTTTTGTTCCCACTTTAAATCAGGATTCGCGTTATTGGCGGCTCCGTATGTTTGATAATAAACACCATTTTGCGGATATACACCTCCGGTTCCTAAACGAACCAGCGATTGGTATTCATCCAGTCCCTGGTTACCGGTAACCCCATAACCTACACGGAACTTCAATTCGTCCAGCCAGCTCACTTCTTCCATAAATTCTTCTTCGCTAATTGTCCAACCTCCTGATACGGAAGGGAAAGTACCCCATTTGTGATTGGTTCCGAATTTGGAAGATCCTTCATGACGAACAATACCCTGAATGTGATATCTATCGGCATATGAATAGTTCACCCTGCCGAAGAAAGAGATTAGTGTATTTGCTTTCTTTTCACTTTCCTGTCCGGGGCGGTCTAACTGGGTATTATTTGTTGCTGTTCCGGCGCCCATGTTCCAATCCCGAAACGCATCGGTTGTAAAACCACTCATGGTCATTTTGGTTCTTTCCCATGTACTATATTGGTAGCTGTAACCTGCTAATGCCGTAATGGAGTGTACTTCGTTAAATATCTTACGATAATCAACTGTTGCTTCAAGCATTTTCTGCCATTCCAAACGGTTTGCCTTTTCAGCGTATCCCATTCCCTGGCGGCTTGTTCCTTCACGGTTGTCCCAGTCGTTTAAAGATTGGTAATAACGGTCGTTGTATGAATTTCGCTGATAAGCGCCAAATACAGAAGCGGAAAGGCCTTCATATATATCTAATTTGGCTCTGACGTCAGCCGAAGTTGTCTGCTGGTTTCTTTCTCTCATGCGGTTAGCCAAACGAGACATCGGGTTGTGATTATTGAAAGCGAATGTTTCATAAAACGTTCCGTCTTCATTTTTAACAGGGGCTGTCGGGTTACGTTGTATAGCCTGTTCAAAGGCGCTTTTAGCAATCCCGTCATTCTGGGCGCCGCCTAATAAATTGGATTTATTGAAGTTTGTTGCCAAATTAACGGAAACCGTCAAACGGTCTTGCAAACCTTTCTGATTGATATTTACACGTCCGCCAAACTGTTGACGTTCGTTTTCTTTTACAATACCTTCTGCTTCGTTAAAATAAATAGAGGCGCGATAGTTGGTGTTTTGTGTACCACCAGACATAGCGAAATTGTGATAATGGCTGAAATTATCCTTGTTCATCAACTCGTCGAACAAGTTGGTTGATCCACCAAAATCTTCACTGGCATCTATCACACCTTGTTTAATCAAATCGCGCCATTCGGCTGCTGAAAACACGTCCGGTTTTTTAGCCGCAATTTCATGTTGCATATAAGCGTTGTAATCAAACCGGGGAGCCCCGGCCGTACCTTTCTTGGTAGTAATAAGGATAACACCTGAATTACCACGCGTACCATAGATTGCGGAAGCCGAACCGTCTTTCAATACACTGACAGATTCTATGTCATCTTGTTGAAGCAAATCAAGGTTACCCCCAGGGATACCGTCTATAACGATCAACGGGGTTCTCGTACCACTCAATGATGATACACCACGCAACTGGATATTCATTCCGGCATTCGGGTCACTACCGTCCACACGTGTCATATTCAATCCGGCTACTTTACCTTGTATCAGGTCTAATGCATTACGGCTACCTCCCTGATTGAACTGGTCGGCACGGATTGTTTCTACAGAAGAGGTCAACTCCTTTTTCTTCAGGGTACCGTACCCAACAACTACCACTTCTTCCAATGCCTGGGCATCTTCCGACATTTTGATGTTAATCGTAGATTGGTTGCCTACCGCAATTTCCTGAGTGGTAAAACCTACATATGAAAAAACCAGTACATTTCCCTGTTGGGCGGAAATGGAGTACCGGCCGTCTATATCGGTAATTGTTCCGGCCGTACTACCCTTAACTTGAATACTCACCCCGATGAGAGGATCATTAAGAGCATCCGTTATTACACCTGTTATCTGTCTTGTTTGGGCAAATGTGTTTGACACAGAAAAAACAAACATCAGAAACGCCATGACAGACAGTTTAAAAAAGCTACATATTTGAGGTTTTTTTTGTTCCTCATTTAAAGGATGTTTCATGTAATAGTATATTTAAAATTAATACTTAGTTGAAATAGTCATTGATACATTTAATTAAGTACTTAGCGCAATTCTATCGCTATCGTCGTTCTATTGTGCTATATTTTCATAGGCTACTTGATTTAATTGTTAATACTATATTATACGGTTCATGTATTTTGCAAATACGATTTCATGATCCATTGTAATCGTACAATTTTAAAAAGGTAGTGTATTATTATCATCAAAAAGGAAAGGTGTTCGTTCCCTGTTGTCTCTATGCATAAAAGAGAAAAATTGGCATTAGATAGCATTTAAAATAGCATTTCTTCATAAATATGGATTTCAACGGTATCAAGCCATAAACACGCTGAGAATGACCTGAATATTCTTTGCAATATTAGGATGTTTGTGTTAAAAAGTCTTTACCTTAAAACACCAAACAAGTGTCATAATTTGCCACACGGCAGACTATAATACTTGTTTGTCCATTCAAGACACTCTTGAAAAAGCCAAGTCTACTTACCCTGGCGGTATTTTTTGGGGGTGGTCTGGTATTTTCTGAAAAACTCGCGGTAAAAGTAAGACTTATTGTTTATACCTACTTTATAAATAATTTCCTGAATGCTTAAATCAGTTGTGATCAATAATTGTGCAGCATACGTGAAACGGCAATCCTTTATAAAATCGCTTGGTGATTGTGAAGCAATCTTTTTAAACCGGCGGTAAAAGTTCCTGGAACTTAGCCCCAATTGTCCGGCAATCCATTCCGACCGGAGATTCTCATTGTCAAGATTTTTATGAATAATGGTGGTTACCGATTCCATAAAAGTCTTATCAACCTCGTGCAAAAGCTGTCCTTCCGACATTTCGTACGCACTTTCAGGGGAATAATAATACTTTTTCAGGTCTTTTTTGGTTGACAGCAGGCGGTTGACCGTCGATTGCAAAACCAAGGGAGAGAAAGGTTTCGTCAAATAGGCATCAGCGCCCAAGTTCAACCCTTCCGCCTGTTCCTTGTCACTTATTTTGGCGGAAATGATAACAACAGGGATATGACGGGTAAACTTATTGCTCTTGAGTTGCTCTACAAACTTTAAGCCATCCATGCCTGGCATTATTATATCGGTAATAATCAGAGCGGGAGTATGATTTTTAAGAAACTGCAAGGCGTCGGAAGCATTGAAAGCTTCTCTTACATCATATTCGGCAACAAGCGTATTCGTAATCAGCCAGACGATGTCTTTGTTGTCGTCAACAATCAATACGGTAGGCCGCCCCGATTCATTGGATAAGGTATTTCCCACGGGAGGGTTTGCCCCAGCGGATTGTTCCTCTACTTTATATGGCGGCAAGATAACGGTCACTTCCGCATATTTATCAACTTCGCTTTTAATTTTAATCTCTCCTTTCAGTAGCTGGACAAGGCTATGGCAGATGAACAACCCCAATCCATTACGAGCTGTCATTTGCATATAGTCGTTCTCATCCATATGGCCGAGGATGCGGAAACGGTCGAACAACAACCTGGCCTGGGACTCGTCAATCCCTTTTCCCGTATTATAAACGCTCAACACAAGATTGCCTGCGTCCATTTCAACCGACACGCGGATATCTCCTTCTTCGGATACATACTTAAATGCGTTGGACAGAATATTGGTAAATATTTTTTTAAACGCCGACACATCGGTCTGCCAATATAAATTATCGGGAACATTCAGACTGAAATGTATCTGCCCTTTCTCAATAGCTGGTAGAAACAGTTCACTTTGCACCTGGACAAGCCTGGAGACATCTGCATTTTTAAGTTTGACTTCCGAAAAACCGCCTTCTTCAATCTTCCTGAAATCGAGGATTTCCTGTATAAGTTCATTCAGTCCCTGCACATTTTCCTGCAATATACCGACATTTTTTTTGAATGCCTCCTCCGACTCCATCACCTTGAAAGTCTTTATATTTTCCGTTATGCCATTAATAAGCGTCAATGGGGTGCATAACTCATGCGTAATATTCGTAAAAAAATTCAGCTTCGACTCATACAGTTTTTCTTTCTGTTCTTCTCTGATGCGACGTGCCATGATCTTTTGTTTCCTTTCATAATACATCTTTACAGATAAATATGCACTTGCGCATCCCAGCAGGAACAACACGATATATCCGGCAATTGCCCAACCGGTCAGGTACCAGGGCGGCTTTACATAAACCGATAGCCGACATTCCTTTATCTCATCATCAAACACATCGTCTTTATGCTTGACATACAATGTATATCTGCCATAGGGCAGATTTGTAAATGAGACTTCATTATTCTTTTGCAACGATACCCATGAAGTGTTATACCCATCAAGCCAATAGGCATATTCATAATTGTCGCCATTGATATAATTGATGGCAATAAAAGAGACTTTAAAAGACGAAACATGTGGCGGGATGATTAATTCGTCGGGTAAAACCAACAAATCCTGAACTTCTCCATCCATTGATACATCCAGGAAACGTAATTCCGAAGTATATTTTTCCGACTTACAATCTGTAGGCTCCAGCCACACCAACCCATTGATCCCTCCGAAAAAAAGACGGCCGGAATAAGGGCATTTCCAGTAAGCATCGTCTGAAAATTCCGTCACATTTAAATCCGGATGGTAGAAATTATGAAACAGGTCGTTTTCTGGATTATACTTGGTCAATCCCCGGTTGGTACTCAACCACAAACAACCTTTTTCATCACCTAAGATACCGTGGATCATATCATTGGCAATACCATTTTTTATATTAAACTGTTTCAAAGGGCCCTTTCCTACCCGGGTTAGTCCCGAACTCGACCCCAGATAATAAACAGAATCACCTGCCGGATAGACACACAACACATCACCGATTGACGAACTCCCTTCAGTACCGGGCGAAAAATGCTGATAACTGTCCGAATACATATTAAAGCTGATGGCTCCGTAACCTCCTCTTATACCTGCTATCAGCGAAGAGTCTCCATCAAAGACCATAGAATGAAAATTATTGCACAACCTTTCATTTATTTCAAACATAAGGGCCGTGATGTTTTTGGCGCTGAAAGGGGTTGTTGACTTGTCTAATACAATCTTTATCAGACCGTTCCCGGCAGTAGCCAGCCACAACGTGGTATCATTTATCTCGCAAATGGAATGTACCCAACGGATATCAGTTTCTATATTATATATCTTATTGTCATTATAAGAAAAATACGACAGGCCCGGCCCTTCCGAACCCATCCAGAGAACACGCCCATCCCGGCTTCTGAGGAAACAAAAAACCTGGTTGTTTGCCAATCCGTCTCTCGCCGTATAATGTTTTACCTTATCGTTGGAAAAAGGAGTATTATTGTATGAATCATAATCCCTTACGCAGAAAACCCCTTCTCCTTTGGTTGCTACCCATAGCGTATTTTTTTCATCAGTATAAATGCCGCGGACAGGCTTTTGGGTAGAATATGGCAAGTGTTCCAACGGCAAGACTTTAAAGAAATGATCTTCCTCGTAAGACATATGCACCCCCTTTCCGTCGGTTCCTATCCACAGGATGTTTTGGTTTTCGTCTTTACACAAGTTGAACACCCCGGCATTGATTTCAACAGGAGAATATTCCGTTTTAGACTTCTTTCCCTTCTCCAATTTTATAAGGCCGCCACTTATATATGAAATATAAATATCCGAATCCCACATAAGGATACATGACATATCAGCATATTTAATATGTATATCGGAAAGATCGCCCACCAATTCTTTCTGGCGGCTTTCCATATCATAGATATAAAGCTTGTCGGCAATATCCACAAAAAAGAGTTTATCTGCCGCCTTATCATAATATACTTTCTTGATTTCGAGGGTATGGCAAGGTGTTTCATGGAAGGTAAGCGACACTGGCAGGGTATGGGTGTTCAGTTTTATTTGCTTTAACAACCCGTCGTTCGTCAGCAAATAAAAGTCTTGCTTTTTGTCTGCAAACAAGATTTTCACCTCAGAAAGGGGCATATCCGGTACATATAAATCATGGAAACCATCGCTCCCCGGAGCGTGGTACGAGATAAAATCGTTTAACGCAATTACCAACGTATTCCCGGTCGAATCGGAAGTCAACAGATGGGTTTCAGGGTATTGCGGATACCTTTCCACTACTTTCCTGTCGACAATGGATATACGGTTCAGGCCGATGATCGTAGAAACCCATATATGCTCAGGGCCTCCTTCTATTATATGACGGATAATGTTTCCATCGATAGAATAATCACTGCCGGGTTCATACCGGTAAACAAATGTATTTTTTCCGTTATAGAGGTTTAGCCCGTCGTATGTCCCAAACCACATATTCCCCGTCCTGTCTTGATATATATATAAAACAGCATTGTTCGAAAGATACGGAAGATCCAACCTGCGCAATACCGGCTTGGCCGAGACGCCAAATGAAATCAAGAGGAACAATATGGCGCACAACAGAAAAAAAGCAGCAAATCCATTAACTTTAAATCGGCTAAAAAGGAACGTTCGTACATTCATCATCATCGAATAATTATATTTATACATTTCTACACCATTTCGATATTGTTAACAAATATAATATTTTTTTTTGAATATACGAAGATACGATCGGTTCTTCAAACCTGATTAAATCATATCATGAAAGACGCAAAAAGCTGAATAAGTTCCGAGTCTGATTTTTTCAATTGGTTGAAATATGTTCCCGTATAGCTTCCGCCGCTTTGCTTCAATTCATTGGTACAACAAGAGGGAGTACCAATTCATCAGGATTTAATTCACCTTTTACGCTCGTCGTATCGATAGAGACTTCTTCCTTTGACAAATATTGTATCGTATCATTTGATAGAAACGCATCATATCTAAATTTTAATTCCTCTTTGATCGACTCTACTAATAATATGTTAATCTGGTCTTTAACAACTGCTTTCTTCATGCCATACATATAGTATAACCAGAATGATTGAAAGATAAGTAGGGAAATTACCGCTAAAAAGAAAATTATCCAAACAATTCTAAGCTTCATACACTTTTGTTCGACTTAATATTAAAGGGTAAGGTTATACAAATATACTAAAAGCAACTGGAATAACGGCAAAATATATGCCTTGAAACAACAGACTGAACACAGCCAATACCAACAAAGAACGCTCGTTTTTCTTCTGAACGCCGCGCATGGCACAACCGTGGTTTTTGTTTTATCTTCATAGACCATTTCGGTGTAGCGCAGGCTGACAATGCCTCCCAACGAGAAACCGCTTATTCTTCAGGGTTTTCTATCTTTGGTTCAGATACAACAGAAAGAATATCCCCAAACCTTTTTTCATGAAATAGCTGTAGAATTTTCTTTAGCGTTCCTATGGCCTTGTCTTTAACTTCGTTATTTATCATATCCTTCATATTTTTAATTAATTTATTTTTCCGATTTATGATCCACTATGTTTTCAGTTTTTTCTATTACATCAGGTAAAATATACAGAAAATCATTCCCAGGTTGAATCCCGCATGACAAACCACAGCGCCCCAAATGGAAACGGAACGTTTCTTGAAATGCAGGAACAGTAAACTAACCGCGAACATAGCCAGCACCCAAATCACTGAAGGGACTATCAGGAAGTTCCACTGTCCGTTGAGGTATATAAGTCCGAAATGGGCAATATGGGTGATGGCAAAAGCCGTACTTTCTATGATAACTGCGATTTTGCCACCCATTGACTTTTTCAAACTTGAATATACGATTCCACGGAAAAACAATTCTTCCCCGATAGGGCTGAACAACATCCCCGTGACAGCAGTAACGGAAAATAGAACCATTTTATCATGCGGGGAAATTACCGCAGGAAAGTTATAAGATTTTCCGATGTAGCTATACCAGTTGTCGTAGCTGTTGCCATACAAAGCCTGCCCGAGGTAATGCAACAAAATGCTGAAAGCTATTCCTGCAATGAATGCACCCAAAAGCCAACCATACTTTTTGGTGGCTGTTATGCCGATTTCTTTGCGACCCGACTTATTCAGGAATACAAAGGGTAATATGGCGGATATCAACATTATCAGCCCTATTGCACCGTAACTTCCCTGTACATTGGCCTGCAACACCAGTATAAATCTCGGAATACAGATTGCCAGAATTAAAAAAAGGCCGAATTTCCAATCGAAACTGAAAATCCTTCGCCATAAAGGCCGCAATTCATTTTCCATTTTATTCTTTCACTTTCTCAATCATATTCTTTTTCAGCCACTCCCTGTATTGACGGCTCAACGCTTTCAGCTGCTTCCAGTCCTGAACCTGTCCTTCTTCGGGAAGCGTTATTTACGTATAGCATGAACATACGCTTGAATTGCCTCTCTCTTTTGAAATTTACCAGTTTTCGTAATGAGACACGTTCAGCGAACGTTACGTTATATTCTAAACGGCTTCAAAGCCGCTCTTATGTTCTAATTGCAAAGAAACTGATTGTTTTTCGATAATGCCGGGAATGGGTGCATAAATTTGAATCAGCCAAGCTACCCGTTGAGGTTATACATATAAAAAAAATGAAGATTTTTTTATTTTCTTCTTGCATAGTTACCGTATTTGAAGACATGTCTAAAGTCTGTCGAAAAAAGCCATCTTCTATCTTATGCTATCTTTTAACATAAACGAACAGCTAAAACAGTTCAATTTTGCGTTTTTACGCCATTTGATTTTAGATTTAGCAGTAATAAAAAAATCATCCAGATGAATTTGTAAAAACATCCAAATGATTTTATAAAAACATCCAAATGAAATTGGAAAAACATCTAGATGAATTGAATACGTTATCGACTCGATTGTCGGTTATTGACACATTGGATAACATTGGATAACCTTAGATAACATAAAGATAACCTTAGATAACATAATCCATTTTTTACAAATCGTATTTTCGCATCACAATAAATTTTAATAATCTTAATATGAAAACAGAAAAGACCTTATTCAAAGAAATACAAAAAGCCTATTATGATGCCTTGTCGGCTCAAGAGAAATACAGATCAACTCGAAAGGCGGTATATGCCAATTCTGAAGCCTTGCGGTATGCCTGGGAGAAATACAATGCCGGAAAATTTACAGCCTATGAATACAACGAAATCAAACTAAAGTGCAATTCCATTGCACTGACTATCCATAACTTTACCGATGTAGAAGAAACAGATATACTTGCAAGTGAAAATTGATTACTTTTACAGGTCTCTTGATAACCTTCAATATTAAGAAGCGGGTATCGAAAAGCTTTAATAGAGTAGATAGATATTATTGCCATTTTGTATTATAACAGATAAACTAAAATGAAAGAAAAATGTATTAATATTGTTCGTGTAAATATTTTTTCACTGATATTTACTCCGATTATATTCGTAGGAACAATTATTCCATACCGATGTTTTGTAGAACAAAATCCGGATGAACTTCTCTCTCCTGTAAAGTTTGTTTTTTTATTCACAGCATTAATTGCCGGACTCTTGGTACATGAATTAATACATGACATCACATTTGCGAAATATAACAAGTCGGGTTTTAAATCCATTAAATTCGGAATAGTATGGAAACATGTGGTATTATATTGCCATTGCAGTGAATTTATAACTGTCTGGCAATATCGTATCGTTCTATTAATGCCTTCTGTTATTTTAGGTTTTATCCCTGTAATTCTTGGTTTTGTGTTGGGTAATTTTATGGTCTTACTTTTTGGATGTACGATGACGATGGGAGGCCTTGGAGATTTTTTCTGTATTTGGAGTCTCCGTGGTTTTAATAAAAATACTCTTATAATGGATCATCCCAGTAAAGTAGGATTCTTCTATGAAGAAAAATAATTCTAAACGATTAACAAACAGAAGTGGACTCCATGGATACTTGATAAATTTTTTAGAGAGAGCAAACTTGTTCAACAAGGATTGGATAAAATCATTTAGTTTTGGTTATCTTTGAGCAATAAAACGAAACATAAAACGTATCTAACCATGAAAAGTGTATTTGTATTGGTAGCAAGCATGCTTTGCTTACTGCTTGTTTCATGCTCACAATCGGGAAGTGGGTATTTATTCGACGGAAAAGACAGTGGTAAATGGATTTCGACGGGGCAGGTTTCCGTAGCCGGCGAAGCATTGACGCTAAGCGGCCCAAACACCCAGGCCATACTTAAAGGAGGAACATACAAAGATTTCCAGTTGAGCATGGAGGTGAGAACAACTTCCGGCGGGAAAGGCGCTGTTTGGTTTCACACCAATCCGTCATTCAGTAAAGGCTATAGAGTAGCCATCAATAATGACAGAGAAGACCCCGTGTGGTGGAAAATGACCGGGAGCTTGCTCTCTGTCCGTAATCTTACCAAAAGTTTTGTAGAGGAAAACAACTGGTTTACCATGGATATCATTGTTGAAGGCAAAAAAGTTACAGTAAATATAAATGGCAATCCGGTGGTAGAATATATTGAACCGGCCAATCCTTACAGGATAGCTCCTAACACGAACGCTTTGCTCTCCGGCGGGACGTTCGCCCTTGTTAGTGACGGGGACGGTGAAATTCAATTCAAAAACGTGCTTGTTACCACGTTGGATTTAAAAGAGAGAGGCATTGATATAAACCAACAATTGGCGGAAGCAAACGATGAACAAACGGATGAAATCATCCGTCTTCACCAAGAAGATTTCCCTGTTTTGGACTACCATGTGCACCTGAAAGGCGGATTGACAAAAGAACAAGCCGCGAAACAATCCCGCAAAACCGGCGTAAACTATGCCATCGCCCCTAATTGCGGTATAGGATTCCCTATCACCAACGATGCGGAAGTGATGCAATTCCTTGATGAAATGCGTTCAGAACCGTTTATCCTTGCCATGCAAGCCGAAGGCCGTGAGTGGATAACTACCTTCTCGCAAGAAGTGCGCGACGAATTCGACTATGTGTTTACAGATGCGCTCACCTTTACAGACAGTAAAGGACGCCGCAGCCGTATCTGGATTCCGCAAGAAACATGGATTGAAAACGAACAGGAATATATGGATTTAATCGTTGACAAAATCTGTGGCGTCTTGCAAGAACCTATGGATATTTACGTGAATCCCTGTTTTTTACCTCCCCAGATGCAAGACCGTTACGATGAATTTTGGACAGAAGCACGTATGGTTAAATTCGTGGAAGCCCTTGCTCAAAGCGGGAAAGCCCTTGAAATAAACGAACTTTACAATATCCCCAACAAAGCCATCCTTCAGAAAGCGAAGGAAGCCGGTGTAAAGTTTACCTTCGGAACCAACAACGTAGAACCTCATGTCAGCGGTTTGGAATACAGTATCAAGATGAAAAAAGAACTTGGTTTAACAGCCAAAGATATGTATAAACCGAAGATTAAAATCTGATTACGGTTCTCCATCTTATTTGGCCTGTTTTATTTTCGGCAATTTAATCGCATCTGTAAGGGTGTAAACCGATCGAGTTGTGAGAAGGATAATGTTAGTTTGCCTCATTGTGCTTGTTTCTACGGGAAGTGTCCCGCAGATATTGCCGGGTGATTCGATAGAGCATGTTTTACATACGTGTGCGGATATTTCCGTAGACGAGCGTTTGCCTATCTACGAATCCCTCTCAGCTTTTTATTGCACAAACGATACAGAAAAGACAATGGAATACGCCCTTGCAGGGCTTGAACTGGCCATAGAGAAAGGTAATTACAAACGTGAAGCCGCTTTTTACCGCTATATTGGCGGCGTGCATGACGTAAGGGGAAACGTAGACAGCGCCATGTATTATTATAGAAAGTCGTACGATGTAGCCATCCGTCATAATGACAAATACCTGGAGGTGCAATTTTACCGGATGCAGACCTTCACGTATTTTAGGCAAGGCCGGTATCTGGATGCCCTGAAGTCGTGTATGAATGTACTGGCACAGGTTGAAGAATCGGGCGATTTCGACGGCAAGATTGGCTCTTTGGGATGTATTGGGGAAATATACCAGATTCTGGGAAATACGGAACGAGCCCTTTATTATACCCGGTTGTCCCTTGAAATGACGAAGGAACACCAGTCCCTGTTCCTGACGATGCAGCTTTATAATATTATGGGGGCGATATACAGGGATATGAAAGAGTATGACGAGGCGTTGAAATACCAGCAACTGGCGTTGGAAGAAAGCCGCCTGATGAACAACTCGCTGAATGAGAGTGTGAGCCTGCTGGGATTTGCCAAAGTTTATCTATTGAAAGAGGAGTATGACAAAGCGCTGATATACGCGCAACAGTCTTTAACTATTGCCGAACAAATGAATGACCCGACCCTGCTTGTCGGTTCACTACATATCTTGGCGAACGTCTACCGGAAACAAAAACGGTACGCAGAGAGCGAATCAATGGCGACGCGGGCTTGGGCGGTCGATTCGACCAACCTCGATACCGCACCGTCATTAGCTCATACAATCATTTTGTCGAATATCTATCTACAAAACTACGGCAAAGCCATTGAGTTCCTTTCCAAAAGTGAGCAACTCAACAATAAAGAGGCTGTAAAAAACCTGCACAAGTCGCTATTAGAGATGGAAATAAAGAACGAAAGCGAGAAACAAGAGATGCGGATTACCTCCCTTGAAAAGGAAAAAGATTTGTACACAATGTTGGGACTGGCCTCCATGGTGATTTTCATACTCCTTATCGGATTGTTTCTTTTCCGCCATCGACTAGTGGTGCAAAAACGCAAAACGGCTGAACAACTCGCCACCCAACAGGCCTTGCTGGAAGGGGAAACAACGGAGCGTACGCGGCTCGCACGCGATTTACATGATGGATTGGGGGGAGTCTTGTCGGCCGTTAAACTCAACCTCCGGGAATTGGGGAATACCTGTTCTTTCCGGGATGCAGAAATCCAACGGTATTCGCAAGCATTGCTTATGATCGACAAGGCCGTTGTGGAACTCAGCCGCGTAGCCCATCACATGATGCCTGAATCATTGATACATTCCGGGTTGAAAACATCAATTGAAGACTTTTGCAGGGTCATACCGGGCGCCAGTTTCCTGTATTTGGGCGACGATAATCGCCTCGACAGCCGCCTGGAGATACTTATCTACCGCTGCACGTACGAATTGGTGAACAATGCGTTAAAGCATGCAAAAGCTTCGGCTATCCAGGTGCAACTGTTGGTAGACAGGACTCTCGTTTCGCTGGCCGTGCAAGATAATGGCACGGGATTCGATCCGGTCGCAGGAACTACCGGTACCGGCCTGAAAAATATCCGGGAAAGGATTGCCGGGTATAATGGGAAAATAAACATCTATTCGTCACCCGGCAACGGGACGGAGGTTAACATCGAAATAGAACGTATATGATACGCGTGCACATTATCGACGACCATAAAATGTTTGTCCAGGGGCTGAAGGCCACTATCAATGAATCGAAGGTTGCAAAAGTGGCTGGAGAATCTTACCTGCTGGCCGACTGCCGCCGCCTTATTATAACGCAAAAGCCGGATGTCCTTTTGCTTGACCTGAGCTTGCCGGACGGAAACGGCATCGATTTTTGCAAGGAAGTAAAGACAAAATATCCGGCAATGAAGGTGTTGATCCTTACATCACACGATGAATATTCCGTTGTCAGAAAAGCCATGGACAACGGGGCTTCAGGGTATATCCTGAAAAATACATTAGCAGAGGAAGTGATTGAAGGCATCGTAGCCGTTGTGAACGGCGAAACTTTCTTGTGCGAAGATATAGGCAACTTAGTAAATAAGCCCAGCGAAGAACACATTTGGCTGACCTCCCGCGAACAACAACTGCTGCGGCTTATCGTAGACGGGTACACAAACCAGGAGATCGCAGACAAAGTGTTTCTAAGTGTCGAAACGATAAAAACCTACCGCCGGAACCTTATCTTCAAGCTCGGGGCTAAAAACTCCATGATTCTTGTGAAAATAGCTTTAGAGAAAAAGCTCGTTTGACGGCGATGTTATATTTTGTCCGCCACGTGATCGATGATTTCAAGACAAAGCTTTGTTGTTGTTCCGTTGAAATCCAAACGCGGATTCAGTTCAACGATATCCATCGACTTCACCTGATTGGTGGATAATACCGAATCCACGAAATCCTTAAACTCCTGAGGAGTCAGTCCTTCGGGAACAGGAGTGCCTGTTCCAGGGGCATATGCCGGGTCGATGCTATCTACATCAATGCTGAAATGCAAGTTGCGTATTTTCCGGTCTTTCAACTTTGCTTTGATATCTCCCGTAACATATCCAATACCTTTTTGACGGATAACCTCCATGGGGTAAACACTGAGTTTTTCTCGCTTTATGAGATCTAATTCGCCATCATCCAAACTCCGTGTTCCTACCAAGAATACATTTTGCGGGTGAACCTTGTTTCCGGGAGCATAAACGTTTACCAGCTCCTCACTACCCATTCCCATCAATGCGCTGAGGGACATTCCGTGGATATTGCCGCTGGGCGATGTTTCGGAAGTATTGATATCTCCGTGTGCATCCAGCCAGATGATGCCGAAATCGTCAAAACATTTCCCCACGCCCGAAGCACTGCCCAATCCCAAAGAATGGTCGCCGCCGATGACAAGCGGGAAAGCTCCGCCGCGCAGGGTGTCATAGACCAATTCTGCAAGGTTATTGTTTACTTCCACGATGGTGTCCAGGTATTTCATGCCGTTTCCGCTGGCGAATTTTTCTTCTTCCGAAACCGGGGGGACATATAAGTTCCCGAGGTCGAAAGCTCGGTGTCCATGTTTCCGGATAATATTCATCAGGCCTCTTTCCCTTAGATGGTTGGGTGCACTTTCTGCCCCTTCGCAGTCGCATCCTAAATTTAGCGGGACTCCTATAACGTTTACTTTCATAATTTAATGACTGGAGAATTCAACAACTGATTAATCAATATGAAACCATTAATTCATAGCCTTGAATGTTTGTTTTATTATATCGACGGCTTCCATCATTTCCCCCTTGGTGATGACAAGAGGAGGTGTGAAGCGGATGATATGATCGTGTGTGGGTTTGGCTATTAAACCGTTTTCTTTTAACGCCAGGCAAATATCCCAAGCTGTTTTGCCGTTTTGAGGTTCGGTTACTACCGCATTCAGTAAGCCTTTTCCACGAACAAGCTTAATCATGGGACTGTCAATGTCCTCTATCTCATTGCGGAAAAGATTCCCCATCTCCCAAGCGTTTTCCGAAAGCTTTTCTTCTTTCACGACTTCGAGGGCAGCGATGCCGATTCGGGCCGCCAACGGGTTTCCTCCGAAAGTAGAGCCGTGTTCTCCCGGTGCGATAGTCAACATGATATCGTCGTTGGCCAAAACGGCAGATATGGGCGTCACCCCTCCCGACAACGCTTTCCCCAGAATCAGGATATCCGGATGGATATTTTCATAATCGCATGCCAGTAGTTTGCCAGTCCGTCCGATGCCGGATTGTATTTCGTCTGCCATGAATAGTACATCATGTTCGCGACAGAGGGTATAGCATGCTTGCAGATAGCCATCATCCGGTACCACCACCCCGGCTTCGCCCTGGATAGGTTCAACAAGAAATCCGACAATATCAGGATCTTTCAGTACGTCATGCAATGCATTCGTATCATTGTAAGGAATTTTGACGAACCCTGGCGTATAAGGTCCGAAACCGGCGTATGCCGTAGGGTCTGTACTCATAGAGATGATACTAATTGTTCGTCCGTGGAAATTCTCGGCACATACAACAATCTTTGCTTGTCCGGCTTGTATTCCCTTTTTGCGATATCCCCAACAGCGGCACAGTTTCAAGGCCGTTTCTACAGCTTCGGCGCCACTATTCATCGGGAGTAATTTGTCGTATCCGAAAAAACGGCATACATATTCCATGTATTCCCCTAAAACGTTGGAGTAAAACGCCCGGGAAACCAATGTCAGTTTATCTGCCTGTTCTTTCAGTGCCTGTATAATTTTCGGATGGCAATGTCCCTGGCTCAACGCCGAATAACCGGATAAGAAGTCGAAGTACCGTTTTCCTTCTACATCCCAAACAAAAACACCTTTCCCTTTTTCTAAGACAACGGGTAGCGGATGGTAATTATGTGCCCCGTATGTTTCTTCGCGATTCATGTAATTTTCCGGTCTCATACAGATTTAGTTTTATTTTCTTTCAGATAGTTAGCGTAATAACACTATCAATATCACAAAGATAACGTTCCGGCTGTCAATATGACAATTTCTTTTACATGTTAAGAAACATACCTGTTTTTTATTCTTGCGTAGTCAAATGATTTTTTAATGGGTTGGCATACATCTCCAATATTCTGGTACGGAGGAATTCTTCGTCTTTATTGGGTAAGACTATTTTGTCGAGTTGTCCTTGCAGGTATGCCTCGAATTGTATCCTGTCTTTCAATCCGTAATTACTGCTGAAACGATTGGTATTGGTTAGCATGTCATAAGCAATGTAATTACAAGGATAAAAGCGGTAATGCTTATATATTTCGTTGTCAATAATCGCAGCAACATTTGTATATAAGTCGCTTTTTTCCATGCTTTTGTCTAAGTTCTCCAATTGCGGATTAATCGGTGAGGTAATTGTGAAGTGGACGCGTCCTTTATTGTTGAGGATACCTGTTTCCATGGCAAGTAAGTCGTCCCGTTTGCTTTTTATAAAGTCGGGATTGTCCCGTTTCTGTTGGAATTCTTTGGCCTTGAGAAAGTCACATGGATCGAATTCGTAAGAAATAGCCACCGGGACGATGTCGAGTTCTATCAAATTTGTAAGGATATCTTTGTCGCTACCCATATTCAGCATTTTCAGTATGCTGGTTTGGGTTTTGTCATTTGAATCTTTTGCACGTCCTTCGCGTTGGGCAATCCAGACAGACTCTTTGGTCTCTTTTATCGTGCGATGGATATATGCCGACAATTGTGCACTGGCCAGTAATTGCTGGCGACCCGTAACATTACGTTTAACAATGAAACTGTTGTTGAGCCTTACAAGCTTTTCAATCCAGGGGCCTATCAAAAGGTTGTCGCCTATCGCTACTTGCGTCATCCCGTATCCTACGTCGTATAGCATAACATTGAGGAAAGCTGCGTCTAATACGATATCACGATGGTTTGAAATGAAAGTGCAAGGTACGAGCCCTTTCGGAAGACGGCTTCGGCCGGAGATTGTCAGTGAAAAAGTGGTATTCTTTGCTACCATCATCACAATATCATAGGCCAAAGAAGACTTGAAATCCTCTTTCGTTTTGAATGAACGCATCAGCTTGGAGAACTCGTCCCAATTCAAATCGGGCTTGATATAGCGAAATGCGCGCTGGAAATCTTCATTTACAATGAGTTCTTCAATAACTGCTTTTACTTCACTATTTTCCAGTGGACGGATATCGTCGAAATCAGGAATCTCTTTTTTATTCTCCATTCTTAACTAATTTAGTTCATTTTCTATAATATCGGTCATCACTTGTTTAATATCCATTCCGGCGGCGCGTATTTGTTGCGGAATAAAGCTGGCGGCAGTCATCCCTGGTGTTGTATTGATTTCCAGTAAAACAGGTTCTCCCTCAGCGGGGATGATATAGTCGACTCTGATTATACCTTTCGCACCAAGTATATCGTAAATCCGAGATGTGCCCTGCTGTATCTTTTCAGTCAGTTCTGCCGAAATTCGCGCCGGGGTTATTTCGTCTGATTGCCCGTTATACTTTGCGTCAAAATCGAAAAACTCATTCTCAGTCACCACTTCCGTCAATGGGAAAACCACTTCTTTGCCTTTTACTTTATAACATCCGCAAGTAACTTCCGTTCCGGCAATAAAACGTTCTATTATGACCTCCTTTCCTTCTGTGAATGCCTTTTTTATAGCCGGGAGCAGTTGGCTCTTTTCTGTCACCTTCGTAACTCCAAAACTACTACCTCCGTCATTTGGTTTCACAAATACAGGAAATCCTAAACGAGATATTATTTCGTCATCATTGATATCGTCTCCTTTAAACAAGTGAATAGAATCAGCTACACGTACTCCAAAATTACGCAAGTAATTGTTGCAGGCAAACTTATTGAAAGTTAACGCGCTTGCCAATACGTTGCATGTAGAATAGGGGATGCCGATCATTTCAAAATACCCTTGCAATAAACCATTTTCACCAGGCGTACCATGTATTGTTATATAGGCAAAATCGAATTGTTTTTTTCCCCCTTTTTCTGCAAAGCTGAAGTCGTTTTTGTCGATGGCGGCATGTCCCTCTTCGGGGAGAATGACATACCATTCGCCACGTTTAACGATGACAATGTAAAGAAAATATTTTTCTTTGTCGATAAAGGAATAGATTCCTTCTGCGCTTTTTAAGGAAACCACGATTTCGGAAGAATCCCCCCCAGCTATGATTGCTATATTTTTTTTCATTATCAGGACTCTTTAGTATTCGTAATAAACTCTCCACCTTCCTACCAATTTCTCCATATCGCGGGGGAGTTCGGTATCAAAAAACATTTCTTCGCCAGTAGTAGGATGTGTAAACCCCAGTGTCTTCGCATGCAACGCATGACGAGGACACATTTCAAAACAATTATAGACAAACTGCCTGTATTTCGTAGAGTTTTGCCCTTTTAGGATAACATCCCCTCCATATCGGATGTCGTTGAATAAAGTGTGGCCGATATGCTTCATGTGGACACGTATTTGATGGGTACGTCCTGTTTCGAGACGGCACTTTACCAACGTTACATATCCCAGCCGTTCAAGCACTTCGTAGTGTGTAACAGCATGTTTTCCATGCTCGTTATCGGGGAAGACAGTCATCAGCATGCGGTCGTAGGGATCACGTCCGATATTTCCTTCTATGCGGCCAATATCGTCTTTAACAATTCCCCATACCAATGCACGGTATTCACGTTTGGTTGTTTTGTTATAGAATTGCATACAGAGGTCTGTTCTTGCATTTAAAGTCTTTGCCACGACAAGCAGACCCGATGTTTCCTTATCTATCCGGTGAACCAATCCGAAATTGGAATCGTATGGATTGAAATCGTTATTGTTTTTTAAATAATAAGCTAACGCGTTCACGAGCGTACCGGTATAGTTGCCATAGCCCGGATGAACAACGAGTCCCGCGGGTTTGTTCACAACCAGCAAATCGTCGTCTTCATATACAATATCAATAGGAATATCTTCCGGAATAATTTCGAATTCATGTCGTGGTCTCGACATGACGATGGAAATGATGTCGTGAGGCTTTACCCTGTAGTTACTTTTGACCGGTTTTTCATTTACCAAAATGCATCCGGCTTCGGCAGCCAATTGAATGCGGTTACGACTCGATCCCGACATCCTGTCGGATAGGTATTTGTCTACACGTAAAAGAGATTGCCCTTTGTCGGCTACAAAACGGAAATGCTCGTATAGTGATCCGCTTTCTTCACCTTCTGCCGGTTTAAGCAGGCCGTCATCTTCCCGTTCATCGTCCCAATTGTCAAGGATATCATCCATGCTGAAATCAATCTGTCGCTCCAAACCAATCTTCCACTCCACCTACCGGCTGAATTGATCCGTCGTTGGGATTTATGGGGGTAATAGGTTTTTCATAAATAATAGAATCGTCCGAAAATAAGATAGTCTCCCCATTGCTAATTTTCAAAACAAGAGGAGCTGACAATTGAACCATCTCGCCACGGTTTAGTAAACGTCCATTCAGCTCAATACCAATTGCGAGATCTTTATAAACGCCAGGCACATATTCCGTCTTTATGTTTTCAAATCCCTGGGCTCTCAACAACGCATAGGCTTGCCGGTATGACATATCCTCTACTTCAGGTATTTTACTCATTTGGGAAGTAACAGCATTTACCGTAATGAATACAATTCTGCCTTCTTTTACTTTTGAACCTACTGCAGGCATAATTTCAACAATAGCGCCAGGCTTAACGCTTTTGGAAAACACTGAGTCTATAACACTGTACCGCAAACCATTGCTTTTGAAAAACGCCTCAGCTTCCTTCATCCTCATCCCTCTTACATCAGGAACAATAACCGCCTCGTTATGACGGGTATATTTGTCAAGCCATTTCAGTGTGCCGTATAAAATACCACATGAAACAAGTATTGCAAGCAATAATGTCACCACAAATGGGTTCTTTATCATTTTCTTTAGAAAGTCTATCATTACCCAATTTTCATTTAGCTCGGCTCAAAAGTATGAAAAAAACACAATACCATAACAATAATACCGGAATATAAAGCTGTAAAACAAAGAAAGTAAAGGCTTTTTATGAAAACCCTTACTTTCTTTATGTTTTTTTATAACCGGATATTATCCGTTAAATTCATCGGAGACAGTAAGCTTAGCCCTTCCTTTTGCACGACGAGAGGCTAACACTCTACGTCCATTCGCTGTAGCCATCCTTGAACGGAAGCCATGCTTGTTTTTTCTTTTCCTGTTTGAAGGTTGAAATGTTCTTTTCATCTTATTATATATTGTTTTATTATTTTCTTTAGTCTACCCTATTCGGGCTGCAAAGATAAAGCCTTTTTTTTAATAAACAAACAGATAGAAAAGATTTTAGGGCAACCGCACCCAAATAGATGCTATTATCAGATATTCTCATAGTTGCAGTCTGTATCTATCCTCCCCCCCCTGTGTTGAACGCACGCGCGAGCATGATTCAGGCGAGTCTGTTGGAATAAGTTGAGAATTCCTTTCGTTTTCTCCATCCTGTCATCATCCGATGAACAGATGGATACAGGTTATGCGGAGTGCCCGTTGCTCGGATTATTTCCTAACTCGTAAATATACTTATGTTTATATTTATTCCCGTTAAGTCCCACCGCAGCAAGTGTACCGTTAACCTTGGGGCCTATTATGGCGTCACATTCCGATAACAATACCGTATCAATGAGATACTCCAGGCCTCTCAAATATTTATCTTGTTTACGATTAAAACGTATTGCTGGTGTAATATCATTGAAAACGGAATAGTTTCTAATACGCATACTATTAGATATTATAAGTTTGTCTGGAAAGTTTTTTCTAAATAAATCTACCACCTCTGCCTCCTCTGTTTCTAAATAAATCCAATCCATTTTCCATTCTTCAACATATTTTTTTGTTTTATCAATATAATCGTTTATTGGAGCGACGACTGCATGCTTTTCCGGTCTATTCTTTACATAATCGGTTCCCCGGTACAGGACACCAAGAATATTCTTTTTGTTTCCAAACAAACGAGATTTGGCCTCTGTTATAGTACTTAAAGTGATATCGTTAAATGACATGTATTTCGTAATGAGTTTGTGAAAATACTCTATTTGTTCTTCAAACTCTAAAAAGCGCGGTATTTTTTCTTCACAGTATTTCATTTCCGATAAGATTACGTTTTTACTTTTATACGCCTCTTCAAGATTGTACGTTAAAGGCTGATTGAAATAGTATTCCCAGGCGTTTTTCGTTCCATTTATGGGAGAATCTTCATTATAATATGTTTTATAATTTTCCATATCAACAACAGGGATATAGTTTCTCTCAAGTGCGTATATGATATGCCCTAAAACCCAATGAAAATTAGAAAATAAACCTGCACCGGGTTCTGGCCTTCTAATGATGTAAAAAGTTTTATTCTCATTTATAGTACCGGATGTCAATTTATGTTTGCCTTGGTTTTTAACTATGTGGATATACCGTAGAAGGGAGATAATACCATACGGAACAAATGCCTTAATTACCTTTCTGATAAAAATTATCGGATACATTTCATAAACCTCCTGAAAATTTAAAAAAATGTTTTATAGACCGTCATCTCCATCGTACAATTTCATTTTATGTCTCTTGCCTTCTCTTGACGTAACGTTTTTTTATGTAATATCAAGAAATTGTTTGCAAAGGTAATGAAAATTCTTCAAAATTCTTCAAACATCACATATTTTACAGGGCAACCGCACCCAAATAGGTGCTATCCATATTTATAAGTAGTAAGGAAATCATGAATTGAGTTGTTCAACGAGGCTGTCTGTCTTTTGGCAGCCTCGTTTCCCTTTTGACGTCTTTTGTACGTTTTTCCTATAGGAGCAGAAGTTGTGCTCCCGGATTGTTTTTATGAATTCTGTTTATTTTAATCCTTTAAGCATCTGGTCGATACATTTTTTCTTTTGTTCCATATTGGGATGAACGTATAAATTCAGTGTGGTGCTGATATTGGAATGACCTAAAATCGCACTGACGGTTTTGTAGTCGCAATTGCTTTCGATACATCTTGTTGCGAAGCTATGGCGCAAACTGTGGAATTTGATATCCGGCATATTCAGTTCTTTCATCAGTTTTTTATAGAAATTTCTATACGTTCTGGGCTCCGTTGGTTTTATGTCGTTGGTCAGCACGAAAAACGAATCGTTGACTATTTTTTTTATCGGTTTTACCATTTTCAGAAGGGCTCGGCTCATAGGTATATCTCGAACAGAATTTTTGGTTTTAGGACTATCAAGGAGAAGTTCCGTATGCCTATCGTCATTTTCAATAATATAGATGCGTTGTATGGTCTTCTGAACATGGATGATACCAGTATCCGTATCAATGTCTTTCCATGTCAAAGCGCAAATTTCGCCGATACGGATACCTGCACTCAAACAGATGTGGATTCCTAAGTTTTTAAACGTGAAATTTTCTTGCACATAATTCATGATTTTCTTCTGGTCGCTTTTACTAAGCACTTCAATCTTTTTCTTTTTTCTCTCTGTCGGAAACCTGACGTCAAAGTCTTTGTATTCTATTAGGTCTTTTTTCATTCCAAACTTTAGAATCATTTTCAAAACAATTAAGATGTCTTTAATTGTTTTTTGACTTAATCCTTGTTTTAATTTAGTTAACACAAATTCCTGAACATCACTCTCCACTACGCCATACTTTTCTCCAAAAATTGGCAACAAATGATTCTCAATCAGAAGTATGTAAGCCGAATAGCTAGATCTTTTTACATACTGTTTCTTGTCTTCTTTCCACAACTCGATGATTGCGCTAATTTTTGTTTTTTCTTTCATTTTAATTCAATTTTTATATCATTAATCACAAGAATGTACGAAAAGTTTTTGAATATGAAAAAACCTCAATGTTCCAAATTTGAGATTCCCGGAGTTTCAGGGAGAATGGGAGAAAAAAAGATTCTCGGATATCGCTAAAAAGAACACAATAAAAAATAAAGATGGCAAGATAACTAATGTGATTAGTAATTCAGCCCAGCATGGTCTTATTCCTCAATTAGATTTTTTTGATAAAAAAATCGCAAATGACGATAATACGGGTAGCTATTTTATAATTGAAAAGGGCGATTTTGTTTATAATCCGAGAAAATCGGTAACAGCGCCATATGGACCAATAAATATGTATTGTGCCAATACTTCGGGAATTGTTTCGCCATCATATCTCTGTTTTAAAACATACAACATCAATAGAACTTTTCTTTTTTATTATTTTAAGAGTTCAGCCTGGCATAAGTTCATGTATTTAAATGGAGATAATGGTGCAAGACATGATAGAATAGGCATTAAAGATGAGATATTTTTTACGTTACCGATTAAATATCCCAAAGAAGAAGAACAAGAAAGAATCGTTAAACTCTTCACTCTTCTTGACGAACGTATTGCAACCCAAAGCAAAATAATAGAGAAACTTGAATCCTTAATCATAGGAATTAGCGACAGTTTATTTTGTGGACAGAAACATAAGCCTGCCTTGCGGTTTGCTGAATATAAAGAAGAATGGAAGAAGGTTAAACTGAAAGAAATAGTGTCTCGTATTACTCGTAAAAATAAAGAAAACGAGACAGAGCTTGTGCTGACAATTGCAGCACAACATGGCTTGGTTGACCAATATTCATTTTTTAATAAACAAATCGCAAGCAACTATATATCAAATTATTATCTGCTATATCAAGGTGAATTTGCCTATAATAAAAGTTATTCCAAAGATTATCCCTGGGGCGCTGTAAAACGTTTAGATTTATATGAGAAAGGAGTACTATCTACTTTATATATCTGTTTTAAGGCTATGGAACATGTAAATACTGATTATTTAGCGTATTACTTCGAAACAAATAAATGGTATCGAGAAATTTCCGAGATAGCCGGAGAAGGAGCTCGGAATCATGGACTTCTGAATATTTCGATTGATGATTATTTCGAGACAGCACATTTTATTCCATCATATGAAGAGCAGCAAAAGATTGCATCTTTTTTAGGATTGCTCTATTCACAATTTAAAAATGAACAATCTTTTCTTGAAAACTTACAGAAGCAAAAACGGTATCTTATGTTGCAGATGTTCATCTAATTAACTCCTTAATGAAATGTGTTTTTTGTTGTATAAAAGCGGCGCGAATTTGTTTTTCTGTCGCTATTTTCGCTAAAAAAACAGTTAACGTATTCGTAATTCTAAGCTGGTTTTGGAAAGTAGGAATTTTAATTTTTTTGTTAAGAAAGTGATGTATATGTAAATTGAATCGTGTGCTTCCTTGAGCCAATGGATATACAAATTTTCTGAATGGGTATGATGAAAAACAATGTGGCATATATTGAGGATTTAAGACTTTGAATTCGCGTAAGCGGTATCCGAAACAGAAGCTGTTGAGATATAGTTCCTTACTGTCTCCTAAATATACTGCGGCCATACCAACTTCTTGGGGAGTTTCGGATGATATCGTAAATAAAGCATCACCATAAGATATCATATTTTGCTTTTCTCCGTCGGATATTTTCACATATCCAATCATTGATTCGTTGATGATATTATTTTGATAAACATTAACATAAGTAATATACGGTTTCCCATTACCATCAAAGTCATCACCAGATTTTCCTGATAGTCCTTTATAGGATTTTCCCAATTCGGCTAAAGAAATTTCAATTTCATTTCCATACTTTTTATGTAGATAATTGTTTAGTCCTATGATTAAGGATTCAAGTTTCTCTATTATTTTGTTTTGGGTTGCAATACGTTCGTCAATGAGAGACAAAAACATAGCTATTTTTTGTTGTTCTGATATAGATGGTAAATCAATATCAATCTGTTCTATTGTGTTTTTAGACAGGCTGGGAACACTTGATGCTTCATTGTATTTTAGCCAGTTTATATGTTCAAAAGCATAAAGCACGAATTTTGGAATAACGTTGTTATATGAATGGGTATAAAACAGAGTATCTACCGTCCAAAATTTTCCAGAATAGTAGAATGGCCTATTGATTGTGCCCTTTCTTCCTATACAGACTGTTTCGCCATCCATAAGATAATCATTAACGGAAACCATATACCCTCCTGTCCCAAAAACGGGAATATCTCCCTCCGCAAGATGTTTATAATCTTTTCCATTTCCAATTTTGAGAACCTGGCATAATCTTTTTTTCTCCCATTCTCCCTGAAACTCCGGGACTCTCAAATTTGGAACATTGAGGTTTTTGTGTCCTTTATCTTTTGTCGGCATAGCTGGCAAAAGTAGCGAAAAACGAGAAAAATCCAAAAAGGAATTAATCAATGATTTTAATGGTTGTCAATATATTAATATTCAACTGTTTATTAACCCTAACTCTTTCAGATACACTTCAATTTCTTTGTCCAGATTGGTGCGTTTGGCCTCAAGTTCTTTGATTTCAGCCATAATTGCATGGATATCTATTTCCTCTTCTTCCTCGAACGTGTCCACGTACCGGGGAATATTCAGGTTGAAATCATGGTCTCTAATCTCCTGTAATGTGGCGCAATGGCTATACCTTTCTATTTCGGAGCGATTCCGGTAGGTTTCAATAATTTTATTGATATGTTCGGGACGAAGCTTGTTTTGTGTTTTGATTTTCTCAAACTCCTTACTGGCGTCTATGAAGAGAATCGTGTCATCTTTTTTACGGCATTTTTTGACCACCAGGATACACGTCGGAATGCTTGTTCCATAGAAAATGTTGGCTGGCAAGCCTATGATCGCGTCTATATAGTTTTTCTTTTCTATCAGGAATTGCCGGATTTTACCTTCCGAACTGCCTCGGAAAAGCACGCCATGCGGGGCTACGCATGCCATCGTCCCGCTCTCATTCAGATGGTGTATCATGTGGAGGATGAATGCGTAATCAGCTTTCGATTTGGGCGCAAGAACTCCGGCTGAGCAGAAACGATCATCGTCGTTGAATTTGCTTGTGGCGCTCCAGGTTGCTGAAAATGGTGGATTTGCGACTACGGCGTCGAATTGTTTTCCACCAAAATCATCAGCTTCCAACGTATCTCCATTTCGAATATCAAAGCCATTGTATTTTACGCCATGAAGGAGCATATTCATGCGGCAGAGATTGAATGTGGTCGGATTTTTTTCTTGTCCGTAAATGACGTCGGCTTTCCCGTTTTTGGCTGTTTGCAGAAGAAGCGATCCACTGCCACAGGTAGGGTCGTACACCTCTTTGAGCCTCGTTTTGCCGGTGGTTACAATTTCGGCTAGTATTCGGCTGACTTCCTGAGGGGTATAGAATTCCCCGGCCTTCTTGCCTGCGCCTGCCGCGAATTGGGAGATCATATATTCATACGCGTCCCCAAGAATATCTATCTCGTCAGCTTCTTCCAACCCGAAATCAATCCCATCCAGGGCAATCAAAACTTCGCCAACCAGCTTATTCTTATCATCAGCAGTTCGTCCCAATTTAGGAGAAGCCAAATCAATATCGGAAAACAATCCGCCGAAATCATCTTCGTTGTCTTGTCCGGTGATACTGTCTTCAATCTGTTTTAGAGAACGTTCAAGTGCGGGAAGAATATGTTCTTTCTTCTCAATCATGGTTATAATTGTTGAAAAAAGACATTCCGGCTGTACGAAGTATCCCAAATTCCCGATGCAAATCTCTTTTATGTTGTTTTTTAGTTCATCATCATTACCAGCCCATGCTTCCTGAAACGTGCAACCATCTTTTTCAAACTTCTCATTTATATACAATTCGATTTTTCCCGAAAGGTATTTGTAAAAAATGAATCCTAATGAGAAGTACATGAAGTCGCCGGCGGACATATTACCTCTTAATGTATTTGCTACCGCCCATAATTGCGCACGTAGTTTCTGTTGCAATTCTTCGCTCATATAACTTTTAGTAGAATTTTGAACACAAGCCGAAACCTTCTTTGTTTCCGGCTCCAAAAGTACGATTTTAATCTCAATTGTAGCCTTTGCAGAATAGACTGATTTATAGTTGAAAATTCATCTGGATGAATGGGTTGGATCATTGGGATGATTTTGGAGAATCATCCCAATGAATCTAGTAAAGCATTTGGATGAATTTTACACGGCCTCTCGACGATATTTTCGCTTCTAAAGGAAAGAAATATCGGTAGACGAGGGAACGAGGGAAATTTGTTCAACTCAGATGGGGTAAATTCGTTTAGTTGATGTTACCTTTGTAGAAATTTTTGCAATTTTCATGGCTGAACAACAAAATACAAATATATTACATACGATTGACACTCCACAAGATTTACGGAATTTGCCTGTCGACCAGCTTACCCAGGTATGTGGAGAATTACGACAGTTTATTATAGATGTGTTGTCTGAAAATCCCGGCCATCTGGGGGCAAGCCTGGGAACGGTAGAATTGACCGTCGCCTTGCACAAGGTGTTTAATACCCCTTACGACCGGATTGTATGGGACGTAGGGCATCAGGCCTACGGACATAAAATTCTGACCGGCAGGCGCGACAAATTTCATACCCTTAGGAAATTCGGCGGTATCGGCGGATTTCCTAAACCGGAAGAGAGTGCGTATGATTCATTTATTGCCGGACATGCCTCTAATTCCATCTCTGCCGCTTTGGGGATGTCGGTAGCGTCGTCAATTAAAAAAGAAGACCGCCAGGTGGTGGCGGTCATAGGAGATGGCGCTATGACCGGGGGACTGGCTTTCGAGGGACTTAATAACGCGGCCATTAATCCCAACAACCTGTTGATCATCCTCAATGACAACAATATGGCTATCGACAATAATGTTGGCGCTATGAGCCAATACCTTGTTGATATTACCACCAGCCAGACCTATAACCGGATGCGTTACGATATATACCGGGGCTTGAGAAAGATGAAACTGATTACAGACAACCGGCGGGGAAATATCCTCCGCTTCAACAATAGCCTGAAAGCTCTGTTGACACAGCAGCACAACCTGTTCGAGGGATTCAGTATCCGCTATTTCGGTCCTGTAGACGGTCACGATCTCAATTACCTGATCAAGGTAATGAATGATATTAAACACATGGAAGGCCCCAAACTGTTGCATATCAAAACACAGAAAGGCAAAGGGTTTAAGCCTGCCGAAGAATCGGCTACCGAATGGCATGCACCGGGCAAATTCGACAAAACGACAGGAAAACGCATCTGCTCCAACGAGCTAAACCAGCCGCAGTTGTATCAGGATGTCTTCGGTCATACATTAGTTGAATTGGCCGGGGAAGACGACCGGATTGTCGGCATAACACCCGCGATGCCGACAGGTTCTTCGATGATTTATATGATGAGGGAATTTCCTAAACGGGCTTTCGACGTGGGGATTGCCGAAGGACATTCCGTAACATTTTCGGCAGGGCTTGCCAAAGAGGGGCTAATCCCTTTTTGCAACGTGTACTCTTCGTTTATGCAACGGGCTTACGACAATGTTATCCACGACGTGGCGTTGCAAAACCTCCACATGATAATCTGCCTCGACCGGAGTGGATTGGTTGGAGAAGACGGGGCTACCCACCACGGTGTGTTCGACTTAGCCTATTTTCGTCCTATACCGAATATCACAATCGCTTCTCCGTTAAATGAATGGGACTTACGCAACCTGATGTATACTGCTTACAAAGGTGACAGTCCTTTTGTTATCCGCTATCCAAGAGGGAAAGGCGAAAAAACGGATTGGCGCAACCCCTTTGAGATTTTGCCTGTTGGCAAGGGACGCAAATTACGCGATGGTAAAGACATCGCCGTCCTTTCAATAGGCCCGATAGGGAATACAGTCGTCCAGGCGATTGATAAGATAGGGGAGGCCTTGTCGGTTGCGCATTATGACATGATTTACCTCAAGCCACTCGACGAAGAATTACTCCACGAAATTGGACAGCAATTCAAATGTATCGTCACTGTCGAGAACGGTGTTGTCGCGGGAGGATTAGGCAGCGCGGTTCTTGAGTTTATGGCAGACAATGGGTATACCCTCCGGGTCAAACGGATTGGAGTGCCCGACGCTTTTATCGAACACGGTTCGGTTTCCGAATTAATGAACCTATGCGGGATGGATGCCCAAAGCATAGCCCAAACAATTTTAGAACAAAAATACATATGAAAATTGTCATCGCCGGAGCCGGTGAAGTAGGAACTCATTTGGCGAAAATGTTGGCCCGGGAAAAACTTGATATCATTTTAATGGATTCGGATGAAGAACGTTTGCAGTTTCCTGCTTTGAGAGCCGAAATCCTGCCTATGGTTGGTAACCCGACTTCTCCGCAAGACTTGAACGAGGCGGGTGTGAAGAACGCGGATTTGTTTGTATGCGTTACGCCGGAAGAATCAACCAACATAACGGCTTGCATATTGGCCTCTAACCTGGGAGCGCATAAAACGTTCGCCCGTATAAACAATTATGAATATTTGCTGCCGAAGAACCGTGAATTGTTCGAAAGCCTGGGTATCGGTTCCATGATTTACCCTGAAATGTTGGCCGCTAAAGAGATTGTCACGGCTATCCGCCGTCCCTGGACCCGCCAGTATTTTGAATTGTCCGGTGGCGCGATTATCCTGATTGGTGTGAAAATCCGGGAAAATTCCCGATTGGTGAACCAGAACCTGTCCGACCTGCCGGGAGAAAACAAATTGTTCCATATCGTAGCCATCAAAAGAAGAAATGAAACTATTATTCCCGGGGGGGCAGACCAAATACTACCGAGCGACCTCGTGTTTTTCACTACCACCAAGGAACATATAAAAGATATACAAGTACAGGCCGGGAAAAAGGATCCTGAAGTTAAAAAAATAATCATCATGGGGGGAAGCCGTATCGCCCTCCGTGCCTGCCAGTACCTGCCGGGCAATATTCGTATCAAGGTAATCGAACTGAATAAGGAAAAGAGCCATCGAATATCCGAAGTAGTTCCAAGTAATGTGTTGATAATTAACGGCGACGGGCGTGATTTGGACTTGCTCATACAGGAAGGGATTACAGATTCGGAAGCATTTATCGCGTTGACTGAAAACGAAAGTACAAACATCCTGGCCTGCCTGGCAGCCAAACAACACGGGGTGGTTAAAACCATTGCCAAAATTGAAAACCTTGATTACATCCCATTGGCCGAAGATATGGACATCGGCGCGGTGATAAATAAAAAACTGATAGCGGCCAGCCATATTTACCAATTCCTGTTGGATGCGGATGTGTCGAACATAAAGAGCCTTGCCTTTGCCAATGCCGACGTGGCGGAGTTGATTGCACGTCCAAATTCTAAAATTACCCGGAAACGGGTAAAAGATCTGCATCTTCCCAAAGACATGACTCTGGGAGGATTGATAAGAGACGGCGAACCTATGATGATAGACGGGAATACGCAGATACAATCATTCGACAACGTGGTCGTTTTCTGTCTTAATACGGCGATGCGTAAATTAGAGGATTATTTCAATTAGATATGTTGAACGTTCGTTTTATTATGAAGATGCTGGGATCCATGTTTATCCTGGAAACACTCTTCATGTTGATGGCCGTGGCGGTGGCATTTATTTATAAGGAAGGGGATTTTTGCCCTTTGCTTATATCAAGCGGTATATTGCTTGGAGTGGGCATTCTTTTCTACCTGATAGGATTCCGCACCAACGAATTTGCCACAGGCCGCAGGGAAGGGATGTTGATTGTAACGCTCACTTGGACATTTTTGTCCCTTTTGGGGATGCTTCCTTATTATATTGGCGGGTATATCAACAATATCACGGATGCTTATTTTGAAACCATGTCGGGGTTTACGACTACCGGCGCCAGCATCTTAACGGATATTGAAGCCTTACCCAAAGGAATCTTGTTTTGGAGAAGTCTCACCCAATGGCAGGGAGGTCTTGGCGTTGTGGTGTTCACCGTGGCATTGTTGCCCATATTCGGCGGAGGCGCTTCGCAGATGTTTGATGCCGAAACCACAGGAATTACGCATGAACGTTTTCTGCCGCGTGTGACACAGGTGGCCAAACGTCTCTGGGGAGTTTACCTCTTGTTTACAATCATCCTGGTAGGACTTCTATGGGCAGGCCCCATGGATATATACGATGCCATCAACCACGCCCTCACGACCATGTCGACGGGTGGGTATTCCACTAAAAACGCCAGCATTGCCTATTGGGATTCGGCCTATGTGGAATATGTAGTGATGATATTCATGTTTATCGGTTCGGTAAATATGACACTGTTGTATTTCTTTATAAAAGGAAGCCCAAAGAAACTGTTTGCCGATGAAGAGTTCCGTTGGTTCTTCTTCTTCCTGTTGGCGGTCGTCGCTATCACAACAAGTTGGCTTTTGTATAATGATTTTGTTTCAGGAGTGGAAAAAGCTTTCCGCCATTCGGCATTCCAGGTCATATCGTTAATCTCTTCTACCGGTTTTTTTACCACCCAATATCTTTCCTGGGGGGCTTTTTTCTGGCTCATTGTCCTTACGATAATGTTTGTAGGAGGTTGTGCCGGTTCTACCAGCGGTGGTCTCAAAATGGGGCGGTTTGTAATCCTGAACAAAAACCTTTCCAATGCCTTCCTTAGGCAAACCCATCCCAAGGCGATTCTTCCTGTCCGCATGAACGGGCATGTCGTGTCGGCCGATATTGTGCATCAGATATTGGCGTTCGCTTTTGTCTACATTACTTTAATATTGGTCAGTTGCCTGGTCTTAATGTTCGACGGCGTAGGATTTGAAGAGTCTGTAGGGGCAAGTATTTCGGCCATCAGCAATGTGGGGCCGGCTTTGGGTGATTTAGGGCCGGTATGCAGCTATGCGGGAGTACCCACCGTGTCGAAATGGTTCCTTGCTTTTCTTATGATGGTAGGGCGTCTTGAAATGTTTACGGTATTGACGATATTGCTTCCTGGTTTCTGGAAGCAATAAAATGCTGGTATCCGGTGATTTTTCGTGTTTATGAGATAATATTTACCCGATATATTCCGTTAATACAGGTACGAATTGATAAGAGAAAAAAATGATAGAATATATAAAGGGAGATATTGTTGAGCTCTCGCCTGCGCGGTTGATTATAGAGTGTGGAGGAATAGGCTATGAGCTCAATATCTCACTCAATACTTACAGCGCTTTTAACGGGAAGGCAACGGGGATGATTTATGTATATGAGGTAATCCGCGAAGACGCCCATCTGTTGTATGGTTTTGCCGAAAGGGCGGAACGCGAACTTTTCCTTATGCTCACCACTGTTTCGGGCGTTGGTCCGAACACGGCCCGGATGATTCTGTCGTCTATCCCGCCGGCCGAACTGATTGAGGTGATTGCCGCGAATAATGAAACGGCGCTCACAGGTGTGAAAGGCATAGGGCTGAAAACGGCACAACGTATCCTCGTGGATTTAAAAAACAAAGTAAAACCTGTGGAAGCAGCTTCTCTGACAGACGCCACTGGCGTTACGGGTACCGGACATATTGCGGAGGAAGCTGTGGCCGCGTTGGTTATGTTGGGATTCCAGAAAGCGGCTTCCCAGAAAGCGGTTGTATCCATCTTGAAAAGTTCGCCTGCCTTGCCTGTCGAGCAGGTGATAAAGAGCGCTCTTAGGATGCTTTAATGAAGAAACGATTTGCATATATCACCTTGTTGATGGTCGTGGCGTCGAGTATCGGCTTCTTGTCTTTGAATGCCGACTATTTGACATATACCACCGCATTACCCGAAGTAGAATTGTTGTTCCAGGAAGAAGACACGATTCCCCCGCGCTTTCCGGTTGCCAAAACACAGCCTGAAGAATATGACGATTTGTTGAAAGAGTTGCCGGCCGATTTGCATGATCCTGAAAATGTGAAAACCGAGGTGGAATATGATATAAAAACCGGGACATACATTGTTCGCACCAAAGTGGGCGATATGGAACTGGGAACGCCCCTTACCCTCACCCCGGAAGAGTACCAGAATTACAGCCTGCAACAATCCATCCGTTCCTATTTCCGCCAAAAGAACCAGGAAGAGTTCATGAATGAAGCCGACAAGCAATTCAATCTCACGGACATGCAATTCAACATCGGCCCGGCAGACAGGATTTTTGGTCCCGGAGGCGTCCGTGTTCGTACCCAGGGTTCGGCAGAAATAACATTGGGGCTGAAAACGAATAAAACGCGAAATCCCTCTTTGCCGGAACGTGCCCGCAACCGCACCTTCTTTAATTTTGACGAAAATGTCCAGCTTAATGTCCAAGCCACTGTTGGGACAAAGGTGAATTTCGGAATGAACTATAATACCGAAACGACGTTCGACTTCGATTCGAAAAAACTTAAATTGGCGTACGCCGGCGATGAAGATGAAATAATCAAAAGTATTGAAGCCGGTAATGTGAGCATGACAACGAACAACTCGCTTATTAACGGAGGGAGCGCTTTGTTTGGCATGAAGGCCGACTTGCAGTTCGGCAAATTACGCATCAATGCTTTATTGGCGCAACAAGAATCGGAATCGAAAACTGTCAGCTCGAAGGGAGGTGTCCAGACTCGCCCGTTTGAAGTAGCGATAGACAATTACGACGAAAACCGTCACTTCTTCTTAAGCCATTATTTCCGTGATAATTACGACTACGCGTTGGCACAATTGCCCTATATCCGTTCGGCAGTAACGATTAACCGGGTAGAGGTCTGGATTACCAATAAACGAGGTAATTACGACCAGGCAAGAAATATCGTGGCCTATACGGATTTAGCCGAGCATAGATATATCGCCAATCCTGCCTTCAGTCCAACAGGCTCATTGTCTATTCCTTATAATAATGCCAACACGCTGTATTCAACAGTTAATAGCGCCGCTTATGCCGGTGCAAGGAAAATAGGTTCGGTAAACCAAACATTCGACGGGTTGTTGGAAAGCGGAAGAGAATATGAAAAAATAGAAAGCGCCCGTCGCCTGGATGAGTCCGAATATACGGTAAACAAGCAACTGGGCTATGTTTCGCTCAAGATACAATTGCAACCCGATGAGGTTATTGCCGTTGCCTACGATTTTCAATACAATGGGATAGCGTATCAGGTGGGAGAGTTTTCAACCGACAATTCCCGGAGCACGACTGATTGCTTGTTTGTCAAATTATTGAAAGGAAAGTCCATGTCGCCCGACATGAAGTATTGGAATTTGATGATGAAGAACATCTATTCACTGGATGCCTACTCGGTAGAGAAAGAACGTTTTCGCCTCAATATTTTATATCAAAGCGACACAACAGGTACCTATATTAATTATATCCCCGAAGGAAATATCAAAGATTCCCTTTTGCTCCGGGTAATGAACTTGGACCGCCTGGACTCGAAGAACGAACCATACCCCGACGGTTTTTACGATTTTGTCGAAGGTGTTACCGTGCTACCCGAAAACGGGCGGATTATTTTTCCGGTTGTAGAGCCTTTCGGCTCGTATCTGAAGGAAAAAATAGGAAACTCGTCCATCGCCGAAAAATATGTTTACCAGGAATTGTACGACTCGACCCTGACGGTGGCACGCCAGATTGCCGAAAAGAACAAATTTATCCTGCGTGGCGAATACAAGGCGTCGTCGGGTGCGGAAATCCAGTTGGGCGCCAGTAATGTGGCGCGTGGTTCGGTACGGGTAACTGCCGGCGGGGTAGTGCTTACCGAAAATGTAGATTATATTGTAGATTACACATCGGGAACGGTGACGATACTGAATGAAAGCATCATTGCCGCCGGAACGCCTGTAGATGTGAACCTTGAAAACCAATCGGTTTATAGCATGCAGCGAAAAACGATGATGGGCGTGGATTTGAACTATCAGTTTAATCCCGACTTCAATATCGGGGCTACTGTTATGCACTTGTCGGAAATGCCGTTGACTACCAAAACAACGTTTGGAGAGGAATCTGTAAAGAATACCTTATGGGGAGTAAACACCTCTTACAAGGGCGAAAGCCAATGGCTCACCAATCTGCTTGACAAGTTGCCCCTGCTTACGCTTACCAGGCCAAGCCAGATATCCTTCAACGCGGAGTTTGCCCATTTGATTGCCGGGCATTACGAAAACAAATATACCGGAGGCTATTCATATATCGATGATTTCGAATCCACCCAAAGCGGTTTCGACCTGTTGAATCCACATCCGTGGACGTTGGCCAGTACTCCTTACGAAGACGGTGCGAACGCAAAATTCCCCGAAGCCGGTTTGGTGAACAATATTGACTACGGTAAAAACCGCGCTTTGATGGCTTGGTATTATATAGATGGTATTTTCTCACGACCCAACTCGTCGCTGATGCCAACGCACCTTAGACAGGATAAACTCCAACTGTCAGACCATCGTGTAAGGGCTGTTTATGTAGAAGAATTATTCCCCAAGCGACAACTGGCCTATAATGAGCCAACCCTGTTGCCGGTATTGAACGTAGCTTATTATCCGAATGAACGCGGCCCTTATAATCTGGATGCCAACGGAATCAATTCCGATGGGACACTGATGAATCCGGAGAAACGCTGGGGCGGCATAATGCGAAAGATTGACCAAAGTGATTTTGAGACAGCCAACATTGAGTACATTGAATTTTGGTTGATGGATCCGTATGCAAACAAGCCCCAAGCTGCCGGCGGAGATTTGTATTTCAACCTTGGAGAAATCTCAGAGGATATTCTGAAAGATGAGAAAAAGTTCTTCGAGAACGGGTTGCCCATCGACGGTGATTTATCCAAAGTCGATACAACAGTCTGGGGAAAAGTCCCCAAGCAACAAAGCACAGTATATGCGTTCGACAATACAGCGGGCGCCCGCAAGATGCAAGACGTGGGTTTCAATGGTCTTTCAACGGAAGAGGAGCGGACGTTCGGCGCTTATAATGGATTTCTGCAAAAACTGGAAGGAAAACTGATGCCGGAGATAATGACGCAGTTTTACAATGACCCTGCCGGAGATAATTTTCGCCATTATCGTGGAGCAGCACAAGACGAAATGAAGATGAGCATCCTTGACCGGTATAAATTTTACAACGGTACGGAAGGAAATTCCCGTTCGGCGGAAGAATCAGGAGAACGCTTCGATACATCGGCACGAACTACGCCCGACGTGGAAGACCTGAACCAAGACAATACAATGGATGAAAACGAGAAGTATTTCGAATATAAAATTTCCCTGCGTCCGCAAGATATGGAGGTGGGCAGCAATTACATTGTAGACAAAAGGCTTGCTACGGCAAAATTGGCGACAGGGGATAAAGCAGAAGTCCTCTGGTACCAGTTCAAAATACCTGTTAAGCAATTCACGAATGCGGTTGGTTCCATCCGTGATTTTAAAACGATCCGTTTTATGCGCATGTATATGACTGGATTTAATGATACTACGATTCTCCGTTTCGGTAAATTTGAATTGGTACGTGGCGAATGGCGTAATTATACACAAGATCTTTTTCCGACTCACATTCCTCCTCCTATGGAGATTGCCTCATTAGATGTGGCGGCCGTAAATATAGAAGAGAACGGAGACAAAGAGCCTATCCACTATGTCTTGCCTCCGGGAATATCCCGCATGACCGATCCTGGGCAGCCCCAACTTGTGCAATTAAACGAACAGGCGTTGTCTATGAAAATAACGAACCTGTCGTCGCAAGATGCCCGGGCCATTTACAAAAATACCTATTTCGATTTCCGCCGTTACAAGCGGATGCAGCTATTTACACATGCCGAGGCATTGGCTTCTACCGCTGTTGGAGTGACCCCTCTTGCCGACAATGACTTGTCGGTGTTTATCCGCTTGGGCTCCGACTACAAGAATAATTATTATGAATACGAGGTGCCGTTGACGTTGACCCCCCACGAAGATTACTTCGACAATAATCCGACCCATCGCGAAATCGTGTGGCCGGCAAGTAATAAGATGGACTTTAGGTTTGAAGTACTGACCAATCTGAAGTTGAACCGCAACCGCCACAAACGCGCGGGGCAAAACGAGGTAAGTTATCAAACCGTGTATTCCGAATACGACCCCGACAATAGCAAGAACACGATCAGCGTAGTTGGAAATCCCAGCCTTGCCGAAGTAAAAGTTATTATGATTGGTGTCCGCAACAAATCAAAAGACACAAAAAGTGTTGAAGTATGGGTAAATGAATTGCGCTTGACCGATTTTGACGAAGAAGGCGGATGGGCGGCCAACGCCAACCTGAATGTTGCCTTTTCTGATTTTGGAACAGTAAATTTGGCAGGACGTATCGAAACAGCCGGATTCGGGGGATTGGATCAATCCGTGAACGAACGACGACTTGATGATTACAAACAATACAGCATAGCGACCAATTTTGAATTAGGGAAGTTTTTCCCTGAAAAGGCAAACGTGAGCCTGCCCCTATACTACGCGTACTCGAAAGAAATCATAGATCCCAAATACAATCCGTTAGACCAGGATGTAAAACTAAAGGATGCTTTGGAATCAGTGGAAACCAAAGCGGAAAAAGATTCCATAATAAGCTTTGCCCGTGAACGGACAACCGTAAAAAGCATTGCCCTGACCAACGTAAGGGTAGACATAAAGAGCAAAAATCCGATGCCGTACGACCCGACAAACTTTACGGTTGGATATTCGTATAGCGAAAACCAGCGGAATACGCCGGATACCGAATACGAAACAACCAAAGATTACAGGGCGAACTTCGCGTACAATTATACGCCTTACGTACGCCCTTTCCGGCCATTTGAAAAAGTAAGGCGAGATAACGGATACACACGCTACATCAAGCAGTTGAGCTTCAATTACCTTCCGGCCAATATTAGTTTCCAGACAGCCATGATGCGTAATTATTACGAAATACAATTGCGAGATCTGAATAATCCGGGCGAGAATCATATTCCTGTTTCTTTCAGCCAGAATTTCTATTGGGACAGGGCGTTCAACCTCACATGGAGTTTTACGAACAGCCTCAGGGCCTCATTCTCTTCGGGCACAAACGCACGTATTGAAGAACCTCATGTGCAAGTAAACAAAAAATTGAATCCTGACCAATATCAGATGTGGAAGGATTCGGTGAAGCAAAGTATTGCCGATTTGGGACGGCCCATGCGCTACGACCAAACATTTAATGTGACATATAATTTACCCTTCCAGTTCATCCCTATACTTGATTGGGTAAATAGTTCGGTTGCATACAACGCTTCTTATAACTGGGACAGGGGAGCCATAATAGACGATGCCGTTGAAATAGGCAATTCTATCCGCAACCAGCGGCAGATTAATCTGCAAGGTAGTTTTAACCTGTTGAATTTCTATAATAAGAATCAATTCCTCCGTTCCGTCAATCAAAAATATGGCTCAATTCGCACAACTCCAAGCTCAAACAGGCAAGATGGTCAGCGCCGACAAGAAAAGAAAGAACCTGTGAAGCGTGAAATGGATGTGCAGTTGAGTAAAGATAGCGCCACGATAGTCAATCACCAGATGCTTACAAAAAAACTTCGTGTCACGGCCCGGGGTGCAGATGGAAAAATATACCGGGTTAAGTTCAAACCGTTGGATTTTTCCCGGCTGAAAATAGAAAACAGAGACTCTGTCAACTTGAAATTAACCATTACACCCGTGGAATCAACTCAACCGGAGATTGTAGTCAAAGCGGCTGAATACGGTAGCCGCTTCCTGATGATGATACGACGCATGAATGTCCAATATGGAATAACAGACGGTATGATGGTACCTGGTTTCCGTCCTGAAATCGGCGATATTTTCGGACAAGGACGTTTGGGTAGCTCTTTTGCGCCGGGGGTAGGTTTCGCTTTTGGGTCGGTAAGAAGAAGCTATATTGACGAACTGGCAGAAAAGGATTGGTTGATTATGACGCAAACCAACGTGAATCCCGCTATTATTAACAGTGCAAAAACACTGACGGTAAATATGAATCTGGAACCACTTCCCGGCCTGAAGATAGATTTGAACGCACTTCGGACAGACACCAGGAATACGGAAATCCAATATATGTATAATGGTATGCCTGAAATATATGGAGGCTCGTTTACGATGACCACGATGGCTGTCGGATCGGCATTTGAAGGCATGGGAAGTCTCAAAAATGGCTACCGGTCTAAAACATTTGATAAATTCCTTACAAATCGGGACATTATTGCCGGACGATTAGAAAGTCGGTATACGAATACGGTTTATCCTAATACCGGCTTTTTGAAGAATACAGATATTGCCGGGAGCAGTTATAATCCGTCCGAATATGGAGGTCTGAATCCGAATTCGACAGACGTGCTGGTACCGGCCTTCCTCGCGGCTTATACAGGTAAGAATCCCCGGAAGATATCACTGTCTGCGTTCCCTTCTATTTTGAGTCTGCTTCCTAACTGGCGTGTGACTTATGAAGGTTTGATGCAGATCCCAGTCATAAAAAAAGCTTTTAAAACATTGTTATTGAATCATCAATACAGGGCAACCTATTCAGTAGGGGCTTTCAGTTCGTTCCTTAATTGGGCCGATTCCGGACAGGATGGGCTTGGCTTCATTAAGGATGTGCTGACAAACAATCCGACTCCTTCTTCACCCTACGACATCTCCTCCGTTAGCATAACCGACGGTTTTAATCCACTGATTGGGCTGGATGGCACATTACTGAATAATATCACCGCCCGTGCCGAATACCGTACGACACGCAACCTGAATTTAAACATTTCATCCTACCAATTAGTGGAGTCCCACACAAATGAGTTCATCATTGGCATGGGATATAAACTGACGGAATTTAACAAAGTATTAAAGATGAGGGCGGCCCAGAATTTCAGCAATGATTTGAATGTACGCTTGGATTTCTCTTACCGAAAAATGCAGTCGTTGATACGCAAGCTGGAAGACGCCACTTCACAGGCCACCAGTGGTAATGTGGCTAAAACAATCCAGTTCTCAGCCGATTATGGTATAAGCCGTGCTCTTACATTGCGTGCTTTTTATGATTTGCAGATAAACGAACCGTTGGTGTCCAGCGCTTCCTACCCTACATCCAACTCCAGTTATGGTGTCAGTATACGTTTTTCGTTAGCTCAGTAAATTGTATAACCTAAAGATGAAAGATAGCTGATGATATTTGACCTTTATCACTTATCTTTGCATCCATGATTATTGCCCGGCGAAAAAGAAAAGAAAATATTGCAGAGTATTTGTTGTATATGTGGCAGGTTGAAGACCTCATACGTGCCAATGGTTTCGATATTGATTCCATACGTCGGACTGTGATTGCCAAATACGCTCAGCCGGAGGAAGTGAAAGGAGAAATCACTCGTTGGTATGAAGAATTGATTGAAATGATGCGTTCGGAAGGCGTAACGGAAAAGGGACATATCCAGTTAAATAAAAATGTCATAATTGCTTTGACCGACCTTCACCTTCGCCTTTTGAAATCACCGAAAGAAATGGTTTATAGCGCGGCTTATTATAAGACATTGCCTTATATCGTACAACTTCGGAGCAAAGCAGGCAGTGAGAATGTATCGGAATTGGAGACCTGTTTTACTGCTGTTTACGGCTACCTGATGCTAAAGATGCAAAATCATGAAGTAAGTGCTGAAACTTTGGAAGGAATCAAACAGATCAGTTTGTTTCTTGCGATGCTTTCCGAAAAATACAGGGCGGATTCAAACGGAGAATTAAATTTAGAGGATTAATATATATGAAGAGAGTTTTAGTAACCGGAGCCAACGGACAGTTGGGTAAATCTATTCGCGCACTATCCAAGCAATTTTCACAATATAGGTTCATATTTACGGATATCGAGTCACTGGATATTTGTGATAAAGACACACTTTTGGCATTTGCCAAGACACACGCGGTGAATTATATTGTGAATTGTGCAGCTTATACTGCTGTTGACAAAGCCGAAGACGAAGAAGTATTGAGCTATAAGATAAACCGCGATGCCGTACGGAATATAGGCGAAGTAGCCGCTATGATAAAAGGCAAAGTCATACATGTTTCCACGGATTATGTGTTCGACGGGACAAACAGTATCCCCTATGTGGAATCGGATTATACATGCCCCATGTCTGTTTACGGAAGAACAAAACAAGCTGGCGAGCTTATTTTGAAAGCAGTTTGTAAAGAATCGGTTATAATCAGGACTTCGTGGCTGTATTCTGAATATGGAAACAATTTCGTAAAAACAATGATTAGTCTTGGAAGGAAAAAAGACGAATTAAATGTCGTATTCGATCAAATAGGAACCCCTACATATGCCGGAGACCTAGCTTCAGTCATATTATCTATCATTGATCATTCGGAAGAAGAAAGTTTCAAAAGCGGAATATATCACTATTCCAATGAAGGTGTTTGCAGCTGGTATGATTTTGCGGTAAAGATATTCCAACTTACCGATATTTCATGTAAAGTATTCCCGATAGACACGAAAGACTATCCTACCCGCGCAATACGTCCGCAATACAGTGTGTTGAACAAGGGAAAAATCAAACGGACATTCGGATTTACTATTCCACATTGGGAAGAAAGCCTGTGGCAAATGATTAGTAAACTAAAAGCATAAAGAAATATATGGCATATTCTGAAGAAATCAGGAGAAGGAGGACATTCGCAATTGTAAGTCACCCGGATGCGGGGAAAACAACGTTAACTGAGAAGTTATTATTGTTCGGAGGCGCTATCCACGTAGCCGGAGCTGTAAAATCCAATAAAATCAGGAAAACAGCGACTTCGGACTGGATGGAAATTGAAAAGCAGCGTGGAATATCGGTCGCGACTTCCGTTATGGCATTCGATTATGCAAATCATAAGATAAATATCCTTGATACTCCCGGACACCAGGATTTCGCCGAAGACACATTCCGTACACTTACAGCCGTCGACAGTGTCATTATTGTCATCGATGCAGCAAAAGGGGTAGAAGCACAAACCCGTAAACTGATGGAGGTTTGCCGGATGCGTAAAACCCCTGTGATAGTATTTGTAAATAAGTTAGATCGTGAGGGAAAAGATGCGTTCGATTTATTAGATGAAATAGAAGAAGAACTGCAAATCAAAGTACGCCCGTTAAGCTGGCCGATTGACATGGGGCAACGCTTCAAAGGAGCGTATAATATTTTCGAGCAAAAACTGGATCTATATACTCCCAGCAAACAGTATGTAACAGAATACATTGAATTTAAAGATGTCAACAACCCCGAGTTGGAAAACCATATTGGTGCACCTTTGGCTGCCAAGTTACGTGAAGATTTGGAATTAATAGAAGGTGTATACCCTGTATTTGATGTAGAAACATACTTGAAAGGGGATATAGCCCCAGTGTTTTTCGGTTCTGCTTTGAATAACTTTGGGGTAAAGGAATTACTGGATTGTTTCATCCGCATTGCTCCGTCACCCCGTCCCGTACAAGCGTTGGAACGCATAGTTGAACCGGAAGAAGATAATTTTGCCGGTTTTATTTTTAAGATACATGCCAATATGGACCCAAATCACCGGAGTTGTATTGCTTTCGTAAAGATATGTTCGGGCAAATTTGAACGGAATGCGATTTATAAACATGTACGTTTCAACAAGACGATGCGTTTCAGTAGTCCAACAGCGTTTATGGCGCAGAAGAAAGAAGTGTTAGACGAAGCTTTTGCAGGGGACATTATAGGCTTACCCGACACTGGAAACTTTAAAATAGGCGATACGCTGACAGCCGGCGAAGAACTCCATTTCAAAGGATTACCCAGCTTCTCACCTGAAATGTTCAAATACATTGAAAATGCCGACCCAATGAAAGCTAAACAATTGAATAAAGGCATCGAACAATTGATGGACGAAGGAGTCGCCCAGTTGTTTACCAACCAATTCAACGGACGAAAGATTATCGGGACAGTCGGACAATTGCAGTTTGAAGTCATCCAATACCGTCTTTTGCATGAATACGGCGCACAATGTAAATGGGAACCGATTAGCTTGTATAAGGCCTGTTGGATCGAAAGTGATAATACACAAATGTTGGACAACTTCAAAAAACGCAAGTCTCAATATATGGCATTGGATAAAGAAGGACGCGATGTTTACCTGGCTGATTCATCTTATGTGCTGACAATGGCACAGCAAGACTTCCCTGATATTAAATTCCACTTCACATCGGAATTTTAACTAAGGAAGATATTTTCATGTCGTGATTATAAAATTTCTTTTATCTTTTCCAGCGAACAGACTGTAAACGTAGGCGTAAAATCTTTAGACGGAATCCCTTCGGGATTAAGCCACAACTGATCTATTTTAGCATGGTGGGCTCCTACGATATCGGCATCCCAACTATCGCCGATCATTAATGTTTCATGCCGACGCGAGTTGGTATTTATCAACGCATAATCAAATATTTCTTTATGTGGTTTTTGGATATTGGCATCTTCCGAAAGAACCATACGGATAAAATAAGAAGCCAGACCTGAATTTTGCAGTTTCCGGGATTGCACTTCTCGAAAACCGTTGGAAAGGATATACATCTTATAGGAAGGTCTCAGGTATTCCAAAAGTTCGATGGCGCCGGGCACGAGACGAGTTCTGGTTGTTGTTCGTTCCAAAAAATCGTGGTTTAATCTTAATGCCGATTCGGCATCGTCTATACCTTTTATCCGTAAGACATAGCGAAAACGTTCTACAATCAAGGTTTGCCTGTTTATTTCATGATTGCGGTATTGTGCCCACAGTTGCAGGTTGTGCGGCATATAATAATCATAGAATGCCTCAAAAGTTTCAAAATGTTCATCGAATTGATAAACAGTATATATTTCTTTGAGGCATTCTTTATTATTGTGATACGTATCCCAAAGGGTATCGTCGAGATCAATAAAAAGATTTTTATATTTCATCAAGAAACTTCAATCACCAAATATTTTCCCACGCTCCAGAATGATTTAACATCTGTAATTCTAAAAATCATATTACCGTCCGGATCTTTCCGAAACTCGTAAGAGCCGTCAGGATGGTTGGATTTCAATTTTGCTTTACTTGCAAACAAGGGTATTTCTGTGACCTCCCGGGTGTCTATTGAAATAAAATAATCCCTGTTGAAGTCATCTTGCAATGTTTTTGATTTAGCAAACAACCCACCTCCGGAGAGTATTTTTTGTTCTTTCAATTCCTTAAAAGTACCGAAACAATAATAGGCCGTATTCAACGCTTTTTCTTGTTCTTTCAATTTTTCAGCCTGCACTGCGGTTGCGGCAGCAAGGTCTTCCACATTCTCATTGAGAGAAGCCACCATTTCATCCAACTCTTTGATACGTACGTTCTTTTTTGCCAGGTCTTCCTGCAAAAGCATAATCATATTGGCCTTCTGGTCTAATTCTGCCGTCAGGCGATCAATCGTTTTTCTTAGCGCTGACGACTGGACGTTACTTTTTTTTAGTTTAGCTTCCAACTGGGTGATTTGCTCTTTATTCTTTTTTAGCGTTTCGCGAATCAACTCCATGTTTTGACGTATTTGTTCGCGAGCATTAGGCGTCAGTTCACCATCTTTTTGTTGTTGGATATTCAGATAGTTCTCGGCATCGCGGATGGATTGGAAGTCTGCTTCGATATCATTCAGGATAGACAACATCTCGTTCATTTCCGAGACATTTTTGGCATTTTCTATTTCCAAAGAGTCCTTTTCAGCTTTTAGCCTCTTTTGTTCGGCTGTGTTTTGCGCACAAGAGGCTAATAAAATCGTACTTATACAAACCAATAATACTTTTTTCATCTCTGTTTGCTTTAATTTAAACGTTACTTTTTTCTTTCGTTTTTTTACCTTCTTTCAGGCCGTCTAGTATAATAACAATTTCACCTTTCGGTTCGTTCAAGGTGAAATGGGACATTACTTCTTCAATCGTACCCCTTATCGTTTCTTCGTGCAGCTTGGATATTTCGCGTGAAACGGATATCAGCCTTTTGCCCCCGAAATATTCAGCAAATTGGGTAAGTGTTTTTACCAGGCGATAAGGTGATTCATAAAATATGACCGTACGGTATTCTTCCGCTAATTCTTTTAGCCGGGTTTGCCTCCCTTTTTTCTGAGGGAGAAAACCTTCAAAACAAAATTTGTCGCTGGGTAGCCCTGAACTCACTAAGGCCGGAACAAAAGCTGTAGCGCCCGGCAAACATTCCACCTCAATCCCCTGCCTCACACATTCGCGCACCAACATAAACCCCGGATCGGAAATAGACGGTGTTCCGGCGTCGGAGACAAGGGCAATCGTCTCGCCTCCCAAAATACGCGACGCCATGTGTTCTACCGTTTTATGTTCGTTGAATTTATGGTGCGACTGCATTTTATTTTGTATCTCAAAGTGTTTCAATAAAAAACTTGTCGTCCGTGTATCTTCCGCCAAAATCAAATCAACTTCTTTCAACACACGGATAGCCCGGAATGTCATGTCTTCCAGATTTCCCACAGGGGTGGGCACAACGAACAATTTTGCCATGTACGTTTTTAATGAAAACGTTTCTCTAACAACTTGAGGAATTCGGTTACTGTAGAATCTTCAATATTCCAATTGAGTTTTTCGTTCAGATAAGCTACCGATTCTTCGTATGAGTGCATATTATTGAGGTCGGAAATAACCTTACTCATCTTCGCTTCATCTCCGCCAAACAATTCTTTCCTGAAATAAAATTTATCATTCAGGCTGAAAGCCTTTCGCAAATCCGACAGATTCTGTTTCTCCAATACTTCGTGTATGGATACGGTATGTTTTTCTACCGGCGGGGTTACCGGCGTGGATTCTACAACCGGAGGTTCAGGCACAACAACAGGCCTTTCTTCATGAATTTCCTTTTCAGGCTCTTCTGCAATCGCAGGCTTTTCCTCCACTGTTTCTTCGTTTTCAGACACTTCCAATATGACAGGCTGAGGCGGTACTTGGGGTTGGGGGGAAATCGTTTTGATCAACGCCAAATGCTCTTCCATCTGTTTACGGAACACTTCAATTTGATCTTCTTCAAAAACATGCAAATCGTTCAATATCTTGTGTGCCAAATCAAATGTCTGGCTGAAAAAAGAAACCGGATATACTTCTGCATCACGCATTCCTGCAACGAGTTTTTCCAATTCTTTTATATCGAACAGCAAATAATCAATCTTTGCTTTATTATCCATAAATGATATCACTTTAAAATACTGTGGCAAAGATACTAAATATTTTGAAATACGGTTGTATTCAAGAAGTTGAACTAGGACAACCGCATCAAAAGTCAATGAGCTTTTTCATAGCCTGAACGTTTTGGAAAATTCATCTGCATGTTTTCCCGGTTTCATTGAGATGATCTTTCAAAATCATTGGGATGTTTTCCTTGAATCATCCAAATGAAATAAATTGCTGTAAAACAGGATTTTACTTTATATATGCAGATGGGATGTTAACAAGGTAAAGATGTTTAGTGGCACGCGTAATAGCGGTGTATAACCAACGATAGAAGTCTTCTCCCATTCTATCTTCCGCCATATAGCCAATGTCGAGAAAAACATTTTTCCATTGTCCGCCTTGCGCTTTGTGGCAAGTTACTGCATATGCATATTTAACTTGCACAGCATTATAATAAGGATCTGCTTTCATTTTTGCCATTTTTTCTGCTTTGGTGGGAATGTCGGCATAATCTTCCAGAATAGCATAAAATAATTTGTCGTTCAACGTCTTGGGCAAAGAGGGCGTTTCTGTTTGCAAGGTGTCGAGAAGGATTATTAGCTCTGCCTCCAACTCATAATCCTGAAAACGAACTTCTATAGTGGTGAAACGGAAACCGTACATTTCTTTTGTTTTCTTGACACGAAGCACTTGTGCAATATCCCCATTGGCAATGAAATCCATTTCCGGTTGCTTGTCCATCCAGTAATAATTGTTTTTTGCCATCATTAGGTAGTCTCCCGGAGAAAGTTCTTCTTCACGGCATAAAATGCGGGTTCTAATACCATTATTATAGACATTCGCCTGTTTGTTGGAACGTACCACAACGATAGTTTCTTCAATACCGTCTTTGTCGTATGCTGTAGAAATCGCTTCTATCAAATCGCTTCCCGTTATTTTGCATATGTCTGCAAAGATGTTCAAGACAAGTTTGGGGTAAATGTCTACTTTTTTCATGCGGAGCGCTTCCCGTAAGCGGGTTGCATTGAATAAGATGCCCGATGTTTCGTTTTGTCTCACCACTTGTGTCAGCGTCGAAGTTGTCACCTGTAAATTATATCCTTGCAGGAATCCGGGACTTAGTGCAGGGCTTTCTGTTTGCATGACAGGAGGAAGCTGTGCTTCATCGCCCATCAATAACAAGCGGCAATTTTCCCCGGAATAAACATAGTGGATCAAATCGTCGAGCAGCCTGCCTGATCCGAAAAAAGATAGCCCCAACCCTTCATTGGTTATCATTGAGGCTTCATCTACAATAAAAAAGGTATCCTTATGCAAGTTGTCAACCAGGAAAAAACCTGAGGGTTCGTTGGAAAACGCTTTTTGGCGGTATATCTTCTTGTGGATAGTATATGCTTTATGGCCGGCGTATACCGAAAAAACTTTGGCTGCACGTCCGGTTGGCGCCAAAAGGACAGTTTTTTGTTTAAGTTCGGTTAAGGTTTTTACTAAGGCTCCGACCAGGGAAGTCTTCCCCGTACCGGCATAACCCTTTAATAATAAGATTGTTTCTGCATCGCGGGACGTCAGGAAATCAATGATTGCGGCAAGAGCTATTTGTTGGTCTCCTGTAGGTTCAAAGGGAAAATTATGCAAAATTTGGTGTGCAAGATAACGATTTATCATTTTTGTGTACAATAATTTTTGTGATAAAGGTAGCGTATTTAAGATTCTTTCTTAAATTTGCCGAACGAAATAAATTTTAAAATACAATACACACCATGAAAGTTACATTGAAAGTTTTGCTAGTAGCAGCAGTTATCTTGTTGGCCTATATGTGCTATAGGAGCATCATGACCTCAATTGAATTTGATGAAGAGAAAAAAAGTCGTGAAGATGCAATAATCGCCCGCTTGATAGAAATTCGGAAAGCTCAGATAGAGTATAAGAATGTCCATAAGGTGCATGCTGGTTCTTTTGATGATTTGATTAAGTTTTTGAACGAACAAGAGTTGCCATTCCTTACAAAGGAAGGTGTTTTGACAGACGAACAATTGGAAAAAGGTATGACAGAACAAGAAGCTGTGAAGAAAGGCTTAATTAAGCGTGATACTTTCTGGGTGATCGCTAAAGATACTTTGTTTGGGAAAAATTACGATGCGGGCGATATTCGTTATGTCCCGGGCACACAATTGCAATTTCACATGGACACAGCCACTTTGTCTTCCAATTCAGGCTATGAAATCAAAGTATTCGAGGCTTCTGTAAAATATGATGAATACTTGGATGATTTGGATCATCAACTGTTGGTGAATGCTATAGACAAAGTTGAAAAGCAAAGTAAATTCCCCGGTTTAAAAGTTGGTTCATTGACTGAAATCAACAATAATGCCGGAAACTGGGAGTAACGGGAAATTTTGTCATGGTTATCAGCATTCCTGATACGTTTACAATAGATAATTCGGAAAAATATATAATGTCCATCCGGCTTTGTCCGGATGGACTTTCTTTTTCGGCTTATAATCCATTGGAGGCGCAAAGCTTTTTATACCGTAAAGTTGAATTCGACCGAAGCCTCCCTTATACCACATCCCTGAAAGAATTGTTTTTTGAAAATGAATGTCTGGTATGGAACTATAAGCGAACCTATGTGCTGGTGGCAACCTCCCGTTATACAATGATTCCTGAAAACATATTTCAGGAAAAAAAGAAAGAGGACTTTCTTTCGTTTAATTTCACAGCCTGTGAAAAGCGTATATTGAGTGATTCGGTAGAAAACAATAAGACAAAGGTCGTGTATGATATCGACGAGGAGATTTATGAATTTTGCTCCCGTTCGTTGACCAATCCGATATATATCCATAACACGACCCCCCAACTCGTTGTTTTGCAGAAGCAGAGTCAATCTGAAAGATACAAACATTTATTTGTCGTTATACGTGAGAACATGGTTGATATCAGTTGTTTTTCGGAAGGGAAATTACTTTTTGTCAACACGTTCGCATACGAGCAATTTGACGACCTACTCTATTTTATTTTGTATGTATGGCGCCAAATCGGGCTAGACCAGTTACACGACTATCTTTCATTGGCAGGTGAAGTCACTTTATGCAACCAATTGATTCCATCCCTGCAAACCTATCTGCAACATGTGGGACGTATAGAAATACCATCCGAAGCATATTTGATGGGTGGCGAGATTCTACAAGCTCCTATGGATTTAATATTATTGACAGTATGCGAATTATAAGTGGCAAATACGGCCGTCGCCGTTTCGACGTGCCTTCCTCGTTCAAGGCACGCCCGACAACTGATTTTGCAAAAGAAAACATGTTTAATGTCATTGGCAATTTGCTTGATTGGGAAGGATTGGATGCTTTAGACCTTTTTTCCGGAACCGGAAGCATCTCCTTTGAACTGCTCTCCCGTGGATGCAGGAAAGTGGTGGCCGTAGAAAAAGAAAACCAGCATGCGTCATTTATTGCAAAAGTAGCCAAAGAATTGGCTACGGATGATTTAACTTTAATACGCGGTGATGTTTTTCGTTACATACAATCGGCTCCAAAAGAAAGTTTTGACTTCATCTTTGCCGACCCTCCCTATGTCTTGAAAGAGTTGCCGGATATACCTCCCCTTATACTTGGGAGAGATTTACTACGTAATGGAGGTGTTTTCGTGATGGAACATTCTAAAGGATATGACTTTTCCTCATTGCCTTATTTTAGCCAACGACGTATTTACGGTTCGGTAAATTTCAGTGTTTTTATCAAAGAAGAGGTGAGAAAAGACGCATAAACGACTCTGATATCCGTTGTTTTAACGGACGTTTAAGCCAACGCGAAGGGATTAACTTCTCACAACTATGGCTGTCGTACTGGAATATTTTCTTCATCTGGAGGGCAAAATCTTTCTGGTAGACAAATGCATTGATTTCGAAATTGTGTTCAAAGCTGCGGAAGTCCATGTTTGCAGAACCGATACATGCCAATTCATCGTCGCATACAACGAGTTTGGCGTGTAAGAATCCCGGTTCGTAAAAGAAAACTTTCGCGCCTGCCCTTACCATATCGTCGATAAAAGAATGTGAAGCCATATTCGCCGTTTTTGTATCGGAGCATTTAGGAAGCATTAGCCGCACATCGACACCACCCAATGCCGCCGTTTGCAATGCCTGGTTTAGCCCTTCGGTCGGCAAAAAGTAAGGCGTTTGTATATAAATATATTTTTTAGCATTAGCTATCATGAATATGACTGCTTGCAGCAACGTACGCCATTGTCCGGTAGGCCCGCTTGTCAGAATTTGCATGATATTGTCTGTATAGGCGGGTACAGACGGATAATAGATTTCGTTATTCAATAACTTTTTGCTGACTACATACCAGTCGATCAAAAAAGCAGATTGCAGGCCGTGGACTCCTTTCCCGGTAATTTTGAAATGTGTGTCGCGCCAGGTTCCCCACGAAGTCCCTTTGGTATACCGGTCGGCAATGTTCATACCTCCCATAAAACCAACCTTGCCATCTATAACGACTATCTTCCGGTGGTTGCGGTAATTTACTTTACTTGTAAATATAGGGAATGCTACTTTCAGGAAAGCATATACCTCTATTCCCGCATCCTCCATTTCTTTGTAAAAAGCCGGCCGCACATTCCAACTGCCTACATCATCGTAAAGTACGCGTACTTCAACTCCTTCTTGCACTTTGGTTAGCAACACCTCTTTGACCTGGTTGCCTATCTCGTCGTCAAGGAAGATATAATATTGCAGATGGATATGGTGTTCGGCTTTCTCCAGTTCTTCAATTAAAGCTTCGAACTTATCATGTCCATTCGTATAAGTGGTAATTTCGCTCCCATATAACAAAGGGCATTGATTGCTGTTGCCTAGTAATGTGGAGAGTGGTTTGTATGGGCCGGGAACGGCGCAATGATCGTGTGGCTGCTTACTGGACAATGGGCGTCTCATGATTCGTTTGTACGTCCTTCTCGAAATGATTCGTTGCTTCCGGTTGTCTTGTCCGAAAAAGAAATAAAAGACCAGCCCTAATCCGGGTAAAAGGATTAACACAACAACCCAAGGGATGGTTTTTAACGGATTCCTGTTTTCAGTAATAATAACCAGCACCAATCCCAATATCGTGATACAATAAAGGATAAAAAATAGTGTACCTACAACGGCCTGTATTTGTATAGCTGTCAGCATATTTTCCACAAATAACAATACGTAAAGGTAAGAAAGCCTTTTGATAAATACAAATGTTGGTTTTTATCAAAAAACCAAGAAAATTCGAAGTTTTCGTGAAAACATTTATATAAAACAGTATAATCTCATTTTCTATTATATCTTTGCTCAAGACTTTGTACATTATGAAAATCTTATTCAAGCTATATACTCTAATCCTATTGTCAGGATTTCTTTTGTCCTGCAATCGACATACCACCATAGAAGAACTTACCCAGGCGGAACAACTGATGCCGTCTTACCCGGACAGCGCTCTGGCATTACTCGAATCCATCCCTTCTCCTGAGAAAATGAAG
>JAIRRS010000118.1 GCA_031255855.1 Tannerellaceae bacterium | reverse complement strand
GTTTGACAATTACAGAAGGCTTTGCCGGAACTACGAACTGACCTTTGACTCTGCCGAGGAAATGGTCAAAATCGCATCTATAAGATTATTGTTGAATAAAATTTAAACAGGCTCTAAATCAAAAAAAATAAATATGTAAATTCGTCATTAAATAACAATATGAAGAAGGCATATAAGTATAGAGGTGGTATCGGGGTGTTTGACCAAGAAGGACAATCAATCTTTGAGAGAGATGTAAACACTCTTGTCAATAATCAGATTTATCTTCCTACTGTTGATTTGTTGAATGATCCAACGGAAGGTTTTTATAATGACTCTGACATAACTTCGCTTCTTGATGTTTTCAAGGATTATTCTCAGAATGTAAAAAAGCAATATGCAGATTTTTTGGATAAACTTACTCAAAAAGGAGTTTATTCTTTGAGTAACAATATAAACAACGAACTACTTTGGGCATATTATGGAAGTGGGCATACTGGATTTGCGATAGAATATGATATTGATATGCTGAAAAAATCGTTAAATCACAATCAATACTTTCAGTTTATCTATGACTTTGATGTTGATTATAAGAAAAGTATTCCGAATGCTGACATGTCCATTCTCTCTGGGAAAAATAAAGATGTTACTCCAGTGTTGAAAGTGTTTTTAGGTACTAAGTCTTTATCTTGGAAACATGAGGAAGAGTATCGTTTAATCGTTGAAGAGAAAGGCTTGTTTGATATAGATTATAGAGCTGTTACGGGTATTTATTTTGGATATAGAATGCAGGATTCGGAAATTGATTTTATTATGGAGAAATTCAAGGGAAGGAATTTACAATATTATAAAATGGAATTAGTAGAACAAATGTATAAATTTTCTCCCAAGGCAATTAATGATAAATATATTGACGTTCCTAAATATTGTGCAAATGAATTGCCTTATGACATAGATGAACTCCTTTTGCCAGAGAGTATTTTAGGAAAAGAAGCCTATACATATAAAGATAGGCTTATTGAAGCTCTTGAAATAGTTAAATACGAACCTCTAATCAATAAAATCTACAATGCTACTATTAGCATGGAATCGGGCAGTCCAGTCTTTATTATCTGGGCTTATACAAATACGAAAGCACCTCCTGTAAAAGAATTTAGATTTAGTTTGGATGAAAAAGGAATACTTGTAAGAGAGGAAATTTAATATATACACCGAATTATTTATGGGAAGAATTTTAGGACTTGATTTTGGCTCAAATTCGATTGATTGGGCTATCGTAGATACCGAAAAGAGAGAGGTGGTAAATATAGGTTGCAAGATTTATAAAAAATCCGTTGATGAAATAAACGTAAATGGAATAACAGTATTAGACAAGTCGAATAAAAAAGCAATAAAAGGATTGATGTCTTCAAGTAAAATTAGGATTTTTTTTCTCAGGAATCAATCATTCTCAATTTTGTTTTTTTTGCAAATAATTACATTTTTTCTTATGCTGATAAATCTTCATGATTGGAAGTTTTGGTTTAACATATCGTTTGCCGTATTGCTTACATTGCTAAGTTCTGCGAATAAAATTCAAAAATAAACCAGTCTGTGAACAATAGAATAACAAATCTGATAATCTTTTTGCCATTATTGAGGAATATATTGATGCAAGCTCAAAGAAGGATGTGATAGTAAAATTTGCATCTATATTCAAGCATGCTTGGTTCAGTATTTATTTTTCTGATGTCGAATACAGGCAAAATGCCACTTTCGACGATTTAGATAAATATATGAGGAATCCAGAAAAATATTCCGAAGCAATAAATTTTACGAAACAGTACATTCTTAGTGAAGGAGAAAAATTAAATAAAAGAGTAGCGTTTGAAAGTATTTACGACCAACTGGTGGATGCTTATGTAGAATTGCATTTACACGCTCCTAATTCTAATCTGGATTTGAATGATGGGAATATAGGTTTTGCCACTAATGGGGCACTCAAAATTTTTGATATGCAGTAGGGGTATTATTTGAGTTTGCCGCCCCTATTTGCGATCCCTAAAAATAAAGAAGCTCCGAAACTGTTTATTATCAGTCGTTTCGGAGCTTTGCTTGAGGTTCCTGGCGGATTCGAACCGCCGTAAACGGTTTTGCAGACCGGCGCCTAGCCACTCGGCCAAGGAACCTTATTGAGAATGGCGATACATTCCCGTTTCGCGTGTGCAAAGTAAACCAATCTTTTTTAATTACGCAAGTGTATTTTTCTTTTTTGGGAGTAGAGATAATCAAAAAACAACATGCCGGTTCATTTTTAGTAATCCGTTCTTTTGCCTACCTTCGTGCCGGAATGCGCAAGATTATACATATAGATATGGATGCGTTTTATGCGTCTATCGAGCAACGGGACTTTCCGGAATACAGGGGGAAAGCGTTGGCTGTGGGACATGCCGAGGCACGTGGGGTAGTGGCTACCGCCAGTTACGAGGCGAGGAGATACGGCGTGCGGTCGGCTATGCCATCCAAAACGGCTTTGCGCAAATGTCCCCACCTTATTTTTGTTCCGCCACGCTTTGACGTGTATAAAGAAGTATCAGGGCAGCTTATGGATGTTTTCCTTGAATATACTGATCTGGTAGAGCCCCTGTCGCTTGACGAGGCTTTTCTGGATGTAACGGAAAATCATAAGAATATTCCTTCAGCAACCCTTATTGCCAAGGAAATAAAACAACGTATCTATGAGGTGACCGGATTGACGGCATCGGCAGGTATCTCCTACAATAAATTCCTAGCGAAGATTGCGTCGGACTATAATAAGCCTGACGGGTTGTTTGTTGTTCATCCTAAAGACGCGGAACATTTTGTGGAGACATTAGAGATAGAGCGTTTTTTCGGCGTAGGCAAAATTACGGCCAAGAAGATGCATCAATTAGGCATCCATACCGGAGCGGATTTAAAAATGATGAGCGAAATGCAGTTGGTACAGCACTTTGGTAAGGCTGGACATATGTATTATGAAAATGCCCACGGCATAGATGACCGTGAGATAAACCCCAACCGTATTATCAAATCGGTAGGCGCTGAAAATACGTTTGAGACTGATTTGGAGGCTTCTACCAAAATGACTATTGAGTTCTACCACATAGCCCGGAGAACATGGGAACGGATAGAAACGAAAGCGTTTTACGGGCGCACTATTACTCTGAAGATTAAATATACAGATTTTGAAATTATTACCCGCAGCAAGACTTTTCCAGTTCCCGTTGACAATTTTAAATTTTTCTGGGATAGCGCCAAGGAGATGCTGAAACATATTGATACTTCCCAAAAGAAGGTACGCCTTATGGGATTGACGATAAGCAATAACGAAGAACACCGTCCCCTTTCCCAAGAAGGGATCCAGTTGGAACTGAAATTCAAGCCATAAAAAAAGAGACACTTGAAGGTGTCTCTTTTCTCGTATATTATGGTTTAAATCTGAATTACACAGGAATATTTCCACCAATCAGAATTACAACCAACAATGCAAGGATGGCATACAGTTCGGGGAATACGGCCATTACCATAGTAGCGGCAAACACGTTGTGTCCTGCTCCGATGGCGGCTATTCCGTTGGCGCAAACCTGAGCTTGGCGGATAGCGGAATAAAGCGCTGAGAATCCCATCATGATACCTGCGCCTAAAATAGCACAAGCTGCCAACATGCTGATTCCGGATACTAAGTAGCTACTCATCATAAAGTAGGCAACGAAACCATACAGGCCTTGTGAACTTGGCAACGCACTTAACGCAATATAGGAACCTAAGGCGTCCGGATTTTTCTTCATTGCACCTACTACTGCATTACCTGCAATTGTTACACCATAAGCGCTACCTATAAAAGATAGCCCTGTCATAAAAGCGATACCGATGTAAGCTAATAAAATTTCCATAACAAGTTGATTTAAATTATTTTACTTATACTAATTTCTTATTTGATTTATGCTTTCCTAAAAGGTAAATATTCTTTTCCGCCGCCTTCGTATTCTGCGTTTTTGAAGTATTCTACAAATACCAGACGAAGCGGATGTACCAATGAACTAATCATACATAGTGCAAAGTTCAAGCTATGCCCTATCAAAAGGATCAGCAGCATGACGATAATTCTGACGGTTACGGGAAGCCCATCGGTCATTGTCGTTGCCAAGGTGTTAAACACACTTCCCAATATAGAACCGGTAAGGCCAATAGCAAACAGACGGATATAAGACAGTGTATCCCCTAATAATCCTGAAGCCATATTATAGGTATTCCAAAGGCCATTGCCGAAATTCATGAAGATGTTTTTCCCAGGTGAATTGTAAAGCAAGGCCAACAATAAGGCTATCCCTGCTATTCCGTAGCATATGTAAGTGACTATCTGAGGCAGGTGTACATTTAATAGGGGAAGCCCTACCGCTATGACAAGGAAAGTAATAACAAATACCCAGGCAAACGGGGCAACGCTATACTTAAAGCCTTTCTGAACTTTCGTTTTATATGCTGCAACCGTTTTACCGAATATGACATGTCCGAGACCAATGATGATAGACAATACCATGAGGTTATCACTATTCAGGAAGTATTGTTTTACCGATTGGAAGGCCGGTATGTCTACTAAAGCGATACCCAAGAACGAACCTGTCAGGAGACCTATAACAATAGTCATCCCGCCCAACCACTGGAACAGGGAAAGGAATGGCTTGAAATCGGCGCTAACTTTGCTTTTCAGTATTGTGCACAGGAGTAATATGATTAAGCCATAGCCTCCATCGCCAAAGCAAAGCCCGAAGAAAAGCATAAAAAAAGGGGCGAACAATGGCGTAGGGTCTAACTCAAGGTAATTCGGCAGCGAATATAGTTTGGTGATTGGTTCGAACAGTTTGGCATAGCTTCCATTTTTCAGTTTTACGGGAGCTTTTTCTCCTTCTTCCATTTCGATTTCCCGAAAGAAGTATCCTTGTTCATCCAATTTCTCTTCCAGGAGTTGGGCGTTATCTTTTGTTGTCCATCCTTCGAGGAACATCAAACGGTTTTCTGCCTGCCTGCCGGTTTGGAGAATGATATTCGCCCAATTAAATTCATCCAGCAGATGTTTGTCCAGTTCGTCCAAGGTGTTGTATTCGGTAACTGCCATTGTTTGCAACTGGTTGTCGAGTTCCTTGATGTCTTCCTTCAACTGCTTATTCCTCGCATAAAGTTTGGACAAGCCCATGCCTGGCATTTTCGGTCGTTCGGCATCAATATCAATAGCTGTCCCTTCTTTTGTTATTGTAAGGAAGTAAGTAACTGATTGGAAGTTGTTAATCAGAATGGCATTATATTCTTCTACCCATCTCGGTTCAAACCTGGAAGTAGGGCACGTAAAGAAGGTTATTGCATATCCGGCTTTTTTCAGATTATTGACATTTTTATAACTGAAGTCGCCCCATAGTTCCATGTTGGCTACTTCCTTGTATAACGATTGCCCAACGGCTTGTAATTGCGCCTTTTTATTTTCCAGACTTTCTATCTTCTCTACCAGTTTTAAACCTTCTTCTTTGGTTATTTCACGAGCAGGGGATAAGACAACGTCTGCCTTTTCTCCGTTTAGCTTTCTGAATGAACGCATGATGGCAGAAACGCGCTTGCGCCCTGATATCATATTTTGCAGTTCTTCATTGTCTGTAATCGACTTTGTTTCTTTTACATGTACTACTCCCAAGTCGCGGAGAGTAGCAAGAAACTGGTCGTATTCCCTGTGAAACACCATAAAGGCGTATTTCTTCATTTTAATTATCATGACCCTGCCTCCTCTTCTTTTACTTTACGTTTTTCCTGATTGGCTCTCATGATTTTCTGCGACGATTTGGAGAGGCTTTCTTCATCTTCCATGAAACGTTTTACCTTCCGAATCGCGTCTTTATATCCAGGAATTTGTACTTTCTCAAAAAGGTTTACCTTCTGAGTTGTCTTTTTCCTTGCATGCTCCAACAACTCCAGCTTCATGCTTGAAAATTCCACTTCGATACCGGAACGTGCCAAGCCTTTCAAAAGTTCAATACCATCCGTTGTCCAAGCCGGAGTATTGAAAAGGCTGTACTTTCCTATTTCAAACTGAATATCATCAAGAACAGGCACTACTACCCCGGCGATTTTCTTTGTAGAAAGAGATACGTCTCCGACCTTAATCAAGTCGGGTTTGAATTCATTCCACAAAGCCACCATGTTTTCGTAGCTCTGTATCTGTTCTTCAAGCTGAAGTTCCAATTTCTTCACTTCATCCTTGGTACGCTTTACCTCCAACCGCAACGCACTTTCCTTACTTTTAATCGTAGGGAGCGAACGTTCGCGTATCTTCAATTGCTTTTCTAATTGCTGAAGCGATGTTTTATTATATTGAAACTTTATTGCCATTTATTTTCAATTGTTCATTGTTTATGATCAATGGATAGTAACTAACTAATAATTAACCATTAACAATTTATCATTAATCATTTTTCTTTCCAGTATTTATCTACAAACTCCTGCTTGATGTTTACTTCCTGAGGAGTAAAGTAGCCTCTGAAAAGATTCCAGGCTACGTCGAGCATTTCGGTTGTATTCAGGTTTACGTCGATTGCCAATAGTTTTTCAGAATAGTCTTTAGCGAACGACAATGTACGGTTGTCGTAGTCGGTCAGGTCGAAACCATTCTCCAATTTGGTCTTCGCATTGGCGGCATCGGCATACAGACGTACGGCAGCGTTCATCACCTGCGGATGGTCTTCGCGTGTTTTCTTACCGATAACCAATTGTTTCAAACGAGACAAACTTCGGAACGGGTCTACAATAACTTTACCTACATCACTATCCTTACGCAGGTATAATTGTCCTTCCGTGATATAACCTGTGTTATCAGGTACGGCATGTGTGATATCGCCTCCCGACAAGGTTGTAACGGCAATGATCGTAATGGAACCTCCATCTGGGAATTGTACCGCTTTTTCATAAATCTTAGCCAAATCCGAATAGATAGAACCCGGCATGGAATCTTTGGAAGGAATCTGATCCATACGGTTTGATACGATAGCTAACGCGTCGGCATAGTTTGTCATATCTGTAAGAAGAACCAATACTTTTTCGTTCTTTTCGACAGCGAAATACTCGGCAGCCGTAAGAGCCATATCAGGAATCAACAAACGTTCTACAGAGGGGTCTTCCGTAGTATTGATAAAGCTAACGATACGATCTAATGCTCCTGCATTACTAAAAGTGTTTTTAAAGAACAGGTAGTCGTCGTTTGTCATACCCATACCTCCCAGGATAATCTTGTCGGACTCGGCACGCAGGGCCACCATCGCCATAACCTGGTTGAATGGTTGGTCGGGGTCGGCAAAGAATGGAATCTTCTGTCCTGTTACCAATGTGTTGTTCAAGTCGATGCCTGCAATACCGGTAGCTATTAATTCAGAAGGCTGTTCACGACGAACCGGATTCACAGACGGCCCCCCGATTTCTATTTCCTTACCTTCGGGTATCGGCCCTCCGTCTATCGGATTTCCATAAGCGTTGAAGAAACGTCCCGCCAATTGGTCGCCCACTTTCAGCGTAGGAGCTTTTCCCATGAATACTACTTCCGCGTTGGTAGGAATACCTTCCGTACCTGAGAACACCTGCAATGTTACTTCATCACCGGTAATTCTTACTACCTGAGCTAGTTTGCCGTCTACAGAAGCCAACTCGTCATACCCAATTCCCGCCGCCTTCAACGAACAGGTAGCTTTCGTAATCTGGGTAATCTTTGTATATATTTTTTGAAATGCTTTTGTTGCCATAACTCATTATTTTTCTTTTCTTTCGTTCAGAAGAACTTCCAATTGGCCGTTGAACCCGTTAAAGTTTTCACTCTTGTATTCGGAATAGTTCATCTGTTTGAAGACATTAATAATATTCTTAAAGTAGTCCATTACCTCTGTAAAGGTTTCAAATTTGAATTCGGTATGGCAGATATTAACTACTTTGTCTAACATGAATTCCTGACGTTCCAAAGACGTTACCGAATCAATGTTGTCGAAAGCATCCTGTTGCAGAATCACAAAATCAATCAATTCCGATTTCCAGAATGTAACGTGATATTCTACCGGTACGCCATCATCACCAAGTATGTTAATTTGTTCAGAGATTTCTTTACCACGCAACATACGGGTCTTAACCTCATTTACTTTGTCAATCCAAGTCGATGAAATATGTTTGGAAATGTATTTCTGGAATTCGGGATATTCCAGATATTTGGAATAACTGTCAATCGGGTTAACGGCCGGATAGCGTTTCCTGTCGGCACGTTCTTGTTCTAAAGCGTAGAAACAGCGGGCAACCTTCTTGGTGTTTTCCGTTACAGGCTCTTTTAGGTTACCACCGGCAGGAGATACCGTACCAATAAAGGTAACTGAACCGGACGCTCCATTATCAAGCTCCACATAACCCGCACGGGCGTAGAAGTTTGCAATGATAGCAGAAAGGTCCATAGGGAACGCGTCCGGCCCCGGAAGTTCTTCCAAACGATTGGACATCTCACGCAATGCCTGTGCCCAACGGGAAGTAGAGTCGGCCATCATTAAGACTTTAAGTCCCATGCTACGATAATACTCAGAGATAGTCATCGCCGTATAAACAGATGCTTCACGAGCAGCTACGGGCATGTTTGATGTATTGGCAATAATAATGGTACGCTCCATTAATTTGCGTCCGGTATGGGGGTCTACTAAGTGGGGAAATTCAGCAAAGATTTCCACAACTTCGTTTGCACGCTCACCACAAGCCGCAATAATCACGATATCGGCTTCCGCTTGTTTAGAAATGGCATGCTGCAATACCGTCTTACCTGTACCGAACGGGCCGGGAATAAATCCGGTACCGCCTTCTACTATTGGATTTAGCGTATCAATCGTACGAACACCTGTTTCCAACAATTTATATGGACGAGGTTTCTCTTTATAGCAGGTGATAGCTTTCTTCACCGGCCATTTTTGTATCATGTTAACCTCGATGTCTTCTCCTTTTTCATTTGTAAGGACGGCCATTTTATCTGTTATCTTATATTTGCCTTCCTCTACAATGCTTTTAACGGTATAAGTTCCTTCAAATACAAATGGAACCATTATTTTATGTGGTTGGAAGTTTTCGTCTACTTCTCCCAACCATGAACCGGCTTTTACTCTGTCACCGGCTTTTGCCAGCGGTTTAAACGCCCAGTCTTTTTCCGTATCCAACGGATAAGTGTATTCTCCGCGTTTTAGGAAAACGCCTGTCATCTTGTCTAAGTCGTTTTGCAGACCGTCATAATTTCGCGAAAGCATACCCGGAGCCAATGTTACCTCAAGCATATGTCCTTCGAATTCGGCTTCGTCTCCAACCCGCATCCCGCGAGTACTTTCAAACACCTGTACATAAGCATTCTGACCGATTACTTTGATAACCTCCGACATCAGCTTAACGCCCCCGACAGAAATGTAACAAATTTCATTCTGAGAAACCGGTCCATCCACTTCCAAGGTTACCAGGTTGGATACGATTCCTTTTACTATTCCTTTCGTAGCCATAACTATTTTTTATTGTTTCTTTTAAATTCTTCCAATACATTACCACTACCTTTTTTCATGGTACCTACCAATTCGCGGAAGGTTTTTTCACCTGTAGCTTTATCAAGAGTAACCCAGCGTTCTATCATCCCTAGTTTCAACAGATAGGCAAATACGCTTTCAATATCAAATGTTTTAAAGAAGGTATTTTCTTCCAGCCATTCCCATTTCAAAAGGTCGGTTTTCTTTTCGCGTACCAGCAAGTCGGTTTCTTCGGCAACACGTTGTATTTCCATTAAATAGTCTTCTGTATCCCCTAAACCAAAATCACGTGCATTTGAAGTGCGTAGGCTATTGGCAACATTGTTTTTCCCTATAACATATTCCGACTTGTCGAGGCCGTATTTCCTGCAGGTTATTGCCGTAAACATGTTATTAATATTAAGGTTCATTTCAAACCATTCGGAAACAAACTCATTCTTACACTTCATGGCATATTCATAATACAAGGCAGCTAGAAGATCTTCCCACGAAACGATTTTTTGTTCTTCCTTGGCTTGCGTAGCCAGGTATATCTTGAAAAACTCTTCAAAATAAGGGGGCATCCGCTTGTTTACCGGAGGTTTCTCTTCTTCTTTCAACGCCGTGAGCAAGTCGTTGAATTCATGATATGTAATCCTTCCCCTTTCATCCGAGTCGAAATCCGGATGCTGCGCTTGCATGACTAAGTTCTTATTGTCGAATTTCAAGAAGAATAAATCAATAAGCTTCTTATCTTCATTAATCAATTTACTATCCAACTCTTCCCTGAATTCGGAAATGGTGAAAGGTATTTTGGCATCGTCTAATGAAATATTGGGGAGTCCTGCAATTAAGCAATAATATTTACTCATATCAGAACAACATTTCTACTAACTGCGGACGTAGGAATTCTTTAAAGAAGGAGACAAATTCTTCTTCGCCAAATGTCACCTTATAGGAACCGTCGGCCGGGACGATAGTAAACGCAGCATCCTTTCCGTTTACCTTTTCAATTTTTACGCCCTTATTTAACAAATCTTTAGCATTCGATTCAAAGTACTTCACCAACTCTTCCGCGTCAGACGACCGGATGGTTAATCCTTCGTTTTTACACCATTCTTTGGCCATTTCAAGGATAACTTTTTGCATAAAAGCTTTATCGGCAGCAACAGTTTTCACATTAGAAGATGTAATTTCTCCGGTTATAAGGTTGGTTACTTCGCTCTTCAAGGCTTCAACAGACTGTGTTGCAAATAGTTTTAACTCAGCTTCCGTGTTTTTCTTTAATTCTGAAGCTTGTTTCTCGGCGGCGGCAATGATACGTTTGGCTTCGGCTTCCGCGTCGTCGATGATTGTCTTTTTCCGGGTATTTGCTTCGGAAATTATCCGGTTAGCTTCTTCATTCCCCTTCTCTACTCCTTCACGATAGATTTTGTCGGTGAGTTCCTGAATTTTTGTATCCATTTCCGTTTTTATATTAATTATACTATGTGTTCTTCCTGTTTAAACACCTACAAAGATATTCTTTTCCGCGAATTAGCATAAAAATAAACGTGAAAACTACCAAAAAAATACAAACATGGAGGTATTTTTTAATTTATGTTTGTGTAAATCGCGATAAATATGTTCCATAACACAAAAAACGATATTAATGTAATAAATAGTCAAATTAGGGAGAGGCAGTAACATCTCTATTCTCGAAAATATAAAAATTGATATAAAAACATCTCTTTTTATTTTGATATCATAAACATTATTCAAAAAACAGTTGTATATTTGTGAACGTAAGGTTTAACTTATTATAAATTATCACTAACTTTTATATGAAATCGTTTAACCAGAAAAACAAGTTGATGGCTAAATACTATAACTCTGATTTCTGCATTGAATTTAATATCAAGCAAGAAAGAAAAGGAAAGACTATCCAGATAAAAGAAATGCATTTGAATCATTTGCTTTTTATTTTAGAAGGAGAATTGAATATTTCCTACAATGAATTCCGTAATCATCTTTGTACAGCAGGTGATATGATTTTTATTTCTCGCGACCCAAGCCTTGTTGCCGAAACGTATACCGAAGTTTCTTATTTGTTGTTGAGTTTCAATAATCAAATACAGCTTCTTGAACAATTGGAATTAGGAGATTTGAAAGAGTATGCCAGCGAACGGAATATCTTTAACAAATTAGACATCCGCCCTCCTCTGCAAGGCGTATTAGACAGTCTGCTCTTTTATAAAAGAAACAAAATAAATTCACAGCTTCTTGACGAAGCTAAGCAGAAAGAAATATTCCTCGTCCTTAAAACATTTTATACCAAGCAAGAACTTTCCCGCTTCCTGAAGCCTATATTAAACCAAGAAATGGACTTCAAAGCGTTCGTAATCAAGCATTATACCAATGCAAAAAATGTAGAAGAGTTGGCACAGGTATGCAATTTGTCCATACGTTCGCTTACCCGTAAATTTAAAATATATTTTGACGATTCACCATACAGGTGGATGTTAAAGCAAAAATCACACCATGTGAGAGATATGCTTGCCGACAAAAAGATTCCGATGCAACAGATTATTAAGGAATACGGCTTTAGTTCACCGGCGCATTTCACCACCTATTGTAAAAAGCATTTCGGTATGACTCCGTCTGCATTCCGGAAAGAATTGAACGGAGGGGGCAAATAGCCCCTCTTTTTTACTTCTTTACCTTTTTTTCCTCGCTAATTTTTCCGGATCCATTGTATAATGTTCTTTGTCCCGGTAACTATTACCCGGCAGACTGAATCATAGCAATAAGTTTTTCATACGAAATATTCAGTTTTCCGATAGCCATCCATTCCACAACTCCTTCGTCGTTTATGATATAAAGCCTTGGTATGGTGTTATTGGCAAAGAGGGAAAAAACATTCCTGTGTGGGTCTAAATAGGTAGGCATCGTAAAGCGATTTTTCGCCCAATACGCCTTAACCGTTTCTGCTTTTTCTTCCCTTGAGACAGTAATTAATGAATAACCGGGATTATCTTTTATAGCAGGCCATACGATCGCATCTATGTTTGGCAAAACCTTCCCGCAATCAGGACATTCCGTATTGTAAAGGATGAGAAGGGAACGTTTACCTTTAAATTCGGATGAATGGAATGAATGTCCTTCACCGTCGGACACGGTAAAATCCGGTATCGGGTCATCCACTTCCACATAGTTAATTACCTCATACGGAATATTGTCGCCATCTTTCACACATGAAATAAAGATAACAGAAAAAGCTAGTAATAACAGAAACGTATTCCTGATTATATTCATTTGGGTCTCGACATCATTCATTCGGTGAAGTTACAGAAAATTCCTGTAAATAAATAGCATTCATTTGCAACTCGAAAAAATGTTCACGTATAATGGCGTAAAGTTGCTTTGAGAATATTATCTTTGGATGAAACTAAATAATTGAGGCCATGAAAAATATCTTTTTATTTATCACTTTATTCTTTTTCGTACAACTTGTATCTTCTACCGAACCATTGCGCGTTCTTATGATTGGTGCCCATCCCGATGATTGTGATATTAGTGGCGGAGGAACAGCCGCTTTGTTTTCGCAAATGGGACACAAGGTTAAATTCGTATCCCTGACCAATGGAGATAAAGGACATCATTTGATGCAACCCGAAGAACTTGCCGTCCGACGGAAAAAGGAGATGCAGGACGTAGCCCGCATTTTGAATATCGAATATGACAACCTGGATAACCACGACGGCGAATTAATGCCTACGCTGGAAAACAGGAAAGCCGTAATCCAGATAATTTGCGACTGGAAAGCTGATATCGTAATCACCCACCGCCCGAATGATTACCATCCCGACCACCGGTATACGTCAACCATCGTGCAAGACGCTGCCTATATGATTTCCGTCCCGTTAATGATAGAAAAAAGGAATCCGTTGTTGAAATCACCTGTTTTCCTTTATTTCCCCGACCGTTTCCAAAAGCCGAACCCGTTCTCGCCCGACATTGTTGTGGACATTACGTCTGTCGCCCAAAAGAAACTGGATGCTATCTGCGCGCACGAGTCACAAGTCTTCGAATGGCTTCCCTGGAACAACGGGTATGAAAACCTGATGCCTGCTGATAAAGAAGGAAAACGTGAATTTATCGGTAGCCGCTACCTGTCGCGCCATCGTTCGGCATACAGTAGCGCTGTGTCCAACTGGTATTCTCCCGAACAATTGGAAAAAAGTGAATATTTCGAGGCTTTTGAGATATGTGAGTATGGAAAGATACCTGATAAAGAAGAAATAAAAAGATTGTTCCCGATGCTTCCAAGATAAATTAACTACCTAAACACCAGACTACCGGCAAATGGAATTCAATAACCGTGTTGCACGACACGGACAGTTTCTGTTTTGTCTTCGGCTTTTACGGTTAATACACATTCACGATCTTGCTTGGTATAGTTTTCATCTACATGTATAGCTATCACATTTGTCCTAGCCCCACTGCCCAGATTATATTTACACCATTCTCCCGACGAAGTTATCGACCAGTCTTTATTGCTGTTGATTGTCAGGTTTGAAAAACTTTGGTTTTTACTAAAAACAAGTTCTTTTTTTCCTTCTTCATCCCCTACATTCAGATAAGTATCACCTGAGCAAGACTGGACAACAATACACCATACACACGACAATAAGATTTTTACTAATAGCTTCATAACGGCATCGCTAAAAAGTGGAGCTGGAGAGATTCGAACTATCGTCCAAACGAGGAACTAATTTGCTTTCTACATGTTTATCTTCGCTTTAATTGTAGGGAAAGAGCAAGACCGAAGCTACCAACTCTAACCTTATCCTCTAAATTTTCACTTAAAGTCCGAGGATTACTTTAAACTATCTCCGATATTGCTGCACCACCCTATCGGAACGCTTCGGAGCAACAGCATCCGGGTGATGTCTCGTTCCAACGCCTGGCGCCGGGATTAAGCTTCAATCTACTGTACTTCGATTAAGCAGCGAGAGCGTATGTTTCTTCGCCAGTTAATAGTTCGTTGTCTGGGATTTAAGTGCAAGCCAACCACGCACTACATGCTTACAAACCACTTCTACCCGCTGTCTAAACCGGTCAGCCCCATGATTTGTTCGGCAAAGATAGGAAAAATAAATAAGATGATGATAATCTATTCGATAATTCTTATTTCGCGGAACCAATCTTCCGCCCTTTCAGGCCATTTGTTAACGGCTGCTCCTGTCTCCCGGAGTCCATAGCCATGACCTCCTTCGCTATATAAATGCATCCAAGCCGGAACTCCCGCTTCTTTTAAAGCGTAGTAATAGAAAAGGCTGCTGTTTATATATGATTTATCATCTTCGGTTTGGATTAGCATTGTTGGAGGTGTTTCTGATGTCACTGTAAGTTCCGGAACTATCTCAAAGTTATCGGCATCCAAATAGGCCGGATAAACCAACAGACAAAAATCGGGGCGACAACTTACCTTGTCTGCGTCATCAACCACAGGATACGTCCGATTCTCAAAATTATTGCTGACAGTGGCTGATAAATGAGCACCGGCTGAAAAGCCCATCACACCTATCCGTCGTTTATCAACACCCAGCATATCGGCATTGGCACGCACATAACCAATTGCACGTTGCACGTCTTGTAAAGGCGCTTCGTGCTTCTCGCGACCTCCCCGGCGAGGAACACGATATTTTAATAATACGGCTGTTATTCCCAAACTATTCAGCCATTCACATATTTCATCACCTTCCAAATCATACGCTAAAATATTGTAGCCACCACCCGGACAAACAATCATGGCCGTTCCACAAACAAGGCTGTCATGAGGATAATAAACAGTTATAGTAGGTTCGCCTACATTAGAGATACGTAATACGGACTTGCCTCCGGTTTGCCCTCCATCAGTATCAGCTTTCTCTATTAAGCTTGTCGTTTCTCCCGGAGCGCCATCTGGAAACAATAAGACAGGACTTTCTTGTGCTGTTGCCATATTTATCATAACAACCATTTCTATTGCAATTAACAACCATTTTCGTAACATAATATCAGATATTAAGGAATAAATACATTGTTCGCATTTAAAGAAACGGCTAAATACACCCTTTTATTTTACAATCCATCTGTTTTTTGATGTAAACTTTGGAGGTTCGGCTCTTGAGCATATGGGTGTTGGCAGACAGGAAAACAGCCTCTTCGGCCAGGTGGATATTTAAACACTTCGGGGGAGGGGATAAACTACTTTTATGATTCCAATAGTACAAGACATTTTTGAGTTTCCCCTCTCCCGAAGATTTTAATTGCTTACAATTCTTCCTATCGGAACAGATAAACCGAACTGAATATTGGCGGCTTTGCTGTTGGTGGGCAGAAATTCTTTACTTACCCTTGGTATCAGGTAGTCGCTTGCAATAAAAAAGTGCAGCCCTTTCTTGGGCGCCAAGTGCAAGGCCAGACCTACCGTGTTGAACTTATTATATATGAAAGAATAACTCAACGCTGCGGAAAGCCACTGGATGTCGACCGGATTATAATTCGCCGATAAGGTAAATTCGGTATCAATGTGATGAGCAAAATAAGTAGACGACAGTAGACCTACTGACAGATTATCGGCCCAGACTTCATACTCAAGCCCGACGTTCACATTCGTGCGCAACATAGTGCTTCGCCCTTGTTTCTTACCGGATTCTTTGAAATTGATGGCTTCCATGATATCATCTACGGACGATTCAAAATTGTCTGCCAAGCTGGAATCGTCGCTTCCAAATGTATAGTCGCCCGGCGTCACGGTGGTTTGCACATCCGGCGTTGTGAGGTTGATGGAATTGCCTCCTCCCCAGGATATAAAGCCCAAGTCGGTAACAGCCAGCGAGACTCTTGCCTTGTTGTCGAGCAGCTTGTAGACGGCGCCTAAATCGAGGCCAAGCCCATAGCCTGAAAGTCCGATTCCGTCGGATTCAACCGAGTCGAACAAGCCTTCCTCATCGTACACCGGCCTGATTCCCTTCATTGATCCGCTCAATGTAGCATGCGAACGCGAAGTCCACACATTGTTCTGAGTTGTCAGTTCGAGCTTGTTGACATTTAAATCCAAATTGGCAAGGCCAAAAAGTATTTTGGCTTTGGCTCCCACCAACAAGTTTCCGTCCAAAATAGAGCGGGTGTGCCCGACACCTATTTCCGCATATTCGGTGGTAGAAAACCTGAGATTGTCTATCGAATAACGTATGGCCTGATTCGGATCGGCGCTGAATCCGATTTTCAACAGTTCGAACAGGGGTTTGGGAATATTGGCCTCCGCCAACGTCCTGACACCAAGATCCACACTCCAGAAGCCGTCGTTTTTATCGAAGAAACCGGCTGAAAGCAACTTGATGTTTACATCGGCTGAAGCGAAACTATTGCCGGGTATATTCGACAGAAATTCGGATGAGCTTACTGTGGGGTGGAGGAAGGTTACGCTTTCACCGTTTTTATTGAATACCAGGTTGTTCAGATATAAAGCATTCGTATGAACGCCCACTCCAACGTTTGAAAGGATCGGAATGCCGATGTATCCCTGCTTGGGCAAGAATGCCGGATTCTGTGACGAACGGGTATGCGAATTTTGCAGGAAATAGTCGGTATGCACCGACTGCGCCGCAAGGAACGCAGGGGTAAACAAAAAAAGTACAAATAAAATTATAAGTACAAATAAAATTATATTTTGTTTCATTGGAAAATAGATGTTATAAGTAAAACATACGGGTTAAAACTTCGTACGACGATTAATCTAAATTAAAACTGATCCCTCCCAGGGCTTTCAACTTTACGTTATGTATGAGTACATAGTCGTCATCATCTACTTTTTTGGCTTCAAAATTGAAAACAAGTTTCAACGTATAGGCCTCTTTCAGTTTCGGAACATCGTCTTTACTAATGCCTATTTTGAAAGCCTGGCTATTAGAAGTATCCGCTTTATAATTGGTACTCTCTATCTGAATACCCGTATTTTCACCATCTCCTTTCAGGATTTCCGCCGACAGTTCAAAATCAGAAAACCCTTTAGCGGAAGCATCGTTGATATGGACAATAAAATCCGCTTCAAACGAAATGCTTCCAAGGGCTTCATCTCTTCCCTTATTGTCGTAAACTAAATATTCATATATACTTTCCGAAAAAAGGCCGGTAATATTTTGAATATAACTAAGAGCTACATCACTGTTTTGAAACCGAATGGTATCGAAATTTCCTATCTGAATGTACATTCCATTTTCATGACTGAATGCTCCTTCTTTGTTTATACTGTCAAAATCGTATCCGTCTTCCACACAGGAAGCCAGCAACATAAGTATAAGAATGGAATAAATAATATAAAAAATTCTCTTTTTCATCATTGAAATTGAATTACAGTGTTATAAAATGAGTATTCCGAAAATTTAAAAACCGCCCAACTCGCTTTCATCTATGGTGAAGCTGGTATTGATATTGATCACATTATCGGCCGGTTTGTCCATAATAATCTCTTCCTTGGGAATATTTTCCCAATAGCCGTAGGAATAGTAATTATAGGCATACTGCGGAGTGAAAGTGACTTTTATTTTATTATTATCCAGTTCCGTGATCTTAACATATCCCCATCCGTAGATATTTCCCAGACT
>JAIRRS010000117.1 GCA_031255855.1 Tannerellaceae bacterium | reverse complement strand
ATTGCGGATGATGGGAAAATCACTAGATATAGTGATTGACAGAAAAAAAACTTTGACGTTTCTTTGCAGCGATAATTCATCTAATTATTATATGCTATGAAGAGGTCGATGCGATGGATAATTGTATTTAGTGTATTTATCAGTATTCAAGCTGCCAAAGCCGACAATACGAATCCGAACGATACAATTAAAATGTATAATATAGATGAAGTAGTAGTTACTTCATCGACAAAAGAGACAAACACGTTGCTCAAACTGCCTGGCTCCGTTTCAATTATTTCGCCCCAGGCGATAAACAGCAGGCAGATAAATGCGCTGAAGGAGATAAGTTCTTTTGTTCCCAATTTATATATTCCTGATTATGGAGCTAAACTAACATCGGCTATCTATATCCGGGGGATTGGTACTCGCAGTAGCGGACAATCTGTTGGTCTTTATGTGGATAATGTCCCTTATCTTGATAAAAGTACATTTGACTTTGAACTGAATGATATTCAGCGTATCGAAGTGCTTCGCGGGCCGCAGGGGACATTGTATGGCCGTAATGCCATGGGGGGGATCGTTAATATTTATACACTTTCTCCATTTGATTTTCAGGGAACAAAGCTTTTCGTTGCAGGAGGTAATTATGGGCGATTCAAGGCTAAAGCGTCGCATTATATGAAGCTTGGCGAAACAGTAGGTGTTTCGCTCAGTACGTATTATGACAAGAATGACGGCTATTTCATGAATGTGTTTACCGGAAAGAAAGCCGACCATGAAGAATCTGCCGGAGGACGTTTCAAACTGGATTGGAAGATAAAACCCAATTTGTTGGCAGCTTATACGTTGTCGTATGATTATGTAGACCAGGGAGCTTTCCCGTATGGCTTCTATCATCGGGAAACAGGCGTCATAGACCCTGTGAGCATAAATGATTCATGTTATTATACACGCCGGATGCTGACGAATAATTTGTTTTTGGAATACCGGACGAATCGGTTTGTAATGAGTAGCACGACGGGCTTTCAATACTTCAAAGACGATATGTTGATGGATCAGGATTTTTCAAATAAATCTATTTTCACCTTGCATCAAATGCAAAAGCAAAAAGCCATAAGCGAAGAGCTGGCAATCAAAAGTAATACAAAAAGCAACTATCAATGGTCGTTCGGATTATATGGTTTTTACAACAAATTCCATACGGATGCTCCTGTTTCGTTTAAAAAAGATGGTATAAAAGAGGTTCTCCAACCGGTGTTCAATAAAATAAAGGAAAACACCAGTATGCCGTTTTATTTAAGGATTATGGATGAACAGCTTTATATCCCGGGTTTGTTTGAGACTCCTTCTTATGGCGTTGCGCTGTTTCATCAATCGACTTACAATAATTTGTTTACGGAAGGTTTGTCGTTGACGGCAGGAATCCGCTTGGATTATGAAAAACAGGAGATGACTTACAAGTCGGAAGCAATCATGCATGTGGGAGCTGCGAGCAGTAGCACAGGCGGCTACGTGGCGGAGTTGCCGGGCATAACTCCAACGGTTATGAACGAATATACATCGCAAGATTTTTTGGAGGTTTTGCCAAAAGTGTCATTGAAATACGAATGTACGCCGACCACCTTTACCTATTTTTCTGTTACAAAAGGATATAAGACGGGAGGATACAATGTGCAAATGTCTGCCGACCTCATGCAAAACCAAATGCAGTATGACATGATGACGACGTTTGTCCCCGCTTTGGCTGTAACTCCTGGGGCTATTGAAGAGGTAGTAGCTTACAAACCCGAGAGGAGTTGGAACTACGAATTAGGCATGCGCAGTGAATTGATAGACGGCGGGCTGCTTGCGGAACTTACACTTTTTTATATGGATGTAAAGGATATGCAGATAACCAAATTCGCGGATAGCGGAAACGGTCGTTACCTTTCCAATGCCGGAAAAGCAAATAGTCTGGGAGTGGAGATGTCTTTGCGTACGCGTATCGCCAACGGCCTGACGGCTGATGTGAATTATGGTTTTACCCGCGCCACTTTCCGCGACCATGTGTTTGAAGACAAAAATGATGCCGGAAAAATTGTCAAAACTGATTGTAAAGGCAATTATATACCTTATGCCCCTCGCCATACGCTAAATATAGGCATGCAATACAATAAATTTTTACGTAATTCATGGATTGACCAGTTTTCTGCATCGGCACAGTTCAGTGGCGTCGGCCGTATTTGCTGGACAGAATTGAATAACATAAGCCAGGACTTTTACGGGTTATTGAATGCCAAGGTCGGCATACGTAAAGGCATTGTGAAGTTCGATGTGTGGAGCCGGAATATTACGAATACCCAATATGCCGCTTTCTATTTTGAATCGTTTAAGAAATCATACATGCAGAAAGGCAAGCCGTTTCAGATAGGAGCTGAAATATCCGTTGCATTTTAATTAAAAGCTTTTTTATCCTTGTTCATGTGAATAAAAAAAGGTTTCTTTGTATATAAACATGGAATACTATGGATAAAATGGTAGAAATAGTACGGTTCCAATATCCGGCTGATGCGCAAACGTTAGTTGCCTTGCTTAAATCGGAAGGAATAGATTGCTATATACGGAATGAACTAACGACACAGATGCTTAGCCTTATCGACGTGGGCGGAGCACGGGTAGAACTGCTTGAAAGCAATGTTCCACGGGCGCTTGAAATCATGAAGGCCAACGGCTATGAAGTCTCCGTTGAAAACGAAAACAGGATTAAATAATATACGTACCATGGCTCGCAGAAAACTAACAAATAGTCAAATCGTATGTATAACCCTTTTGTGGGGTGTCCTGTGTTATATATTGCTTGTTTACAGTCGGAAAATAGACTTTTACGTGGTCTTTGCCCTGATATCCTCTGCTATCATAGTATTTGTAACCATTTATAAGAATATCAAAAGTCGCAACAAGTGACAATTCGAAACAATTATTCGTTTAAATTGACGAATTGATGTTTTTTTCGACTTTCTGCTTTCATATATTTGCGTATTTTGAAAATTGACTTACCTTTGCGTCGCGTCTGAGAAGACATGGGGTTGATAATGATTTGGTATAACATTTAAAATACAAAACGATTTATGAAAGCAAAAGATGTTTTAGACGATTTGAAGAGAAGATTCCCTAATGAACAGGAGTACCATCAAGCAGTAGAAGAAGTGTTGAGCTCTATCGAAGAAGTTTACAACCAACATCCGGAATTTGAAAAGAGCAATTTGATAGAACGCTTGTGTATTGCCGACCGTATCTTTACATTCCGTGTTACTTGGGTAGACGACAAAGGACTGGTACATACCAATATGGCTTACCGCATACAGCATAATAATGCCATTGGCCCGTATAAAGGCGGCATGCGCTTCCATGCGTCCGTGAACCCTTCAATCCTGAAATTCCTCGCTTTCGAACAAACATTCAAAAATGCATTGACCACGCTCCCGATGGGTGGAGGTAAAGGTGGTTCCGATTTCAATCCTAAAGGGAAGTCGAACGCTGAGATTATGCGTTTTTGCCAAGCATTCATCCTGGAATTGTGGCGGCATATCGGTTCCGACACGGATGTTCCGGCTGGCGATATCGGCGTTGGCGGACGTGAAGTGGCTTATATGTATGGTATGTATAAGAAACTGGCTCGTGAAAATACGGGTACATTTACCGGTAAAGGACTTGAATTTGGTGGTTCATTGATTCGTCCGGAAGCGACAGGCTATGGAAATGTTTATTTCTTGCTGGAAATGTTGAAGACTCGCAATATTGATATTAAAGGAAAGGTTGTGACTGTCTCCGGTTCAGGTAACGTTGCTCAATACACAGTGGAAAAACTGATTGAATTGGGCGCTAAACCGGTTACGTTATCCGACTCAAACGGTTATATCTACGACCCCGACGGTATCGACAGTGAAAAACTGGCGTATGTGATGGAACTAAAGAACCTGTACCGTGGACGTATTAAAGAATATGCGGAGAAATACAATTGTAAATATGTTGAAGGCGCCCGCCCTTGGGGCGAAAAATGCGACATCGCATTGCCAAGCGCAACACAGAACGAATTGACAGGTGACGACGCGAAAACATTGCTGGCGAACGGTTGTATCGCCGTATCCGAAGGTGCGAACATGCCTTCGACACCTGACGCTATCGAACAATTCCTACAAGCGAAGATCCTTTATGCTCCGGGAAAAGCGGCAAACGCAGGGGGGGTGGCTATCTCAGGTATTGAAATGACACAAAATGCTATCAAGTTGAGTTGGACGCGTGAAGAAGTAGACGAAAAGTTGAAGAGCATCATGAACTCTATTCATATGCAATGCACCCAATATGGTAAAGGAGAAGGAGATTTTGTGAACTATGTGAAAGGCGCCAATATCGCCGGATTCATGAAAGTTGCCAAAGCTATGATGGCGCAAGGAATATTGTAAGAATCAACAATTTTCGGTTGGCTATTAACAACTGGAATTTGTTTCTGACGGTTTCGTAAGGATAATTGGATACCCTTTGTGGTCTACCGGTTATCCTTTTTTATAGTTAAATTTCAACGGTCATCCGTATCAAATTGATAAATATGATATTATAAGTCCACTTAAGGGAACAATTTATTCTGCTAGGCGGTCAAATAATTTCGGAATGATTAGCTATCGCTGAATATTAATAGTTCAAATCCCTGAATTATACTGCATTTCAAAAATATCACTATCTTTGGGCGATAAATAAATACGGATGATTATCGACCAACTAAAAAATCTTTACCATACACATACTGGTGTCCAGGCACATGAGATGATCGAACTTCCATCGTCTGGTTCCAACAGACGGTATTTTCGAATAACAGGCGCCCGAACGTTAATTGGAGTGATCGGCACTTCAAAAGAAGAAAATAACGCGTTCATCTATATGGCAAATCATTTTAGGGAAAAAGGATTGCATGTGCCGGAAGTATATTGCTGTTCGGAAGATAAATCATGTTATTTACAAGAAGATTTAGGCGACACACTCTTGTTTCATGCTATCGAAAAAGGGCGGAAAAGTTGTGTCTTTGATGAAGGAGAACGTCGGTTGCTACGTAAGACAATCTCTTTTTTACCATCTATCCAGCTGGCAGGATCTGAAGGATTCGACTATTCCTATTGCTATCCTCAACCTGAATTCAACCAGCGGTCTATTTTATGGGACTTGAATTATTTCAAGTATTGCTTTTTGAAGGCCACCGGTATGGATTTTCAGGAAAACAGTTTGGAAGATGATTTCCAAAAGCTAAGCAACGTATTATTAAGTCATACATCCGACGCGTTCCTTTATCGCGATTTCCAATCCCGGAATGTAATGATCAAAGATGGGGAACCTTGGTTTATCGATTTTCAGGGTGGACGTAAAGGTCCGGTCTATTATGATGTGGCTTCTTTTTTGTGGCAAGCCAAAGCCAACTTTCCGGAAGATTTGAAAAGCGAACTTTTAGATGAATATATGCAGGCTCTCAGCCGATACATACCGGTTGAAAAGACACATTTTCTAAGGCAATTGCGTCATTTTGTGCTTTTTCGAACCTTACAGGTGTTGGGAGCTTATGGATTTCGAGGATATTTTGAAAAGAAACCCCATTTTATTCAAAGTGTTCCCTTTGCAATCGGGAACCTGCGGCAATTGCTCCGGGAAGATTTCCCGGAATATCCATATCTTTGTTCCGTTCTGCGTGAACTGACCAATCGTAAACAATTTTCCGACGATATCAAAAAACGGGTATTGGAAGTGAAAATTGTCAGCTTCGCTTATAAAAAGGGGATACCTAACGACCCGACCGGCAATGGCGGTGGTTTTGTCTTCGATTGTCGCGCCATCAATAATCCGGGAAAATATGAACGTTACAACCATTTTACAGGATTGGACGAACCGGTTATCCGCTTTCTGGAAGAAGACGGAGAGATAACTCGTTTCCTTGAACACGTCTACACCATTGTGGATGCTTCCGTTAGGCGTTATTTAGACCGTGGCTTTACCAATTTGATGGTAGGTTTCGGATGCACGGGTGGGCAACATCGTTCCGTCTATTCGGCACAACATTTGGCGGAATATCTGCATAAGAAGTTTAAGATAAAAGTTAACCTGACTCACAGGGAACAGAACATTGAACAAATTTTCGACATTGTATTATGAAAGCAATGATTCTTGCGGCGGGTTTAGGAACCCGCCTCAAACCATTAACCGAAACTATGCCTAAGGCGCTTATCCCCGTCAATGGCAAACCCATGCTGGAGCATTTGATACTGAAGCTCAAAGTTGCCGGTTTCCGCGAAGTTGTTGTCAATATTCATCATTTGGGAGAGCAAATTATTGATTTCCTGGATGCAAACGATAACTTCGGTATGAAAATCAAGATATCCGACGAAAGGGATTACCTGCTGGATACAGGTGGAGGCATAAAACATGCTGCCAAATATCTTGAAGGTGATGAACCATTCCTGGTACATAATGTGGATATTGTTTCGGATATAGATTTGAAATCGCTTTATGAACAACATGCCAGAAACGATGCGTTGGCCACATTATTTGTCGGCAAAAGGGAGACGACACGCTATCTTTTATTCGATAAAGACAATAAACTTTGTGCCTGGCGTAACCGCGACACAGGAGAGATAAAGTCGTTTTTTCCAAACTTCGACCTGCGGAAGCACAATGAGTATGCTTTTGGAGGGATTCATGTGATTTCCCCGAAAATATTTGAATGGATGGAAGAGTGGACGGGGAAATTTTCAATCATTAACTTCTATTTGTCCGTATGCCCCAAAGTAAATATTTATGCTTATCAGGCTAAAAATGTCAGCCTGATAGATATAGGTAAATCTGAGGCGCTTGCAAAAGCTGAAAAATGGATGCAATCCCAAGACATTGTTAAATAAAACACATAGATTACTTTTAAAGAGAAAATAACATGAAAACAATTGCAACTTTTATCGTATCTTTTTTATGTTTGTGTCAACTGATTTACGCACAACAACCTCCATTGAAATTTAATATGGACGGTACATTTAAAATCGTACAGTTCACGGACATACATTATATTCATAACAATCCCGAATCGGCTATTTCCATCGAAAGGATAAATGAAATATTGGATGCCGAAAAACCAGATCTGGTTGTCCTGACAGGCGATATCATCTACGGAAATCCTGCCAAAGAAGGTTTACTGTATGTGTTGAAACAAATTTCCGACAAGCGAATACCTTTTGCGTGTACTTTTGGTAACCATGATGATGAACAGGGCCTAACCCGTGCCGAACTATATGATATCATTAAAACGGTTCCTTATAACCTGACTGCTACAACAGAAGGATTGTCGGGTGTAACAAACTTCATTTTGCCGGTAAAAAGTAATGCGGGAAACAAAGACGCGGCGATTTTGTATTGCATAGATTCGCATGCCTATTCTTCTGTTGAAGGGGTCGACGGATATGATTACATCAAGTTCGACCAGATACAATGGTATCGTGAGAAAAGCAAAAGCTACGCGAAACAAAACGGTGGGCATCCTATCCCGTCTTTGGCATTTTTCCATATCCCATTACCGGAATACAATCAGGCAGCGACCGATGAAACAGCTATTTTAATTGGTTCCCGTAAGGAAAAGGCCTGTGCTCCCCGATTGAATTCGGGCCTGTTTGCCGCTATGAAAGAAATGGGTGATATTATGGGCATGTTCGTAGGTCACGATCATGATTGCGACTATGCTGTCTTATGGAAAGGCATCATGTTGGCATATGGGCGCTATACGGGAGGGAACACCGTATATAATAATCTTTCAAACGGTGCGCGTGTGATAGAATTGACCGAGGGTGAAAAAGGATTCAAAACCTGGATACATCTCAAAGGAAACGAGATAGTTAATCGCATAAAATATCCCGACGATTTTATAAAAAAAGACGATTGATATTCTATATAGGAAGCGTCCGGTATTATACCGGGAAAACGTTATCTTCACTTTTTGAATAGTTAATAATGAATAACTCCAGGGTATGAAGAAACTTCTTTCTTTGCCGTCTAACTTGGCTGATTGTTTTTACAAAATAAAAGATGTAGACCCTGATGAATGGTTCTGCACATCCGATCCCGCCGGGGTACGTATTGGTTCAGGCGGTGGAACAGCTTGGTTGCTTGAGTCATGTTTTCGAAACGAAAACGAATCGTCTCGCGTACTATCCTTCGGGGAATGGCTGGCAAAAGAGAAAAGGCTTTTACTGCACGCCGGAGGGCAAAGTCGCCGACTTCCGGCTTATGCACCCTTGGGAAAGATGCTAACCCCTATCCCGGTTTTCCGTTGGGCAAGAGGGCAACAGTTATCACAAGATTTGCTTTCGTTGCAACTACCCCTTTACGAGGAAATTATGGCGAAAGCGCCGGATTCCTTTCATACCTTGATAGCCAGTGGCGATGTATTTATACGGACAACGAAACCGCTTCAAACGATTCCCGATGTTGATGTCGTGTGTTACGGATTGTGGGTAGATCCTGTATTGGCTACCCGTCACGGGGTTTTTATGTCGAATCGGCAAAGACCTTCACAACTAGATTTTATGCTACAAAAGCCCTCTATTAATGAATTGGGACAATTAGCGCAAACACATCTTTTCCTGATGGATATAGGTATTTGGCTGTTGAGTGACCGGGCGGTCGAATTACTTATTGAACGTTCCTATTCAGATGATGGAAAATCTCTGAAAATGTATGATTTGTACTCTGAGTTTGGATGGGCATTAGGCGAAAATCCGCGGATTACGGATGTTGAACTGAATAACCTTACGGTAGCTGTTTTGCCGTTGCAGGGGGGAGAATTTTATCATTACGGTACTGGTCGCGAATTGATATCATCTACTCTTTCCGTCCAGAACCTCGTGCGAGACCAACGGGCTATTATGCAGCGTAAGATAAAGCCTCATCCAGCGATGTTTGTACAGAACGCTGAGGTGGAAATTTCTCTGACACATGATAATTCCGAACTGTGGATTGAGAATAGTTTTATTGGAAAAGATTGGGTAATTAATCATTCTCATATATTAACCGGGATTCCTGAAAATCATTGGAAAATATATCTTCCGGCTGGTATTTGTATTGATATCGTGCCAATTGGCGAAAGGGCATGGGCTGTTCGACCTTATGGGATTGATGATGCCTTTAAAGGAGCAATGAATGCTGAAGATACTTGTTTTTTAGGACAACCTCTTCTTATATGGATGGAGGCAAGGCGGTTGACGTTTGATAATTCGGAAGACATACAAGCCTATCCGTTGTTTCCATTGACTGAAAATCTGGAAGAAATAAGAGAAATTATCGACTGGATGGTGAATCACCCGGAAAATTTGACAGGAAGGAGATACTGGCTTAATTTACCTAAAATGTCGGCGGCGGAATTAACGGATAAGGCAAATCTCCGGCGTTTGGTTGCACAGCGACAGTCTTTTCGGATGAAGAACTGGCCGATGTTGGCGGCTAACCACGAAAGGAGTATATTTTACCAATTAGATTTGGCCGATGCGGCTTCCGATTTTGCTAAAGGATGTATACCATTACCCGCGTCACTGCCGGAGGATACACTTTTGTTGAAACGTGTGCACGAACATATGTTCCGTGCCCGGGTGGCACAACTTTGCAAACAGGATTATGAAAACGAGCAACAAAAAGCGTTTTTACTCCTGAAAGAAGGCTTAGTAGATGTTATGGAGAACAAGCGGCAAACGCCGCGTCTGAGCGTATTCCGCGACCAGATAGTATGGGGTAGAAGTCCGGTACGGATTGATTTGGCCGGTGGTTGGACAGATACTCCGCCATACTGCCTTTATGCAGGTGGGGATGTGGTAAATGTGGCGATTGAGTTGAATGGTCAACCGCCATTGCAGAGTTATGTGAAGCCTGCTGATAAATTTAAGATAATCCTCCGCTCAATAGATTTAGGGGCAAGGGAAGAAATTACGACTTGGGAAGAACTGAGGGATTTTAATCGTGTTGGCTCACCCTTTTCCATACCGAAAGCAGCTCTTTCGTTGGCTGGTTTTTTACCTGAATTTTCAGCAGAAAAATTCCCGTCACTGGAAAAACAACTGAAAGAGTTTGGCTGTGGTATTGAATTAACATTACTAGCTGCTGTGCCTGCCGGTTCCGGATTAGGGGCAAGTTCTATTCTTTCCGCGACGCTTCTTGGCTCATTGGCCGACTTTTGTGGTTTGCCTTGGGATAAAAACGAGATAGGCAATCGCACGCTTATTCTGGAACAATTGCTTACTACAGGCGGAGGTTGGCAAGACCAGTTTGGCGGTGTGCTTCATGGATTGAAACTGTTGCAAACGGAAGAGGGTTTCAATCAAAGCCCGCTTGTTCGATGGCTTCCCGACTATCTTTTTACAGATGCATCGTATCGTCCGTGCCATTTACTGTATTACACAGGTATTACGCGTACGGCAAAACATATTCTTGCGGAAATCGTGCAGGGAATGTTCTTGAATGAAGGTCGCAGACTGCGTATTCTGGCTGAAATGAAAGTTCATGCCCATGATATGTATGATGCCATTCAATGTGGACATTTCGAACAATACGGGAAGCTCGTCCGAAAAACCTGGGAGCAAAAGAAAGCGATTGATTCGGGCACGAATCCTCCCACAATTGAAACGCTTATTTCTTTGATTGATGATTACGCTTTGGGGTATGAACTTCCGGGAGCAGGCGGAGGAGGTTATCTTTATATTGTAGCTAAAGATACGGAAGCTGCCGGACATATTCACCGTATACTTTCCTCTGAATCACTTCATCCGAATGCTCGATTTGTCGATATGAACCTTTCACAGACAGGTCTGCAAATTAGTCGTTCGTAAAGAGAAAATAGAAGATAGGATATCCGGTCATTCTATTCGTGGATTACAAACTTCTGATTTAAAAAAAAAGAACAGCGTTTCATAATCAAATTGTTAGAATAATGAGTAAATTACGGCCGTAAAAACTTTAAATGCTAACAATATGATTGTAGGAGTTCCTAAAGAGATTAAAAACAATGAAAATCGTGTAGCGCTTACGCCTGCCGGAGCTAAAGAATTAGTAAGAAGAGGACATACTGTGTATGTTCAACACACTGCTGGGGAAGGTAGTAGTTTTCCCGACCATGAATACGTTGAAGCCGGAGCTAAAATCCTTCCTACTATTGAGGAGGTCTATCAAATCGCAGAAATGATCGTAAAGGTAAAAGAACCTATTGCTTCTGAGTATCCATTGGTTAAAAAGGGGCAATTGTTGTTCACTTATTTCCATTTTGCATCCGAAGAAGCGCTTACCTTAGCCATGATAAAAAGTGGCGCAACTTGCTTGGCTTATGAAACAGTTGAGAAACCAGACCGGACATTACCGTTGCTTATTCCAATGAGTGAAGTTGCGGGTCGTATGTCTGTTCAGGAAGGCGCTCGTTTCCTTGAAAAACCTCAAGGAGGAAAAGGTATGTTGCTGGGAGGTGTTCCTGGTGTAAAACCCGCTAAAGTATTAGTGCTTGGTGGAGGTATTGTAGGTTATAATGCTGCTTTGATGGCGGCAGGTTTAGGTGCGGACATAACTATTACGGATGTTTCCTTACAACGTTTACGCTATCTTAGCGAAGTAATGCCGGCCAATGTATATACCTTATATTCATCTACGCATAATATAGAGCAAGAGCTTCCATATACCGACCTTGTGATTGGTGCGGTCTTAATAACAGGTGCGAAAGCTCCTCACTTGATTACGCGCGACATGTTGAAATTGATGAAGAAAGGTAGTGTTATGGTGGATGTTGCCATTGACCAAGGTGGATGTTTTGAAACATCGCGTCCTACTACTCACGCAGAACCGACGTATGAAATTGACGGTGTCATCCATTATTGTGTGGCGAACATCCCAGGTGCCGTACCTCAGACATCTACACTGGCTCTTACGAATTCTACCCTGCCTTATGTAATAAAACTGGCAGGACAAGGATGGCGGGAAGCTTGCAAGGAAGATAAAAGTTTAGAACTTGGACTGAATGTGGTAGATGGAAAGGTTGTTTATAAGGCTGTAGCTGATGCTTTTGGTTTAGAATATCATCCTTTGACATTATAACGAATAGTTATCTCAATAAGATTCTTTTTGAAATAACATAAAAACAGATGTGCCTCTGATTAGACTTGCTAATTTAGAGGCACTCTTGTAATAGAAAAAATATATATGAAAAAAAGACAATTTTTTACAACCTGATTATTTATTTGAAGATAAAACGGAAAAGGTCGTTTCCGTTAGCATAAATCAATAGGCCGAACAGAATTAACATACCCGTGATTTGAGCGTATTCGAGGAACTTATCACTCGGTTTGCGGCGGGTAATGACTTCATAAAACAAAAACATGACATGTCCGCCATCTAATGCCGGTATAGGAAGGATATTCATAAATGCCAGGATAATAGAAAGGAACGCGGTTGTCATCCAAAACGAACGCCAATCCCACAGCGACGGGAACAAACTGCCGATAGCCCCGAAACCTCCCAGACTGGATGCTCCCTCTTTAGTAAATACATATTTCATGTCGCCGACATATCCTTTTAATGTGTTTACACCTAAACGTACCCCGGCTGGAAATGACTCGAAGAAACCATATGTAGTTGTAACAGTAGTATAAATCTGGTTTGGCGAAACCGTATGGACACCCAATTTCCCAAGCGAATCAAGTTTTACCTGTGCGGTTTGCTTAATGCCGTGACGATAAAAACCAAGGGTTATTTCTTGGTCTTTCTTTTCATTGAGTTGCTTACCGACATCATAAAATGTGGGCGTAGCGATGCCGTCAATTGCTACGATGCTGTCCCCGGGTTGCATTCCGGCTAATGCGGCAGGCGTGTTATCTTTGGCTAACTTGTCAATTATCATCGGGAACCGTATGGCTGCAAAACCTTGTTTATCCCGAAGTACGCGTTGCATCATATCTTCCGGTATGAGAATGACCGTTTCAATCCCGTTGCGCAGGACTGTCACCTGCTTCCCTCCGGCTACGGCACGAAGCGCGTCGGCTCCGAAACGTTCCAGTTTAACGCCGTCTGCATTTAAAAGGATATCCCCGTCACGGAATCCTATATCATGAAATGTTTCGCTGTAATCCATACCCATTTTCATGTTTTCCAACGGGAGGTATTTGTCTCCCCAGGCAAATAAGACCATGGAATAGATAAACAAGGCAAGCAAAAAATTGAATAAAACTCCGGCAACCATAATCATCAAACGCTTTCCTGCTGATTTAGATCGGAACTCATAAGGTTGTGGAGGTCGAGACAATTGTTCTTTGTCCAAGCTTTCGTCTATCATCCCGGATATTTTGCAATACCCTCCTAATGGAAGCCAGCCGATACCATATTCGGTTTCATTGTTTTTAGGTTTAAAGCGGAATAATGCAAACCAGGGATCGAAAAACAGATAGAATTTCTCTACCCTTACATTAAATAAACGGGCAAAAATGAAATGTCCGAATTCGTGTACCAGTACTAATATGGATAAACTTAGTATAAGTTGTAAAGCCTTTATCAAAAATGTTTCCATTAATTTTTATCTTATTTTAATTGGTTTTATAATAATTCGGAAGCAATCTTCCGGGCTTCGGCATCTGTTGCGACGTAATCCTCATAAACAGGATTTTGGATGAAAGATGCTTTCTGCATGGTTTGTTCGATTATTTCACTCATTTGAAGGAAGCCGGTTTCCTCTTTAAGGAAAGCGGCTACGGCAACTTCATTTGCAGCATTCAGGATACAAGGCATATTTCCTCCTTTCCGGATTGCTTCAAAAGCAAAGGATAAGTTCTGGAAGCGTTCCATGTCCGGTTCTTCAAATGTCAATGTGCTGTATTGTTTAAAATCGAGCCGGGGAACATTTCTCTTTAATCGTTTCGGGTAGGAAAAGGCATAACTGATAGGCAGTTTCATATCTGGGATGCCTAATTGTGCCATGACGCTACCGTCTTCAAACTGAACCATCGAATGAATGATGGATTGGGGATGAATCACGATTTGTATTTGTTCGGGCGATACGCCAAACAGCCATTTTGCCTCTATCATCTCAAAACCTTTATTTATCAGGCTTGCTGAGTCGATGGTTACTTTCGCCCCCATGTTCCAGTTGGGATGTTTCAAGGCTTGCGCTTTCGTTACGGAGGCTAATTCTTCCTTTGATTTCATCCGGAAAGAACCTCCCGATGCAGTCAGTATTATTTTTTCTACCGGATTCTCCCATTCGCCGGCCAGGCATTGGAATATGGCGGAATGTTCGGAGTCTACCGGTAATATAGGTACGTTATATTCTGTTGCCAGTGAAGTGATAAGTTCGCCGGCAACTACTAATGTTTCCTTGTTGGCCAACGCGATGGCTTTTCCAGCTTTGATAGCCGCGATAGTCGGCGTTAATCCCGAATAACCAACCATCGCGGTCAATACCATGTCAATGGGTTCGGCTTGAACCATTTGCGCGATAGCGTCAGCTCCTGCCCAAACTTTGATTGGTAGGTCTTCGAGGGCTTCTTTTAGCTCCGGATATTTTGTTTCGTTGGCGATAACTACTACTTCCGGCATATACCGGCGGGCCTGGTTTATCAATAGATCCACCTGATTGTTAGCTGTCAATGCATATACTTCAAAAAGGTCTTCATGCCCACTTACCACTTCTAATGCTTGTGTCCCGATCGAACCCGTTGATCCTAATATGGCTAGTCTCCTTTTCATGAATCAGAAAGCAATATATTCTTCGGGATTAACGGGGATTCCCTTGTTCCATAATTCAAAATGCAGGTGAGGGCCGGTAGAAAGGTTTCCTGTGTTACCGACCAGCGCAATTGCCTCACCGGCCGCCACTAAGTCTCCCATTCGTTTTAGTAGTAATTCATTGTGTTTATAGATAGAAACAAAACCGTTTTTATGTTGGAGTTGTATGACGTTTCCGTATTGGGGGTCGAATCCGGTGAATATGACAGTGCCGTCTAACGTGGCCAGCACACTTTCTTTGGGAGCCGCTACAAGGTCTATTCCATAGTGCCGGATGTCGGCTTCATAATGTGCCGATATCATTCCATTCACGGGTTTGTAGAAAAAGATGGCGTCTGTGGGGGTATGGCTTGGATTTAACGTGGTAAGATTATATTTTTCTTCTTCTTCAAACGTGCGGACAAATTCTACCTCTTTCTTCGTCCGGGGAATTTCATAATTGGCGTTTGTCTGAGCCAATGAATCAATCTTACGTATGGAATCCAGCGGCATCGTTCCGGTTAATAATCCGGAGACATTCTCAAGGTAAAGCGAGTGAATAATCAATACTCTTTCCAAGGAGTCGGCGCGAAGGGCATTTTGCATGATCTCTTTACGAACTTCCACATCCAGGTATCCCGGTAGGTAATTGCGTATCGGGGTGGTAATGATGATAAGCGAAGTTACAGTAATCAAAATAAATGCAAAAACGGAAAGAACATAAACGGCAGTAAGTCGCGACATACGGAATGACCAGACTTCTTCCAACGTCCCTTCGTTAAAGAATGACAGTTTGTATTTAAACCGCATCTTATACCAAAATGATTTGAATCCTTTTTTCGTCTGCTTCGCTGCCATAATTGTATATTGAATGGCAAAGATAACTATATTTTGGAAATGCGGTACAATTCAGGAGATTGAACTGCAATATTCGGAGACTCTCTTCTATGGTGCTTGTTTATGGACGCGAAGTAAAAGCGTTCACGTGCAGTCTTTTTGGCAATAGGATAAATGAGCAAAAAAAGTTAGAGGAATAAATCTGATAAGCCTTCAGGTATTTTGATTATAAGTTTCTTATTGTCGTGTTCTACCGAAAGAATTAATTCTTCGGCCGCCGGAATAAGCCATTCTTTATCATTGTTGTTGACGATTAACAACACGTTGATTGTGCTTTCGTCTACGCCTGTTATTTTCCCTAATAGGGCATGTGTGTTGTCAAACACTTCGTACCCGGTAAAATGTTCCCAGGTCAATGTGTCGTCATCGTTTTCGAGTACAATGTCCGGCGGGCAATATGCTTCGTGTTTCATGAGTTCGCGGGCCGCCTCGTCCGAATCAATGTTTTCCAATTTCACCAATAAGGTGGTATCGGATTTGTATTGGTATTCTTCCAGGTAAAAAGGGACTAAGATTCCTTCCATTTCGCAGATGAGGTAGGGTTCGTCCCAGTCGTCAAATGATACGTCCTTTGACAGGATAAGATTTATTTTCCCCTTTATGCCATGAGGCTTGGCAAAGTGTCCGATAGTTGTTATGTCTTCTTTTCGTATCATCCCGATTTCATATTAAAGACGCGTTATACGTGCGCCGAGAGCATTTAGCCGGCGGTCGATATTTTGGTATCCGCGGTCTATTTGTGCGATATTTTGTATGCAACTGGTTCCTTCCGCACTCATTGCTGCTATCAGCAACGCAATTCCGGCCCGGATGTCGGGTGATATCATGTTTGCTCCCCTGAGTTTATACCGGTTGCCCAATCCGATAACTGTGGCGCGGTGGGGGTCGCAAAGAATAATCCGGGCGCCCATGTCGATGAGTTTGTCGACAAAGAACAACCGGCTTTCAAACATTTTTTGATGTATCAAAACGCTTCCTGTGGCTTGCGTGGCAACGACCAGGAGTACACTGAGCAGGTCGGGTGTTAATCCCGGCCAGGGAGCGTCGGCTATCGTCATGATAGATCCGTCTATAAAGGTTTCAATCTCATAGTTGTCATGAGTGGGAATATGGATATCGTCGCCCTGTTTTTCTATCGTAATACCTAATCGTCTGAAAGATTCGGGGATGATTCCTAATTGCTCATATCCTGTATTTTTGATGAGTATGTCTGACGCTGTCATGGCGGCCATACCGATGAAACTTCCTACCTCAATCATGTCGGGAAGAATCGTATGAGTCGTTCCTCCAAGCGAATCAACGCCTTCGATAGTCAGGAGGTTTGAACCTACTCCCGATATTCGCGCCCCCATATGGATGAGCATTGCCGAAAGTTGTTGCAGGTAGGGTTCGCAAGCAGCGTTATAGATGGTAGTTTTTCCTTCGGCCAGCGCCGAAGCCATCAGGATATTGGCCGTTCCGGTGACAGAAGCCTCGTCCAATAGCATGTAAGTACCTTTTAACCGCTTTGCTTCTATCCTGTAAATATGCCGTTCGGGGTCATAGTCGAATTTGGCGCCCAGTTTTTGGATTCCTGCAAAATGGGTATCCAGGCGTCGCCTTCCGATTTTGTCGCCTCCTGGTTTGGGGGTCAATGCCTTTCCGAAGCGTGCAACCAAAGGGCCGACAATCATGACAGACCCCCGGAGTGAGGCGCTTTTACGAAGAAATTCATCGGAATACAGGTACTCCATATCAATGTCGTCGGCTTGGAATGCGTAGGCGTTCGGTGATAACCGTTCGACTTTTACCTTTAGCTCACGTAAAAGTTGAATGAGATTATTGACGTCCAGTATGTCGGGTATGTTGTGTATGACAACTTTTTCCGGAGTAAGCAAAACGGCGCAGATTACTTCCAACGCCTCGTTTTTAGCACCTTGGGGAACAATTTCCCCGGATAGCTTGCAACCGCCTTCTATGACAAAGGAACTCATCTGTTTTTACGGGAATGGTTTTTCTTATTGTTGTTGTTGTTATTATTGCTGTTGTTGTTTTTAGCCAGAAACTCACGGCTTTCGGTAAGTTTGTAATTTTCTTCGTCTAAAACGATTTTCCCTTGCGATAGTTCATCAAGGTCTTTGAATATTTTCCGGTCGTCAACCGATTCTTTGTTCCAGGTAAGGAAAGACCGTTTCATTTGGTTGGCCAATAATTTGACAAGATACCCTTTTTCTCCCCCCTCTTCCAATTCGTTTGCTTTTGTTATCATCAACTCCAGTGTCTTGCCATAATGTTTATAGCGTATACGGGCATTGTTATACAAGATACGGGGAGGTTTGCTATATAGATTTTCTTTTTTGATGATTTCGTACGGATAATCAATATCCAGCCTGAAATCGGCCATTATGGCCAGATGATCCCATAAAATATGTTTGAAGTCATTGACGTCGCGCAAGTGTGGGAACATGTTTCCCATTATATTAATAATTGTATTGGCACAATGTTGGCGTTCTTCCTTTTCCGGAATAGTTGTGCAGTAATCAACCATGTTTTGGATATTACGGCCGTACTCCGGCAAAACCAGTTTATTAAGTTCTGTGTTATAATTCATTCTTTGGTTTATTTGAAAGGGCAAAGATAGTGATATTTTTGAAATATGTCGGGTATAATTCAGAGACAAAAATCATCTGGATGAATGGGGGAAAACATCCAGATGATTTAGGACGATCATCCCAATGAAACCCGGAGAACATCCAGATGAATTTTCCAAGCAATACAATCCGCTTTTTTTATGAAATACAACAAGTTAGTTGTTTTACTACAGGTTGATTTTTTTCTGGATACATTTTTGATCGGAAAGCGCCTGTTCGGAGGGTTGTCCTCCACCTACGGATATAACCACATCCCCTTTCATAGGAATAGGGTTGCCTGAAGGACTAACGAGTGATAATTCGTTGGATGTTAATGGGAATTCAATTGTTTTAGATTCGCCCGGTTCCAGATAAATCCGTTTAAAGCCTTTCAAGGCCCGCAGAGGGGTTGCAAAATCCCGTTTGTTGTTTAGGTATAATTGTACAACTTCGTCGCCCGCTTTGTCTCCTGTATTTGTTACGGTAACTTTTACCGTTTGCTTATTTTGATTGCCGGAAATATCCAAAGAGCTGTATTTGAACGTAGTATAGCTTAATCCATAACCAAAAGGATATAAGGGAGTTCCTGTAAAATACCGGTAGGTACGATTTTTCATACTGTAATCTTCAAAATCGGGTAGGTCGTCAACGCTTTTATAGAACGTAACGGGAAGTCGTCCGGCCGGATTGTAGTCGCCAAAAATAACGTCGGCAACGGCTTGCCCTCCGGCTTGTCCGCCATACCAGGCATTGATGACGGCCGGGAGATTTTGTGATTCCCATTCAAGCCCGATGGCGCTTCCTGTCATTAAAACAAAGACAACCGGCTTTCCGGTAGCATGTAATGCCGCCAGCATTTCTTTCTGTATGGAAGGTAAAGCAATGGAAGTACGGTCGCCCCTTTTGAATCCTTCAATTTCTACCGGCATTTCCTCTCCTTCAATTTTTGCGGAAATCCCTCCTGCGAAAATGATGATATCCGCTTCTTTTACCGAACGGGCAATTTCGGTGGGCTTCGTTCTTTTCAAACTGCCCATATCGAAAGTTATTTCCGCATTATCAGCATGTTGGCGGTAATAAATGTCTAGGTTGTACTTCGTTCCTTTTTCGGCATTGAACAGATAGTAAGAATAAATAGGGCTTTCGCTTTTTTGTTTCACTCCGTCTATGTGAAGTTCCGCCCAGTCGTCGGCTTTGAGGTAGAAACATACTTCGCCGCTTTCCTTTGGCGTATATACGGCAGACCAATGCGCCGACATCTGGCGGGTAATGATGCCGTTCGCGATATCTTGCCCGTCTCCCCACTGGTAATCAATTTTTGTTTCCCTGCGTGATAAGGCGGGGGTGCCTTCCCTTCTGGTATTTTGATAATATTCCGCTTTGAAGCCTTGTTTCCCGTCGTAACTGAAAAGTTTGTCGTCGTATCGGGAAGTAAATACCAGGTTGTCGGTCAGGTTAACACCTTTTTCGTAAATGACCTGTATATTCTTTCCCGCTTTGTTCCGGATACCTTCCAAAAGGGTCGTCACCTGTGTGGGATATCCGTAATAATTTGCCAGAAGAACACTTTCGTCGTCGGCATTCGGGCCAACAACGGCTATCTTTTTAATCTTCTTTTTATCCAGGGGCAAAAGTTTGTTCTCGTTTTTTAATAACACAATTGATTGCCGGGCCATCTTCAGCGCATGTGCTTTATGTTTGTCGCACTCCAATACCGAGATGGGTGTTTTCGCATATGGATTACGGTCGTCGGGATCGAACATGCCCAACCGGAATCTGATTTTAAATAATCTTTTTACGGAAATGTCGATTTGTTCTTCCGTTATCAGACCTCTTTCCACAGCATCTGTCAATGCCAGATAAGCTCCGCTGCCACATTCGCAGTCGGTTCCGTGTATAACGGCGTCGGCTGCCGCCGCCGCTGCGTCTTCATGTGTCTTGTGATGGTGGAAAAAATCAAAGATGCCGCCGCAATCGGATGTTACATATCCGTTGAACTTAAATTGGTTGTATAAAATATCCAACATGAGTTCGTCGCTGCCGCAGCAGGGTTGCCCGAAAAACGCATTGTAGGCACACATCACTCCGGAGACATTTGCATCCACAATTAATTCTTTGAAGGCCGGAAGATAAGTGTCCCATAAATCAAAGTTGCTGACTTTTGCATCGTATGTATGCCTGTTCCATTCCGGGCCGCTGTGTACGGCGTAATGTTTGGCGCAGGCAGATGCTTTCAGGTAAACCGGATGGTCGCCTTGCAATCCTTTTACAAAGGTTGCCCCGATAGCCCCGGTCAGGAATGGGTCTTCCCCATATGTTTCTTGTCCGCGTCCCCACCTGGGGTCTCTGAAGATATTAATATTGGGAGTCCAGTAGGTTAGTCCCCTGAATATGCCTGTCTTACCTTTCCGGGATGAATCGTGATAGATGGCGCGGCCTTCGTCCGAGGTATATTCGGCCATCTTGTTGATTGACTCCAAATCCCATGTGGCGGCCATGCCGATGGCTTGCGGAAAAGACGTTATAGGGTAGGGGCTGCGGGCTATTCCGTGCAAGGCTTCATTCCACCAATTATATGCCGGTATGCCCAGCCTTTCTACTGCCGGGGCGTCATTAATCATTTGCCTGATTTTTTCATCCAATGTCAATTGTCCCACCAAATCGTCTACTCTTTCGTCAATGGGTAAATCAGGGTTTAAGAACCTGTGGGTTGCCTGTCCGGTTGATTTAAACGGCAGGATGAATAGCAACCCGCAGAAAGAAATTGAAATTAAAAGTTTTCTCATGTTGGTATCATTTAATTAATCTTGTGTTCCATATCTCTTTAATGGTTTCTTCCTGGGAATACCCGACCGGACAGGCATCACTTTTTGTATTGGCAAAATACGACCGGAGTGTTTTCTCCGCTTGCGGGCCATAAATCATACGTATCACGCACATTTGAAGATGTCCGTTTGGATCGTTTTCTTTTATCCAGTCAAACGCGTACCACAACCATTTGTTGCGGTAGGATTCTTCTTGCATGGCGAGCCATGTGATGTCGTCGTATCCCCAGCAGAAATGGTCGTCATGATTGGCTGTACCGGGATTCTGACTGATGCCAAAGTTGTCAAATTCTACCAAATAAGGCATATTTTCCGCCTTCCATCCGCTGGGTGACGCGGCTCCCATGCTTCTTTTGAAAATAGCGTCGCTATGTCCTACTTCCAGTATTCCGTCCATCGGTTTGTCGATCACTTCTTTTATTCGTAAAGGAAACGAATTGAAATCCAGCAAACTAATGCCGTCTTTAATAAATCCTCCTTTGGGGGTATGGCCGTCGAGGATGATATAATGCCGACGGGCGTTCTTTTTTGCGTATTCCCTTATTTTCTGTAAGAATGTGGCATAATGGGTTTTGTCCGGGTCATCCCTGCCGATTAATTCCACCTGTCCGAGATGGAACGCTTCGCAGCCAATATCTATGTAGGATTTTGCCAGGAAATAAAACCACAATTGTGTTTCCAGGTTGTTAATAAGCGGAACTCCTCCACCTGCGCCGCCCCATCGTATCTCTGCATTGGGGTCTAACCGTTTAACCATCTCTGCACTGTTGAAATTACGTTTCTCGACAGGCAAATCAAAGGCTTCGAATACCCACGAAGGTATTTCAAGATTATTGACATCGGCGCTGACATGTTCGAACAGGCATCCCTGAAAAATAATTTCAGGATCGTAGGCGTGCATTCTTTCGATGAGCTTTTTAGCATAGTCAAAAAAGGCCGGGTCGCCTAATTGGCTCTCTTCGCTCCATCTGTAGATGGCCCGGCCAATAAATTTGGCGCCGATGTTCTGCAACATGCGTATGTCGTCTTCCCGGTAAGGGAATTCATAGCGTTCGGGAGCGCCGGGGACAAGAAAATAACCGGCTGTAACGGAACGATCCAGATAGTTTTCCAATACCTCGCGGGAGATGGAACCGTCAAAATAGTAAATGGATTTTTGCGAAACTGTTTGATTATCTGTTTTAGTCCCACATCCCTGGGTGAATACCATTAATCCGGTAATCAAAGAAAGAAGAAAAGAATAACTGTTTTTTTTCATGGTGATTTTTTGTTTTTATTTGTCAAAACTATATAGATGTCCTGCTTCGGCATTGAACACAATACATTCTTTATTGCCGGTATCCATCCTATAATTAATAGTCTTTCCGGTGGTAAGGTCTGTTACTACTGGTTTCCGACCATTCCAGGGATTCATTAATTGAAGCGGCGTATTGCGGCGTGCTTTAATGGTTACGGCCTGCACACCGTTTTCGTCTCTGGCGGCGCTTACTTCGAAGCCGCCCCGTGCAAGGAATCCCCTGAAAGCGGTTACTGTCCAGTCGGGAACAACGGGAAACAGATAGATTCGTCCCGAACGACTATTCATTAATCGCTCCGGCACACTGGATATTTGAGCGGCCAGCGTTCTGTAATCTTCTATTTTCCTGGCTCCGGACGCATAACTGCGGGGAATGTAGTCTTTCGAATTGCCGATGAGGATTTGGACGCTGTTACTACTGCCAATAATATCGAGTGTTCGAGAGATAAGCGCTTTTTCTTCTGCCGGACTGTCGAGGGTTATTTCATCGGCTAAATTGACAGGATAAAATCCACTATACATAAAATGATCGCCCCGCGTATAACGTGGGAATGCTTTTTCATTAGCGCCCATCACCTCGCCGCCTTCCACCAGAAAGGTAGGATAGGGAGCCAGTTTATCGGCTACTTCTTTCCAACCAGGGATTAAATCGGCATCTACATTCAGGTATTCTGCCGCTTCGGCTGCCAGGTTTAATATTTTCCGGAACATGGTTAATGCTCCCGTATTATTACGGGTGTATTCCATCCGGTAAGAAATGCCGTAACTTTCTGTTTCTACGGTCGGTTCCAGATTGAATACCTTTCCATCCCAACCTCGTCGGGCGAAAGCTTCGTAAAAAATAGCGAGGTCTTTCAGAAGCGGGTAACAGGTTTCTTTCAAGTATGCCTCATCGCCGGTATAATCCCAGAAATTCCAGATTACCTTCATCACCTGTCCGGCTACTTCCAGGGTGAAATCCAATACGGCATTCTCTGCATACCAAGGGCTTTGCGCTGCTGCCGGGAGATATCCGTGCGGCATGATCATCCCAGGTAAGCCAAACCGCAGGCGGGCTCTCTCCTTAAACGTTTCATGCCAGTGTGAAACTAAGCGGGGCCATTGTATTTTAGGCTCGTATTGATTGCGCATGAAATAAGTGCCTTCGGTGAAGTAAGCAGCATCACTAAGATACGTTTTCTAATGAGCAGTATATTCATTTCTTGTATGGCCAATGAAATTCGATAAAATGTATTAAGTGATAAAAATATGCTTCAGTATGAAGAGGAAGCTAAGTTAAAAAAACTTAGTCTTCCTCATCTATTAATATTAAATTAAAAGACTTCTTTAGTTGGTATTTTTTTCCCTTTGGGTACCAATATTATCGTTTCTCCTACTTTTGAAGGCAATGTCAATAATTTCCCTGAAATATTCTTTGATTTTTTACCATTTCGATAAACAGTCAGTTCATCTTCTTCCCATGGATTTTGAACAAGGCATATTCCTCCTTTAGCAGACTGAATTTCAACAAATTCAATTTGTCCCTTTTCCATTGATGCACTTATCAAAAAGGCATTGCGGGCAGCAAGCGTAAATTGTGCATCCCATTCTCGTGGCCAAGCTGGGAAAATATAGTTGACAGGATCGCCGTCTGGAGAAAGAGGAACACTTTGTAATAGTGCCGTACATGTTGCTTGCGAAGCCAATCCTAATCTTTCACATTCAATAGCCCCCGGCCCTTCTCTCAACATTAAACGGTTTCGTAAAACCCCTAATCCAGATTCGCCACTTCCGAGAACATCGCAATTATTACCTTGTTTTGAAGAACGTATTTGTGCAGGAATCAGATATTTGATGTCTTCTGACAATCCAAGATTTGCTGCAACAACAGGGATTCTGGATAATACATTTACATTCGTATTTGCATCCACTTTGGGTGTTCTTTTTTTGTATTCGGCGAATACAATGTTATGTAGTTCTGTGTTTTTATGTCCTATATTTGTATAGTCATAATATGAAGAAGAAATTATTGAGGGTGGGAGTGGAGTTAAATTATTCAAGATTTCTTTCCATACCGGACGACGATCTGTGTCTACTCCCAAAATCTCTGAACAACGGATAGCTATTGGAATCATTGCATTCATAGCCATAAGCTCTTCTGGTGTGTCTTTTCCACCCCAATTGCTTTCTAAATTATTTACATAATGCAAATGATATTTTCCATCAGATTCCTTAACTAGGTTTGGAAAATTGCAATAAAATTCTGCAACACCCTTAATTACCGGATAACCTATCTCTCTGAGCCATTCTTTGTCAAGATAATAAGCATAATTTAACCAATAAACATGTGCAATTTTAGCTGTTGTTGACATAATATGAGAAACCCAGGCGAATGGTCCGGAACTATTTTCTCCTGCTTTCGAAGAACGTTTAAGAAACAGATAATTCCAACGGCTATTCAGATCATTTTTGGTTTCTGCATAATC
>JAIRRS010000053.1 GCA_031255855.1 Tannerellaceae bacterium | reverse complement strand
GTATCCGTACTGATGTTCCATTGAAATTCTTCTATATTTTCCTGATATCTGTAAGTAGATAACATAGTAATTGGCTCTATTACCGTTCTCTCTTTTGCGGCAGAAGAAGTATAAATTCGGGCGCCTTCTCCTTGCAATCCGGCAGGAAATATAGGTTGATTGCTACCCGTTGTATACGCCGAATCGCCCAGGTAAATATAATAGCTGTAAAAATAGCCTAGCTTATCGCCTATCAACAATATTTTTCTGTCTTTCAGAATTTGTTCGGGCTTTAAACTGTCCGGCATATAATCCAATGAATAGACAATGCGCAACTTCGCGGAATCAAGTATCGCCCCTTTCTCTATATATTCCCAATGTAAATATTGGGATGTGACCTCCTGCGCCTTTGCGTTTCTCGGCTGAGCTACCAAAAAAGCGCTTATTAATAAGGATAATAACGAAATTGTTATCTTTTTCATAATCATAATATTTAACATGATAAAAAACAAATTAATTTCAATTTTTTCATAATTACGCAATTTAAATTAAACGCGATAAAGATAAAACATATTTTTCATTCAACAATTAAAATATTTCGTAAAAACATCAACAAAAGAGGATATTTTTCAGATATTATAAAGGGATATTATTCATTGCCTTGTAATGCTTACAAAACATTTTCCTACAAATATCATTTTTTCGTCTGTTCCGAATTCTTTTGCTGTTTTTTGTCATGTTTTATTCCAATTCAATTGGATTGTATGGAATTTTTCTGTTCCTGTCTCGTGCATCAACACTAATTGACCAACTGACATTTCGTTCGGCAAATTTTGTGTTCGGCGTTTCAATATGCTCTATTCGATTCCCTGAAGCATCAGTAATATTCACATTATACCCCATTGTTAATAAAAAATTTACATAATTATCATAAAATCTGCCCTGTGCCTTTAAAAACTCCAAACGCGTACATTCAATTAATTCGCCAAATATTCCTCGAATCATAACAATTGGTTGTTTTTTCTTGTAAAGATTTTCCAATCCAATGCACTCAAAAGCATAATGTCCTTTACTGTCAGAAGCTTTTAAGATTAATCCGGGCAAACCACATAATTTCCACGGGCCGACATCTATGGGAATTTCCAATGTAAACCATACTTCCCATTCGCGCCCTCTAAAGTGAGCGGTAGCTTTTTGACATGTATAAGATAATATTATGCATGTATCCATGCTTATTTTCCATTGAGGAATTTCTATTTTTTCTCGATATCTATATATGGACAGGTCGGTAATATGCTCCCATACTATTCTTTCTCTTTTAATTGGATATGTATAAATATCATACCCCTCGTAGCTTACGTTGTCAGAGAATTTTGTGGCTCTATATGGTTTCCCTTTATCTATTGAAACAGTTACCGACGAATCAGAACGACGTAGATAATCGCTATAAAAATGATTTATACTGTCGCCTATCAATAATATTTTTCTATCTTCCCAAACCTCATTAGACTTTAAACTGTCTGAAATATATAATAAGGAATAAGTAATGCGCAAATATGCTGAATCCAATGCTCTATTTGATATGGGACGTGTAATGCCTTTATATTGTAAAGACTGAGCAGATAGCATGCAATTACTTATCATACAACAGAAAAATAAGCATAATAATTTATAATAATAATTCATGCTGAAATAATTTTTATTCTTGCTTGCAATGTTATATGTAAATATTAAGAATAAGTCACAAAAATAATTCGCAATTAACAGTTCAGCCTGTTTTCTTCTACTTTTTATTTTTACATCTTTTCAAAGAATTCTTTCGCAAAAAAAATCACATAGGTGCTTTAGGCGTGTGGTATATTGAGTTTCGAATTTAGAAACAGGCGTCCGTGCTTGTGAATATGCCTACTGTTTCATCAGCCTCATCCCTTTTATGCAAGGCGGTAGCTTTGTTTCCAACTCCGGAGCAACGCCGGCCCGACAGGTTCTTCATTCTGCTTTGACATCTTCAATAATAGTTCCGAACTTTTTCCAGATCTTGTCGACTTGGTAAAGGGCTTTAGCGCCGACAGGGACGTGGAGGGTAGCGTTGTCTAACGACGCTCCAGTAAATATGGATTTCTTTATAGAAGGAGGCGTTGTCCATTCGACGGCGACGTCCGTTAGGCTGCTACAATGGGCAAAAGCATCCTTTTCAATACTTGTTACGCTGTGTGGAATAATTATAGAAGTCAGGCTGCTACAATTCGCAAAAGCAGTAATTCCAATACTTGCCACACTTTCGGGAATGTTTACGGAGGTCAGACTGCTGCAACCCCAAAAAGAGCTCTCTCCAATACTTGTCACACTGCTGGGAATGGTTACGGAGGTTAGGTTCTTGAGCTCGTAAAAAGCCCAATTCCCAATGCTTGTTACGCCCTGTTCCAACTGTAGGGTTCGGATGTTTTCCCGAGAAAAAAGCCATGGCGTATTAACGACTCCGATCGCATAGTAATTCTTCATCTTGCCGTTGCCGCTGACGGTGAGGGTGTCATTGTTGAAAGGTCCGGTGATCGCCCATGTGCAGTCGCCGGTAGTACCGGATTGTGCAAACCCGGCTACGGAGAGACAGGTTATGGCCAAGAGTAAAAATAATTTTTTCATCATTCCTTTTTGTTTATTGTTTAATACTATCAATTGTTTCATTCTGTTTATTTTTTGAGAGTTCATAAATTCCTGTTAGTTGAAAGCTGAAAATTAGAAGACGTTCCATTTCCATTCTTTTACACAAGTCCGGAAACTTGCCTTTACCTTTGACGTAGCGGGATGCGCCGAACAGCGATTTTTACTTTATATTGGCTACATAGCCGTTCGGGGTGGTTACTACCCATTTTACATCCTTATTTTTTGTTTTTTTCCACAATTGGCTGGAACAGTTCGCCTGCATAGCGTGGCAATTTATCCAGCAATTTGGGCGTATCGCCCAGTTCCGCAATGAAAAACAGAGGTGATGTACGAATTTCTTCGCTATTGGGTATCTTTTCGTCTATTCCTTCAAAATAAATAATGATATATTTTGCCGGTTTATCCAACGTTACGACCATCTTGTCGTGATCGCCCATATTACCTCTAAATTTCGAGGCCAACCCGATTTTCATGTTGTCGGTATCCTCAGGGGCGATGAAATTCAGATATACGGCTACCAACATGTGTCCACGGGGATTTTTCATTATCTGTTCCGTGCATTTCCACTGTACAAAAAAACTGTTTTCGTCTTCCTTTGTTATATTTTCAATGGTCAGTCCGATTTTATTGTCTTCCGGTTTCACATGCTGGCAACCGCTGTATTTTTTTAAAAGCTCATTACCTGTCATCTGTGCTTGAAGGTTACACGTGAACAGGAGGCACATGATACCCGCCATGCTCGCATTTACTATTGTTTTTCTTAATCTATTCCTTTGCATATTCTTTTTGTTTTATGCCTTTGTGAAGGCGGTTTATACTATTTTTATTTATCCCCCTTCGGGGCTATGTAGCTAATATTAAGGTGAAAATCCAATATTTTATTCACAAACATAAATTAAACAGGCGTTATTCCCGTAAAATTTAAAGAGAGGTAAGTATCCCGCTTCGGTCGGAAGGACGGCGGAGGCGCAGATTCGGAAATCCGCGCAAGCCTGTCGAACCTATCCAATGGTTACGTTACGCCAGAAGAGGCGCCGTGATTTTCGGGAACATATCATACGGATACCAGAAGTCATCGGATTTTACTAACACATACGCGATGTTCATAACGACTTTCGATGCACAATAGGTCTCCGATTTCCCCGACAGTTTTTCAAACTTGACGTTGGCGCCGAATGTCAGTATTGCATTTACTTCCACTACATCGGGAAACAACTCGGCGCTCGACGTGATTGTCATATGCACATCGGGCGTTGAAAGACTTTTTCCTGCTATCTCTTTTTCCACCGCTTTTTCCACGTATTTACGAAATTTCACTACATAATCAAGAATCTGTTTATCCGGCACATTTAACGCATCGGGCGCAATACGGGCGTATTTCTTGGCAGCAAAATCGTTGGAACCGAAATTTTGTATCCCGCTGGAATCTTCAAGGGAGAACAGCGATTTGATAAAGACCCAATTCATAGCGCCTTCAATCGTTTTTTTCTGTGCAGAGGTGGGTATTTCGCTTAATATAAATATTAAGAGCATGGGTGGCACTACCCATTTAAGTCCAAACAGAAACAAAAACCCAATAAGCTTTCCCAATGACGTTATACTTGATGTATCGCGCCCACCCAGAAGCCAGTCTCCCAGAAAGAAACAGGCCGTTCCTATCGCGAGAAGTATAAACATGTTCTTAAAGAATCTTTTCTTTTCCAATTTGGAAACCGGTTTTTTGCCATTCGGCACTTTTATGAGTTTTCCGACTTCTTCTTCTGTCGGTCTCCTCGCGTTGATATTGAATGTTGTTTTCTCCATGTTACTCCTTTCCTATCATTTTTTGAATTACCATTGACTTTGCTGCCGGCGATCAGGCTTTTCACTGCAAACCCTCGCCCTCCTGATAGTTGCCTTGTGGGCTTTCCTCTATAATCTCTTGCGCGGTAGATTGTGTGTACTGTGTGATTTGCGTAATTCTAATTGTGTCTGAACCCAAATTCTTTCCGCCGGCGCTCTTCTGTTTCTTATTTCTTGTCGCCGACAATGCGTTTTCTGCCGGAGTGAAATAAAACTTTGCAGGATTTGCTTTCCTTGCCTTTCTTATCAGTTTTTTTGCAGCCGACGCTTCGGATAATGGGTTGTCGGTTACGATACGGAATATCTTATAACCCGTCCAAAACAGGCAGGCTAATGTTATGACCGATACGACGACAATCGTACTGGTTTCTGCTTTTTCTCCCTCCGACGGCGTCTGAATAATGTTGCCTAATAGCGACATCGCAAAGAAAAACGTAACGATTGAAGGAATGATTACACTCTTCTTTCTCAAGCATTTTGTACAGACTGTTACCGTCATCTTTTCCCTTACATCGTCTGTATGATCTGCCATGAAATAACTGTATTCATTATCTGTTTGCTTGGTGCAAAAAAATACATTTTCCCATTTTCACTTGTTTTATGCCCCTTGCGGGGCGGTTTATACTGTTATTCTGTTACTAACGTTCAATATTTCCGTTCATTCGAAGACTCGGGATGCCCTGCTTCTTTTAGAAACCTGTCGAGCATAACGGCCGCGTTTTCTTTTCTCAGACGCCTGACGAAGGACACAATGCCGCCCAACGCGATAATTACTCCGAGTATGACGACGACTCCACTGTATTTGTTAGTAAAACGCAATACCAGCACTTCCGAAGCGCCTCCCCATATAAAAAAGCCCCCAACAAGCAAATCAAGTAAAAGGCGTCCTACTCCCAGTCCTTTTATACCCTTTATCGCTTCTTGCAGTTTTTGGTATTCCACGCCGGATTCTATTTCCGTATGGACAGCGTTTATACCGCTGTAATGATAGTGCAGCAGTGTTTTCTCGCCGCTTTTTGCCTGTATATGAATATCTTTTTTAAATTCTTTCAGGGTAATGGTATTGTTTGCCATGGTTGTCTTGCAAAGGAGAAAAGAGTTGTTACGCATCGTTCCGATACGGACGCCGTTCAGTTCTACCGTTACAGTTGCATTGCTCCCGACAAACCGTTTGTCCCGTACAATCAGGATGACAGCCGGTTGATCTATATCCGTTTTA
>JAIRRS010000047.1 GCA_031255855.1 Tannerellaceae bacterium | reverse complement strand
TTGTACATGGTTTGAGCCGTTTAATTATTTTTACCGGTGCAAAGATATTACTTTTTTGAGCCAAATACGACTTTTTACCGGCTCAAAGCAAGTTTTCCGTTTTCAGCCATTGCGAGGGGACATCTTACCTTGATAATTGGTACGACAGCTGGGTTTCCGTTTCAGGTTTAATTAAAGACGAACAGGTAAGTTGCCGTGTGCAGAGTGTTGTCTCACCAAGATTCGAACTTGGACAAACAGAACCAAAACCTGTTGTGCTACCATTACACCATGAGACAAATTGACGCTTCCTTAAAAGCGATGCAAAGGTAAGAATATTCTTCTTTAAAATGCAACTATTTTCCTGTTTTTTCTCTCGTGGAATGAAAAATAATTGATTTGCTTTTGCCAACGGGATTAATAGTCAATCCGGCTTCTTCCATTACCGGTGGGAATTACTTTAATCTGTACCGGGATTCGCTCGGTCATTTCCTGTACGTGGGAAATAACGCCTATTTTCCGCCCTTGCGTACGCAAGCTTTCAAGGGCGTCGAGCGCGATTCGTAGCGTATCGGCGTCCAATGAGCCGAAGCCTTCATCAATAAAAAGGCTTTCTACCTTCATCCGGTTTGATGAAAGGGAGGATAAACCCAATGCCAAAGCCAGGGAAACCAGGAACGATTCGCCCCCCGACAGGCTGTGTACCGTACGTATTTCATCGCACATATCACGGTCGACAACTTGCAGGGCCAGTGTTTCCGGCACTCGCTCCAAACGATAGCGGTGTGATAAGTGATGTAGTTGTACGTTTGCATAACTCAGCAAAACATCCAGGGTGTATCCCTGTGCGATACGGCGGAATTTGGCGCCGTCTGACGAACCGGCCAGGTCGTTTAGTTTTCCCCAACGTTCGCTTATTGTGCGCGTGGTATCCAATTCGTTTTGCAGTGCGGCTGTTTTTTGTTTGCTCTCTTTTTGTTTACGGAGGCGGAATACATAGTCGCTTTTTTGTTGCATCGTTTGCGACAGCCGGGCGGCAAGCGGTTCGGCGCCTTCCAAACGGTTGTATTGGTCCAGCCATTTGTCAAACGATTCCTGATGGCGGGTCAGCTCTTTAGACGCATTTACCAAATCTTGTGATATTTGCTCCAATGCGCCTTTTGATTGTTCGGCAATGCCGGACTGTTCGGTTTGTGTTTTCCGCAAGTCTTCCCATTGCTTTTTTAATGATTCGATTTGTTGGGTAAATCCTTTTTCTACGGCTTCTGTTGCTTTTCCTTCTAATAGGCGGGAACGTTCGGCTTGCCGTCTCTCCAATGCCGCGCATTTTTCATGATAGGAAGTTTGAGCCTCTTGCACGCGTTTGCAAAGCGCGTCTGAAAATGATTCGTATGTTTTATACTCTTGTTCGGTAATCTTTTGCGATTGCCGCAGTTGTAATAATGCCTCTTTGTTTTTATTCCATTCGCCGGAAAAAGCAATCAGTTTTTGGCGGAAACCCGGCGAATCCTGTTTCCAATGTGCCTGCCATGAAGCGTTGCCGAATAGTTGATTAGCGGCGGATAGTGAGTGATTCAGCAATGTTTCTTGCTTTTCAATTTCGTTGTCGTCGTGAGGCAGTAATTCTGCCACTTTCTTTTTCTCGGAAACCCATGCGGCCACTTGGTTCAGATGAGCGATCTTTTTTTCCAACAAGACAATCTCATTACCTACTTTCACGAAGTAATCAATTACTTGCGCGGAAGCGTACGGATGTTCCAAACTGCCGCAAACCGGACAAGGAATACCTTCCGCCAGTTTGTCGCGCAATGATTTTACATTGCCCGACGTTGCAAAGCGCGTTTGCTCAACGATTCGTTTTTCCCGTTGCTGTCGGCAGTTTTCAATCGCCTTTTTTATCTGGGTTTCGTCTGTATACTCTTTTGATGGATCCAATTTTTCAATTTCGGCTTGCAAATCGTTGGCCTGCTTTTTCAGCTTTTGGCGGTTTTTTTCAGCTTTCTCTTTGGCCGACAGGGCATTTGCCGCATTATCCAGGTGAAGCAGGAGAACAGAAAGCTGTTCTGCTATTTTCTCTTTGGGTTCGTGTGCGTCAATCCAAGTGGCGATACAGGCTATTTCATGGGCTATTTTCTGTTGCTTTTCCAGCAACTGCTTTCGTTTGCGCTCATTCTCTGTCTGCTCTTTTGATGCGTTTTCCAGGGATACGCGTGCCTCGTCTAATGTTTTCTTCTCGGCCTTTAATTGTATATCCAGTTTTTGGGCTTGCCTGATTTCCGGCAGCAAATTTGCGTACGCTGTTTCTAATGTTTGGTATTTTAAATGAGCTTCTTCGTATGATTTCCTGGAAGTCTCAAGCAGCGCTGTTGCCTTATCCAGTTTTTCATTGGCTTTCTTTTGTTCTTCTTGCTTATGGTTGATGGTTTGTTCGGCCGATTTAATGGCGTCGGACAAGCGTTGGTGTTCGCGGTTAAGTTTTTCAAGATGTTGCAGCCGTTTTTCCGTTTCATCCAGATTTTCACACAGTTCGGCTTCCTTCTCGTCTGGCAACAGTTCGATACCTTCAATCGTTAACCTGACTTTTTCATAGGCTTCTTTTGCTTCATTATTCTTTTCAAATATCAGGCGTGATATCGCCGAATAATGCTCTGTTCCCGTCAATTTTTCCAAGAGGGAGGCTTTTTCTGTTTGTTCGGCCCTGAGGAATGTGGCGAAGTCGTTCTGCGCCAACAAAACGGAGCGTGTAAACTGGTCGAATGTGAGGCCTGTCAATTCGATTATCCGTGTTTGCAATTCCGTCCGTTTGCCTTGTTCTTCCGCCCCGGCGTCCAGATTGAATAGTGAAACCTGATAGTTTTGCAAGCGTCCACCCGCTTTTTCCCGGGCGCGGGCGATAGACCAACGGGCACGGTAGCGATGTCCGTTCAGTGCGAGGAAATCTACTTCGGCATAACCCGAAGCCGCGCCCCTGCGCAGTAAAAAGCGCGGGTCGCTTTGTATCAAGGTGTCATCGTTGATATCCTTTACTTTCACATTGTTTTCCCTGGCCTGGTTTGTACGGGGCGTTTTAGAGAAAAGCGCCAGGCACATGGCGTCCAACAAGGTGGATTTGCCGGATCCCGTAGAACCCGAAATGGCGAATATTCCGGCCGATAATAGAGGCTCAACCGTAAAGTCAATGTTAAATTCATCCTCTAAAGACGCGAGGTTGCGTCCTCTGATGGCTAATATTTTCATGCGGTAACCTCCCTCACCACTTCGTTGAACAGTTCTTCCAACTCTTCGGGTAATCCTTCCCCATACCGGGAAGTATACGTATGTTTCAGCATATATAAAGGGTCAATCGTTTGTAAATCCGAATAGGTAAGCGGACGAAGCTGTTCGTCTTTCCCTTGTTTGGGATAAGATGACGTAATAGAAGTCAACCTGACAGCTTTTCCTTTGATGGATTCTTCTATTTTATGGCGGAGCGCCGGGTCGGGGCCGGATAGTAATACGCGTACCTCCAGGAAGGGCGTCAATGGTATTTCCCCTTCTTTTAAATCCGGCAAAGACGACAATTTTTCCAAGACCTCTTCGAGAGGAGCCGGGACGGGAGGGATACGTAATAACTCAACCGTCTTAGGGATAGGAATCGGTTCTATCCGGGTTTCTTTTTCATCGATTATTACAGAAACGACTTGATGACGGTAATTAGCCTCGGAAAACGACATCGGTAGCGGGCTTCCCGAATATCGCACCGCGTTTCTGCTTCCAACCCGCTGCGCCTTGTGGATATGTCCTAATGCCGTATAGGCAATTCCGGAATCAAACGAATCTACGGGTACGGATTCCAGTCCTCCCATAATGATGCGCTCACTCCGGTCGTCTTCCGACAATTCCGCTCCGGTTGTATGCAAATGCCCCATCGCGATGATGGCTTCACCCGGTTCTTGTTTAGATAAAGCAACCTTATACAATTGGCGGTACATGCGTCCAATCCCGTCTACATACGTGCTTTGCGTTTCTTCGGCAGGAGGATAATCCCCTTGGCGCAGGAAAGGAACGGCCATACACCAGGCTTTTCGGTTTCCCTCCGGGTCATATAAAGGGATAAGAAGAGAATCATAGTCAATTATTCCCTCCTTTGTACGCCGGATGGTTCCGATAATAAACGTGTTCAACTCTTCCAATAAAGGGGCAGGCGCTTCCAATCGGGCAGCCGAGTCATGGTTTCCGGCAATAATGATTATTTGCAACGTAGGATTCCTCTTATTAGCCTCCCGTAAAAAGCGGAAAAACCGTCGTTGGGCAGAAGCAGAAGGATTTGCAACGTCGAACACATCCCCGGCAATCAATAACACATCGGTTTGTTGTTCGGCGAGTGTATCTACAAGCCATGTCAGGAAAGCTTCATGTTCTTCTTCCCGTTCATAGCCAAAAAATGTTTGTCCCAAATGCCAGTCGGCAGTATGAATAATTCGCAAAGACATGAATCGCTTATTTTGCCATCAAAGATAAGCTTTTATGCACCGGTATCAAGCACATACACTCCCAAAAAATTCATCTGGATGACTTTGGAAGAACATCCAGATGTTTTTGGACGATCATCCAAATGAAACCGGAAAAACATCCAGATGAATTTTTAAACGTTCCTTTCGTTGACCAAAATTGGCTCTCGCAAGAGGATAACTATGCCCAAATGCCTAATTTATGTATATATATGTTAAAAACGGGGGGGGTAAAATCGAAAAAAATGAAATAATATTTTGTACTTTGAATAAAAACAACTATGTTAGTCAAAAAGATATCCTGCCTATGGTCATAATTGGGTTCGGGCTATAGGAAAGATAATGAGAAAAATTAATTAATAGAACCCACCTTAATACAGATGTTAGTATATATAGTTATATATATCAACCTTTAAATATTGTATTCATGAAAAAAGAAGTATTATTTATCGTATTAATTACTTTGATATTGGGTTCGTGCAATATGGATTTGGGAGAGAATGAAAACGGAGAAGACATTCCAATTATAGGAGAAATTATAGACGTACGCCTTAAAATCGCAATAGTTGATCAGCTATTACAAGACAGGTTAAATCCCGACTCTAAAAGTTATTTTGGAGAAAAATATGCTAAAGAAATAAAAGTGCTATATTTGTTTAATAATGAGAAACGTACGATTTCTTCTATATGGCCGGATGTGACAAACGGACAGAGCTATTTACCTGAAGACTATGAGGAAATTCAAGCTCCTTTCCGTGAAACAGAAAATTATGGCTCTGTTGATCAAAATTCTTTGGGATACTACTTTTTGCACGCTAGCTCTTATTTTCTTCTCGATGATGTTACAGATACCTCCTATACCTATGTGCGATATCCTAATGGCGAAGAAGACGAAATAAAGGTTCAGATATTCAAGAATAGAAAAGGAAATATAACTCGTATTAGAAAAATTTGGATAAACGGAGAATTGGCTTATTCAGTATCGGAAAATAGTGTATTATTTATGCAGGGGATGTTGCCTGATTCTGTTGATACTACTGATCCGGATATGTTTTTGAATTATTACAATCCAAAAAATTATCCATTTTTGGAACAAACGTCTGACCATAAAGTATACCCAAAAAATGGATCCGATGTAGTTGTGATAATCAAATAGAACAATAATCTACTGTAATACAAAATATTACAGCAGATATTCTCCTCTTTATGAATAATATAGGATATATGATTCTTGAAGCTGCTTTGACTATAATATTGCATCAAAGGCAGTTTCCATAAGATCTTGTTCAGAAGAAGAAATTTGGAATTTCTTAGCCTCTATCCTCCAAGTTGAAACAATTTTCTTTATATTGCTAATAATTGCCTCTGCTTCTTCTTTTTCAAGCCTAAAGAATTCTGCTACTTCTAAAGCTAAATCTAAGTCTAAAGAATTATCAGTCAAATCAATATTTAACTTTAATCCTGTCCCTTCCGGATTGGGATTAATATCATATGCAGGAGAAAGTGACCAACCTTTATTGCTTAATAAAAATCCATGATTTCGCAGATGGTCATCAGTATTACTTATACAAATTGAAAATACAATGCGCCTGAAAAGTTCTTTTAAGTCACTGTCTACATTAGAACCGTGTTGAACAATAAATTCTGCAAGTTCAAGATAACTAACTCCTTCTTCAGCTCCTGCTCCATCCGTATATCCAAGCAAAGTCATAGCAGATGCAAAATGTATTCTTTTTCCACCTTCCACTCTGTCAAATCGTTTAGTCAAGTATGTGTGATATTTGTTGTTAAATTTTTGTATTTTCCCTTCTGCACAATTCAATCCTGCTTTTTTAGCTAACGAGTTTGCAGTCATTTCCCAAGCTCCAATATTTGTATCATCATTCTTGCTGGGAAATTTAGCTATCCATAAGGATCCATCAATTCCTTGCACATTTGCTTTGGGACGTGCTCCGCCTAACGAAGAACCAGGTGCATATAATACCTTTAACCATTTCAATAAATTAGGGTCATCTTTTTCAATAGCTTTCTCGTATTCAATACTAGCATGCTCAAGATCTCTTAT
>JAIRRS010000045.1 GCA_031255855.1 Tannerellaceae bacterium | reverse complement strand
CGCAGGAGGGACTTTATCAGCATTATTGCGCTCTGGCGCAAGCCTCGCCGTTGCCTGTCATACTTTATAATGTGCCCGGGAGGACAGGCGTGAATATGATGGCCGAAACCACACTGCGTCTGGCGCGGGATTGCAGCAAGATTCTCGCTGTGAAAGAGGCTTCGGGTGACCTCGGGCAAATCAAGGCGGTCATAGACGGCGCTCCGGAGGGATTTAGTGTTATTTCGGGCGATGATGGCATTACGACCGATGTGATTATGCTTGGAGGGATAGGGGTGATCTCGGTATTTGCGAATGCTTTTCCCGGCGAGATGGCATGGCTGGTAAAGAATGCCCTTGAGGGCAATGCCGCCGGTGCACGCCGCAAGATGAGCGATGATTTTGATGCCCTGTTCCGCCTTATGTTTGTGGAAGGCAATCCGGCAGGAGTAAAATGCCTGCTCCATTTAAAAGGAATGATCGGCAACAAGCTTCGTTTGCCGCTGGTTCCCGTGAGTGAGAAAACGCTTCGGGAGATAAAAACGGAACTTGCACGGTTCCAGTGAGAAACATGTTTTAGAATAACGGAAGCGCCCCATTTTTTTCGTTTAACTCTTGGATATGTCCAAAAAAAGTCTTATATTTATAGGAGGTATTGATGTGGGAGCAATACGTATAAATGTTCCTGAAATGTCCGAACTCTGCCCAATTTCCTTGCAAGCAGTTTGTACGGGAAAGGTAACTTGTCGTTGGGGCAGGCAGCCGAAATAGCCAAGCTGTCAAAACGGACTTTTGCCAAACTTTTGGGCAACTATAATGTGTCGGTGTTTAATTATCCTGCATCGGATTTGCAAAGCGTGATTTATAGATAATTGAAAAGATCAGCTGAAAAACATTTTTGATTGCCATCGCGAGAAACAAGGAATTTCAACAATGATTCTATTCTTACTGCCCGCCTAATTGTAACGGCAGTGTCGATCCTTTCTTTTTTGCTCAGTACCGATGCTCGAACAATGGGCGAAACAGGCCTTTTCTCCCATTATCCCCCCTCCGGTATGTTAAAAAGTAGTTTTTTATAAGATAAAATTGTGAAATTAAAATAGAATGAATAAATTTGCGACAAATTATTCGAAAAAGAGAGAAAAATGAAAATGAGATTTAAATTAGAAAATAAAACGAAGCGCCCTTCTTTGTTAACAAACCTTAACGGGGGGGGGGCAAATCGTCTTATAATCACCTAAGGTCTTGTTTCTTTTTTCTTAAAAGGTTATCATTTCATTTTATTTATGTTTTTGGTTGCATGTCGAAATATATTTCCGGCGTGCGTTTTTCCTTTCAACCGCTTTTGTTAAAGGCCGGGACGCCTCTGTCTGCCTTCTCCGGCCGGCAATCCTTTTTGTGCTTTTCCGGAACAATACCGGCAGTTCCCGATAATGGGAATTTAAATTCCACAACTAACCGTTTCAACAATATAATATTGGATAATATGTGGCTTGGCAGGTTGTGCAAACCGCGTATATCCTTTCCTTTTTGTGATAAAATCAATTGTTAATTAAAAAAAGTAGAGTATGAAAAGAAAACTAACGATGTTTTTAGCCCTGTTCTTTATCGGGATAGGGATTGTTACGGCTCAGACACAAGTACGCGGTACGGTGGTGGATGAGGTAGGTGAGCCGGTGATCGGGGCCAGTATTCGAGTGAAAGGCACTTCACAGGGTACGGTTACCGATATTGATGGGAACTTCTCCGTTTCTACGCCGGCTAATGCAACATTAATCATTTCTTATGTAGGAATGATAACCCAGGAAGTGAGAGCTACTACCTCGATGAATATCGTATTGAAGTCCGACACTGAACTTCTGGAAGAACTTGTTGTTACCGGAATGGGTCTGTCCAGAGAAAGAAAGGCATTAGGGTATGCAGCCACGCAAGTCGGGTCGGACGAAATATCCGCCGCAAAGTCCGGCTTCGTTATGGCCGGATTAAATGGTAAAGTGGCTGGTATTAATATTTCCACGGCGGGGGCTGCAGGTACTTCTCAGAAAGTATTGATTCGCGGTATCTCATCACTCAACAGTAATAATCCGTTGTATATTGTTGACGGTGTGCCTATATCCAACGAACGTTCCGGAACGGACTATGTAGATTTCGGTAATAGCGCCAATGATATAAACTCCGAAGATGTAGAATCTGTAACCGTATTGAAAGGAGCGTCCGCTACGGCGCTTTATGGTTCGCGTGCGGCGAATGGCGTTATTATGATAACCACCAAGAGAGCAAAGAGTGAGAAACTTACCGTGTCGTATGACGGCGCATTTACAGCTTCCAATGTGCTCCGTGTGATGCAAACGCAAGATCTTTTCGGCCAGGGATGGGGTACATGGGACAGGACCGAAAACGGCTCATGGGGACCGTCTTTGGATGGACGCGATCATGAATGGGGGTCTGACGAATTAGATCCGGTAATGACGAAGCCTTTTTCATACGTGAAAAATAATATACGGAATTTTTACAGGACGGGATCAGAACTCAATAATGTTGTGTCGGTGCGTTACGGAACCGACAATCTCGGTATTTATGCCTCATACGGAAACGTAACCAGCAACGGTACGCTGCCGAATGACGGCGATAAATATTCCCGCCATACCGTCTCGTTACGTGGAGATGCAAAATGGGACAAATTTTCGGTGGATGTATCCATTAATTTTGCCCGTAAAGACATCCGGCGCACAGAAGAGATGGAAATAGAACTTCTACAACATGCCGTCGATGTGGATTATTCTGTCATGAAGGACTATAACGATGAGCGTTACAACCTCGATAATTATTACACCTTCTATGCAACCAACCCCTATTGGATGATTGATAATAATTATTTTTTGTATCAGGATAACCATACATACGGAAAAATAGAAACCTCGTATGAATTGGCAAAAGGCTTAAAAGCAACAGCTCGTATGGGAGGCGACTTCCTGAATTATAACAGGGAGAATATGCAAGCCAAAACATCATTCACACCGGGGTCTTATAGCGATTTGGGAGGAGCTACCCCTCAAAACGGATATTATACCAATTTCCGTTTCAACCGCGACCAGTTGGATGCTACGGCTCTCCTTTCCGCAGATTACAAAATATCGGATTTTTCCGTCGGAGGCGTGGCCGGATGGAATATGAACCAGCGTACCTATGAATATACGGGAGGCACGGTGGACGGACTGGACGTCCCCGGATGGTACAACTTGCAAAATACAACTTCTGCCGCCGTTTCCGATCAATATACAGAGCAAAGGAGGCTGATAGGGATATTTGCGCAAGCCGAATTGGGATATAAAGATTTTCTGTATCTGAATTTATCGGGGCGTAACGACTGGTCGTCCACCTTACCTTTGGATGCCAACAGCTATCTTTATGGCGGAGCAAATGTTTCGGTGATTCTTACCGAACTGCTTCCCACGTTGAAAGACAATAAGGTGAATTTCCTGAAACTGCGGACCGCCTTAGGGCAGACTGGTAATGACGCCGGCGTTTACCGCACTTCCACATGGTTTACCCCGCTTACTTCTTCCACGTTTTATTACACGCGGCTTCCTATTGGCGGCGTGTCGGGCCTTAGCGAAAACAACAGGCTTCCGAACCAGGCATTAAAGCCCGAAATTACTTTGGAATATGAATTCGGACTTCAGGGTAATTTCTTTGAAAACCGGTTGCGCCTGGATTTTACCTACTACAATAAACGTACTAAGAACCAGATAATAAGCGCCACATTGCCTCCCGAATCGGGTTATACTTCTGAAACCCGTAACGTGGGACTTTTGGAAAACAAAGGAGTGGAAATTGCCGCAGGCATAACGCCGGTACGTGCAAAAGATTGGGAATGGACGGTAAATGCCGCGTTCACTAAGAATACTGGCAAGGTTCTTGAACTTTGGGACAACCTGAAGGAATATAATATTGTTAGTTGGAGAGGAATAGAATACAGGATGAGGCTGGGCGAAAAAATAGGAACATTTCAGGTTCCCGACGTAGATCGTGTAAAGGATAAAAACAGCCCTTACTATGGTTATATGATTGTTAATAACAACGGATTCCCCACCCAATCGGCCACCGACAAAAAAATCATCGGATCTTCGCAGCCTGACTTTATTCTGGGATTGAATACCTCCCTGAAATACAAGCATTGGGCTATGACGATTGTCGGCGATTGGCATAAAGGAGGTTGGATGACGTCTAATACATCTTATATCACTCACTTCAACGGAAACTCCACGCAAACCGTATTCAATGAGCGCAACTCGCATATATGGCCCAATTCGGTGAAAGTTGTAAATGGAGAGTACGTGGAAAACAATATTCCGGCAATGTCGCATCAAGCCTGTTACTGGGTAGGAAATTATTCTTACAATCCATTGGTCAGGGACGACATTGTATTGCCCAAGGACTTCTTTAAGATCCGTGAAATAACTTTAACGTATGACATGCCTAAAAAGTTGTTAAGTTCAACGCCTTTGAGCAAACTTTCTTTAAGCCTCATCGGTCGTAATCTTTTCTTATTCACGCCTAAGAAAAATAATTATGTAGATCCTGAAGTAGCGAATATGGGGAACGACCTGAGTTCGGAATTCGGTGAAATATCCAGCGGTACTTCTTACCGTAGCTTAGGCGCTGCTATTAAGGTAGAGTTTTAATCAAATTAGCGGAAAAAAAGTATGAAAAAGAATTTATTATATAAAACTTTGATGGCGCTCATAATGAGCGTGCCATTCATATCTTGTGATGAAACACTCGATGTCAATAAAAATCCCAATTATCCTACGGAAGCCACGCTCGAAACCCTGCTCCCGTCAGCAGGAGGCACTACGGTGGCACAATGGGGATTTAACGGACAATTGGTTGGAGATTTATGGAATCAGTATGTTACCCAGGGAAACTCTACCAATCAGTACAATACGACGGCAAATTACAGTTTAAACCAGGATTCGTACAACGCTTTCTGGACAAACGCCTATGCCAATACGCTACCCGACTTGAAAATCATGCTCTCTATGGCCGAAGAAAAAGGTGCATGGAATTATTGGGTTATCGGCAAGATATTGACGGCATATAACTATCACATGCTGACCGATTTCTACGGAGATATACCCTTTACGGAAGCTTTGAATGCCGCAGAATTTCCGGCGCCGAAATATGACGATAGCAAAACGGTTGTATATCCCGGCATTATCGTTCTCCTGGACGAAGCCATAGCAAAAGAGGCGCAGGCAAAGGAAAATTCAAATCCTGTAATTACCAATGGAGACTACTTTTTCGGAGGAAAAATCGACAAATGGATTGCTTTCGCCAAGAGCCTCAAGTTGAAACTTTATATGCGTGATTTTGAAGCCAACAAAACTCAGATAGCTTCTTTGATAAACGCAGGTGGATTATTGACGGAAGATTGTGCTTTTACGGCTTTTGAAGATGCCACGAATAAGGGAAATCCTTTGTATGAATATAATATCCGCCAGTTAAATACAAGAGAAAATTTGAGGGCTTGCCATACATTCCTTGAATTTCTGTTGGCGAATGATGATCCGCGTATTGAGGAGATTTATGAACTGACCGCTGATGCGCAAGCTGCCGTGAATGTGGGGCAAACACTTACTTACAGGGAAATGTACGGAGGATTGCCTTGCGGAACCAAGCCGCCTACAACGCCGGGTGAACCCGATGCTGTGCCTTTGGTTAACTCGTCGAGATACAAACAAGACTATTCCGATCCGGTTTATCTGATGAATGCGGCGGAGGCTTACTTTCAGGTCGCCGAGGCCCATGCAAGATTAGGCAATACAAGCAGCGCTAAAACAGCTTATGATGAAGGAGTACGCAATGCTTTTGCCCGTTGGGACTATGACGCGGAGAATTTCATAAAACCCGGCGGCGCTTATGAATTTGACGGCTCTTCGCTGAATGTAATGTTGAAAAGCATCCTGACCCAGAAATGGGCTGCCGGGGCAAAAGCCAATTCATGGGATTCGTGGATGGACCGCAATCGAATGGGAATCCCGGCCATCAGCGATGCGGAAAAGGTTCGCATAAGTAATAATACTCCCGGTCTTGAACCGGATTATGAATTAGGTACTCTCGTGTATCCGGGAACTACTGTTCTCCAACCGAGAGAAATTCCTCGCCGCCTTCCCGTACCTAATGCTTCGGCGCTGTATAATTTGAACGCACCGGCGACCAAACTTACCCAGGAACCATTGTGGTGGCAGGTAGCCAATGGGCAGTAATACAAACAAACCAAATTAAAATAAAGATAATATGAGACAAGTTAGATATATTCCATTCCTATTTTTACTGTTGTTGGGATTTTTCTCTTGCGAAACGTATGGAGATTATGAAATTGAGCATTCTTCCATTCATCCCTTAGGCGGCAGATACAGAATGACCGTTACCGATGAAGCGGGGACGGAAGTAATCAGGACTTTCGGCGACATTGCCAATACCTCCGACGAATCTACCACCCAATGCTGGTTACGCATCGGCGCCTATAATACAAGCGGCACCAATGCCTATGCAATCAACGGAAAAATTAATTGCGATTTGAGTACGCTTACATTCTCCGGCGCTAACATTGAGAATTTGGCGGGAAATGTGACGAGTTCAACAAATACGTTTACGGTAACAGACGGAAAGCTTACTTTGAAAGGAGTTACCACTCCGTCGGGTACAGTGTCGGATGCAATATCTTTCACTTTCACGAACTCCCGTTTTCCCGGAAAAACGTATAAGGTTGCAGGCTACCGTTACACCGGTTGGGCTGAAGATTAAAATTCTGAGACAAAAGAAATCAATCAGACCTTAAAAATTTATTACGGATAAGGTCTATATTAAAACCTTTCAGTTCACAATGTACATAAACTCTACATTAAATTAAACACTATTGAAAGGATCGGACAGGGCCAGGAGTGATTCCCCGCCCTGTCTTTTTTTGTCCGGAAGTCAGGTATTGATAATCCTGATTTGCCGCGCTTTCCCAAAGTAATAGAAAATGTTCTGAGAGAACGTTTTTGAAGTTCGCCGCAGTGGATGTGTAGCGAACGGAATTTTTTTGTACTTTTGCATGTGTTTAAGATATAAATTCGTGTGAAACATTCATGAGAGCCAAGCTCTCCGCAGGATATTGTTGAAAAAGTGTCTTGAATCT
>JAIRRS010000043.1 GCA_031255855.1 Tannerellaceae bacterium | reverse complement strand
GAAAAAATTGGAAACCGATTATCCATCAAGATGAACATCCTGACACTGTTTAAGAAGGTATTATTAAGGGCAATTGGCTGCTCTTAGATTATAGGATATTCTTTGACGGCGCTTTCCTTTTAGGGTAAAATACGTTTCTAACAGCTTGTAACAATGGCGTTACGCTCAAGGAACTACCCGTAGCTTCCAGCATCCATTGGGCAGGAGTAAGACGGCCAAGACTGAAAATCCGGTCTACTTCGGTTGCAAAATCTCTCCCTTGCAGATAACCTTCCAGTTGGAATTCGATTATCTGCCCGAATGCATAAGCCGAAAGATAGAGCGGATAACCTATCATGTGCGAATAAATAGCCAGTACGGTTTCATCTTTTACATCAAACACGGGAGCATAGTATCTGTTCCAAATCTCTTTTGAAAGGGAAATAACAGCTTCACGTAATTGTTCCGCCGTAGCATTGGGATTGGCATACAGCCATTTCCATACGGAGATGTCCAACATTGACACACCGCATATTTCATACATGCTCCATACCTTATCAAGAATGTCCGCCACTTCTTTTTCAGGATTATCATCCTTTATTCCTAAAATATCCAAGTCCCTTTTTTGGAATACAAATGCCAGCGCTTCGGTAAAAGCGGTGTTTGGCACACCATTCAACATAAAATAATCCACATCATATAGCGAAATAGTCTGTTCTACATTATGCCCGAATTCATGGATGGCAATATTATACCCTTTGTAATCCAATCCTCCGGCTGGTATACGGGTACGGAGACGCGACTTTTGCCCCTTCATGGCTGCTCCCCAGGCATGTCCCGAACCACGTGCCGGGTCTACGGCTATTTTTTCCGCCAGGTAATTAGCTCTTTCCTTGCTGAATCCTAATTTGGCGAGGATATTCGGCAGGTCTTTTTCCAACGCTTCGGCATGGGGGTAGAGCGTACGCGTCTGTTCGTTGAGTTTTGTTTCGTCCAGATTGCTGCGGGCTTTGAAGCCGTCGTACCATATATCGTAAGCTTCCAGTTTGCGGCCGAGGCGCTTTGAAATCAGTTTGCTCACTTCCTTCAATTCGGGCGCCGTCAAAAATTCATCAAATAGTTTGATAATTTCGTCTACAGCCACTTCCATATCATTATTGAATTTTCGGTCGATAAACGTATTGCCGGTATAATGGTCGATTTCCTGCATGATGTTAAAATTGTTCAACATTTTCCGGTAGCGGGTCATTGATTCGGGTGTTGTTTGTATTTTATTGCCCGATTCGAATACGGTATTGGTATACGGATTCCAGTCATATTTTCCTGAATTAATGACTTCCTGCGGGATGTCTTGGGCGATAATTCGCTTCATCACCTCGTAAACAATACGTTGTTTGTCGAGTCCTTCGTTCCCCTTATTGTAATTGGCTTTTATTTCGTCGCGCAAGTTCCAGTGGGAGAGGAATATCATATCTTCAGGAAATATTTTTTTCCCTTTCTTGTTCAACAAATGTCCCATATAGATATTATATGCTGCGATGTAAATGTCAGCATCACTGCTTACCTGCGCCTGCTTTTGCATAACAGCCGACGGTATACGTTGTGTGAACATGTCTCCCAAACGGGCATAAGCCCATGCCTTACGGTCTTTTCCTAAAGCTTCTTTTTCTTCCAATGTCAGTTCCGGGAAATTGAGGGCGATAATAAAAGCAATCTTATTGTTGTAGAAATCTTCCGACAGGTGTGAAGACGGGCTGTAGGCCGCGAATCGTTTGTCTATGACGTGTTCGGAGCCATCGTTTATCGTAACATTCCAGTCAAGGCACAATGTCATGGCATTGAAATTGCCATAAATACCTTCCATGTATTGACTGATTTTCAGGAAAACCGTCTCTTTTTCGGAAGGGTCGGCAATGAAATTTTCCAGGCAAAATGCTTTGAACGCTTCGCTGTCACCATCCTTTTCCTGCCATAATTTAGCGATCTGCCCGACACCCTTTTCTATCATGCCGGCTTGCATATGATTGCCTTGGGAAAGATTTTCTATCGTTTCCCGCACAACTGTTTGAGGTATAATAGCATACCCATTGAAATATGTTACCATGCAAATAAACAAAATAGTTACTGTTCTCATATTAGATTATTTAAAGAAGTTACATTTCTGACAGACAAAAAAGAGAGAGTCGATAATTACTTGTTTATATCAAGAATCCGGCAATGATTTGGATAAAGATAATAAGGAATACCATCGCGATGGGGTATACCGTTGCATAGGCTACACTTGGCGCAGAGCTGTCGGACATGGAATCGGCGGCGGCCAATCCCGGTGTACTGGTCATCCCTCCGGCGATTGTTCCCAACATATCCAGTATGTTTATTTTGAAGATATAATAACCGAATAGTACGGCAATAACCATAGGGATCAGAGTAATGGCAATTCCTGTTCCGAACAAGGTGAGACCGCTTGACTGGAAAGTGGAAACAAGGTTTACACCGGCTGATGTTCCTACTTCGGAAAGGAAAAGAAGCAGGCCTAACTGTCTAAGCAATTGGTTGGCCGAGCCTGACATCGACCAAATAACCGGTCCTGTTTTACCAATCGAGCTTAGCACCAAGGCGACAATCAGGATGCCCCCGGTAAGCCCTGGCGAGAAAGTGAAGTTGTCTGAAAATGAAATATTGATTTTACCCACCAAAATACCTAATACGATACCTGTCGCAATGGGGAAGAAATCGGTATCCGAAAGGCGTTTTTCATCGTTTCCAAGAAATTGGGCTAATGCTTTCAGGTCTCCTTTCTCTCCGGCTACCAATAGTTTGTCACCGAATTTCAGTACCAAATCAGGTTCGGGAGATAAATCTATACCGCTGCGGCGAACACGGGTAACCGTACATCCAAATGTATTTTGGAAATTAAGATGTGCAATTGTTTTATTGATGATGTTCTTGTTTGTAAGCAACAACGACTGGAGCTCTTGTGTTTTGGCAAAAGGCAGGTCGCTTTCCAATCGCTTACCGACCAGGATGGCCAATTGTTCCAACGATTTTTCGGTTCCAACAGCTTTAATCTTATCTCCCCGCCGGAGAATCGTTGTCCCGACCGGAACAGAGGTTTGGTCGTTATGCTTTAGCCGCGACACAACAGCGCCAGTCATGGTGCGAATCCGGAGCCGGGCAAGGTTTTTGTCGCAAATATTGGGATTCTCAATCAGGAAAGTTGCCGTATGCAAGGATGGGAACTGGCTTTTGCGTTCAGCTTCTAACGCTTTTGCCTCTGCCGCAATATCTATACGAAGTATTTTAGGGAGAAGTTTAATAAAAAGGATTACGCCGATAACACCGAAAGGATATGCAATTCCATAAGCGATGGATGCGGCAGGAGATTGTGTGGAATCAATTGCTACGGCCAACCCCGGCGTACTGGTCAATGCCCCGGCAATCAACCCAACGATACCGGGAGTATCAATTCCTATTATATATTTGAATAGTATCCCTACCAGGCAAGCTCCCCCGGTAATTAAGGCGGCGAGTATGATGAGTGTTTTCCCCTTGGATTTGAAAGAGTCGAAAAAACCGGGGCCTGCTTGTATCCCAATGGTAAATATAAAAAGTACCAGTCCTATATTACCGATTTCTTTGGGAATGGTCACCCCATAATGTCCGAATAAGAGAGCGACAAAGATAACAGCCGACACATCAAGGGAAAGTCCTTTGATTTTCACACGTCCCAATATAAATCCTAATGCGATAATCAGAAACAACGAAAAATAGGGCGACAGGAGTAAACTTTCAAACATGTCGTTTTTTTTATTGAAGGTAGCCAATAGCAAAAGCAAAAATACTCTTTTTTATATATATAGCAATACTTTGGGTAGATTTCTGCTACCTTTGTGGCCGAAAATCAAACAAATTTACTTTGTCATTTTGAATCGCTATTTTATATACCTGTCTTATAACGGGAAAAATTATTGCGGCTGGCAAATCCAACCGAACGGCATGACTGTACAACAGGCTATGGAGGAAGCCTTGGGAACATTGCTGCAGCAACCTGTCCCCATCGTGGGCGCCGGACGAACTGATACGGGAGTGCATGCCCGAATGATGGTCGCCCATTTTGATACAGACAAGCCAATTGAGAACCTTTCAGCCTTTTCCGAGAAGCTAAACCGTATTCTTCCAAAGGATATAGCAATAGACAGGATTATTCCTGTTAAAGAAGATGCACATGCCCGTTTCGATGCACTTTCCCGTACTTACAATTATTATATAACGACAAAAAAAGACCCGTTTAACCATGAATTTGTATGTAAGATGCATGGCATGCTTGATTTTAAAACAATGAATGAAGCTTGCCGGATACTGTATGATTATGTGGACTTTACAAGTTTTAGTAAATTACATACAGATGTGAAAACAAACAATTGCCGTATCACGTATGCCGGATGGAAACAGGAATGGGATACCTGGGTTTTCGTTGTTACGGCCGACCGTTTCCTGCGGAACATGGTTCGCGCCATCGTAGGTACATTAATTGAAGTGGGCAGAACTAAATTGTCGTTGCAAGGATTTAGAGAAGTAATAGAGGCAAAAGACAGAGGTAAGGCCGGGATGTCTGTTCCGGGTAATGCCTTGTTCCTGGTGGATATACAATATCCTGAAAATTTATTTAAGCTTAATAACGAATAGTCTTATGTGGGTAGCCTTGGCGTTTATATCGGCATTCTTGTTAGGGTGTTATGATATAAACAAAAAAATGTCGTTAAACGGGAATGCCGTTATTCCTGTATTGTTTCTAAATACACTGATAAGTAGTCTGATATTTGTTCCGGTCATCATCCTTTCATATACAACCCATGTACTCGACAATACGATGCTGTATCTCCCCAAGGCTTCTTTAGAGCAGCATCTGGCCGTACTTATCAAGGCTGTCATCGTTTTGTCGTCGTGGCTGTTTGGTTATTTTGCAGTCAAGAACCTGCCACTTACTATTACCGGCCCGATAAAAGCAACCCAGCCGGTCATGACATTATTAGGCGCTCTACTCATATTCGGCGAGCGCTTAAACCTTTATCAATGGATTGGCGTAGCATCGTCTATCGTTTCTTTCTTCCTGCTTTCTTCATCCGGTAAAAAAGAAGGGATAAACTTCTCCCACAACAAATGGATCTTTTTCATGTTTCTTTCAACCGTATTGGGTGCATTAAGCGGATTGTACGACAAGCACCTGATGCGTTCGCTGGATGTAATGACAGTCCAGGTGTGGTTCAATATATATCAGTGTTTTATCATGTCGGTGATACTATTGTTCCTCTGGTATCCGAGACGCGAAAAAAGTACGCCTTTGACATGGCGTTGGAGCATCGTCTTCATCTCTGTTTTCCTCGTACTGGCCGACTGGATTTATTTCTATGCGCTCAGCTTTCCCGACTCCATGATATCTATCGTATCCATGATTCGCCGGAGCAATGTATTAGTGACCTTTGCCGCCGGAGCAATGTTCTTCCATGAAAAGAATCTAAAGAACAAAGCATTCGATTTATTATTAGTCATAATTGGAATGATATTCCTTTATCTTGGTACAAGATAAAACATCATACATGAACGAATATGTATTGGATATATTTAGTAGTTCAATCCGGATTATACGGTATTTCTAAAAAATCACTATTTTTGTTTTCCTAAATACGAAATTATATGAGACGATATATCTATCTATTTATTTTTGCCGCTTGCATTTTAGTGGGTAAGGCGCAGGAAATGAAAGAGTGTTTTATAGAGATGCCCGACCAGCTTATCCCACAGTTGGAAGCAGCCTGGCGGAAAGATTTGATTGGGTTGTATGAGTCGGGAAAGGAAGCCCGGCTGAAGAACACGATGAATGGTTATTCGCAATTAATGAAATTGACGGAAGATTATTTGCTGTTGCGGACAACAGAATGCAGCACGATGGAAATAAAGATGTTCCCTTTGGTGAATAATACCCATATTATCTGCATGGTGACAACCATAGACGCTCCTGTGCCAGACAGCCGTTTAAGCTTTTATACTACGAAGTGGGAACCCCTCCCTGCGTCAGAGTTGTTCACTCCGGTTTCCGCCGATTGGTTTATTAAAGAAGGAGTGGATAACACAAATGACGCTTACAAAGACGTTATGGCCTATCTGGATATAGACTTGATTAAGTACCAGTTGAGCCCTGACAGTCAAACATTGACAGCTTCGTATACGACCCCTTTATATCTAAGCGCAGAGATTCGAAAAAAGGTTACGCCTTACTTGAAAGACGCTCCCAAAGTATATGCATGGGAGAAATTCCATTTCAAATAACTATCCGTCACAAAAAAAGAGGCCGTTTTGCAACGACCTCTCCAACCCGGTAAGTTTTGGTTATTTGCTGGTAATTGTTCCATCTGATTTGATGGTGAGATATACTTCGGAATTGCCCGACTCCAGCTCAAACCTCGCGTTGGGGTACATCTCTTTCACCTTTTCGATGATTGAATTTGAAACAGCAGGCGGTTCATTTGGGATGTTTCCGTTATCGTTTATTTCTTTGACAAGCGTACCGTCTTCCGAGTAATATAAGTCGACATCAATCTCTCCTTTTTCCACTTCGATAATGTAAATGGTTTCTGTATTCGAACGTTCAATTTTATCAACATCGTCTACTCTCCACCCTCCATAAGTGCTTTGCCTGAAGCTGTCTTGTACGGCTCCCGGCAGTTCGTTGTAAGGAATGTCGGTATCTGTCATTATCCATTCGCCATCAGCACTGAACCAAGCTTCTGTCTCTTTTCTGTTAAATTGGAACTCGGCTACTTTATAACCCGACTTAGTTTCCCATTCTACCCTTTTTGCTCCCGGATATTTACTTTTGAATGCATTTACCACCACATATTCAGGCACATAATTATTGTCGTCATTGCAAGAAATAAAGCCCAATAGTATCCATGCGGACAAAACGATTGTTAAAATAGATGTTGTCTTCATAATAAATAGCTTTTTAATAGATTCGTTTTTTAATCATCAATATCAATCAATTTCCCTCGTTTGTCAAAAGTAAGTTCTAAACCGCTTTTCAGTTTGATTTCGAAATCATTCCAGTCTTGTTCAATCTTCACAATATCATTCCCTGGGAAATTCGTCTTCAAATAATTCGCTATTGTCTGAGGGATAATGGCACACGGTATACTATTTTTATTCCCGTCTACTTCTTCCCATTCACCGGATTTGTTGAATTCTATATCTATCCCGTTTGTGAGGATAACGTCATAGCCTTTGATACCTAAAAAGTTCTTTTCTATTATTATATGCGCGATATTCACTCCCTTGAAATGGGTCGTTATAAATTCCCTGCTGACACCAGGCAACTGTGAGGCATCCTGTGTTATTGTTTCATTGTCGGCCTTTATGGTTGATACCAGAAGCAACGACATCATAAATAAACCTATCTTTCTCATATGCATTATCATTTAATTACACCACAAAGAAAAAGAAGCATTTGGGAAAGATTTGGGAAAAAGGCGTTACCTGAATGTTAAAATAAATTGATGTTTCCCATTATACTGATAATGGATACGGATATCATAAATACTGATAATGGATTTGATAATAGCCAATCCCAATCCGGTAGATTTTTTATTACCGGTTTGTTTCTCAAACCGGTTGAATAATTTTTCCCTGTTTAATTCAGGATAATTACTGCTGTTTTCAATCGTAAAAGAGTTGTCTGTTATCGTAATATTTATTTCGCCATTTTGCCGGTTGTGTATGTAAGCATTCTTCAGCAAATTCTTAATCAAAATGCCTGCCAATGATTCATTCATTGTACATCGCAATATTCCTTTTTGAACGAAATTCAACCGGATTTGTTTGTCTTCATAAATTTCATTGAATTCATTAATGCTCCTGTCGGAAATCTCGTTAATGGATACGTTTTTTGTATCCGCAAACTGTTTGTTTTCAATTCGGGAAAGCAACAGAAGAGATTTGTTTGTCTTTACGATGCCGTTCAACACCCGGTGAATGCTCGCGATATCGGATAATTGTTCTTCCGTACAATCCGGGTTCTCGCTAAGAAGTTCCAGTTTGTTTATGGAAACAGCAAGAGGGGTTTGTAATTCGTGAGAAACGTTTTCAAGAAATTGCCTTTGTTGCCCATACAAAGACGTGCTTCTGTCGGAAGCATCCATGATAGCTTTATTCAGTATGTCGAATTCTTCCACGACTGTTTCATTTTCCAACGGTTTTATCGGTTTATCCAGACGAAATTTGTTTAGCCAGTCGAGGATAGTATATAAAGGTTTGAAACTTTTCCCAAAGACATAACGCGTAACAAATAAAATACAGATTACTAACACGATATACAAGGCGATAATACTTATAAAAATGGTTTCGATCAAATCTTCTTTTTCCAAGGTGGACGTCTCGATGGTTAATTCATAATATTTCGCGTCGGAGGTCATAAAGTTTGTCCGCAATACACGGATGGGTTCATACTCCATCTCAATATCAATGTATTTGCTGGAATCATAAAATATATCGTTTGCCAAATTTGCTTCACTCGCCTGAATCTCATGGATATGATACCTTGTCATGATATCTGGACGGCTTTGTCTCATGGTGGAATCAGTTAAGAATTGTTTGATGATAATCCCTTTGTAATTTTGAAGACTATCGTTTGTCTCGTCATCAATTTCATGGAGAATCAAGATATAGAAAGCAGCGGCCCAGATCGTCATGATGATAAGCAGGGGAAACGACAAATTGCGTATGGTGTAATGGATTAGTTTCATATTATTCGTCTATTATCATTTTATATCCGAATCCGTATACGGCCTTTATTTCGGGCATTGCCCCGGCTGTTTTTATTTTCTTCCGCAGATTCTTTACCTGGCTGTAAATGAAATCGTAGCTATCTGCCTGGTCGATATAATCCCCCCATATTGATTCGGCTAATGCACTTTTGCTGATAAGTCGGTTGGGATTGGTCACAAAGTAGTAAAGCAAGTCAAACTCTTTGCGGTTGAGGGTTATTTCCTTATTGTCGATATAAACAACGTGCCGGTCGGGGTATACAGTTATGTTTGACAAGGCGATATTCATCTCTCCTTCCTGCTGTTTCCGGCGGATGATACTTTTAATTCTTGCGTGTAGTTCGGCCAGATGGAATGGTTTGGTGAGGTAGTCGTCGGCTCCCAAATCCAATCCGGTTACTTTATCCTCTATTGAATCTTTAGCCGAAATAATGATTACGGATTCTTTTTTGCGCAGTGTTTTCAACTCTTCCAATAATGACAGCCCACTACCACCGGGCAGCATAATATCCAATACAACACAGTCGTAGTCGTAGTCATTGATTTTCAATAATGCTTCGTGATAATCAGCAGCATATTCCACCACATATCGTTCTTTTTCCAACGAACGGATTATCGTATCACGTAATGAATCTTCATCCTCTACAACCAGTAATTTCATTATGAGACCTATTTATTTGAAAAACTAACTATTTGCAAAACTAACGAAAGAATCTGTCAGGATTCTGGAATTTGGAAAGAAATAGGAAATGTTTTTATTTGCACAAATATGTCAAAAATGCGCAATGTTTAACAAAAGTATCTATCTTTGCTTCCGTTTTTAATACAAAAAGATGCTATAGAGCATAAATATCAACTAATAATATTTAAGGTATGAAAAAAGTTATCGCGTTAGTATGTATGAGTTTCCTTTCATTGTCGTATATGGCAGCCGAAGGTTATCAGGTAAACTCGCAGAGTGCAAAACAAGCAGGTATGGGTCATGTAGGAGCAGCCTTGAAATTGGGAGCCGAAAGTATGCACTTCAATCCCGCCGGTTTGGCTTTTATGGATAAAACAATCGATTTGTCGGCCGGTGTATTCGGCGTTTTTTCCAAAGCTGAATATTCCAAAGACAATTACAAACATAAGGCAGACAATTCCCCCAGTACTCCTTTGTATGCCTACGCAGGTTTTAAAATTTATGATTTCCTTGCGGCAGGGGTAAGTATTAATAACCCTTACGGAAGTTCGATGAACTGGGGCGTAAACTGGGCCGGTTCTTCCTTGATTCAGGATATCGCATTGAAAGCGTTTGCTATTCAACCGACTGTTTCTTTTAAGATAGGAGATCGCTTGAGCCTGGGCGCCGGCATGATGGTTATGTTTGGCAATTTTTCGTTAAGCCGTGCACTTGTACCGGCCGGTGGATTGGAAGCTCTTCGCCCGTTGGTGACAGCTGTTCCCCAATTGGCTCCTTTCGGAGAAACGTTGGACAAATTGAAAGATGTTCCTGCCGCGTCGGCTACCCTTGAAGGAAATTCCGGTATTAAATTAGGTTACAACATCGGAGCAATGTTCGATGTAAATGAGAGAATAACAGTAGGGGTTTCCTATCGTTCGAAAGTAAGCATGAGAGTATCCGAAGGGCATGCGACCATGGACTATGCGAATGAAAATGAATTGACCCGGATGGTGACCGCTATAAACCCTATCTTGATTGCAAACAAGCAAAAACCGATTATCATCCCTCCGTTAGACAAGGGAACATTTGGAGCTGAACTTCCTTTGCCTTCAAATCTCAATGTGGGTATCAGCTATAAGCCAATTGACAGGTTGATGCTTTCGGGTGAAGTTCAATTTGTCGGATGGGGAGCTTATAAAGAGTTGAATGTGCAATTCTCGCAAGAAGTATTGGAAGGTTATAGCATCAACGCGAAAAAAGATTATAAGAATAGCCGCATCTATCGTATTGGCGGAGAATATGCAACAACCGACCGTTTAGACCTCCGTCTGGGATTCTATTTTGACGAATCGCCGGTAAAAGATGATTCCCTCAATCCTGAAACACCCAGCATGAATAAATTAGGTACAACGGTGGGGTTAAGTTTCCGTCCTTTGGAAAAGTTATCCATTGATGTTGCGCTTTCGTATGTTACCGGTTTCGGCCGTGACGGTTCATACACCGACCAATTATCTGGAGCAACTTTTGGAGGACATTATGAAGTAAGTGCGTTTACACCAGCTATAGGGTTGGCTTATTCGTTCTGAAAGAACCGGAAAAGTAAGAAAAATCTGATAGCAGGATTCTTGGCTGATAGCTTTTTTGCCTAAGAATCCTGCTATCAAAGTAAATATTTGGGGGGGGGAACAAACACCCACGTTAATCAATAGGCGTCGCTTATGCTTTCGCTTTTCAGTTGTTTATCAAAAGATGCTTTATCCAGTTTTGTTTTTACATGGATTGTAACAGGTTCTTTGGGGAGAAGGTCGAAATAATTATCGGAGAAAAAGTTGTCAACACCTTCAATGCTTAAGAAAACACCGCGTGCGAAAACATCGCTTTCAACAGTAACATCATACCCATCACCCGCCGGTACAGACGACATCGCAATACGAGTTTTAGGGAAGTCAATGTCTTTGTAACGGGCCAGAAAGTAATTGTTGGATACAACCGACCGTTTTTTGCCGTCTTCAGCAAAACAGGCATTTACCACTACTTCATTTCTGTTTTTTCCGTTCAGCGCTGTAGCTAACGATTCCGTAAACTGGATTTTACTACTGTTTGGAGGAAGTATAACTTTCTTATTTTTTTCGTAAACCACATTTCCTTTCAAATCCATCACTTTTACGTATAGTGTTCCTTTGGTTGGTTTGAGATTGTCGGAAACGACAAAAACATCAAGCGTTCCATCTTTAGTCAAAGGTGAAACCAAAATATTTCCGAATGCCTTTTTCGCAAAATAATGCTGGGCTTTCCAACGTCCGTAATAGTCGCGGCTCGACCATGAAGCTACCGGCCAGCAATCGTTGTGTTGCCAATAGAGAGAACCCATGCAGTAAGGCATGTCGCGGCGGTGTGCTTCGATAGCCGTCTTGATGGCGTCTCCCTGAAGCAATTGTCCCATATAGAGGAAATTAGGGAAGTCTTTCGGTTTACGGTATTCGTTCAGCAAGTACCATTCTATCAATCCGTTTGCATGGCTGCCGCCTCGTTGGTGGGCCATCATAACTTCCGAAAAGATATCATGGTCGCGTTCTTCCGGCGCGTATTTCAATATTGATTGGTATTCAGGGAAAGATTGAAAACCATACTCGGAAAAGAAACGTGCGCGGATTACGTTGTAGTTGGCGATGGAATCTTTTCCATGCCAAACGCCCCAATAATGCCCGTCGCCGTTGGGATTCCAGTTGGGAGTACCCGATTCGGCCTTTCCGTCGGGGTCGCCTGCATACGGAGAAGAAGGCCAATAGAATACTGCCGGGTCGTATTGCTCTACCACTTCAGGCAGTATCCCATGGAATACGTCTTTATAATCTTTACGCATTTCATCCAATACACCCAGCCGTTCGTATCTACGCATCCAGCCCCAATTGAACCAGGCTGTATGGTTTTCGTTGTTTCCACACCAGATAACTATGGACGGGTGGTTACGCAAACGTTTCACATTGTCAATAGCTTCCATACGGATGTTATCCAATAATTCGGGAGTCATCGGGTAGGTGGAACAAGCAAACATGAAATCTTGCCAAACCATGATACCATGCTTGTCGCACAAATCATAGAAAATCTTATTTTCATAAATGCCGCCTCCCCATATACGAAGCATGTTCATGTTTGCATTTACGGCATCCATGATTGTCCGCTCATAATCGGCATCTGTCAGACGGGGGAGGAAATTGTCTTGCGGGATGTAGTTTGCTCCTTTGGCAAATACGGGTACGCCGTTTAGTTTGAAATAAAACGTTGTTCCGGCCGCGTCTTTTTCGCGAACTACTTTTATATCGCGCAATCCGATATTGTCTGTTTGGCTGTCAGCTACTTTCCCGTTCATGGCAACCGTTGCCGTAAACGGATATAAATGAGCTTCGCCCAAACCATTGCTCCACCAAAGCTTGGGATTGTTGATTACAAGGTCGGTTTCAATAATCGTGCAACCTTTGTTCACCGAAGCTCTCTTCTCCCATTGGTTTTTAATTCCGTCTGCTTTGATTTGGATGGTGGCTTCGCCTGCCTTATCGGCCATTACTTCTACCCGAACCTTCACCTTCGCTTGCTTGGCGGTTACGTTTTCTTGCAGATAATGAACATTTTCTATCCGGACATCGTTCCAGCCAACCAGATAAACAGGCCGCCAGATTCCACTTGTAACCAAACGTGGCCCCCAGTCCCAACCGTAATGATAGCCGGCTTTACGTGCAAAGACACTTACCTTTTTATTAAATATGCCGCCGTTTTCCGACTGGTCGTTTCCCGCTTCTACCGGATATTTTAATGCATCAAATGCAGGAATATCCTCTTTGATAGGAGAACGGAAGTAAACCCGTAATTCGTTGTCGCCCTGTTTCAAATATTTTTTTACATCAATCGTCCATTCGCGGAACATGTTATTTGCATTTAAAATATTCGAATCATTCAGGAATACCCCGGCATACGTGTCGAGACCCTTGAAATCAAGCTCAACATTGTCTTTGTCAAACATTTCAGGAGACACATGCAGGGTCGTTTTATATTCCCAGTCTTCCTTATCAACCCATTGCACGCCCCGTTCGTTTAATCGAAAGAAAGGGTCTTCAATGATTTTGTTATCTATCAAATCCGTATGCACAACACCTGGAACAGTAGCTGGGTACCAATTGTTTCCCCGGACTTGTTTAAATGTCCAGCCTTTGTTGATTTCTTGCTTGATAACTTCTCCTGCCGCAGCAGAAGGAATGGTTAAAAGCGCAATTACCATTAAAAGAATTGAAAATTTAGCTTTGTAGTTCATTTTATTGATATTTTTTTAGTGAATTGAGATTTTCGGGATTAATGGGGTTTTTACCTTCTGATGTAAATAAATGCTCGATACGGGCGGCATACTGTTTTTCCACCTTTCCACGGATTACTTTCAGCGAACTATTCACCAGTCCATTTTGCTCCGTCCAAGGCTCCGGAAGGACAGCAAAAGTAGTAGGCAACCATCGTTCGGGGAACATGGAGGCCAAATCTCCTCCCTTGCGAAAGCGATCTATCTGTTCCTTAATAATATTAATAGCTGCTTCTCTACCTTTGTCGGTGGACAAATCCAATTGTTGTTGAGCCAACCGTTTTTTCAGTTGTTCCTTATTGGGCGCCAATATGGCGACGGTGTACGGATTCTGGTTGTTATAGAGGAGTAATTGGTCGATGGCAGACGAATGTTCCATCAATGCTTCTTCGATACCTTCAGGGCTGTATTTCTCACCGTCACTGCTTATCAAAAGGCTTTTGAAGCGTCCAAGCACATACAATAGCCCGTCTTTCATATAACCCATATCACCGGTGTATAGCCATCCGTCTTTTATCGTCTCAGCCGTAGCAACCGGATTTTTCCAATAACCGGCCATGACGTTTTCACCCCGCACAACGATTTCACCTTTCTCACCATCGGGAAGTTCTTTACCGTCATTCCCGCAGATTTTCAAATCAAGCGGTTGCACCAACACGCCACTGCTGCCAAAAAGGTGATGGCGTGGGCCGTTTGTGGAAATAACCGGGGTTGCTTCACTTAGCCCGTAGCCCTGGTACATCGGCATGCCGATAGCATAGTAAAATTTTTGAAGGTCTTTATCCAACAAAGCGCCCCCACCGATAAAGAAGCGAAGCGCGCCCCCAAAATTCTGACGTATTTTCGTGAATAATAGTTTATCAAAAAGCGCCACAAGCGGTTTTAACAAGAAACGCCAGCCACGTCCTTTGTCGTCGCCTCCGTCTCCATTATATGCATATCCTACTTTCAGAGCGAAAGTAAATAGTTTAACAATGTTCTTCCCTTGGGCTTGTATACCTTGTTCAATATTTTTTTTGAAGTTTTTAGCCAATGCCGGTACACTTAATATGAGATATGGCTTTACTTCTTTGATGTTGCCAGGTATGTTTTTCAACGTCTGCATGGGGCTGTTTCCCACTTGTACGGTTGCTACCGAAGCGCCTTTGTGCATAAATATATAGAAACCCACGACGTGCGCGAAACAGTGGTCGAGCGGAAGGATGATAAACGTCCGCCAACTTTCGTCTATCTCAATGCAACTCAAGGATTGTTCGGCATTGGCTGTATAATTACGATGCGTAAGGATAACACCTTTGGGGTCGGCAGTCGTCCCTGATGTATATGTAATAGTTGCATAATCATCATTCTGAAGCGATTGCCCAATGGCCAGGAACTCGTCCAACGGTGTGTTTTGGAGATAGTCGGCCCCCCTTTTGTTTATTTCTCCGAGGAAGACTTCCTTATCGTTGTATTCGGGTTGTTCATCAAAGATGATAACCTTTTCAACCAATGGCAGCCGGTCTATAATGGCACGGATTTTCTTTAATTGCTGGCCGGATACCATAATATATTTGACTTCGGCATGTTGCAAACGAAACAGCAAATCGTTTGCCTCTTCCAGCTTGACGGAGAGCGGCACATTTGTAGCGCCTGCATAAAACATAGACAACTCCCCAATAATCCAAGCATTTCTGCCTTCACTCAAAAGGGCCATATTGTCTCCCTTTTTAACACCCAAAGCTACCAATCCGGCGCCTAACGCGTAAACAAGGTCTTTCACCTCTTTATAGGTGGTTGGTTCAAACGTATCGTTTGTTTTTTCCAACAAAAACGTATTGTTGGGATACTGCTTCACTGAACTTTCGAAAAAGTCTACTAATGTTTTCTTCATAACCGATTATTGTTTTGTACTCATGATATTAATTTCTTCCAACAAAGAACAAGCTGTCTCAACGGTTGGGACGTCCTTGATAAGGATACTCCGTTTCCCGTTTTGTTCCCTGAAATTACACCTTCTTGGGTATTTGTGCACGAAAGCCAGCAGTTTGTCGAACGCTTCACTTTCATAATAAAGGCTGTCTGCTTTCGCGATAAGAAAAATGCTTATCTGTCCTTTTTTCAATACTACTTTTTCCATGCCCAACGCTTTAGCCAAACGCCTCAGACGCACCACGCGTATCAGCTCTTTCCCCTCTTTGGGTATTTTACCGAAACGGTCTTGTAATCTTTCAGTGAAGGCAAGAATATCCTGTTCGTCTTCCATTTTATCCAGCTCGCGATAGAGCGACACACGTTCCGAGTCATTCGGGATATAAACAGGCGGGAACATCAGTTCCAAATCGCTTTCAATAAAGGTTTCGCGCACAAAATCGCTACCCGTGTTCCGTTTGCCCTCTTCACTTTCCGCATATAAGTCGGCAAATTCATCCGCTTTCAGTTCGTCTACTGCCTCTTCCAATATTTTTTGATACGTTTCATATCCCAAATCGGCGATAAAACCGCTTTGTTCGGCGCCCAATAAATTTCCAGCCCCGCGTATATCCAAATCCTGCATGGCAATGTGGATTCCGCTACCTAATTCGGAAAAGTTTTCGATGGCTTGCAACCGCCTCCTGGCCTCCTGGGTCAAAAGAGATAACGGCGGGGATAACAAATAACAGAACGCTTTCCGGTTGCTTCTGCCTACGCGTCCGCGTAACTGGTGCAAATCCGAAAGGCCGAATTGCTGCGCGTTGTTGATAATGATTGTATTTGCATTCGGAACGTCGATGCCATTTTCAACGATACTGGTTGCTATTAATACGTCGTATTCATAATTAATGAAATCCAGTAATATTTTTTCCAGCTTTTCGGGTTCCATTTGCCCATGTCCCATGCAGACACGCGCATCCGGTACTTCCCGTTTGATTAGGCTTTCTATCTCGTGGATGTTCTGAATCCGGTTGTTAATGAAGAAAACCTGCCCGTTACGACTCATCTCAAAATGGATTGCCTCGCGGATTATGTCCGGATTAAAACGCTCAACTTCCGTTTGCACGGGATAGCGGTTGGGAGGCGGTGTGTTGATATTGCTTAAATCGCGCGCGCCCATCAGGGAAAATTGCAGTGTCCGGGGAATCGGCGTGGCCGTCATGGTCAACGTATCCACATTTACCTTCATCCGGCGCAATTTCTCTTTTACAGACACGCCAAACTTCTGCTCTTCGTCAATGATCAAAAGCCCGATATCTTTAAATTGGACATCTTTGCTGACAATGCGGTGGGTTCCGATTAATATATCTACTTTCCCCTCTTGGGTTTGTTTCAGCACCTCTTTGATTTGCGCCGCGCTACGGGCGCGGCTAATATAATCTATTTTGCAGGGGAAATTCTTTAATCGGTCCGAAAAAGTCTGGAAATGCTGGAAGGCCAATACGGTGGTCGGAACCAATACGGCTACTTGTTTATTATCGGCCACTGCTTTAAAGGCCGAACGGATAGCTACTTCGGTTTTGCCAAAGCCCACATCGCCGCAAATCAACCGGTCCATCGGCCGCGAATTTTCCATATCGGCTTTCACATCCGATGTCGCCTTCATTTGGTCGGGAGTATCTTCATATATAAAGCTTGCCTCCAATTCGTGCTGCATGAAACTGTCGGGACTGAATGAAAATCCACGTTCTTGTTTTCGCTTGGAATAGAGGATGATTAAATCGCGGGCAATGTCTTTAACTTTCTTTTTCGTCCGTTCTTTCATTTTTTCCCAAGCTCCCGTCCCCAATTTGCTCAACCTGGGCGGTTCGCCACTGTCTTTCCCTTTGTATTTCGACAGTTTATGGAGCGAATGAATACTGACGAATATGATGTCGTTGTTCTGGTAGATTAGTTTGACAACTTCTTGTATCTTACCGTTGGCCTCGGTACGTACCAAGCCGCCGAATTGTCCGATGCCATGGTCTACATGCACAATATAATCACCAATAGTGAATTGGTTGAGTTCTTTCAGCGAAAGCGTAAGTTTTCCGCTTCTTGCCTTTTCACTTTTCAAATTAAACTTGTGGAAACGGTCGAATAATTGATGGTCGGTAAAAAGGCAAATCCGCAAAGTTTCGTCTGAAAAACCTTCGTGGATTGTTTTATTAACAGCCGTGAACGGAACATCGTCTTCCCTGTCTTCAAAAATAGTCCGGATACGAATTGTTTGCTTTTCCACATCACTTACTATGTAAATGGCATATCCTTCATCCAGATAGTTATGAAACGAATCACTGACAAGGTCGAAATTCTTATGGTAAATAGGCTGTACGCCGGTATGGAATGAAATTGTCGTATCGGCAATTCTTGCCGGGCGCGTGCCGAAGTGGATACGCCTGAAGTCTAAGACCGAACTCATGAACTCTTTGTCGTCGACAAGTTTTTTCCGCATATCTTCTATGCTGTCGAACGATTCTTCATCCCCCACAACAGGTTCATCGTTCCAGATACTTCCGACGCGTTCCTTACACCAGGCAAGGTCTCGGACAGCCACAACGGTGTTTCCGGAAAGTATGCCCAGGATTGAGGCGTCCGACTTACCCGTTTTGCTTATCTTCGGGACAATATAAATACTATCGAATTTCTCTTTCGACAACTGTGTCTCCACATCAAATGAGCGAATCGTTTCTACTTCATCGCCAAAAAAGTCGATACGGTATGGAAATTCATACGAAAAAGAAAAAACATCCAATATACTCCCACGCATGGCATATTGCCCGGGTTCATACACATAATCAACATGTTCGAAGCCGTATTCGTCCAACACGTCCGACACAAACATATTATCAAGTTTTTCACCCGTATGGATTTTCAAGGTATTGTCTTTCAATGCTTCACGTGAAATAACTTTTTCCGCGACGGCATCAGGATACGTAACAATAATATAGGGCGCGTCTCCATCCTGAAGCATGCTGAGGACTTCCGTCCGGAGGATTTCGTTTGCCGGATCAACGTGTCCGTATTTAATAGAACGGCGATAAGCCGAAGGGAAAAAGTATATCTGGTCGCTTGCGGTAAGCTGTGTCAGGTCATGATAAAAGTAACCCGCGTCTTCCAAATCATTCAGTATGCAGATAAACTGTCCTTTTCTTTCAGTAAATAAAGAAGCAAGAAGCATGGCGGAACTCGAACCATGTAAACCTTCCAGGAAAATATTACGAGACGTTGGGGTAGTCAGCACAGCGTCCAACGCTGCCACATTCGGGTGCGTGGCATAAAGTCTAAGTAAGTCTTGTATGTCCAAAGTACTAAGAAGTTTATGCAAAGGTAGTTTTTTACACAAAATTGTCCAAACAGAATATGCCAAATCAATTCTATGTTTTGAGAGTCGGGCATAATATTACAATTTTAATTCATCTTTATAAATGCTGTAATTTGTTACGGGAGCATCAGTGGCAATTTTTCGTTGTGGAATTTCAGATATGTCCAAAAACGTTGAATTTTTCGTTTCCGATTCTCGTGTAATCGGTTGTTGCGTGTTTGCTGAAAATAAACTTGGTGAACCTTGTGCTAGTTTGATTTTTTTCAATGCAATATCAGCCTATTTTTTCATCATTTCAATGCCAATAAAATTGCGGTTTGTTTCTATTGCAGCGACTGCTGTTGTACCACTTCCAAGAAACGGGTCGAGTACAATGTCGCCCTCGTCTGTCAATAAGCGTATTACGCGATATGCCAACTCTTTGGGAAACATTGCGGGGTGTTCGTCGTTTGTTCTAACACTTGGAATTTCCCATATTGTCTGTCCCCCAATCTTTCCATTCGGAAGGGGTTAATCTTTCACGATTTACAACATATTCTCCGGGTTTCCAAAAAATATACAAATCTTCGGTTTCACTTAGAAACTGTTTAAAAATAGGACAAATGAGCAAAATTAAGAAATAAAACATTGGCTATCAGTTTGTTGAATTGATTATTCTTCGTATCTTTATGGGTACCAACCAAATAAAGAAACA
>JAIRRS010000042.1 GCA_031255855.1 Tannerellaceae bacterium | reverse complement strand
TGAAAAAGTCAACCGGATAAGGATTTTTACAGCTTTTTGTCCATTCATTTTATGCTGCTTTTCAACACAAATGAGTAGTTAAAACAAGCTTTGCCTTGCATTTCCATACCCTTGAATTTTGATTTGATAAGAAGAGTCAAAAATTCATCCGGATGAATTTTCCAAACATAAAGATGATTTCCGAAATTATTCAAATGAAAAGGAAAAAACAGGCAGATGAATTTCCAAAAACGGCTCAATTTTATGTGAATATTTATTAAATATGAAGTCGTAACAGTTAATAAGCGTTCTATTATCTCTTGTTTTTTCGATTTTTCTCAACTTGCGCGTTAGCAGAAAACCGTAAAACCCGTAAAAATGATAGTAAAAAGGCTCAAATTATAACACAAACACAAACAAGACAATACCTATTTTGCAAGTTGTTCCCACTCATTCCGGATATTTTCCATACTATCCAAAAAGATACAACATACAATTTAATTAAAAAACTGAAATTCAATATATTATATTACTTCCTAAAAAATCAAAAACAACTTTTAAATAAACGAGATAATAAATAAATTCTTGTTATGTTTGTATTTGGTAATAACGAAAAACATGAAAAAAAACAGATCCGGTAAAAAGGATAATAAAGAGAAAAAGAGCGGGAAACGGATGAAAAAACAGGCTATGATACAGGCTGTTATCGCTGCTTTCCAAGCATCGCCCAAAGATTTTTTCAATTACAAACAAATCAGTAAAATCATTGGTGTAGAGAGCCAGGTGCAAAAACTGATGGTGGTAGATATTTTATATGGCCTGGCGGCCGACGATTTTATTGCGGAAATAGACCGGGGCCGGTATCGCCTGAATAACTTGGGCACCATGGCTGTGGGCACATTCCAACGCAGAAGCAACGGAAAAAATTCCTTTATCCCCGAAGACGGAGGCGCGCCCGTGTTTGTAGCCGAACGTAATTCGGGGCATGCCATGCACGGCGACAAGGTGAAAGTGCAAATACTGGCCAAGAGAAGGGGAGCCGAAGCCGAAGCCGAAGTAATGGAAATACTTGAACGCACGGAGAGTACATTTGTCGGCAAGTTGCAGGTAGCCAAAAGTTTTGCTTTTCTTGTGACGGAAGATAAAACGTTGGCCAACGATATTTTTATCCCAAAAGACAAACTGAAAGGCGGGAAGAATGGCGATAAAGCGATTGCCCGCATCACGCAATGGCCGGAAGGGGTTAAAAATCCGTTTGGCGAAATAATCGACATTCTAGGCAAAGCCGGGCAAAACAATGCTGAAATGCACGCCATCCTGGCCGAATTCGGACTCCCTTACAAGTATCCGGAAAAAGTGGAAAAGGCGGCCGAACAAATCCCGGAAACTATCACACCGGAGGAAATTGCCAAGCGGGAAGATTTCCGCAAAACAACCACCTTCACCATCGACCCGAAAGATGCAAAAGATTTCGACGACGCCCTTTCCGTCAGGCAACTGCCAAACGGCAATTGGGAAGTAGGCGTACACATCGCCGATGTCACTCATTATGTAAGGCCGGAAAGTATTATTGAGAAAGAGGCGGTGAGCCGGGCTACCTCCGTTTATTTGGTCGACCGCACAATCCCAATGCTCCCCGAACGGTTAAGCAACCTGATTTGTTCATTACGCCCGGACGAAGAGAAGCTATGCTTTTCCGCCATTTTTGAAATGGACGCTAATGCCGAGATGAAAGCATACAGGCTGAAACGCACCGTTATCAAAAGCGACAGACGATTCACCTATGAGGAAGCCCAACAAATTATAGAAACCGGCGAAGGCGATTTCAAAGAAGAAATACTCGTTTTAAATGAATTGGCGAAAAAATTGCGCGCCAAACGTTTCGAGAACGGGGCCATCAATTTCGATCGCTACGAGGTTAAGTTCGAGATAGACGCAAACGGCAAACCGGTTGGCGTTTACTTTAAGGAAGCCAAAGACTCGAATAAGTTAATTGAAGAGTTTATGTTGTTGGCAAATAAAACCGTTGCCGAGTTTGTAGGGCGTGTGCCGAAAGGGCAGACGAAAAAAACGTTTGTCTACCGCATACACGACCTGCCCGACCCCGACAAAATGGAAAACTTTGCCGAACTTGTTCGCCGCTTCGGATATAAGATGAAGACTGAAGGCAAGAAAAGCGATGTTTCTAAAGGAATAAACAGATTGCTGGATTCCATACAGGGTAAACCGGAAGAAAACCTGATAGAAACGTTAGCTATCCGCGCCATGCAAAAGGCTCGTTATTCCACTGAAAATGTCGGACATTACGGCTTGGCTTTTGACTATTATACACACTTTACGTCCCCTATCCGCCGGTATCCCGACATGATGGTTCACCGCTTGTTGGAACGTTATCTGGAAAACGGGCGCAGCGTGCCGAAGCCCAAGTATGAAGACCTGTGCGACCACAGCTCGAACATGGAGCAACTAGCCGCCAATGCCGAACGCGCTTCCATCAAATATAAACAGGTAGAGTTTATGAGCGATAAATTGGGTCTGGTGTTCGACGGCGTTATCTCCGGTGTAACCGAATGGGGATTGTATGTGGAATTGAACGAGAACAAATGCGAGGGTTTAGTCCCCATCCGCGACTTGCACGATGATTACTACGAATTCGACGAGAAAAACTATACGCTGACAGGCAGGCGGCAAAAGAACCAATTCCGCTTAGGCGACCCGGTTACCATCAAAGTCGCCCAAGCGAACCTGGAACGGAAACAGTTGGATTTTATGCTTGTTTAAAGATAATTGCCAACCAGCTTATCGAAGCCACTCTGCTATTTGGCTTAAAATCTTTTCTTTCATATCGTCGGGCATATTGCTGATGCGTGCCCGATGGCTGCCCCGGGGTTGGATGTATATCTGTTCGTTTACTTTTCCTTTGAAATGGGGTACGCGTGTAGCGCTCCACGGGTCTACTTCGCCATAAATCCAAATCATTTTCGGGTCGTTTTCTTTTAAGAAATCATATATCTTGTGATACAACGCCGGGTTGAAGGTGATTTCAGGGGCATTCGGAGGCAACATGATTTTATCTACATAACCCTGTGCATGTGTTATGGTCAGGTATTTCCTGAAGGGTTTTGTATCATATCCATAATACCCCAATTCTTTAGCGGCCTGTATAAAGAACGACGCGTTCGGCTGTGTTTCCGAAAAATAATCGGAACCACTGATATCCATCAAGTGATCGAACAGCATTTTGTCGCCGGAGTCAAGCGATGGTATGTTGGAAACGGATGTTCCCCACTGCCAAAAGGCAAACGAATATTCCAGCACACAATAGTCTAATACCTCCGCTAATGGGATACGATAGGTCAGTTTTTTCTCTTCCGAGAATGTTTTTAACAAGGAAACCATAGCTTCTTTCCTTTTCAGTATTTCGGTTTGGAAATCCTTTATCCTTTTCCGTTCTTTCTTTGTGCCCACTTTGCGGAGGAATACTTCCTGCCGGCTGTCTTCCACCGCCCGGTTCAACGGCGCTACGTAGGGAATGGAAAAATCCACGTCATCCGGAAAATACGAACGGTAGATCATCGTTGTCTGTCCGCCTTTGCTAATCCCTGTACTTATCCATTTATCCGTATAAATTTGTTTAAAAGCCGTTGTTACATGATGCAAATCATACGCCGAATTTTCAGCCGTAAGATAATCCCAGTTAAGCGGTTCGGGAGTTGATTCCAGAAAATAACGGTGTTCTACAAAAATCATATTTGCATCCAACAATTTGCATATTTCCTCCTGGTAGCGGGGGCGCATGGCATAGGCTCCTCCATATCCTTCGGTGACAATAACCGTCGGCCGGTCGAATCCCACATGGGCAACAATAATACGTTGGGTAAATGAACCCGATTCCGGACGTTTATGGTCTAACGGTTGGGTTATTCGTACAACATATTTTTCTTTGTAAAAGTCGGATTCCAAGCTTTCGATCTGGCTGATATCCTTTAGTTGTAACAGTTTGTCTTTTAGTTCGCCGGCAGACACGGAAGTAGTGAAAGAAACCAGCAATGTGAGTAAGAATAAATTGAATATATGTTTCATGGCTACTATTTTTTATTTCGCAAACCTACAAAAAAATTTACATTACTTTCTTTTTTTTACTATGTTTGTATGACAGATAACACTTTTAAAGCAGGCGGCTTTTTAAACGGGGAATTTATCCGGTATTATCCCGTTGGGAAAACCGTCAATAAAAAAAATACATTAACACAAAAGACAATGGCTAATGATGAGATAAAACATATATGGAAAGTACCTGAACCTACCTTGAGAAGGTTGCCCTGGTATCTTGCTTTTATAAAACTCCTGAAAGGGAAGGGGGAAACATATATATCTTCCACGCAGATTGCCAAAGAAATTAATGTAGATTCGAGCCAGGTAGCCAAAGATCTTTCTTTTGTAAATATTTCAGGAAAAACGAGAGTCGGATACGATATCGACGCATTGATTGACGTCCTGGAAGATTTTTTGGGATTCACTTCCCGGCATAAAGCGTTTTTGTTTGGCGTCGGAAGCTTGGGGGCTGCTTTATTGCAAGACTCCGGGCTTAGCCAATACGGGTTGAATATTATTGCCGGGTTCGACATACGCGAAGAATTAGCGGGAACTTCCATTAACGGGATCCCCGTTTTTCATATCAGCGACTTCCCGGCCCGGCAAAAAGAACTTAACGCCACAATAGGTATTATCACCGTCCCGGTAGACCAGGCGCAATTTGTTACCGACCATATTACAACCGAAGGAATCAAGGCTCTTTGGAATTTTACCCCGTTCAGAATCCGCGTTCCCCGCCATGTCGTTGTACAAAACACATCGATGTATGCCCATCTGGCTGTTATGTTTAACCGTTTGAACCAGCTCAATCGCAGAAAATGAAAGTTATTGCTGTGGGAATGAATTATGCAACTCACAATAAAGAGATGCGTCATTCGTTAGAATTATCAGAACCTACTATTTTCATGAAGTCCGATTCGTCGTTGCTGAAAGACGGGAAACCTTTTTTTATTCCTGATTTTTCGTCTGAAATACACTATGAAACGGAACTAGTCGTGAGAATAGACCGGTTGGGGAAAAATATAGCAGAACGTTTTGCCCATCGTTATTACAATGAAGTAACGGTAGGAATTGATTTTACGGCTCGTGATTTGCAAAGCAGGCTGAGGCAGCAAGGACTTCCCTGGGAAATCAGCAAAGCGTTCGACAATTCTGCTGTGACAGGGACTTTCATTCCACTGGATGAAGCCGGAGGCATCAACCGCATACCTTTTCATCTGGATATAAACGGCACGAAAGTCCAAGAAGGAAACACCGCTGATATGCTTTTTCCCGTTGATAAAATAATAGCTTACGTAAGCCGGTTTTTTACCTTAAAAATAGGAGACCTCATCTATACGGGAACACCCGCCGGCGTAGGTCCGGTCAGGATAAACGACCATTTGGAAGGTTATATCGGAGAGAGAAAGCTGTTAGACTTTCACGTTAAATAAGTTAATAACGATTAACGGTTAATCATGATGTTTGTTAATTATTAATCGTTTATCATTAAAATAAGATGCGAATATTTTGTGCTTTATTAATATGCTTTTGCAGCCTTACCTCCATATGGGCGAATGGTAGCCGCTATGCTGCACAATCCGCCTTATCATCAGGAAAGTGGGTCAAAATACAGGTGAAGGAAACGGGCATCTACAAAATTACCTTTGAAGATTTAAGGAAAATGGGATTTGCAGACCCGTCTAAAGTATCCGTCCACGGATATGGAGGCTGGCCGTTGGATGAAGATTTTAGTGAAAAATCAGCGTATCCTTACATCGACGATTTGCCTCCTGTCGCCATTTACAAAGGAACCGATTATTTGATTTTTTACGGTAAAGGCCCTGTGAAATGGGTATTCGATGACAGGCCGTGGATAAATACCTTTATACATACCAATAATCCGTATGCCACCTATGGCTGCTACTTCCTGACCGATGCCACAGACGTGGCAGAAATGACGACCATACCTCTAATATCGGGACAAGCAGCCCTGGTAATAAATAAATTCGACGATTACCGGGTACATGAAGAGGAACTTTATTCCGTTAATCAATCGGGACGGGAATTGTTTGGCGAATCACTCGAAGCCGGAGGCAGCAGGGCAATCCCTTCTACTTCTCCCATATCCAAAATAGAAGGAATAACGAATGATGACGCCAAGGTGACCATGCGCTTTATCGCCCGCCCGAAATCTACCCCAGGACTGGCAACTCTCAGTATTAACGGGCAAGAACTAATCCGGCTAGGGTTTTCCCCGGTTGGAAATTCGGCAAACGATTCGTACATAGCGGCCATTCCGATGTCTGACACCACTATGTGGACAGGGGAAAAAACGGAAAATCCCAGAATAACCGTTTCTTATAATAAGTCGGGCGACTCAAATGTACGATTGGATTATATCCGTTTACATGTAAAACGCGAACTCAGGCAATATGGCGGCTATACATTTTTCCGCAGCATTCAGTCTATCGGCAATGCAAGCCGTTTTACCATTGAAAATGCTAATTCAAACACGTTGGTGTTTGACGTGACCGATGGTGAAAACCCTTTGCTGATGGAAACCCAACTGAACGGGACAGAATTGTCATTCACTATTCCGGCGGGGGAACATTTAAGAGAGTTTGCCGCCGTGCAAACCAACCAGGCATTATCCGGTTGGACAAAGGAGGAAGGCGATGTCAAAAATCAGGATTTACATGCTTGCCCGCAAATTGATATGGTAATCATTGCTCCTGACGCGTTTTATGCACAAGCCGAACGCCTTGCCGAACGCCATCGAAACAATGAGAAAAACAGCCTGTCTGTTTTAGTGGTCACCCCCCGGCAAATCTACAATGAATTTTCAAGTGGTACGCCGGACGCAACGGCTTATCGCCGTTTCATGAAAATGTTCTACGACCGGAATGTGTCCGAAGATAAGAAACCTAACTATCTATTGCTGTTCGGAGACGGCTCGTATGATAACAGAAGACTCACCAACAATTGGAAACAAATCTCTGCGACAAACATGCTCCTGACGTACCAGTCTGAAAACTCTGTCAACAGCGGCTCGTATGTGACCGACGACTATTTTGGGGCGCTTAAAGACGCCAACTTCTCCAATGGGCCTATCCAACTGGGTATTGGGCGTTTCCCCGTCCGCACAGTGGCAGAAGCCACAGTTGTCGTTGATAAAGTATTGAATTACATGGATAATAAAATAACGGGAGCATGGAAAAACAGGATTGCTTTTGTGGCCGACGATGGCAACGTAGCCGACTCATTCACATCAATACATATGAATCAGGCCAATCAGCTTGGGGAATATATACGGGAGAATCATCCTGAATTTCTTGTCAATAAAATATTTTTCGATGCTTACAAGAAAAACGGAAATTATCCGGATGTCAGGAGAAATATACAAAAGCAATTGAAAGACGGATTGTTGGTCATTAATTATACCGGACACGGAAACACGCGTTCGTGGAGTGACGAAGATGTATTAAACCAATCCGATATAGCCGGATTTACCTATCCTTATCTGCCTCTCTGGATCACGGCAACATGCGACTTCACCCGTTTCGACCATGAGTCTACCTCAGCCGGTGAAGATGTGTTCCTGAAAAAAAGCGGAGGGATTGCCCTTTTCACGACTACACGCATGGTATACTCCGATAGAAATTTTGTTTTGAATAACAGACTCCTGAGAGCGCTATTCGAACGAGACAAAAACGGGCAGCGCCTCACATTAGGGGATATCATGCGAAAAACAAAAGATGACAACGACTTCAACAAGCTCAACTTTATCTTGATTGGAGACCCGGCCATGAAGCTCGCTTACCCCGAATATCGTATGAAAGTAACACATATAAATGGGAAACCGGTAAGTGAAACGCCTGATTCTTTAAAAGCTTTGGAAAAAATCACCCTCAAAGGAGAAGTAACCGATATCTATGGAAATACGGCCGCCGATTTTTCAGGCCCATTGGAAGTGACGGTGCTGGATAGTAAGCAAACTATTGAAACATTAGATAATAACAGTACAAGGGACACGCTCAAATACACCGACTATCCCAATACAATGTATACTGGTAATAATGTGGTGAAAAACGGTGCGTTTGAGTTTACTTTTACAGTTCCTAAAGACATTTCATATTCCAATGATTATGGAATTTTAAACCTATATGCCGCCGATAAAAATTCCGGAATAGAAGCACAGGGTAACTACCAGAACTTTATTGTAGGAGGAACAAGCAACAATCCGTCCAACGACACGGAAGGCCCCGAAATACGCCGATTATACCTGAATGATACCTCTTTTGTGAAGGGAGGGAAAGTGAATACCACCCCTTACTTTGTAGCTCGCCTTTGGGATGCGACCGGAGTGAATATCAGTGGCAGTAGCATCGGGCATGATATTACCTTAACTATCAATAACCCGACCACCGCCCATATCCTTAATTCGTATTTCAACCTCTTGCCTGACACTGACGGCGAAGGAATCATAACATTCCCGATTCCGGCGCTAACTCCCGGTTTTTACACGGCCGAATTAAAAGTATGGGATGTATTGAACAACTCCACGGTAGATACCTTTACATTTGAGGTAGATGAAGGGATAAAACCTGTTTTGGCAGATGTTATTGCCGCACCCGTCCCGGCACGTACCAACACGCAATTCCATATCTATCACAACCGTCCGGAGTCATCTGTCCGGATAAGCGTAATGGTTTACGACCTTACCGGACGCTTGATGTGGAAGAGAGAAGAAAAAGGAGCCTCGTCTTGGGGGGCGCCTTATATTGTCGATTGGAATCTGACCAGTACGGGTGGGGCACGCCTACGTCCAGGCGTTTATATTTATCGTGCAGCCATCAGCACAGATCATTCGAAAGAAGTGACCAAGTCAAAGAAATTAATCATCCTGGCACAATAATAAGAGATAAAATCAGTTTATAGTGATACTAACATAACACGTTTAAGATGAAGAAGATAATTAAATCACATATTCTTGTCGGCTGTCTATTTATGATGAATTTTTCCCTATTGCAGGCACAAGGCAGAGTAGAACAATTTTCCCCAATCAATACAGCCGTGCCGTCGCTTTCCATTGCCCCGGATGCAAGAGGTGGCGCCATGGGCGATAATGGAGTGGCAAGCGGTTCGGATATTGCCTCCCAATATTGGAATCCGGCAAAGTATGCTTTCAATTACAGCAATGCGGGTATCGGGCTATCATACACTCCCTGGCTCCGCAAGCTTGTAAACGATGTGGCTCTTGCTTATTTGTCGGGCTTTTACAAGATTGGACAAAACGACAACCAGGCGATAGGGGCATCACTCCGTTATTTCACATTGGGTGAAATACCTATTACCCCCAATATCAATGAGTCGCCGTCGCACTATATAAATCCGTATGAAATGGCCTTCGACGTAAGTTATAGCCGTAAATTATCCGAATCATTTTCTATGGCTGTCGCTCTCCGCTATATTCGTTCAGATATGAATGACCAGTCCGACGAATTGGGAGCCGGCAATTCGTATGCTGCCGACGTGGCCGGTTATCTGGAAAAATATGTAATCCTCGGCAATAGTGAAAGCTTATGGACATTCGGGTTCAACATCTCCAATATCGGTACGAAAATCTCCCACGACGACGGGGCTAGCAATCAATTTATCCCTACAACGTTAAGAATCGGAACGGGTTTGCTTTATCCGCTTGACGAGTATAACCGTTTGGGTATCTACTTTGATATCAGCAAATATCTCGTTCCAACCATCCCTTTGAACAATGCCACCACGCCGGAAGAAGAGGAAGAATATGAAAAAAAGAAAGATGAATACAACAATATGTCGTTTATGACAGGTATTTTCAAATCTTTTTATGACGCGCCCGGTGGCTTTAAAGAAGAATTAAAAGAAATCAACTTGTCACTCGGCGCGGAATATAGTTATAACGACCAATTCTTTGTAAGGGGAGGGTATTACTATGGGAACCCCAGCAAAGGAAACCGCCAGTATTTCTCCGTAGGAGCAGGTTTTCGTATGAGTGTATTCCAATTGGATGCTGCTTACCTGATAAGTACCGTACCCAGCAATCCGCTTGACCAAACGTTACGTTTCTCGCTTTCCTTCGATATGGATGGTATCAAAAACCTTTTCCGTTGATTGACTATGAAGATACGAGTAGGTTTCGGTTATGACGTGCATGCACTTGTCCCCGACCGTGAATTATGGTTGGGAGGAATAAAGATTAGACACACGAGCGGCCTTCTGGGGCATAGCGATGCCGACGTGTTGATACATGCCATTTGCGACGCCTTATTGGGCGCTGCTAATATGCGCGACATCGGCTATCATTTTCCAGATACGGCCGGAGAATACAAAGACATTGACAGTAAAATCCTGCTCCGGGATACTTTGAAGTTAATCCGCGAAGCCGGATATGAATTAGGCAATATCGATGCCACCGTCGCGGCCGAACAACCCAAACTAAACCCCCATATCCCCGCCATGAAACAAACCTTGGCTCACGTAATGCAGGTAGACGAAAACGACATCTCCATCAAAGCTACCACTACCGAAAAACTAGGCTTCACCGGCCGCCAAGAAGGTATCGCTGCTTATGCCTCGGTTTTAATAGAAAAGAGATAAGTTCTGATTTTATTGCCTGTTTACTTTTCCTTTACATTATAATTACGTATAATCTACTTGTAACGTAATTTTTTCGTGACGAACATTGCGCCATTCCGCAAATCCGTTTTAGCATTATTCTTACGGGCTGTATGACATTCCAGCAAAAAAACATGACATTATATAATATAATGTAAGTTATTTAATGTGTGAATAAACATTGTATGCAATAAAAATAATCGCATATTTGTTTGCATGTTAAGATTGTTCCGCTTACATTTGGCGCAAAATTCATCTAAAATGATTCAATATCATGAAAACTAAATCACATTTAATTGGTATCGATTTCGGAACAACTTCGCTTTCCGTTTCCTTTGTAGATGCAGGCGACAAACAAATAAAGAAAGTCATCAGCCGCAATACAAATGCTTATATCCCATCAGAAAACCCTCTCGTCAGAGAGCAATCTGTTGAAGTACTAACAGAATCTTTCAAAAATGTCCTGGACGAAATAAACTTCTTGCCCGGCGTCAAAATAGAGGCGTATGGTTTTACCGGACAAATGCATGGCATTGTCGGATTGGGAAAAAACGGAGAGGCCATAACCAATCTGGTTACCTGGGAAGACAGAAGCGGCGAAATGATACTGGACGACGGCAGTAAAATGATAGACAAAATCAAAACATTGTCGGGAAACGATAGCATCTCTTGCGGTTATGGAATCATCACACTATACAAATGGCTGGTGTTGGAAGGCAGAAAAGACATCTTTGGTTTTTGCTCCATTGCCGACTATTTCGCGGGATTGCTTTCCGGTAAGATTGCCATGAGTCCTACAATGGCACACAGTGTAGGGTTGTTTGATATGACCTCCAACACGTGGAATCGAGAATCCATAGAAAAACTGGGAATTGATTTTCGGATTTTTCCTGAAATAGTAGACGAATCAAGTATAATAGGCTATGCTAACGACATCCCGGTTGTTTCCGCCATCGGCGACAACCAAGCCAGTTTCTTAGGCATCGTTTCCGGTAAAGAGACGGGAATGGTATTAAATATTGGCACCGGTACTCAAATATCCGTTTTGATCGATCAGAAAGAAATAGCCCTTTACGATAAATACATAGATGGTGCAATGACGCAGTTGCGTCCTTATGATGGAAACTATTACCTAATGGCAACCAGCTTTGTCAATGGCGGTTCATCTTACAGGTCACTTTTCAATTTCATGAAAGCAACAGCCGAAAATTTGTTCGGCCTCAACAATATAGACGAAAACACACTATGGGAAAATATGGAAAAAGCAGCCTGCGACAGCTTCGAAAAGGGCGATCTCCCGGATGTCTGTCCTTTACTGTCTAACGAACGTATAGATCATGGCATGAAGGGGGCTATCACAGGCATTACGTTACACAATTTTCATCCGGGCAACTTGATAGCAGGATTTCTGAAAGGGCTTGCCTATTATTATAAATCAGCATTAAACCCCCAAATTCTTCAGAAAGCGGAATTCATCTACGGAAGTGGCAATGGGCTTAAAAAAAACAAACTGTTCGCGCGTATAACCGAACAGGTCTTCGGTAAACCTCTGCGCTTGACACAATATGATGAAGAAGCGGCTTTCGGGGCGGCGATGAATGCGGCTAGAGCGTTAATGGACTCAAAAAAATAACAACAACTTATTTTACAAGGAATAATATTTAAACATAATTTAATCAAAAAATTATCATGAAAAAAGTAAAACTTTCGACCCTCATCCCTGTCATGTTAGCCTTTTTTGTAATGGGCTATGTGGATTTAGTGGGAATCGCCACAAACAATATAAAGTTAGATTTCGAACTAACGGATACCATATCCAACTTGCTTCCGTCAATGGTATTCCTTTGGTTTCTCGTATTATCCATTCCTACCAGTATAATTATGAACAAGATAGGGAGAAAAAAGACTGTTTTGCTAAGTCTTTTCGTTACCTTGCTGGCAATGTTAGCTCCTTTGGTTGGTTACAATTTCTCAATAATGTTGCTGGCTTTCGCTTTGCTTGGGATAGGTAATACGCTGATGCAAGTTTCACTCAATCCACTGGTAACCAACATTATTGATGGGAAAAGGCTGGCAAGTAGCCTGACGTTTGGGCAATTTATAAAGGCTTTTGCCTCTCTTTTTGCTCCTATTATTGCCAGTTGGACTGCAATCAAATTTGGCAACTGGCGATTGCTTTTCCCTATTTTCGCAGTAATATCATTAATCCCTACAATAGCGCTCTATTTTACATCCATAGAAGAAAAATACGAAGATGCTAAAACGTCTTCATTCAAAGACTGTTTTGCACTCCTTTCCAACAAGTCTATCTTATTACTTTTTATTGGTATATTGGTGCATGTGGGTATAGACGTGGGTACAAATCTTACCGCGCCCAAGCTGCTAATGGAACGCATCGGGATAAGCTTGGAAGATGCCAGTTATGCAATCGCCCTTTACTTTATATTGAGAACGATAGGTACATTTTCCGGGACGTTTATCCTATCCATAATGCCATCCCGGATATTTTTTATCATCAGTGTATCCCTAATGATATTAGGCGTTTCGGGCCTTTTCTTTGCCAATACGCAAATGCTTATTTATATGTGTATAGCACTAATGGGAATAGGTAATTCCAATATATTTTCAATAATCTTTTCGCAGGCAATGCAACTGATACCCGCCCGAAACAACGAAATATCGGGACTGATGATTATGGGTATTTCAGGAGGATCGATATTCCCTTTGTTTATGGGACTTGCATCAGATACTTTAGGTAATCAAAACGGGGCAATAATCGTCTTGCTTGGTTGCGTTATTTATTTAGCCTTTATTTTCAGGAAGATGAAATAATGTAATTTACATATTCAGTACACAGACAATAAAACAAAGCCATTCTTTCCTGCGCATTTTCTGCATAGAGAGGGATTGTACGATATATCTTTGCATATAATGTTACATATATGCGAAGATATATTTTTATATTTGTGCAATATAAATACAAAACATGACGAAATTTCTATGGAAATGAAAATGAATTATAGGTCGATACTGGATTTGCTACTTACGGAAATCAAGAATGGAATGTATCCTTTCCATTCTTTACTCCCCCCAGAAGAAGAACTCGCTGCTAAATTTGGAGTATCAAGACCTACAATTGCAAAAGTCTATAATACCTTACAAGATGAAAACTACGTGTTTAAAAGGAAAGGAGTCGGGACGCGCGTTATTTTCAAAAAAAACAAAAATAGCCTTACTTTTGGATTACTATTACCCGGAGCAGGTGAATCCGAAATATTTTCGATAATAAACAACCGTTTCTTAGAACATTCGCTCAACGGGGAATTTGAATGCCTTTGGGATGGAACCACGGCCGGTAATGCCGATACAAGAAAAGAATGGATTGAAATATATTCAGACAACTATATTTCCAAAAAGGTAGATGGCGTATTTTTTGCCCCCCTGGAACGAGTGGAAATGGCCGACGACGTAAATAAGAAAATCTGTGATAGGTTCACAGACGCAGGGATTCCTCTGATTTTAATAGACCGGGATATTGTGGAATTTCCCCATAGGAGTATTTATGATTTAATCTCGCTTGATAATTTTAATGCCGGCTATACGATGGCCGAACATCTTTTAGACTCGAACTGCACTACTATTCATTTCGTATATCGGCAAGGATCCGCATTTTCTGTTACACTTCGGCGTTTGGGGGTGGCAGCAGCAGTGCATCGGCGGGGCTTAATATTTACGAATGACAATGTATATTGCGGCAATCTGGAAGATGCCGAATTTGTAAAAAAAATAAAGATCAATCCGGCTCATACTGGGATAATATGCGCAAACGACTCAACGGCCGCCGTGTTGATGTCGACAATGGATTCCCTCGGCATTAAAATATCGGAAGACACGCTGATTTGCGGATTTGACGACATGAAGTATGCAAGCCTGTTGAAATATCCACTCACTTCGTATAGCCAGCCATGTATAGAAATCGCCGACATTGCCATCGAAATGATGTTGAGGCGCATTAAAAATGAAGACATGAAGGCTAACTATATAAATCTGACCGGGGAAGTTATCTTCCGTCAATCTTCGGTGTTCCGGCAATGACTTGAATTCGAGCGCCGCCTGTTAATCAACCGGAGGTGGCACAATCCGCCGTACGTATAAATTCTTGATTGTTGACGTCCATTTGTCTGCCTTACAAATTTTCCGTTGGCCAAAACGAAGGTTTGTTTTTTGTGCCGCGCTCCCGGCAATCCACACACCGGCGAGGCGCCCAGATGGGAGGAGAGGAGGAAAGTTCGGGAGGCAAAAAATAATATTCATAGCCGGGCGGTAATTCATACATAATATACATGAAATTCTTCGCGCAATCTTGCACAGGCGGAAGATAAACACCCGTTAAGTCTTCAAAAAAGCGCTTCTGTTCCACCATTGTTGCCACTTCTACGTAGCCGACAGTTATTCTGCCCGGATCGGACAGGCAGGTGATATTCCCTTTGATTTCGCCCGGGATGGTAGAAAATATACTGCCTGTTTGTTCCACATTCCGCCGCACATTGGAATAATAATCATATGCCGGCTTCCTGATTTGATATTGTTTCACTTCTATATAATAAAGGGTGGATATGCGTTCGTCGGAAAGAGGAAATTTAGTCAATACTTTCTGGGCTATCACGTTCTTATACAGCTTTTCCGACGAGTCTAAAATATATGTTATCGAACTATCCCTTCCCCAGCAATAGTAGGTATTATCCGTTAAAGAATGCCATATTCTATTCCCATTTTCCATCCTCCCATTGGCAAACAATTCTACATGAAATTCCCATATTTCTTTATACGACCAACGGTAATAGTAAGATTGGTTTTCAGGATCGTGCGTTGACACACACACGTATATGTTGTCACCTTTTTGATTCAACCGCCACGACAAGCTATCAATTGCAGGCGTAAAGAGCGGAGAGAGAAACTCAGAAGCATATTCCAGCCCATCTGCCGACACATACAGGCGGTATTGCTTCCCTTTTTCGAGTACTCCGTTTGGAATGGCGTATTTTCCCCGGCCTTTGTATTCCGCTTTTTCAAAACGCGTACCATCGTTTGTCTCTATCCGTACAACGGCATCAGCAACAAAAACAGACGTATCCCGTTGCAGCAACTCGTCATTTACCGGAATGCTCCAACTTAAATCAACCACTGTCGTGTCATTCGTAATCATCCCGTCCACTACCAACACACGCCCCATTGTCTTTAGCCCGTCATATTCATACGGTGATATACAAGTAGCGAACAAAAACAGTCCGCCGAATAACAGAAAATTGTAAAAACATAATTTTTTCACCTTAGAAACTGTTTAAAAATAGGACAAATGAGCAAAATTAAGAAATAAAACATTGGCTATCAGTTTGTTGAATTGATTATTCTTCGTATCTTTATGGGTACCAACCAAATAAAGAAACA
>JAIRRS010000034.1 GCA_031255855.1 Tannerellaceae bacterium | reverse complement strand
CCCGGAGGTTCTATCAAAGACCGTGTAGGTTTATCCATGGTTAATGTTGCCGAACGTGAGGGGAAAATCAAACCCGGCGACACCATTGTGGAGGCAACTGCCGGAAATACAGGATTAGGACTTGCCTTAGTTTCCCAATTAAAAGGGTATAGACTCATATTAGTCATTCCCGACAAAATGAGTCAGGAAAAGATTAACCACCTGCGGGCGTTGGGCATAGAAATCATCATCACCCGTTCCGATGTAGGTAAAGGACATCCCGAATACTATCAGGATTATGCCGAAAGGATAGCCAGAGAACAGGGAGCATACTACATCAATCAGTTCGAGAATCCGGCCAACCCCTTGGCACATGAAACCACCACCGGTCCGGAAATATGGCAGCAAATGGAACAGCGGGTCGATGTGGTAGTAGTCGGTGTCGGCTCGTCGGGAACGATCACGGGTCTTTCTCGCTTTTTTTCTAAAGTATCACCACAGACTTCTTTCATTTTGGCCGACCCCAAAGGTTCTATCCTCGCAGACTATATAAATGAGGGTGTATTACGAACCGATGCCGGGTCGTGGTTGGTAGAAGGTATCGGTGAAGACTATGTTCCCTTGATTGCCGATTTCTCTCAAACAAAACAGGCGTATAGCGTAAGTGATCGGGAAAGTTTTGAAGCTGTTCGTAATCTGTTACGGCAGGAAGGTATTCTGGCAGGTTCTTCTACAGGCACGTTACTTGGCGCTGCCATAAAATACTGCAAGGAACAATCGACGCCTCAACGTGTTGTCACCATTGCCTGCGACAGCGGAAATAAATATCTGTCCAAAATGTATAACAATTACTGGCTGCAGGATTTAAGGCTTATGGAACGCAAACTATATGGAGATTTACGCGATATCATATCACGTCGTTATGAAGATAATTCAAGCATTTATGCCCTGCCTGACGATACGTTAAGATCCGTTTACGCAAAATTTAAGCAGTATGATATATCTCAACTGCCGGTGTTGAACAAAAATAAAGTAATCGGTATTATTGATGAATCAGATCTATTGCTGGCATTATGCCGGCATGAAGAGGCTCGGAATTTCCCTGTGGAATATGTCATGACAAAAAAAATAACGACAATATCCTACACTTCAGATGAAAAAAAACTGGCAAACCTCCTTATAGCAGGATTGACGGCAATAGTGGTTGACGATCAGGATCACTTTGAAGGTCTGATTACTAAAATTGACTTCATCAATTATCTACAACAGACAAGAAGTACAGAGGAGATATAAAAATTCAGATATGGATTCAAAGAGGCATGAATGAAAACAAATTAAACAAGACAACAATATGAAGACAACAAAAAACGATGGCTTTGCAACCCGAGCCATACATGCAGGTGAGGAACCTGATTTCAGAGACGGTGCAACAGGCGATGTGGTAGTCCCCATTCATTTATCGACCACTTTTGCGCGTAAGAAAGTCAGCGAACCAACCGGCGGATATGAATATACCCGCTCGCTCAATCCAACTCGCAAGGCATTGGAAACCAAATTGGCAGCTTTAGAGCACGCACAATATGGACTGGCGTTCAGTTCCGGATTGGCAGCGGAAACGACCGTATTGTTATCTCTGCTAAATCCCGGTGACCATATCGTCGCTTTCGATGATTTGTACGGTGGTACTAAGCGGCTGATTAATCATGTTTTTTCCAAATATGAATATAAAGTATCGTATGTAGATGCAAGCGATGTATCTCTTGTTGAAAAGGCGATTCAGCCAAATACTAAATTGGTATGGATAGAAAGTACATCCAATCCTTTATTAAAACTATGTTATATTCAGTCGGTCGCGGAAATTACCCGCAGAAATAGTTTGATTCTGGTTGTTGACAATACATTCCTGTCTCCCGTATTCCAGAAACCGTTGAACATAGGAGCTGATATAGTGGTGCATAGTTCTACGAAATATATCGGAGGACATAGCGATGTACTGGGAGGAGCCGTACTGACCTCCAATGCCACTTATTACGAACGATTACAGTATCATCAAAACGCTGTGGGAGCCGTTCTTTCTCCCTTTGATTCTTACCTCACTTTACGTGGAATTAAAACATTGGAAGTGCGATTAGAACGCCATGAAAAGAATGCTTTGCGGATAGCAACGTATCTGAGTAATCATCCTAAAGTAAAGAAAGTCATCTATCCCGGGCTGGCGAGTCATCCGCAACATGAATTGGCAAAACGGCAAAGCACAGGATTTGGCGGGGTTCTTTCTTTTGAAATCGCAGGAGAAATCCGGGAAGCCGAAATATTCCTTGAAAAGCTGCACCTATTCGCCTTAGCTGAAAGTTTGGGCGGAGTAGAGTCGCTGATAGAAATTCCGTCCGTGATGACACATGCTTCGGTTGCGCCGGAAGTAAGGGCTGAAACAGGAATTACGGATACATTAATCCGCATTTCTGTTGGAATTGAAGATGTTGAGGATTTGATTGCTGACTTAAAACAGGCTATTGAATAGATATTTCACTCATATAGGGAAGTTTCTTATTAAATTGTTGGTACGGGAGGTTTTGACCCTGCGGCTATCTATGAGTCCAGGACTGGGGCTTGTCTCCCAGCCTTTCTGTTTACGTACCCTGTCCCGAAGCGACTCATGAGCCTCTTCGATAAAGCTGTTATTTAAAGGTAATAGAAGGATAGAAAACTACCAACTGATAAACTTTTTTGTTAAATCAAAACAGTTTCTGAAATTGATCCGATGATATTTTCCAGTCAAATCGGCAGAACTGTTATTATTATATGTATAGCGGAATATTCGGCGGCATCGAATATTCGGCCAATTAAACAAACGCATAGATCCTCTGCGGTACACGCGCACAGGCTTACAGGCATTTTTTTGTTCGCAGCGTTATATCCGATATTTTATTTTTTAAACGGTATGAAAAAAACGGCGGTTCCCGGCGTTTTATCCGGAGTTACGGAATATAATTTTGAAGCTCCTCAAAATAATATTTGCGTGCGAATCTGTGAAATTCGCATGCAAATCT
>JAIRRS010000024.1 GCA_031255855.1 Tannerellaceae bacterium | reverse complement strand
GCATTGGAACACCATCTCGAAACGGTTGCTTCATTCTTACCAATAGCTTCTGCCAGCCATTTGCCGGTACGCTTTTGTTCGACAAGAACGATTTTTAATCTATTAATTTCTTTCATTATTCAAATCATTGATTTATTTCGCAAAGATATTGATTTATATGCAATCCACATTATTTTGTTAAATATTTTTCTTCAAACTCCCTCGTTAAATCCACAATCTGTTTGTGCGTTACAACTAATTCTTTCGTCGCCTTTTCCAGTTTATACAGCAAAGCAAGTGCAGTTTTTTCCGTAAAAACAGTTTTCAGATGCTTTACTACCTGATTATAATTCACGCCAATTGCCCGAAATTGAGAGTGAAAAGTGGTCAAACGCATATAATAATCCATTGCCGCTTTGTCAAGTTTTACATACTTGATTTCCTTATTAAAAAGAACATGTTTGATAAACTTCGCTTTGTCCGTCTAACCTGTTTCATCAACCATCGCGAGAAAGCGGGCGTTATCAACATCGTTCAGTTTGATGGAATACCGATGCCGGCAGGGATCTGATTTGGGTGGGCGACTACCTTTGTTGTAATATTTTTCAGATACAATTTGAGACAAAAAAACATCTGGATGAATGGGGGAAAATATCCAGATGATTTTGGACGATCATCCCAATGAAACCGGGAAAACATCCAGATGAATTTCCAACAACAAAATTTCACATTTTAATTTGGATAGGTAATGAAATAAAAATCTCTATCTTTGCTCGTAACACTAGTGCTCAGATAATTATGAAATGCTTATTATTACTATTATTGAATGTACACCTGCTTTTTTCCACACAGACAGATGAAAAGTACTTGGCAGGAGCAGTACCCGAAGAAAATGGGAAAGTTGTATTCTCACGAACCGTAAATGCCTCTTCCCTTTCCCACCAGCAAATTTATAATACATTGCTGGAGTGGGCACAAAAAAGGTTCAACAGTGATAAAAACCGGGTTGCTTATCAAAATAAGGAAGAAGGAGAGTTGGCTGCTGTCGGAGAAGAATATGTAGTTTTCACAAATACAGCCTTGTCTTTGGATCGTTCACTTATACTATACCAAATGATCGTTGAATGTAAAGACCATTCATATGATATTTCCGTCAAAAACATACGGTATATATATGATGTTCCCCACAAGCGCGAGCCTGAACGGTATACAGCCGAAGCATGGATTTCCGACAGCAAAGCATTGAGCAATGGCAAACTAAACCGTCAGAACAGTAAATTTCGAATGGCGACAATCGACTATATAAACGATCTGTTTGATGATGCCGAAGCTGCTTTAGGAAGGCAGTCGTTGACTCAAAGCACTCCCGTAGTAGCCGCCGGAACAAACCTTCAAATCTATTCGTTGGCGGAAGAAGATATTATTTCCCCATCTACCAATCATTCTATGCTGGAAGGATATCGGCAAATAGCTCCCGGCAAGATTCCGGGAAATATTATCAAAATGCTGTCGGAAGACTGGATGCTTATTACGGCAGGTAATGATTTGTCTTTTAATATGATGACGGCCAGTTGGGGCGGATTAGGATTCGTTTTAGGCAAACCGGTAGCTTTTTGTTTTATCAATCCGGCACGTTATACCTACCAGCTTATGGAAAAGAACGACACGTATACGCTAACATTTTATACGGAAGCATATAAAGAGGCTCTTCAATACTGTGGCAGCACATCCGGAAAGGATACGGACAAAGTAAAAGGTTCAGGACTTACTCCCCTTACGACTCCTTCGGGTAGCAAGGCATTTGGCGAAGCTTGGATGATTATAGAATGTCGCAAATTAATATCGCAATCGTTGAGTACCGAAGCGATCGGCAACGAAACAGTCCGCAACGAATGGTTAGGTAAACAGATGCACAAAATGTATATCGGCGAAATTATTAATATATGGATTAAATAACATCACGATGATGAAACACTTGGTTTTTCTATTTATTTTCTCTTCCGTCTTAGCAATGTCCCAAAGCAACAAAGGGGCTGTGGAAGATTGTGCTCCGATGAAAAAAGGGAAGGTTTGCTACACAGATGCTGTCGAAATGAAAGGTGTAGACAAATCCACGCTATTCAATGCCATCGACATGTGGGCAAAAAAGAATTATGGTAAAGACGTTTTCATGTCGAATGTGTCGTCAAATAAAAACAAAGGCACGATATTGGTAAGTTCCAAAGTAGAGTTATTGTTGAACGATTCTACGAAAACACTCCTCAGGTATAAAATGTATATCAACTGCGAAAACAATAACTATTCATGTGATGTAACGGATATTCACTACCAGTATACTGCCAAAAACAATAGACGTTTCAAACATTATGCAGCGGAAGAAGTGATTGCAGATAACGGCAAAAGCAATACGGCCGAAGCAATAAAAGACCCTTTACTTTTCTGCAAGGGCACTTTCTTTTTCGCGGAAAGCCTCTTTGCGGAAGTAAACGAAGCCGTAAAAATAATAACTGAAAATCCTATGACTGAATGAAATTGACTTAATTGAGCTTATTCAGTTAACCTAAAATAACACCAAAGAGGATAGTGGTCGGAGTATTTTACATTTCCTACCTGGCATTTCAAGGGTTGCATGTTTGCTGAATGTAATATGTTGTCTATCCTGAACCAGAAAAAGTTTTGATTGTACGTCACTCCCAGTCCTAACCCGGATTCTGCAAAGGCGTCGAGTAACGAGCCTTGGATGGTACGGTGTGTATACGAAATGGGGGTGTCGTTAAAATCACCGCAAACCAGTATGTAATCGCCATCGGCCCTTTTGATTTCCTCTGCCACTTCCCTTGCTTGCCGGGCTCGTATCATGAATGCCGGACCCAGTTTGCGTTGGATTGTTCCTTTCAAACCATCGAATGTTTCGGTTCCTATTCCTTTGATGAAATCCGAATAACGGGTTTTATCCTCCATCGTCAGTTTGAACGATTCGAGGTGATTGTTTATCAGTGTAAGCTTCTTTCCCTTTATATCTATTTCATGGATGGAAGAAGCGTTGTTCTCACTTTCATACTTAATCCGCCGCGAGTTGGATATCGGATATTTCGAATAAACAGCCAATCCCCAACTACTCCCTTTCAAGAAAATAATGGAACGGTAAGGATACATGCTTAACGCCTCGTTTACTTTCAATTCGCTCAGTCCTTTACCCCGCCGGGGGAAATAATACTCTTGCAAGCAAACAATGTCGGCTCCCGAATTGGCAATATATCTGATTATCTCGTTGGGCGATTCTGCCGTATGGTCTTTGTAGGCAAACCCCATTACATTGTAGGTTAATAGTTTGATAACGTCTTCCTGTGACTCGGGCGTTCTCCTGAAATGCACGGGAAAATAGGCGCGAACCGCCTGCCAGCAAATGACAAACGCAGCAAGGCTAATCAATAAGTATTTCCTATTACTTACGAAAAGCCAATAAATCGGAAAAAAAATATTCAAGACACAAATAAACGGAAATACCAGACCCAAATAAGGAAAGAATAGGTTTTCTTCAGGAGCAATCCGGTCGGAAAAAGCGGAAAGGATAAGCAGCAATGCAGCTAGCACATTGGCTATTACCATGAAATACTTAATAATATTTTTAATTACGTCTACCAACATGCCAACTCTTATTTTTTACTGGCATCAAACAATCGCTTTTTTTCTTCTGATGAAAGGCTTTCATAACCCGAGCGTTTCAGCTTGTCTAATATGGCATCCAGTTCAATGCTCTCCTTTTGTTTCCGGGCATTGTAGTCATAATCGCTTTCCGGGCGTTTGTAGGTAACTTTCATTTGGGGTCTCTTTTTCCCTATATTGGCCATTTTATCTATCAAACGGTTCATAGGAGCCGTAAGGTCTTTCCCGGCTTTCATCCTCGAAGCAAACCATATACCGAAAAAGGCGCCTCCCAAATGAGCAATATGTCCTCCGGCATTCGTAGAAGTAATAGCAAGGAAATCAACCAACAATGTTCCTAAAGCCAGATAAATCAGCTTAATCCTACCGATAAGCAACAAGCCTATTTCGTAGTCTTTCCTGTAAAAAGAAACGGCAAACACAATGCCCATAACTGATGCCGAAGCCCCAATCAACGCACTATGGGTTGCAGCCATGCGAAAATAAGGAAATATATTGTAAGACAACACGAACAGGATCGCACCTGCCATACCTCCCAACAAATACATACCTCCTAACTGCCGCGGATTAAAGAACTGTAAAAATATCTTCCCAAACCAATAGAGCCATAACAGATTGAATATGATATGCAGGAAATCATAATGGGTGAACATATACGTGATGACCGTCCAAGGCTTATACAATAACAGTTCTGGCGCCGAGGGCATCCGGAGGTATTGCAATATAGAAAACCCCTGTACATTGAACAACATAAAGAAAACCGCCGCCAGGCGGATAACTACAAAAACCCCTACATTAATAAATATTAGTTTCGTAAGGATACTCCCGCTACGAAACCTCCCTTTTAAATCAGTAAAAATATTTTCCATTATCTGCGTCTCTCTTCTTCCAATAGCGGATTAAAAAGTACCCAAAAAACATACCTCCTAAATGGGCAAAATGGGCGACATTATCTCCCCTGAAATCGGCTAAGCCCAAAAACAACTCTAACAAGCCATACCCAATCACAAAATACTTGGCTTTTATGGGCACCGGTACAAACATTATATATAAAGGAATATTTGGGAACAACATTCCAAAGGCGAGCAATACACCAAAGACAGCGCCCGAAGCCCCTACTGTCGGAATATTTATCAATAGGTTCAATCGTCCCGGTAGTCCGGTATAGTTCATACCTTCACTAAGCACCTGTCCTCCTTCCCTGTAAACCTGGTCTATAATTTCAACCGGCAATGCTTTTTCCACGGCTTGTATTCGTATAAAAGCAATGAGTATATTAATCAGTCCTGCCCCAATACCGGTAATCATATAGTAAGTAAGGAAACGTTTCTGCCCCCAGACCTGTTCGAGCACCCTTCCAAACATGTATACGGCAAACATATTGAAAAACAGATGAGCAATGGAACCGGTATCGTGCATGAACATATACGACACGATCTGGATAGGGTTGAAATCTTTCGATGCAGGATAATACAATGCCAGTAAGCTGTCCAGATTAACATTTATTTTGGGTAAGACAATCGTAGCAATCCAGAAAAGGACATTGATTATTATCAGGTTTTTTGTTACGACAGGAATCGAATTAAAGAAACCTGAATTATTATTATTCATCATATTATTGACATTTTATAGTGACAAAGGTATATATATTTTAGTTTTTTTGCCGCATTGGATAGTAAAACATAGGATGTTGGATAAAAAAAAGTTTTTTTTCTTTGTATATACTAAAAATAAAAGTACATTTGGCGCAAACTCGGGTCTTTAATTAAGATTTGTCTAACATAAATAATTTTTCAAACCATCATGAACAAAACTGAATTTATTAGTGCTGTAGCTGAAAAATCCGGCTTAAGCAAGGCTGATGCAAAAAAAGCAGTAGAAGCATTTGTGGAAACTGTTTCTACAGAGTTACAAAGCGGTGGCAAAGTTGCCCTTTTAGGTTTCGGATCTTTTTCAGTCGCTGAAAAAGCTGCACGGAAAGGTGTTAATCCCAAAAACAAACAACCTATTGATATTCCTGCGCGTAAAGCTGTTAAGTTTAAAGCAGGTGCTGAGTTGTCAAATCTCATAAAGTAAGAGTTTTACCGCTTATTTTGAAAAAGAGAAAGAAGCTATCCCTTCATTCAGAGGGATAGCTTCTTTTTTTATGTCCTGCAAATGACAAATTATAATATCATTGCTCGATTATCTTTCGATTATACAAAAACATCAGGGAATCAATGCCTGTTTTTTATTTTTTTAAAGAAAAAGCTTTCGGTTTTTCTTTATCTATTCACTACATTTGCGCCTGTTTTTTAACTTGGCGGGAAATTTTCAATTCTCAATGACTATTTGCGCCCGTACAATATTATTACAATGGGAAACATAGAAAGTGGACTTTTATTGATGGCGGTAGGAATGGCTACCGTATTTGCCATTCTTATACTTATTATTTACCTTGGGAAAGGATTAATCACTTTAGTGAACAAGTACGTACCGGAAGAAATAATCGTCAAAAAACGAACTCCTGTTTTACAGGCACAACCGGTAGATGCTGCGAAAAATATGACCGGTTCTACGACGGCAGTCATTGTTTCGGCAATAAGTATCGCGACCGGAGGGAAAGGACATGTGACAAGGATAGAGAAACAATAATTTAGGATTACAAATACATATCATGAAAAGAGAAATCAAATTCAGTTTGGTCTTCAGAGACATGTGGCAATCGGCCGGCAAGTATGTCCCTCGTGTTGACCAACTAACCAGAGTTGCTCCTGCAATTATCGAAATGGGTTGTTTTGACCGTGTGGAAACCAATGGCGGGGGATTTGAACAAGTGAATTTATTATTCGGGGAAAATCCAAATAAAGCCGTACGTGAATGGACGAAACCGTTCAATGAAGCAGGTATACAGACACATATGCTCGACCGTGCATTGAATGGCCTGCGCATGAGTCCCGTACCCGACGATGTGCGCCAATTGTTTTATCAGGTAAAAAAAGTACAAGGAACCGACATTGCCCGCACGTTCTGCGGATTGAATGATGTCCGCAACATTGCTCCTTCCATCAAATACGCAAAAGAAGCAGGTATGATATCCCAATGTTCATTGAGTATTACCCATTCGCCTATCCATACGGTGGAGTATTACACGAAGATGGCGCATGAACTGATTGAATTGGGAGCCGACGAAATCTGTATCAAGGACATGGCAGGAATCGGACGTCCCTATTCATTGGGGCAAATCGTAAAGAATATCAAAAGCAAATATCCCGAAATTCCAATCCAATACCACAGCCATGCAGGGCCGGGCTTCAATGTAGCTTCCATCCTGGAAGTTTGTGATGCCGGCTGCGATTATATTGATGTGGGTATGGAACCTCTTTCATGGGGAACAGGCCATGCCGATTTGCTTACCGTGCAAGCCATGCTGAAAGATGCCGGTTACAAAGTGCCGGAAATAAACATGGAAGCCTACATGAAAGTTCGTAGCATGGTGCAAGAATTCATGGATGACTTCTTAGGCTTGTATATCAGTCCTAAAAATCGCTTGATGAACTCGCTCCTTATCGCTCCGGGCCTTCCGGGAGGTATGATGGGAAGCTTAATGGCCGACCTGGAAAAGAACCTGGAAAGTATCAATAAAAGCAATATAAAGAATCATAAACCTCTGATGACGGAAGACCAACTCCTTATCAAGTTGTTCGACGAAGTAGCATATGTATGGCCTCGCGTAGGGTATCCTCCACTAGTAACTCCTTTCAGCCAGTATGTTAAAAACTTAGCCATGATGAATGTGATACAGTTGGAGAAAGGAAAAGCCCGCTGGAGCATGATTGCCGACGACATCTGGGATATGATACTGGGAAAAGCCGGACGCTTACCGGGCAAACTAGCTCCCGAAATCATCGAGAAAGCAAAACAAGAAGGACGTGAATTCTTCGAAGGAGACCCACAAGACAATTATCCTGACGCATTGGATAAATACCGTAAGCTGATGAACGTTAAGCAATGGGAAACCGGCGAAGACGACGAAGAGTTGTTCGAATACGCCATGCACCCAGCACAATACGAAGCATACCGTTCCGGAAAAGCAAAAGTGGAATTCCTTGCCGACGTAGCTAAACGCAAAGCCGAAAAGAATGCGCCTGACCCGGCCGTCGCGCCTGTACCGCAAGCCGCTCCATTCGCATTACCCACCACCCCGCAAACAATGAATGTGGATGTAAACGGGCAAACATATCTCGTAACGGTAGATTTCGGTCATTCACTTGCGCCTGCCGGCAATCATCAACCCGAAAGTCCGTCGCCAGCTGCCGCTCCTGCGCCACAAGCGACAAGCGCAGGAGGTGGAGAAGATATCTTATCTCCTCTGGAAGGTAAGTTCTTCCTGGTGAAGAGCGCGTCAGACACGCCCCTGAAGGTTGGCGACACGGTAAAGGAAGGGGATATCCTATGCTACATAGAAGCCATGAAGACCTACAACGCCGTACGTTCCGATTCCGGCGGGATCATCACATCCATTGTTCCGGCTCCGGGTGATACTGTTTCCGAAGATGACATATTAATGACTATCCAATAATGAAGGAGATTTTCAATAACCTATATGATATGACTGCATTCGGCCATATTATCGCCGAACCGCAGTTCCTCATCATGTATGTAATCGGCTTCGTTTTGCTCTACCTGGGCATCAAAAAAGAGTATGAGCCGCTGTTGCTTGTCCCCATCGCTTTTGGGGTGTTACTGGCCAATTTTCCGGGAGGGGAAATGGGTGTCATACAAGCCGACGAAAACGGGTTTGTAGTCCTGCATGGAGTGACGAAGAACATATGGGAAATGCCCCTGCATGACATCGCTCACGAGATGGGACTGATGAATTTCCTGTACTACATGCTGATTAAGACCGGATTCCTGCCGCCCGTTATCTTTATGGGAGTAGGTGCTTTGACTGATTTCGGCCCCATGCTACGCAACCTGCGCCTGTCTATTTTCGGGGCTGCCGCCCAGTTGGGTATATTTACTGTTTTATTGGTAGCTATCCTGATCGGATTTACTCCCAAGGAGGCGGCATCGCTAGGTATCATCGGAGGAGCAGACGGCCCTACGGCTATCTTTACGACCATTAAGTTGGCGCCTCATTTGTTGGGGCCGATTGCCATTGCCGCTTATTCGTATATGGCGTTGGTTCCGGTTATCATACCGCTTGTTGTCAACCTGCTATGCACCAAGAAGGAATTGCGCATCAACATGAAAGAACAAGAGAAACAATATCCATCCGACACGGAAATCAAGAACATGCGCGTGCTGAAAATCATCTTCCCGATAGCCGTAACAGTCATTGTAGCCTTGTTTGTGCCAAGCGCCGTCCCACTAATCGGCATGTTGATGTTTGGCAATCTGATAAAGGAAATCGGCACAAACACATTCCGCCTGTATGATGCCATCTCCAACAGTATCATGAACACGGCAACCGTATTCCTGGGCTTATGCGTCGGGGCAACCATGACTGCCGAAGCATTCCTCAACTTCACGACCATCGGTATCGTTATCGGTGGCTTTCTGGCCTTTGCGCTATCTATATCAGGGGGTATTCTTATGGTGAAGCTGGTAAACCTATTCACAAAGAAAAAAATCAATCCGCTTATAGGGGCCACTGGCTTAAGTGCTGTCCCGATGGCTTCGCGCGTAGCCAACGAGATAGCCTTAAAATACGACCAGAAAAACCATGTGCTCCAATATTGCATGGCCAGTAATATTTCGGGAGTAATCGGTTCGGCGGTAGCCGCCGGTGTATTGATATCCTTCCTGGGATAAAAAGAATCCTTGGATTGCTGATTCCGCCAAAACAATGCTCCGTTTTAAGGCGGCATACCTCAAGCAATGTGAAAAAAATGCCTCTGCACGTGGAAATACGAAAATATTTAGTTTAATTTGTGACTTAATTAAGGATATCATACTCCTTTTCTTAAAAATGCAATTGAATATGAAGGACACCCATGAAGCTAATTTACCTGCCCAGGAAAATGGAAAATTAGAAGAAAAGACTCCGGAAATCACACCGGAAAACTCCACGGAAGAAAATACCGTAGCAAAAGCCATTGAAAATACAACAGAACAAGAACCTGTGGCCGAAGTAGCATCCGAAAAAACTTCCGAAGAAGTTAAAAAGCTGACAAAAACCGAGATTTTGGCTAAGCTTGAAGAGTTGGTCAATGTGCCGGTGGAAAACGCCCGCGGTGATATCGAGTCTTTGAAACAAGCTTTTTATAAAATTCATCGGGCAGAAGTGGACGAATTGAAAAAAGCATCTCTTGAAAACGGAGAAGAGGAAAAGGATACCCAGCCACAGGCCGACGAATCCGAAGAAAAATTTAAAGAACTACTTTCACGATACAGAGAGAAAAAAGCCGTTTTGCACGCAGAAGAGGAACACGTGAAAGCCGCTAACTACGCCCTCAAATTGCAACTGATCGAACGCTTAAAAGTGCTGACGGAAAGCCAAGACGACTTCAACAAGTTGTATAATGAGTTCAAAGAAATCCAACTACGCTGGAAAGAAACCAAATTGATTCCGCAAGAACATGCCAACGAATTATGGAAAAACTACCAGTTGTATAGCGAACGTTTTTACGATATCATTAAGATAAACAACCAGTTCAGGGATTACGATTTTAAGAAAAACCTGGAACTGAAAACCGTCCTTTGCGAAACGGTGGAAAAACTTATTGACGAGCCCGACGTGGTGTCGGCTTTCCATCAGTTGCAAAAACTCCATCAACAATGGCGCGAAATAGGCCCTGTTGCCAAAGAACTCCGGGAAGAACTCTGGGCTCGTTTCAAAGCGGCCTCTACAGCCATTAACAAACGGCACCAACAGCATTTTGAAGGTTTGAAAGCCAAAGAACAGGAAAACCTGGAAGCTAAAACAGCCATTTGCGAACAAATAGAAAACATCGACTTCAGCCTGCTGAAAACATTCAAAGACTGGGAAGAGAAAAATAAAGACGTTATAGGACTGCAAGAAAAATGGAAAACCATAGGTTTTGCACCGAAAAAATACAACGTGAAAATTTTCGAGCGTTTCCGGGCTGCCTGCGACAACTACTTTAACAAGAAAAGTGAGTTTTACAAGGGCATAAAGGAAGACATGGAGAAAAACCTCCAATTAAAGATTGCCTTGTGTGAAAAAGCCGAAGCATTAAAAGACAACATCGAATGGAAAGAAACCACCGAAAAGATGATTGCCCTGCAAAAAGAGTGGAAAACAATCGGCTCGGTGGCGCGCAAACATTCGGATATCGTCTGGAAGCGGTTTATTACGGCATGTGATTATTTCTTTGAACAAAAAAATAAAAACGTAAACTCGCAAAAAGGAGTTGAACAAACGAATCTGGCGGCCAAAAAAGAACTCATCAGAAAAATCAATGCCCTCGATGCAAGCCTGGCATACGATGACGCGTTGACGACCCTGAAAGAGTATATGGCCGAATGGAATACCATCGGTTTTGTCCCTTTCAAAGAAAAGGATAAAATATACAAGGAATACCATGAAGCGGTAGACAAACAGTTCGACCATTTAAAAGTAGACCAAAGCGAACGCAAGATGGAATCGTTCCGCTCCAACCTTACCGAAATGGCGAGTGGCGACAAGGGAAAAGGAAAACTCTACGGCGAACGTGAAAAACTGATGCGTGCATACGAACGGCTGAAAAATGAGTTGCAAACATATGAAAATAACATCGGATTCCTTAGCATTTCCTCAAAAGGCGGCGGAGGCCTTGTAAAAGAAATGGAACGGAAAATCGAGAAACTGAAAGAAGAAATGGGCCTTATCATAAAAAAGATAGACGCCATCGACGAGAATCTGTAATAGCATAGAATAACAACTTAATAACCAGCCACAGGTTAAACGATTATACAGGTCATCACATCATAAACCTGAATCCGTTAGCCTGTGGCTGTTCTTTTATCTACACCACTCCCTTGCCCGTTATGATTCCGAAGCTACACTATTACAATCCGGGACATGAAACCGTTGTGCTGCATGGTTCGCCCCATTATACGCCCTCGGCCAACGTCAGGAAAATGCAACAGGATTTGGCGCTTCTCCCGCTTTGGTATGCTGCTGAGGGAGATTATGTCTTGACAGAAGGGGAGGCTCCTCCCGGTTTCATCTTGTCAATCCCGCAGGAGATACGTCCGGATGTCACGATTCTTCCTTTAAAACACGCCGTTGAAAAAGGACCGGCATTGCCCCATATGGCAGCTACTCCTTGGGGATTATCGCCTCAAAGCATCCATCTGTATAAAAGACTCCGCGACGAATACAAGTTAACGATCGATATCCCGGAATGGAACGAAGAATACCGGACGCTGACCGGTAGGCAAACAGCCTCCGGATGTTATCGGAAAATACAGGAAAGCCTACCCGGAATTGCCTTCCCGCCTGCACCCTTATTTTTCACACAACCTGAAACAATCGAAGCATGGATTAGCCGCCATCCGGGCCGTTTTGTAATAAAAACCCCCTATTCATCTTCCGGAAGAGGGCTGCTATGGCTGGATAAAAATGAACTTACCGCCAAAGACAAGGCATGGATCAGAGGCGCTATCCAAAGGCAAGGAGGCATTAGTATAGAACCGGCCCTGAAAAAACAGACCGATTTTGCCCTTGAGTTTCACCTGGACAAACTACGGAACATACGCTTCGAAGGACTGTCGGTCTTTACTACATCCGAAAGGGGAAGCTACAAGGAAAATATCTTAAAATCAGAAGACAAACTTCTAAAAGAGTTAGTGTCCGCAACCGGCGCCGATACCTTCCGGCTGATTAAAATCAAAACAGCGGAAACAATCCGTAACGTGTTCGGAGGGCACTACACAGGCTATATCGGGGTAGACATGCTTCTCTATGAAACACCGGAAAAAAAGCTGGCCATCCATCCGTGTATAGAAATCAACATGCGTTACACTATGGGGATGACTGCCATCCGATTATTCAAAAAATATATCCATCCCGATGCCGAAGGTATATGTACAATTGCGTTCGAGAAAAACCCATCCGCCCTGTTGCAATTCCACAAAAGGATGAAAAAAGAATATCCCCCAAGGATTGAAGGACGAAAATTCAGAGCCGGCTATCTTTCACTCTGTCCCGTTGATGTAAATACAAATTATATTGCTTATCTTGTTGTCCGGTAAAAAAGTCGGGAAAAGTGAAACCTTTATATACTTAACCACGTCCTATAAACAAGGACACTATCCTGAAGTTGGTGACATTAAACAAGTAATCTAATATTTCAAGACATGAAAACAAACGTATTGTGTGCACTGATCGCCGGTTTGGCGCTAATCACAGCTACTGGTTGCAAACCATTCAAAGTGGTACGTGGAGATGGTAATGTTGTAACCCGGGAAATCTCAATCGGGGATTACAATAAAATAGAAGTCAGCCACTCTCTGAAACTCATTTACAGCCAGTCGGAAGAAAGTCCTGCCCTCAAGGTTACCGTCGACGAAAACATCTTGGAAATATACGACATCAAAGTCAGCGGCGGTAAACTCCAAATCAAGCCGAAAAAAGAATTTGAATGGGCGTATTTCAAGCCAACAGAGTTCACAATCGTTGCCCAATCCAAAGAACTATCCAGCGTAGAACTGGCCGGAAGTACGGATTTCGAGTTGAATGGCCTGTTCACAAGCGAAAAACTTAAAATCGATTTAGCCGGTAGCGGCACGATTAATATCAACGACAGCGCGTTTATCAACCATTTCGATATTGATATGGCTGGAAGTTCAACGCTCAATGCTCTCCAACTAAACGGCCGGAAGTTTAACGGGGATATCGCCGGATCAGGCAAACTCAATTTGGGAGGCGTCATGGAAAATGCCGTCTTCGATATCGCCGGTAGTGGAACCGTACACGCGTTCGATCTCCAGGTCGACGGCATGACATGCGACATTGCCGGTAGCGGGAACGTTGAAATCAGCGTAAACAACAGCATCAACGTGAGCGTAGCCGGTAGCGGACGCGTCAAATACAGAGGAAATCCGCAAAATATAAAGAAAGACATTGCCGGATTAGGCAGCGTCGTAAAGGTGGATTAATCACAGCCACCCCTCACTCCTATACCAATCAATACTCTCTTCCAACCCCTTGCGCAGGGAATAGGCAGGAGAAAAACCCAAGTCATCCTGAAGCGGCTTAACATCGCAAATCCAGTTTCGCTGCTTCAGGATAGCATATTTATCGCTATTTAACGTCATACTTTTTCCCCGTATTTTTCCAATCCATTCCGAGAAAACACAGGCGATGCAAACCAAAAAGGCGGGTATCCGGACACGCAACACAACTTTCTTTCCCAAAACATCCCTAACCAGGCCGGCAAACTCCGTGTCGGTATAAACATCCCCGTCGGCCACAAAATAGTGCTTATTTCGTATCTGTTCATTCTCCAAAGCAAGGAAAACCACGGTTGCCAAGTCTTTTACATAGATAAATGTTATCCGTTGGGGCGTAAAACCTACTGCAAAGTCGAAGCCCGACTTGATGGTTTTAATTTCCAAAAAATAATCCTTTTCACCTGGGCCGTACACCCCTGTCGGACGAAGGATAACATACGGAAAATAGGATTGATACCGCAAATAAGACTCCGCCTCAAGCTTGCTTTTCCCATAAGAGGTGTCCGGCAGTTGGGGGTCGTCCAGGCGTATCGGCTTGAAATGCATCTCGTCTCCCTTCCCATAACTGCTCAGGCTACTCATCAACAGGAACTTCTCAGGTATGCAACCGGCCGTCGCCAAGGCCTCAATCAAACGGATAGTGTATCCACCATTTACACGGGAAAAATCGTCCTTGTCGAGCGCTTTTGTCAAACCGGCATTATGAACCACATATTCCCACGCTCCATGCCCGCCGGCAAAGGCGAATAACTGCCCGGTCAAGGCATCCGCGTCGTCATAGTTCAACTCGATAAACCGGATACGCTCGTCTTGCAGGTGCAAACGGCTACTTCCCGCGCGCACTCCCGCCCACACTTCATAGCCCCTGCTCAAAGCCTCCTCCACCAGGAACCCTCCGATAAAACCGCTGGCTCCGGTGATTAATATCTTCTTAGGTCTACCCATTCTTTATCCAATTCAAGTTGGTTCTTCGTAAACACATCTGTCGGGACATGGTAGCGCAACGTCTCATTCACGCAGGCAATATGCTTAACCATCGGAAGTACCATCCTCATATCGTGGGAAACTAAAATAACAGCGCTCTCCTTGCTTATCTCCTCCAATAATCCGTTGAAATGAGACTCGAAACGTTTATCCACATACGAGCTGGGCTCGTCTAATATCAACACCTGCGGACGGGAAACGATAGAACGCCCCAGCAAAACCCGCTGCAACTGCCCTCCCGAAAGTTCGCCTATCGGCCGGCCGGCCAACGCTCCCAGCCCCATTTGCCTTACAACATCATCTATCCGCCTGTTTTGCTCCCGGCTGAACGGGCGAAACCACGGTTTCTCAGCCGCCAGTCCCGAGGCAATAACTTCCCTCACGCAAATAGGAAATTTCCTGTCCACTTGATTCGCCTGCGGCAGGTAACCGATATTCAAAGAAGGAACCTCCCTTCCGTTTTGATAAAAGCGAATCGCTCCCGCAACAGGCCGCAGCAAGCCAAGAATCACCTTCAGCAAGGTTGTTTTCCCTCCACCGTTCGGCCCGATAATCCCCAGGAAATCATGCTCGAATAGCGTAACCGTCACATCCTGCAACACCGCCTTCTGCCCATAAGCTGCCGTAACGTGCTCTATAGCTATCAGTTTATTCACCTGCCAGCGATTTTGCTATCAATATCATTTCCTTGCTCCAGTCATACGAGAGCGGGTTGATCACCACCACGCGGCATCCTGCCTCTTTCGCTATCAAGGCGGCATTCCTCTGGTCAAATTCCCGCTGTATAAACGCCACGCCTGCCTGATGTTCTTTAGCCATATCTACCAATCCCTTCAGTTGAGCCGGGGAAGGTTCTTTACCATCCACCTCAATACACAATTGTTCCAAACCAAATTCCCGGGCAAAATACGTAAGCGCCGGATGATAGATGATAAACACACGGGAAGGCGCCGCCGCGAGGCATTCCCTGATTGCAGCCTCCGTCGCGTCTATTTCTTCCAAAAGTTTATTGTAATTCTCCCAATAATACCGGGTATTTTCCCGATCCAACGCCAGGAATGCGTTCAACGTGTTCCACGCGATTACCCGCGCTCCCGACACCGAACTCCAGATATGCGGGTCGATTCCCCCGTGGTGATGCCCTTCGTGTTCCTCTTCCTCTGTTTCAAAGATAAGCTCAATCCCTTCGGAAAGGTCAAACACCGTCATCTCCGGGTTACTCTCTTTTATGTTTTGCATCCACGCCTGCTCGAAACCGATATACCCAATCTGCAAGTAAGCCAGGCTATTGCTTATCCCCGCCATCTGCTGCGGAGCCGGGTCGTACGTCTCCGGGCTTTGTCCCGCCGGAACCACCGTATGAATCGTAAATCTGTCGCCTCCTATCTTCTCTGCAAAATAACGCTGCGGCTCAATCGTTACAGATATTATATGACCGCCTGCCGGCTTGTTGCCACATCCGGCCAGGAAAAATAAAAAACTAAAAACGACCGCCCATTTTACTTTCACCATTGATTAAATCCCTGATCATACGATAACTATCTTGTTTCAAACACAATTTTTCCATCGGCTGGCGCCCTCTTATTTTCCCAAAAGCAGCTTGTCTATCGCCTCCTTCAACTGAGGCTTCGGAATCGCTCCCTGTGCCATCTGGGGGTTTTCCCGCATCGGGACAAACAGCAGGGAAGGAATGCTCCTGATACCAAACGCCGCGGCCAGTTCCTGTTCCGCTTCCGTATCTATTTTGTACACATAAATTTCCCCATCATATTCGGCTGCCAATTCTTCCAACACCGGCGCTATCGCCCGGCAAGGGGCACACCAATCGGCATAAAAATCAATCAACGCCGGTTTGTCGCCCAGGTATATCCACTCCTGGGGGTGTGTTACAAAGTTGGCAACTTTCGTTAAAAAATCAGCTTTTGTCAAGTGTATTGTCTTCATCGTCTCCTCTGTTTTGTTACTCCCTTTGTTTGAACTCGTCTGTGCATTACAGGACATAAATAGAAACCCTGTAAGCGCTAAAATAAATGTCACTCTTTTCATTCGGATGATTTATCTGAGATTAAACACGGAAACAAAGTTAACCCTTTACCTTCCACAAAACAAATTTCCACAGGAAATAATGAGTCCCCTATACAGAATCCTTGGCGGCAGCGGATTTCAAAACCAAAAATACAATGAACCGGGTGGATTTGATTTTGTTGGAGAAAGGGTTATCTTTACTGCTGGGAAATCATCATGCCGGAATTGGAAACGGACACAAAAATGAAATAGTATGATAAATAATAAAGAGGAATACCCGGAGATTATCTATCTCGACGAGACCGTCTCGACCAACAGTTGCCTGCGCGAACTTTTACGCAACAGGCGGTTGCCTGAAGGAAGCGCGGTGGTAGCTGCTTTCCAAAGCGGCGGACGCGGGCAGGCAGGAAACAGTTGGGAGTCGGCGCGAGGAGAAAACTTGCTGTTTAGCATCGTTTTATACCCTACGCACATCCTTGCCGGGCAGCAGTTTGTTATCTCCCAGATAGCCTCACTTGCCGTAAAAGAAACACTGGCCGAATATACTGCCGATATCTCCATAAAGTGGCCAAACGATATCTACTGGAAAGACCGTAAAATATCTGGGATGCTTATCGAAAACGACCTTGCAGGCCAAACCATCCATTGTACCATCATAGGAATAGGCATCAACCTGAACCAGGCCTTGTTCGAGAGCAATGCCCCTAATCCCGTGTCGCTCTGCCAGATTACCAGGAAAAAATATGACAGGCGAGACGTATTGGTGCGCTTCCTGCATATATTCAACGCCTATTACCTGCTGGTTTTGCAGGAAAAATTCGGCGAAATAAAGACCCGGTACATGGAAGCTCTCTACCGCAGGGAGGGCTTCCACCTGTTTAGTGACGAAGCCGGCTCATTCAAGGCGCGGATTTACGACATAGAACCAACCGGGCATCTGGCGCTTGAATTGGAAGAAGGAGCCATACGCCGGTATGCCTTCAAAGAGATTGAGTGGCTATAACCTCTCAACGCATTTCATCTGGATGTTCTCCCGGTTTCATTGGGATGATCTTCCGAATTCATCTGGATGTTTTTCCCCATTCATCCAGATGAATTCCGGGCGATAATTCGGCAATGCGAAAACAACTGGGAAAGAAAGAGTTCTATTCGGAAAATTAACAAAAAAATCACTATGTTTATACAAATTTCGCAAGATTGGCAGTAATGTTGTATCTTTGCGCAGTATTCATTTATAAAGTTAAAAAACCTATGAAAAAATTGAACGGTCTATTTTTCTCATTATTGTTTCTATATTCGCTGACAGGCTGCGATCAAAAGGATGGAGACAGCCCGATCCCTTATTCTCCGGAAATAGTCATTATATATACCGACACAAATGGGAACGCGCTGGGAAGAGAAAGTTCTTCAAATTTCGAA
>JAIRRS010000158.1 GCA_031255855.1 Tannerellaceae bacterium | reverse complement strand
ACAAAAGAGCGTCCTTTGAAGACATTACCAAATCATTACCTCTATGGTATGATTTAAAGTAAAATGCTGATAATGAATTTATAGACAAGTGAGGTTCATTTCCCCCCGCTTCCGCAAGAAAACTCGCTCATAGAGCGGGTTTTCTTCATTTATAAGGGTTTTAGACGTTTTTTCAATCTTGCAAAAAGCTTTCTTTCTATCGTACTTAACATTTAATATTACAGGTTTTTAATATCAACAAACAGGAGAAACTTGTAAAAAGCTCTCCTGTTACTCTTATATAAAGCTAATGCTTTTTATAGTATTGGTATTTTCGCTATTCGTTTGGTATGCCGTTCGCCTTCAAATTCTCCATTCAGAAATTTATTGACGATGGACTTTGCATCTGCTATCTCGATAAAACGTGCCGGCAAAACTAATATATTGGCGTTGTTGTGTTCTCTTGCCAATTGTGCCAATTTACTGTTCCAGCACAAGGCTGCTCGTATCTTCTGATGTTTGTTCAATGTCATATTAATGCCGTTTCCACTACCGCAGATTGCAATACCAAATTCAAAATCACCATTTTCGATAGCGGCCGCCAGTGGGTGAGCATAATCGGCATAGTCGCAACTATCTTGATTATGTGTTCCAAAGTCGTGACATTTCCACCCACTGGATATAAGATATTCTTTCACAAATTGTTTGAGCTCAAACCCCGCATGATCTGATGCTAATCCTATTATTTTATTCATTGCGGTTTATTTTCATTGTTTGTAATTCCATTTTTCGCAACTGAACCGGAGTACCCAGCTTTTCTTCAGGAAGGGTTATGAATTTGGTCATAACGGCACTTGCTGCATATAATCCTGCAATAATCCAAATAACACCTATGCTGCCAAGTAGTGGGAAAAATATGCCGACTAAGGCCGGGCCGGCAAAGGCAGATAGTCCTGCTCCCAGATTCAGTACCGACATAGCTGCTCCTTTTTCACTTTTTACCAATGAGGGTACAAGTGCCGACAAAGGAACATATCCAGCCATCATGGCTCCCCAAAAGAATCCGCCAAACATAACGAAGGATATACTGCCCGGAACGATTTGTGGTGCGTAATAGAATAGTAATGTACCTACGGCACAACCTACGCAACCAAACCACATGATCGTTTTGCGCCATCCGACATAGTCGCCAACGAAGCCGAATATCAAGTTGAATATGATATTACCGAGTAATGCCACCGCCCATATATGTAACCATTCACCTTCGCTGAACCCTTGTTCGAGCATATACATAGGCAGGAAAACAGGAAAGCCAAACTGGGGAGCGGTGTCGATGATACGAACAATACCCGCCAGTGCTATTTTAGGCTCTTTCTTCATTATAGTTAATCCTTTGAGTAATTCTTTTGCTTTCGATTCTTTTTTCTCAGCCGATTTTAACAACATTTTGTCAAACTTCATAAATATAAGGGCAAACAATGCTCCTATAATAGCCCATAATACAGCGGTCCAAAGGGTAGTTGTATGTCCGAAAAAGTGGATGGCCCAACTGGAATATAACGCACCGAGTACACTAAGTCCTCCTGTGAATACGAACCAGAACCAGCCAACAGCTTTACCCAACATTGCGTTAGGCGATTTGTAAGCTATCCACACCAGAAAAGTATAAGAAAACAGGGGGTAGCCAAAGCCTTTTATGGCATATGTAACGAGCATCAACGGATAACTGAACTGAGAAAGGGCGATACCAACAAAACCTACCACACCTACCAGATATATGATGAAACCATAAAACATGGTCTTCTTCGCCCCGAGTATATCGGCCAACACTCCCGAAAACCAGGAAGATATACCGATAGTTATGCCATATACAGTAAATAACAGAGCCGATTGCCCCATTGTCATACCTTTATCTATAAGGTATGGGCTCAGCCAGCCTTGTTCCATGCCATCACCCATCATAAAGATGAGTATGCCTAGATATCCCCATGCCAATGTACTTGGGATACCGATTTTATCTAAAAAAGTCTGTTTTGTTCCACTTTCCATGATTTATTTTTTTAAGTATTTATAGGATATTCATTCATAGATAAATAAGATTGAGTGCGATTTGCATATTCGCATAGTTTTTTTCGGGATTCCACATTGTCATTATGGAGATGGGTAGCTTATATCCGCAGATGTTCAGGTCTTTCGATAGGGTGAGGTTTACATTCACAATGCCGGGGGAATCTCCATAAAAGTGGGCTTTAGATTTTTTTCCTGTTATATCCTTTCCCTCACTTAGAGCAAAGGCTCCGGCAACTCCTATTTCGAGACTTATCTCGTTTTTTAGTTTTACGGGATAGCTGATTTCAGCATAAGAAGAATACCGGTTCTTTTCATTCAATACCCCTCGGTCGCGACCAAAGACAACAGTAGCCCAATACAATTTCAAAGGAAAATTTTTCTGAAATTGGTATGCCAGGGACACATCTGCAAAATGTCCGGTTTCTCTCGCGCTGTAATTGAATGCCTGCCTATTATTATAATCGACGCCGGAAGAGAAGTTGTAAATATCCCATGCAGCAAGGGTGAAGCCTGATTGGGAAAAACTGGCGTAATAGTCAATCTCTTTGAAATTGCCGTTTACTCCCATTCCTCCCCAGATACCGAATTTGAAAATGTTGCTTCTGTCCTGTATGTTTATATCGGTAGTGAGAGTGACCTCGTCCGACACTTCTTGTCCTCGCCACAAGTGCATGTTTTTGAGTTGTAAAGAACCTCCTATGGGTATATTCTTTTCTGTCGTTTGGGCAAATAAAACTGGTGTAATAACGGCATACACAGTTATTAGAAATAGATGTTTCATGTAAGTATAGTTTTAAGATTAGATAAACAGGATCGGTATCGGATTACTTATTGATCGTTTCTACTTCTTTCATAAACTCATGCTCGTATTCATTGATCCGATTCACTTTCGGAATAGAACCTCCACCACTGAACTCTGAGTCGAGCCATATATCCAGCAGGTTTTTAGCCAATTCGATGCCAATCACACGTTCTCCGAAGCAGATAATCTGGGCGTCGTTACTTTTGCGGGCGCGTTGGGCTGAAAACGGATCGTGGCATACGGCAGCGCGCACTCCAGGTACTTTATTAGCTGTTATAGACATTCCTATCCCTGTACCACAAACGAGTACAGCCCGCTGGTATTCTCCTCTGGAGACCGCTTTGGCTACTGCTACCGCTACATCAGGATAAAGGACTGTTTCTCCTTCGTTAGCGCCAAAATCTGCAACTTCGAACCCTTTTTCCTGAAGATGTTTTATTAGATCCACTTTTAGTTTGTAGGCCGCTTCGTCGCAGCCAATCGCTATTATCATTTTCTATATTTCTTTAATTATTACACAGTTACAGATTCTTTTACCAACAAATCGCTTATGGCATCAGCCATGGCCGTGAGGATAATGCAACAAGATGTGGCTCCGGCGTCTAATACTCCGCGCGAACGCTCTCCCAAACGGCTTGAACGCCCGAATTTAGCCACCAGATTCTTCGTAGATTCTTTCCCTTTAGAAGCTTCATCTTTCATATTTTGTAAAGCGACTTTAAAGGAAATGTTATCCTCTACGTCCTTAGTTAACGCATCCACGGCGGGAGACAACGTATCTACCAATGTTTTGTCGCCTACTTTTGCATCCACTATTCCCGACAGACCATGTAGTCCGGCTTGCAACATTCCGGCAAGAGTAGACAAACTTATTTCGTCTTCATCCTTTCCGGCATCGGCCATATCTATTAGGATTGTTCCGTAAATAGGTCCCATAGAACCTCCTATCTCGGTTAGAAGAATGGCGCCTAATTCACCCAAACCTTCGGTAAAAGAAATCTCTTTATCCAAAAAGCGTGTTTCGAAAACAGAGAATCCCTTATTCATATTCACACCATGGTCGCCGTCGCCGATCAATCCATCCACCTCGCTCAGGTAAGCTTTGTTATCTTGTACAGCCTTCACCATCGAAAGCAATATTGATTTTCCGTCTTTATTTTTAAATGCTTTCATTGCTTTTTCTTTTAAAATTGTTTTAGTCCTACACTATTTGCAGGCATATCAATGAGTTCCTTTAGTTCGTCATCCAGTTTCATTACAGTTAATGTAGCGCCCATCATCTCCAATGAGGTGAAATAATTTCCTACATACGATTTATGTATTTTTATACCTTTCTCACGAATTAGTTTTTCAATCTCATCATACAAAACATAAAGCTCCATTACGGGCGTTGCTCCTAGTCCTGAAACAAGTACGGCCACCTCATCGTCTGCCACAAACGGATAATCGGGTAGCACAACATTTACCATGCGTTTTGCCATTCCCTTAGCTGTTTCGATAGGACAGACTTCGATACCCGGCTCACCATGATGACCGATACCGACTTCCATTGTATCTTCTTTTATTTCAAAATTGGGATGTCCTACTGCCGGAAGCACACATGGAGTAAGACCTATCCCTATACTGCGGGTATTGTCTATAGCCTTTTGTGCAGCAGCAATCACCTCGTCCAGTGAAGCGCCTGTGGCGGCTTTTGCTCCGCCTATTTTCCACATCAGTACTTCTCCGGCTACACCCCGGCGTTTTTCGCGTTGGTCTTTTGGTGCAGAGGCCACATCGTCGTTGGCTACAACTGTTTTTACTTCAATGCCTTCTTTCTTTGCCATTTTTATGGCCATTTTTACATTCATGTTGTCACCCGAGTAATTTCCGTATAAGCAGGCAACACCTTTTCCTCCGTTTGCTGTTTTCATAGCATCTAAGAATGCCACGGCAGTGGGAGACGAACATATCTCGCCCACAGCGACAGCATCGCACATATTTTTGCCTATATAACCAACAAAAGCAGGTTTATGACCTGAGCCGCCACCTGTTACGACTCCTACGCGATCAATAACCGATTCTTTGGATTTGACGACTCGTTTGTTGTCTGTTTTTTCGACGATATCGTTATGTGTTTTCAGAAAGCCATTCAGCATTTCGTCTACTATATCGTCCGGATTGTTTAATATTCTTTGCATGATCGTTCTATTTTATTGTTGTTATTCTTAATTTTTGAGCAAAAGCTCCGCTATAACATGCCGGTTACAACATGTTTAAGTGTTTAATTATAAAAAGATTACTTTGTTTTATTTAATAGTGAATCCGCCGTCTATAACCAGGTTATGGCCAGTAATCATGGCAGCAGTATTTGAGCAGAGAAATGCTATTGTTCCTGCAATCTCGTCGGGTTCGGCAAAGCGTTCCGAAGGCATCTGCTTTTTGAATTCATCACCCACAGAACCGTCCCATGCTTTGTGTCCAAGCTCCGTGAGGACTACTGTCGGAGAAACGGCATTTACTCGAATGCCATATTTGCCCCATTCCATAGCCAGTACCTTTGTCATAGCAATGATCGCTCCTTTGGAAGCGCAATAGGCTACATGCTTGTCCAAGGCTATAACTCCCGCTTGTGATGCCATATTGACAATACAACCATTGATTTTATTGTCTATCATATATTTGCCCACAGCCTGTGCCATCTTGAAGGATGCATTCAGGTTGACCTCCATTGTCATATCCCACATTTTGTCGCTGATATTTTCAGCATTGTCGAGAGCCACTATACCGGCGCTGTTGACAAGAATATCAATAGTTCCGTATTTTTCGACAGTTTGCCGGATAACCGCCTGGCGATATTCGTGCTTCGTTATATCTCCTGATAGGCCAATGCATTGGTCTGACAGGCTTTTTGCTATTTCATCAGCTTTAGGGTTGAGGTCTGCTAAAACGACTTTCACTCCTTTCTTTACAAAGAATTCGGCTGTTGCACGGCCTATCCCTGCCGCACCACCTGTAATAATAGCTACTTTTCTGTCTATGGAAAAATTTGTATCTGCTCCGTAATATTGTATCATGATATTATAATTTAATAAGATTAATGTATGGTTTAGATTTCTAGTTCATAGTGGGAACGAGGATTACTTTAAGTGCACCCCTTTCGCCCGTTGTTGCGAGTTTAAAGCCTTCCTCCCACTGTTCGAGTGGAAATTTGTGAGTAACAACACCTTCGGTCGGAAGTTTTCCGTTGCCAATCCATTCTATTACCGTGTCATAGCAATATGGACTAAGATGTGACCCGAGTAAATCCAACTCTTTGCGATCGCTGATAATACTCCAGTCTACAGTCACTGGCTGCCCGAATACGCTGAATTCGACAAAAGTACCCATCTTACGGATAGCCTCTAATCCTTGTTGTACACTTGACGGATGTCCTGTAGCTTCGATATAAATATCGCAACCGTATCCGTCGGTCATTTCCTTAATAGCTTTCACCACATCCATTTTGGCAGGATTCATTACTACATCTGCTCCGAATTTTTTGGCAAGATCGAGCCGTTCGTCTTTCATGTCCAATACTACCAGGCATTTGGGATTATGTTGCCTGATAGCGCCTACCATACCAAGGCCGAGAGTTCCTGCACCGGATAGGACAACGATATCCGTTACGCCTATTTTTGCTCTTTTCACACAGTGATATGAACAGCCATAAGGTTCGATCAGAATGGCCTTTTCGATAGGCATATCTTTAGGAACTATATAGTTAAGCGACTCTTTTGTGAGTTTGATATACTCGGCCATACCTCCGTTCACATTATTTTGGAAACCATATAAGTCGTGCTTTTCGCACATCCAGTGACGGCCGGTTTTACAGAACATACATTCCTCACACGGCACTATTTGTTCAGGACAGATGCGGTCTCCTAATTTGAAGTTTCCTTTGGCTTTAGAACCTATCTCTACAACTGTCCCCACAAATTCATGGCCGGGAATCATTGGGGCTTTAATGTATGAAGGACTCCCATCACCTCCCCAAAAACTTGGAGCGCCTCCATAAGCTTTTGTGTCGCCGGCACATATTCCACAGGCTTCTACTTTGAGAATTATCTCTTCTTCGCCTGCACGGGGAGTATCGACCATCTCGAATCTGTAATCACCAGGAGCATAAGCTACAACTGCTTTCATTTTTTTTGGTAAATCAACTCTTTCCATGATAACTATTTTTAAGGTATTATATAATGAATAACGTGTCTTAATTGCCTTGCTAAAGTATGATTTTAACAATCAAAGTATCAAATATATGATCTATTTATTTCCTGCAACCGTTCCCGCAATCGTTCCCAATTCCTGCAACCGTTCCCAGGCTTTGTCGATATAAAATATAATACTTATTTTTGAGTGACCGAAAAATATTTTACCATGAAATACATAACAATAAAGGATATTGCTATCCGGTTGAACATTTCCAAATCCACAGTTTCCCGGGCATTAACCGGAGCCGGTAATGTAAGCGCCGAAACCAGAGATAAAGTGATGACATTAGCTGACGAATTAGGGTATAAGCGCAATGAATTGGCTGCAAATTTGCGTCGCAACCAAAGCAGGACGATAGGTATTATTGTGCCGGAGATGCTTACCCCGTTTTTTCTTTATGTTATTATAAGCATTCAGAACGTATTGAACGAAAATGGTTTTAAGGTTATAATAACACAATCGCACGAAGATGTACAGGCCGAACTATATAATTTGCAATTGATGGATAATTACAGGGTGGATGGTATAATTATAAGTATTTGTCACAGGGAACAGAATGTAAAAGAATACATGCGGATTGAAAAAAAAGGGGTTCCCATTGTCTTCTTCGACAGAGTACCCCCTGCTATGGATGCCCCCAAAGTCGTTGTAAACGATTATATGAAGTCATTTTTCATGATGGAATATTTGATCCGGTCGGGACGGAAAAAGATTGTGCACATGGCTGGGCCAGACCGTATACCTAATACCGCAGAACGTAAGAGAGCATACAAAGATGCTTTGGCCAAATTCAAAATACCTTATACGCCGGAACTGGTAATAGATGGAGAGAACGAACGTTCGGAAGGGGAAAGGGTTATAAAGGACTTTTTGAAAAAGGAAATACCATTCGACGCCATTTTTTGCTTTGGGGAAACGTTAGCCATCGGGGCTTTGAATTATCTACAATCTCAAGGTATACGAATACCTGAAGATGTAGCTATTTGTGGCTTTTCGGGTACATATCTGGGTACGATTATCACCCCCCAGCTTACGGCTATTCAGCAACCATTTGAGGAGATGGGGCGGCTATCAGCCGAAATGATGATAGAGAGGTTGGCCGATCCTGATGCACCTTACCGGACTGTGGTACTGGATGCTGAAATGATAATAAGGCAATCGACATAAATATAAAAAAGCGTGATTTGTGTTGCTGGAAATTCATCTGGATGTTTTCCAGGTTTCATTGAGATGATTTCCCTAAATCATTGGGATGTTTCTCCCCATTCATCCATATGTTTGACCTTTACTGAATTTAGTTTACAGTTTTGATTGTTATTACGTAACTTAGTTTACACAATTATAACTTAATCCTACGCTTGGTTTACACCTTACGTTTAAAGATAGAAAAACAGTTT
>JAIRRS010000015.1 GCA_031255855.1 Tannerellaceae bacterium | reverse complement strand
TTCAGACAATCTGCCGGAGTCAGGGACGGTTCCCTGTCGTGCTTGATCGGAATTGCAGCCAGAAAAAGTATTGCATCGAAAGAACCGGTGATGATCAAGGATCTGACAACAATTATTCCCAAAGCAAAGAAGGAGTATAAATAACTTTCGCAATTAAATCAACAAGTTATTCATCTACGAATGTCGAATAACTTGGATGAGTGAGTACAAAGAATTATAATCTAAAACAGTTTTTTTATGATGAAATTTACCTTTAGAGCCAAAATCATCTGTATGTTATTGAGTGTGACATTTTTTATAACTTCTGCCACAGCACAAGAATATATTATTAAAGGCACAGTCAAAGATACTTTTGGTGAACCAATGATTGGAGTGACAATTCAAATAGAAGGAACTTCAATTGGGACAATTACTGATTTCGACGGGGGATATGCTATTCAAGTACCAAATCCACAGATTGAACTTACTTTCTCTTTTGTAGGATACGATACCCAAGTTATTGCTATTGAAGGCCGAGATCGGATTGATGTGACAATGCATGAAAATACAACTATCATGGAAGATCTGATAGTTATCGGCTATGGGACAGTCACCAAGCGATCCCTATCGACGGCTGTCTCAACCGTTTACGGCAGTAAAGTGGCTGATATGCCTACAGGGAATCTAGCACAAAGCCTTGTAGGTCTCAGTTCCGGCGTTACATTTCAGCAAATCAGCGGACAACCGGGAGAATCCCCTGCCATCCGGATCAGAGGGAACGGATCTATCAACAGTGGAAATGATCCTCTGTTCGTAATAGATGGATATCCAACCTCCTCTAGCAGCGATTTTGCAAATATCAACCCTCAGGACGTGGAGAGTATCCAAATTCTCAAGGACGCAGCTTCATCGGCAATTTACGGCTCACGTGCGGGAAATGGGGTTATCATTGTAACTACGAAAAGAGGGAAAGACGGGAAACCGGATATTCGGTTCAGTTCACAGGTAGGCATCAGTCAACCATCGACTTATGTAGATGTACTTGGACGGGATGATTATTTGGAAATGGTTATTGAAGCCAGAGTAAATAACGGCAGCATTGACAACTTTCCCGCATTGCAAGATTTATGGAACAGGCGCAGTTCATTACCTGACAACAACTGGCAAAAGGATATTTTCAGAAATGCACTGAACCACAGAACAAATATCTCGGTGACAGGAGGCACAGAAAAAATTAAATATAATTTTTCTGCTTCCTATCTGAATGAAGATGGAATATTACTGAACTCTTTCAACAAAAGGATCAACATAAAAGGAGGTTTTGAAGCCCTTCTTACTGATAAGATCAAATTGGGTGTAAATTTCTCTCCAACATACAATTACACACGTGCACAAAACCCTTCCGGCGGGAACACCGAAGATGTAACAGGAATCATTGCCGAAGCACTTACCTTCCCTCCCATTTTTATACCCTATACAGAGAACGGTGACTATTTTCAGGTTGCACAACATGCTGGTGGCCAAAATGGTTACCCCAACTATGGTTTCAATACACAGATTCGAAACCCTGTAGCCAATCTTATGGAGAATTTTGACAACAGATGGTCTTTCCGCTCATTGAATAATGCATTTTTGGAATTCAGGCCGATCGAAAAACTGGTAATTCGTTCCAGTGTCGATTTAATGCTCAACTCTTACAAAAGAGATTTCTACCAGACAGCCTACCTGCTTGGTAATAATTATATGGGTAACAAATCGACTCCAAATTTCAATACAATAAACGGCTATCGTTCGTCTCTCCTCGCCTACGATATATACTCTTCCACCACAGCTACCTATAACTGGTCGATAAATGAATACCATAATTTCACAACATTATTGGGATACGATGTTGAATATTTCAACACATTCAATGTGCGCCAAGATGATCGTACCGACAGTGATTATCCAATAGCATATACCCAGACCAATATTACCAATGTGAATGGGGCAAATCTTTGGAATGGATCATCTAATGTAGGTGAATATGCTTTTGATGCAATATTTGGCCGTTTAAATTATGATTACAACCACAAATATGTGGTATCTGCTTCACTTAGACGTGACCGCTCCAGCAAGTTCGGACCAAGCCAACGTGCCGGCATTTTCTATTCCGGCTCCGCGGCCTGGAATATTTCGGAAGAAGAATGGGGCAAGAGCGACTGGTTGACAAGTTCCAAGATACGGTTAAGCTATGGTTTAACGGGTAATGATCAGATCGGCAATTACTATTCATGGCTAGCAGCACTTGAGAATGAGAACCAGGTAGTATTCGGTATGGGAGAAAACATGGTGACCCGCACCAGCTACTATCCTAATGGTTATTCCAATCTTTATCTTGGATGGGAAAAAAACAGCCAATGGGACTTAGGAGTTGACTTGGGATTTTTCCACCGTTTTGGCTTGACAGTAGATCTGTACCGCAGGGTAAGTGAAGTAGTTATGACCATGTCTATTCCTAATTTTAACGGTATCTCCTCTTCTATTATGGCTAATTCCGGAGAAATTGAAAACAAAGGGTTTGAGGCACAACTGACCATTCCTATCCTTACAAATGCATTTCAATGGACTGCTACTTTGAACGGATCAAAGAATATAAATAAGATATTGACCCTGGCTAACGGTCAGTCCCAGCTTTCAAACCAAAGTGCAGGTACCAAATGGAGTAATGTAATACGGAACTATGTGGGCAGACCTATGGGCGACATGTACATGCTAAAGGTGATAGGCACTTTTAATAATGCCGATGACGTCAAGAACCACCCAAATTTCGGAACACAAGCTATTGGTGATTTAATGTATGAAGACTACTCTAAAGATGGGAAAATCGATAATGATGACTTCCAGTTTGTGGGGAATTATCAACCCGATTTCACCTTCGGATTGACCAATTCTTTTGAATACAAGAATTTTGACCTGAACTTTACAATCGACGGTCAGGTAGGGGGTAAAATCATTTTTGCCGCAGCCCGTGCGTTTACGTTAAACAGATATGATGATAATGTACTGACTGAGTCCGGTCTGGGGCGATGGAGATCTGAAGACAGTCCGGGTAATGGCACATCCCACAAAGCAGGAAGTAACAATTTGGGATCCAATATCAATGCCTCCAACCGCTATCTTTACAGTTCGGATTACTTACGTTTACGCAACCTTGGAATTGGGTATCTTTTCCCTAAGAATATCTCCCGAAAGTTTGGCTTTGAAATGCTCAGATTGAGCCTAAATGCACAGAACCTTTACACTTTCGATAAATATCCGGGGTACTCTGTTGAATCGAACTATTCGGGAAATTCCGCGACCAATAACGGAGTAGATTTTGGGAGTTATCCATTGTCTCGCACTATTACGTTCGGTATAAATATCGGTTTTTAATTTTAGAATGAATAAACAATTATGAAACGAGCATATAAGTCGATGTGATGATGTACCTATTTGATAATTACTAAATTATTAAATTAATCGTTCATGAGCCATACGACATTAATGTAAAAATAAAATATTACCGTATGAAACAAATATATAATATTATAATTATAGGAATTACGGCTTTTGGCCTTCATTCTTGCAGTGACAGTTTTTTTGATCGTTTTCCTTCCGATTCGATGCAGATTGAGACTTATCTTACCGATGACACGGAAGTAGAGAACGTATTATATGATGTGTATTATCGACTACGTTCCGTTACCCAAAATATCATTTACCTCAATGATATAGGAACAGATGTGGCATACAACCGGAAAGCAAACAATTCAATGGATCATATCAACCTCAATGAAAGTAATATTACGGAAACATTCGGTATCTCTTCCACAGTGTGGTCCGGATGTTACAATATCATTAACCGGTCCAACTATGTCCTGGAATCATTGGAAAAAGTAATAGATGAGGATAAAAGGAAACAATTTGCGGGAGAAGCAAAATTTTTCCGCGCATATGCTTATTTTCAACTGGCGAGGTTATTTGGCTCTATACCCATAAGTACAGAGGTAATACATGACTACACCACACTATACGGTTATCCCCGCATGTCGATCGACGATATCTACGACCAGATAGTACAGGATCTTACCGACGCGATTGCAAATTTGCCGGATCATTATAGTGTGGGGTTAAACAGAGGACGAGCAACCAGAATTGCCGCCTTGACAATGCTGGGAAATGTATATATGACAAGAAATGATTTTGAATCGGCCAAAACCCATTTAAAGCATGTTATTGATTTTGCAAATGCCAATCCCGGTATACTGGGGCTGGAAGATGATGTAGAAGACATCTATGACTCGACCAATGCAAATGGAAAAGAGATAATACTTGCAGCTCAATTTAATTATGGGTCAACGATAATTAGCAATTACTTGATGTCTGCATCTATTCCTAACATTATTAATCCATCGACACAGGATACTTATATATATGAAGACGGAACACCGTGTACTATCAAATCTTCCGAAGGAGTAAGTATTTTATTGATGACCTATGATTTATTCAAAAAATACGATCAGACAAAGGATAAACGTTTTAAAAAATTAATATACAACGGCGTATATGACGCGGAATTTACTTCCGACGCACCGTTCGAATATAGAACTGCTACGAATGCAACCTATATCCCCATCACATTAAAATACTATGACCATCAAAATAACTACAACGGGTTAACACGCTATGCCGCTGGTACCGATAATATTGTGTACCGTTATGCCGATGTTATATTGATGTATGCTGAGTGCTTAAATGAAACGGGAGATCTTTCAGCGGCTGCTACTTATTTGAACCTGGTGAGAAACAGAGCCGGGCTTGACAATATAGAAACCTCGTCTAACGAGGCTATGTCTCTTGCCATCGAAAACGAGAGATTACTGGAACTTTGCTTCGAAGGACACCGATGGTTTGATTTACTTCGCACAGGACGTCTTTCACAAATTATGATCAACCATTTTAACTGGGAAGAGCCGGGGTTGAATTCCGTTATCCACTCACACATGAACGGGAATGACAAGATCGACTCCAAGGTTACGTGGAAATGGACGAATGCTTCTTACCCTATATTATTCCCTATACCATATGATCAACTACAATTAATGATTGATTTTGGTTGGAAACAAAACGATGGGTATTAATTTTTATAACAAGAATCCGCTCCGAAAAGCAATTTTTTACAGAATACATCTAAAACAGCAATTTCAATTCGCTGATAATTTTGGATTTATTTCTTAGAATAATGTCTTGCTTCACCGTTCATGGGTTTTCGGAGTGGATTTTTTCAACAGTTCAACAAAAATCATCCAACGAAAAATAAGTATATTAAGTCCTACATAAGAAAAATAACTATTTAGTGTAGTGCACAATAATGAAAAAAAATATTCTTTTATTTATATTTTTATTACTTCTAACACAAAATAATGCGCAAGATATTATTGTAACGGAACTCCCCAATTTAGATCAGCTTCCCAACAGTGAAATAAAATGTTTCTTTCACGATTCGGAAGGGTTTATGTGGTATGGGACCGAAGGGGGTGGATTATGCCGGGATGACGGATATATGGTGAAAGTATTTCGATCCGACATTAACACGCCCAAACTTCTGGAAAGCAACAATATCACTTGTATTACTGAAGATACAAAACAAAAAATATGGTTCGGCACAAGACGCGGGGCATATATTTTGGATAAAAACGATTATTCAATCACCCCCATTCCCGACCAGGAAATTAAGAGTTGGGTAATAAGAGCAATAAAAGCTACAAGCGACGGATCGATATGGATATCTTTAGGAAATTATCTCTACAGATACAACACGTCAGGTACAAGACTCGGCAAATATGAAATAAAAACGAGTGATGAATTTAATGTGATTAAAAATATATATGAAGATACCAATGGTACTGTCTGGATGACGCAATGGAGAGGCAACCTGTTCAGGTACGATGCAAAAAAAGACACACTTATTCCCTATCTATCATGGCCTTATGAAGGATTCCCCACATGCATTGTAAAAGATGTCTCCACACCCTATTACTGGATTGGCACATGGGGAGACGGTATTGTTCGTTTCGATCCCAACGAAGAGGATCCCAAAAAAATGTTCTCCAATCAATCCGCAAGCAGCCTAAACGTTCGTACTACAGGTAAGAGAATCTATAATATTGTACAGGATAGTATAAAAAATAATATCTGGGTTACTACTGCCGATAATATCCATGCCTATGAAATAACCGACATGGACACATTACGTCAGGTGGATCTATCCGGAATACTGCCAAAACACAGAAAAATAGCAGGTGACAATATAATATGCGATCGTTTGGGAAATGTGTGGATAGCCGATCTTTATCTGAACTCTGCTGTTATTTCTTTTCTGTCCAATAAGATTGTTAAATACCCGCTAGTTGAATTAGAAAGAGAATTGAATATTCCTGTGTATCCCACAGCAATAACCAACGAAGATGATTATTTCTGGTTAAAACAAAGATATGGCCGCCTATATGCCTATAATCCCCAGGATGGAAATCTGTTAGTCTACAAAAATAACAGATTATCCGCATTCTTTGAAGAATGTCCTGATTCCGGAGGACTTCATATTGTGCTGAATGATTCCATCATTCTACATGCTTATCACGACGGAAAAAAAATACTCCATTCCCCTATTTACACATTATCTGTACAGGAGGAAGAGCGTATTCGTACCTTGCACAATGATAATAAAGGCAATTTATGGATAGGAACTAACCATCACCTACTAAGATACAACCTAACGACGAATGAATTACACAAAGAACAGGAAAATATCGGCATCATCAACAAAATTATTACTTCCGACAACGGAGATATTTACCTCGCCACAGAATCGGAAGGATTTTGGAAGATATCAAAAGGAGAGGTCGTTTACAAATACAATACGGAAGAGAACTATCTGGATTTAACCATTACTCCGAATAAGAATGTCTGGATCTGTACACAATCGGGGAATGTCTACTGCTATACGCCTGCAACGAATGAAATATCCTGTAAAACATCGGATTGTGGTTTAAACGGTGATATTATATCTGAAATAGAATCTGATAACGAAGGGAATATATGGATGCTAACTGCCCGAAAAATAATAATATATAGTCCTCAGAAGCGCACATATAACCTGATACATTCGCACAATCCCTCCATTTCTTTCAATAATTTTCTGGCTTTAAGAAAAGGAACAAGCGGTAAAATGTATGTAGCCGGAATAGAGGGGATTGTAGAACTCAATCCGCACGAACAACTAAGTGAAAATACAAACAAAACTCCTATTCCGATCAGTTGGACATTTATTAAAGTCAATAACAATATAAAGTTGCTCAGCGGGAGAAGCAACAAAATAACATTAAAACCCAAAGAGCACAATGTAGAACTATTTTTCTCGACATTTGATCCTCTCAATACGAACAGGATACGTTATGCTTTTCGATATAAAAACGCAGGAGAAGACTGGGATCAACTACCGGCTCAGCAAAACAGTATTTATCTGACAAGACTGAGAAAAGGGAAGCATGTGATAGAGGTAATGGCAACAGATCAAAACGGCATTTGGAGTGAAAGCGCATCCACATTCCTTATCCACCGCCTTCCGGCATGGTATGAAACCCGCCTTTCATATGCGCTATATATTCTATTTATGATTATAGTCGTTGTATTTTCTATTGAAAAATACCTCAAGTACCGGCACGAAAAACACCGTAAACAAATGGAAGAACAGGTTGCCCAAATGAAGTATCGCTTTTTCACCAATATAAGCCACGAATTACGCACTCCTTTAGCATTGATAATCACCCCTCTCGATAGTATTACTAAGAAAATTTCGGATGCAAAACTCAAACAACAGTTGGAGTCGATAAGCCGAAATGCACAAAATTTGCTGAATCTGTTCAATCAACTGCTTAACTTCCGAAAGGTCGAAATGGGAGGAGAGACTTTATACTTATCCAAAGGGGATATTAAAGATTTCACGTTCTTACTCTATGAAAATTTCCAGTTAATTGCCGAAGAAAAGAAAATCGACCTCGAATTTCATTCTCCAATCGACTCTCTTTATCTCTATTTTGACGCGGAAAAATTGAAAAAAGTAATTAACAATCTGCTTTCGAATGCATTCAAATTTACCAGCAGCAATGGTTCTATTACCTTATCCATAAAAAATGAAAGGAGTAAAAACCGGGATTATGTGGTAATATCGGTGAAAGACACCGGAAGAGGTATTCCTGCACAGGAAATTTCAAGGATTTTCGAACGCTTCTATCAGGCCGAAAATCAGAACAACAATAGTATAGGAACAGGTATTGGATTACATCTGGCAAAAGAATATATCGATATGCATAAAGGGCACATCACGGTACAAAGTGAAATAAATAAGGGGTCTACATTCTCTGTGTTTATACCAACCGATCTGAAACCGCCGGTGGAAACAATCCATGCTGATGAAGAAAAGAGCAATGACCAGGCCTTTAATATCCAACCCGATCCGTCAAAAAAAGTGCTAATCGTAGAAGATAACGATGAATTCCGTTCCTATCTGAAAAGTGAATTGAACCAGTATTACATCGTTTTTGAAGCTACTGACGGGATCAAAGGAGAAATAGAAGCGATAGACAAAGAGCCGGATGTAATTATTACCGATCTAATGATGCCCGGTATAAATGGTATCGAACTCTGCAAAAGAATAAAGAACAATATAGAAATATCCCATATTCCGGTCATATTACTTACCGCTAACGATGACATCGAATTCGAAAAACAAGGATATAAAGAAGGTGCTGACGCCTATATCTCTAAACCGTTCCTTTGGGAAATCCTACTATCCCGGATAGAGAACCTGATGAACCAGGCGTTACAACGAAAACAAGTTTTTGGAAAGAAAACAGAGATTAATCCGGATCAAGTTACCATTTCCAAAGCGGATGAACTTTTTGTAACAAAAATAATGACCTTAATCGAAAAGAATCTCGACAATTCGGAGTATTCGGTGGAAGATTTCAGCCAGGATATGTGTATGAGCAGGGCAAACCTGTATAGAAAAATCAATTCCATTACGGGACTTACTCCATCGGAATTTATACGGAACATCCGATTGAAAAAAGCTGCCGAATTAATCAAAGAAGGTATCTATCCAGTTGTAGAGATTGCCGAAAGAGTTGGTTTTAATACGCATAGCTACTTCACTAAATCTTTCAAGGAAATGTTTGGAATACCCCCTATCAGCTATCAGAAAAAGGCATGACATCGAATTTTGCAACTTCTGTACAAAAAACTGCAACATTAGAGCTACTATCCCGATAAGGATACAATGAACTTTGTTTTAATTATAGAATAAGAAAGGAGGTAAATTTATAATCAAATGAAACGAGTAGGATTGATAGGATTGGTATTGTTGTTCTTTTCCTGTGGGAACAAAACGATAGAGAACCATAAAGAGATAGACAAGGCGTATTTCCTTTTAGGAACATCGAATGATTGTATGAAACAAAAGCGGTATCCATTTGAAACCGATCTGCAAAAAATATCGTTTATTACAGGGACATACACAAGATACAATGATCTAAGGGAAACCGATGACTCCCTACATACCATCAAATTGGCTGATTCCGACTTAAAAGCACAGACTTGTACCAAATTATTAAA
>JAIRRS010000081.1 GCA_031255855.1 Tannerellaceae bacterium | reverse complement strand
GAAAGGTATGAGAATCTGTATACCGGAGCTGTAAATGATGTATTGCGGGAAATGACATTGCTTGACCAGGCATTACCTCATAATATCATGCCGTTACAGTTGGAGATGAAAAGTTGCGGCATCGCTTTCACGATCCGCAGTAATCCTGATCCCACCGTGACGGGCGAAATGGATATCCGGGCGGAAATGCTGGATAATATGCCTCCTAATTGTGCAATAGTATGGGATGCCGGAGATGAAATGGAAGCCTCGCATTGGGGAGAAGTAATGACGGCCTCCGCGATTGCTCGCGGAGGTCGCTGTTCGGTTATTAACGGCGGGCTTCGTGACACCAGCCAGGTACTGGCGCAAAATTTTCCGGTATTCTACAGGTATAGGACATCCAACGGATCATTGGGCAGGACAAAAATAACGGGGTATAATGTTTCATTAAGGATCGGTAAAACCTATATTTATCCGGGAGATGTTATATTTGCCGATATCGATGGAGTGGTGGTTGTTCCACGGGATATAGCATACGACGTACTGATCAGAGCTGAAGAAATCAAAGCAAATGAAAATGAAATCCGTTCGTGGGTAAAACCCGGATTCTCTGCTAGCGAAATAGTTGAAAAAGGCGGGTATTTCTGATGAAAACTTTTTGTAAGATATTATGGATCATGATTATCTTTCCGTTGCTTTCCTGTGGGGGCAGGGAAGATAGCCATTATATACGTGTAAGTGAGCATACGGCTTATTTCGAATATTCAAATGGAGAACCGTTTATTCCCATAGGACCGAATATCTGCTGGGAGAGATTTGAAAAAGAGGAAACCGCTGTATTGGATTTATATGAACAGCGTTTTAAAACACTATCCGGATATGGAGGAAATTATACCCGTATCTGGTTAAGCGCACCTTTTTTCGAGATAGAACATGCCAAAGCCGGTGAGTATGATGAACAGGTTGCTTTACGGATAGATAAGCTGTTGGAATCGGCCTCCCGGTATGGAATCAAGATTAAATTTTGTCTTGAAAATTTCAGAAAGTTGACAGGTCAACCGGCCCCATTCAGTACTTCTGTTCCCTATGATAAGCCTATTTATGCTGCTGAAGGAATGTGGCAGTCTATGGATGATTATTTCCGGTCGGAAACGGGGAGGGAACTATATCTTAATAGGATTCGTTTTTTAGCCGGACGGTATGCAAATCATCCTTCTGTTTTCGGATGGGAATTATGGAATGAAATAAACTCGGTCAGTGCAGGCCGGCAGGTTATATATGAATGGACGGTAGAAATGCTTCCTGCTGTGAAAGCCTTATTCCCCAATCATTTGGTCATGCAGAGCCTGGGTAGTTTTGACAGGGAAAGTAGCCGGGAAACATATAAATTTTACATGGAGCATCCTGCAAATGAAGTGGCGCAGGTGCACAGGTATCTCGATCCGGGTGCTTCGTGGGTGATATGCCGGGAGGCAATGGATACATTGGCTAGCCATTCTATTTATGAATTAAGGGAATATATTCATGAAAAACCGATTCTTCTCTCCGAAGTGGGTGCGGTTGAAGCAAACCACGCTGGTCCGTCACTGCTATACGAGTCCGATTCGCTTGGTGTTTTACTGCACGATATGTTATTTGCCCCGTTTTTTTCCGGAGCTGCGGGACCGGGACAAAACTGGCATTGGAGTTATTATATAGAAAAGCATAATCTCTGGTGGCATTACGGACGGTTTGCCAAAGCGGTTGAACGGATTAATCCGATAAAAGAAATGTTCCGTCCGGCTTATTTTTGTCAAGATGATATAAGATATTATATACTTAGGGGTAATGAGCACACATTAATCTGGTGCAGGGATAAAAACAGTAACTGGAAAACCGAGTTCATTGAAAAGACGGAACCGGATGTCAGGGAAACACTCATCAACCTTCATAAAGTAATAGAAAAGAACATCCGGAAAATATCTTTGTATGATCCGTGGAAAGATGAAACAAAAGGCGTGGATCCTTCTGTCGAATATGTGATGCTTACTTTTAAACGTTCATTGGTTATTCATATTGAACATACCAGTTTACAGTAAATGATTAATAAATAAAATCTATATGTATGAAAACATTACTTTTTATTCTTTGTATAGGGTTGCTTTTTGCGGGATACAACGATATTTCAGCCCAACCCAAAAGCTTGGAGACGCCTTATTACATTTATCCGCGAACAGGTGAACAGCATATAGACCTGTCGTCGGATTGGATGCTTACGCCTATGAATGATTCTGTTTCCGATTTGGTGGAATTATCAGAAAACAAATGGATTCGTGTGGCTTATCCTACATCTGTGCAGATGGCTAATTTTAAGGCCGGTGTGTTAGGAGATCCTTATAAACACCTGAATGCTGCAGAGCATGAGAAACTTGAACAAAAAGTCTGGTATTATCGGAAGAAATTCACTTTACCGGATCATGCGAAAGGCAATCATCTTCTTTTATGTTTTGACGGAATTGATTATTATTCCAAAGTATGGTTGAACGGTGAATTATTGGGAAAACACCGGGGGATATTCGGCGGTCCCCACATCGATATAACGGGAAAAGCCCTTTATCGTTCTGAAAATGACCTGTTTGTAGAGGTCGTGTCTGCTAATTATAAGCAGCCTGATTTTAACCCGAACCGGCCCGGAGAAATCGTAAAAGGCTGGTTTCTTACCGGAGGAAGCGCTATGGAACCCTATTTCAATCTGGGTTTATGGCGAAATGTGCGCCTGGAAATACTTCCTGCATATCACATGGAGCGTCCTTTTCTTTTTACGAAGCATATAGAGGGAGATAAGGCTACTCTCGGGTTTTCATTGGAAATATTTTCAGGTAAGAATACGCTTGATTATCAGTTACACCCCTGGTATAATCAGCAAATATCCGGTTTTTCTTTGCCGAAAGAGGCTGTGCAGAATATTCCGGTCAAGGATAAGCTGACGGTGTTGCTGGAGTTAGCAGATAACGGAAAGGTGGTATTTTCAAAAGAATTTGCACCTTATGTAATTGAGGGAAGATGCTGGTTGGAAGAATCTTTCGATGTTGGTAACCCCAAGTTATGGTATCCAAATGGAATGGGTGAGCCGGATTATTATCAGGCAAAAATAACATTGAAAGCAAACGGAAAAAAAGTAGACAACATTCTGTTTGATTTTGGCATTCGTATGATTGAACAGGTGCGAAGTGCAGGCGTTCGTACCGGCGATCGATGGGCCGACTGGCAGTTTGTTGTTAACGGAAAGAAGATTTTTGTGAAAGGCATTAACTGGATGCCGGTAGATGCATTGTATGATCTTACTGCAGAAAAATATGACTGGGCGATAAAAATGGCAAAGAATGCGGGGATACAGATGTTCCGTATCTGGGGAAGCGGCTTAATGGAGAGTAAAGAATTTTACGAGGCCTGTAACAGATATGGTATTATGGTCTGGCAAGATTTCAACATTGCTAATTTTGATACTCCGCAATGGCCGCAAGAAGTATGGGAAGCGCAGGTTTGCCAGAATATACAGAGGCTACGTAACGAACCGTCGCTGGTTGCTTGGTGCGGAGGAAATGAATTTAATCCTTATTCGTATGGAAATGCCGCTTCCATGGCGATTGTAGAACGGAATCTGAAAATATTTGATCCCACGAGGTTTTTTGTCCGTACCTCGCCGGATGCCGGCTCTTTACATTCTTATCCGGATTTTGATCCGGCATGGTACAAGGCATTTGATCTTGTCCCATATGTTGCTGAAACAGGTATCCATTGTATTACAGATTCCAAAAACATCCGGGAAGTTGTTGCCGCCGACGAATTAAAAGACCTGAGCGGCATGTATGATAAAGAGTTTGCGGCTAAGCATCCGGAATTTATTGTACATTTCGCCGAATATAATCCGGCAAGAGTTCCCCGTATGTTGAGTCGTGCTTCCCATATGGACGATATGAATAAACCTTCTTTAGAAACCGTTGCGGAAGCGACTCAGGTCAGTGCCGGTGAATTTTATCAGGTGATGTCGGAAGGATTTCAGTCTAATTATCCTGTAACCACAGGGTTGATGCCGTGGGTTTATAAACGTCCGTGGCCGGTTGTTGCAGCAATCAATTTGGTAGATGGTTTCGGACATCCCTCCGCTCCTTATTATTTTTTGAAACGGACCTACGAGCCTACGAGAGTCATGCTTGATATAAAACGTTTATTATGGGCTTCCGGGGAAAAGTTTCCAATCCGGGTAAAAGTGCTGAATGGGGTAAATCAACTCCCGATAGAAGGAAAAGCCTCCGTCCGAATACTGGATGATCATTTTAATGAGTTGTGGCGTGAAGAAAAAGAGATCAGGGTGGCAGGGGAGACTTCCGTATCGGTGGCAGACTTTGATGATTTTAACATTCCATCCTCTTATAAAAACAAATATTTCTTTGTGTTGACGGCATTGTATGATCATTCCGGTCGTCTTCTTTCAAGAGCAGATTACTGGCCGCGTACCTTACAGCTTATGGAAGAAGAAGCTTATTACCGAAAATTCTCCTCGGAACCGGTAAAATGGCCTGCCTTAACCAAGGGACCTTGGTTGAAACCGGTTGTAGCGGGTAATAAAACCGCTTTGAAAGTATCGGATATAAGCATTTCTTCCTATCGGGAAAACCGGTGGAAAATTTCCTTTACTATTGCTAATACAGGAAACCGCCCGTCTTTTATGACTTATTGCGAAATAGAAAATACCGGGCGGTCTTTCTTCGTCAATGATAATTTCTTTTGGATGGAGCCGAAAGAATCGAAAAAAATTGAGCTGGATCTTTGGTTAAGGGAGGATAATCCGTTGGGTGATATAAAATTAAAAGTGGCTTCATGGAATGCCAAACCGATATTATCCATCATGAATGGAAAACATCCCTGAAGGTAAAAGCCGATAAAGTTTGTTATTTCTTTATTCAAGACCGGAATGGCAATTTGCTTCAATCTTTCTTCCCTCAAAGGTGGAATTGTAGTACCTGTTACTGTTCTGCGAATGGCCGGAATCAAATATCCGGACAAATTTCGGCGTATCCTTTGGCCGGGCTAATCGCCTGATGGATAGGCGGACTCTTTTGTTATCCCGGTTAATCCTTAATTATATGAATTGGAATTAAATAATTCATAATGCTTATTCCATTTATATTTTTCTAAAAACTATATCGTATCCCCATAGAAAGACTATATTCCATTTCAGACGACTTCTGTTTAATCTTGTATTTCCCGTATTTTCTCCACCCAAGCCCACCGCTTGCTTCTATTCCCCAATGTCTGTTGAAATCATAACGGCAACCGAGCGTGGGAACAATCATGAATTTCGTCTGGTATATATACTTCTCGCCAAGAGATTTTGTTTCAAACATTACCGGAAGCGAAATAAACGGGTTTATTTTCCGGGACTGTTCGGTCGAAAAGAAGTAAAATACAGGCTCAAGGCTGAATTCCAAAGACTGGGTAACTTTTGTGATTGCCTGGTAATGATCTCCGGTTACATAATGAATAGCATCTTGGTGTATATACGTATTATTTAGTCCGGCTTTTAACTTGCCTGAAAAATGCCTGGTCAGGTTAAGTTCTGTAAATGCTCCCAATCGAACAACACCTGTCGGTGAATCTAAAAGCGTACCGGAGTCTACCTTTTTCAATTTGCCGTCTAATTCAATTCCAAATTTAAACAA
>JAIRRS010000166.1 GCA_031255855.1 Tannerellaceae bacterium | reverse complement strand
ATAAGGGCATGGCAAAGGGCCCCGGCGTGTCTCTCCGCCGGGGCCCTTTCAGTTAGGCTTCTAATTAATTATGCTCGCCTGGAACAGACAAAACCTCTTGGTCGTTGAAGGTATTATCTTACTCGTGATAAATTGCCGTCGCCAATATTACCGATACCGGATGGTTTATCAATCTTAAAATAAGAATTTAGCTGGATTCCATCTCTATATGACGGAAACCCAACAAACCGAACTGTTGGGGTTGCGGTAAATTTTTCGATAAATCCAGCTTCGAAAGAGAAACCGTGCCGTATGTTGTCCGAATGAAATCTTTCAAAAACGACTCCATTCTCGCTGAAAGTTTCAGCATTCCCTTCCCATCCAGGGGTAAAGGTTGCGGAAATATCTGCCGTAAAACGTTCATCCGAACCCTGAACATTTCTAATGCTCAACTGTAATCTGCTTCCGTTGCTGCTCCAGATACCGCCGCGCCAATCTCCTTCATAATCCTTATATGAAAGGGCCTCGTCGCCAGGATTGAATCCGCCGCCAGGATTGTCTCCGCCATTTCCAGGGTCACCGCCAGGATTGTCTCCACCGTTTCCAGGGTCACCGCCAACATTACTCCCATTGTCACCGCTTTCTACACTGCTGCTCCCGCTGCCGCAACCACCGGACATAAACACAAAAGCAGCCAGCAAAAGCAAAATCCAAAGAACCCAACGCTTACTCTTCATATCCAAACTGACCTTCTTAAAAAATTTAAATCAGGCAACCCTTCTAACAAGCGCTATTACTGTTGTCTTACGTTGAGCTTAAAATTAAAAGACTCACCCCCTCCGTAGTATATGCCGTCTATTACCGCATCGGTGTCGGATGTAAAGGTTATCGTGATTGTTTCCTCAGAAGTATTCCACATGTATTTATTATCGCTAAGTTTAGTAACAGGCACCGTGTACCCGTTGGAGTTAAATTCAAAAAGCTCGCTCCTTCCGCCAGAGGTCGCGGTGAAGCTATAAGAAGCTGGCCCGAATTTAACTAAAGTAATTTCACCTATATTCATAACGAACTCCATATGCGTTTCAAAATGGTTCATCGTCGCCGTGAATGGGTATCCTCCAAAAATGCCATTCCCTGATCCACTTATTCCTACCCAATTGCCAGAACCGCCAGCCCAAGAATTTTCAGGACTATTAAATAACGTTGCGTTTGGATCTCCGACGATTACCAAACTCGCAGCTCTTTTCTTCCTCTCCAGCACGTTTTGCTTAAAAATATTTTTATATTCCTCTAGTTCACTTGCGCTCGCCCCGGGGTTCTCGTCACCAATTACCTTGAAATATGTATCTATCTCATGATCGTTATTACCAACGATTTTTTTTGTATTACTCAAGGCCTGGGCAACAGTTTCGCCATTCATTAAATTATTAATTATGTGAGAACTCGCCATTAGCTCATAAAGTAAAAATATATCTTCGTTAGCTCCAATAACTGCTCTGGCACCACCCAAAATTAGAGCTTGGGGTATTACGTCGTTTCCCGCAGTCGCAAGACCGCAAGAAAACAAAACAACTATCGGGCTGCGCAGTCCACCAGGCATGTAATAGTCCGCGAAAAAACCGGGCATTACAAGTAAGGCATCGGTATGTTTATTTCTAATCTTTGAAGTAATATTTGAAACCACCACGGTGTTAAATATTTCGAAGTTCTTAATATATGCTACGCGACCATTTTCTATATCACTCACATCGAATGCGCTTAACGTTGCGGAGGGATGCAGTGAAATCGCAAATCCTTTTCCTCCGCCGTATCCATGAGCTTGTATCATGATCAAATCGTAATTGCTAAGCGACCTGAGTATCTCTAAAGAGTCTCTATGAAAGCGTTGAGACGAAAAAGTATAAAAGTTTGCCTTGTCACCGTGATTTACCTTCCCCCAAGCAAACGCGTGTTCAACAATTCGTATATCTTCGGAAGCAGGAGGAACTTTGCCTTCGCCCTTAATGGCTAAGTATTGAATGCCAATGGCATTAATAAGCCCGGCTCCGTGTGCGCCGCTTGATCTTTTTACCGCATTTTCAAGGGGAAGGATATTCTCGCCATTAAGGATGTTTCCCTCCCAAAGCTCAACTGAGTTTTCATCAATAAATTGAATTGTCTCCGAAAAACCAGATTTAAAATCTACCTTTATCGACGAATCGAACTCATCCGCTTCTTTGATATATGTGACGTTTTCTACCGCCTCATCGGCTTTTAAAGAGGCTACTGTTTTCTCAATAAACTCATCAAAATCCAACTCTTGCTCGCCGTTAAAAACGCTATTGGTAACAGTATCTACAATTTCCCTGCCATTATCTATATCCTCGGTCGTCAAAGAGGCTGTCGGGTTTTCTGTTTGACTTGAAGACCCGCCGCAACCGCCGCTCATTATCATGAAGGCAACCAAAATCAAAACTAACCATATCGGCAAACTCTTTTTTCTCATCTTTATGCATCTCCCTAAAAGTAGTTTTTGCTGTGCTTTATTGCTGGGGATCATCGCGCGATCAATGCTGTTACTCTGCGGCAATAATGATTCATTCTTGCCTGAAAAATTGGTATAATCCAACCAGTACTGATTTCCCGTCAGAGGCGACAAGGGCGAGGACATAAACCCTTATAGTCTCCTCTTGCCTAAACGGCAGAATGTCGTTTAGGCGCAGACGAGTGAATCAGCATTTCCGTAAAACATGTGCACTCTGTTAAAAATAAATAACTACTACAAAACTAGCAGGCTGAAATCGCTTCGGCCCTCCAATGCGGCAAGGTTAACGTTTATTTTCATCCACGGTCAAATACGACCGATATGTTGATTTTATTTTAGTCAAGTGTAACTTGACTGTCAAGGGGTCGGTATGTTAAACCGAAAAATATTTTCGGAGAGGTTGAAATTGCTGAGAATGAGCCGCAATCTCACTATGGTGGAATTGGCTCGTACCCTGGGCATAAGTAAACAATCCATCCATCAATGGGAGACGATGCGGACTATCCCTTCCGCCGACAGCCTCATCGAGCTTGCCGACGCACTCGTTTGCTCGCTGGATTATCTCGCCGGACGCTCCGACGAGCCCGGCTACGGCACAAACACAACACCATATTAGAGTAGCGCGCACCCCGCTGTCACAAATAGTATTGAAAAAAATTATATGACTATCAAGTTACAGCAAGAAAGTATTCATGCGGTAAGTTCCCTGTAGGTAATGGTTGGAGTGACAGCGCAAGCGCTCAACAAACGCATAAAGAGCTGGGAATGGACATATCGTCTGTTGAAACGATACATGAACTCATCGAAATAACG
>JAIRRS010000095.1 GCA_031255855.1 Tannerellaceae bacterium | reverse complement strand
ATTAGCCATGCAGAATTAGTAGCCGAAATCGCGTCTGCCGATTCGTTTATATGGGGTATAGATAACTGGGATAATAATTGGTTCACCATAGTGGTTTTACCCACCTGACGAGGCCCGATAATTACCTGGATGAACTTTCTTGGTTCTTCCATCCTTGATTTAATTTGCTTCAAATAAGATCGTTCGTACATACCTGGTAAATCTACTCAATACTAAATGTAAATTTACTCAAAGTTTCGGATCGACCAAAATAAACAGGATATTTTATCAAATTTATTTTACTATATTTGCATCAGAATGAAAAAAGAATTTGGAAGTAACTTTAGTAGCCGGGCTTTGGCTTGTTAGAAACAAAGAAAAAAAGGAGGATTAAATATGGGAGCAATAGCAGTATCAATTTTTGTAACGGTAGTGGCTGTTATTGGTGTTATCTACTTCAATCGTCAAGACAAAAAAGAATTACACCAAGCAAATAAAGCATAGGGCAAACGTAGCTCAACCGGATAGAGCACTCAATCCTCTTGGATACCTTTTATTATTTAGCGATTTAAAGATGCTGATTTTTCCGCTATATTCCTGTTTTTTATGTGCCTTTTTTACATCGAACTCACGTTGAAATAATTATCCCTTTCTTTAAACCAAGAAGCGATTTTGCTATCTATATAAAATTACCATGTAAAAAACAAACACTAATTTTAGATGAAACAGGGCTCTTAAAGAATGTAATAATATAGAGGCCTACAAGTGTGAATTTATGTGTAAATACCCGTTCTGGCACAACGACCATACCCTGATTGAAGACTGCCTTTTTACCGTTTACAGCCGCGCCGCCATCTGGTATTCGAAGAATATCCGTATGGTAAACACCTGGGTAGATGCTCCGAAAATGTTCAGGGAAATAAACGGACATATTACAAGTATCAAAAATCCGGGAACCGGTTTCATCTCTGCCGAAAGCATCGGCGAAATTATTTTCGACGAAAATTGTAAGCATCCCGGCGAGTGTGACATCCGATTCGTAAAGAAAACCCACTTAGCCTGATGAATTACCACTTCGACGAGATAATACCCCGCAGGAATACCAATTCCTACAAATGGGACTCGCTGACAAGCGACGATATATTACCGATGTGGGTAGCGGATATGGACTTCCGCACGGCGCCGCCGGTTATTGAGGCGCTGACACGGAGAGCTAAACATGGCATCTTCGGCTATACCCAAACGCCCAATACCTACTTCGACGCCGTGACGGGATGGTTTGAACGGAGACACCGTTTCACATTTTCGCGAGACCAACTGCTTTTCACCAGCGGCGGCGTCCCCGCTTTATCCGCTATCATTCTGGCGATGACAGAGCCTGGCGACCAAGTGATTGTTCAGGATCCGGTTTATAACTGTTTCTTTTCTTCCATACGAAATAACCGCTGCGAAATCGTCTCCAATGATTTAATCTATGCCGGTGGAACCTATACGATGGATTATGCCGACTTGGAAAAGAAGGTAGCCGACCCAAGAGCGAAACTCCTGTTGCTGTGTAGCCCCCACAATCCGGCGGGGAGAGTCTGGACGCGCGACGAACTGCTCCGGCTCGGTGAGGGCAGCAGATGATACAATCCGTCGGCGAATCGACAAAGCATTGAATATAAACGAAGTTTGCGAGATAAATGCCTTTGCCATAGAAGCCCTGATCGCGGCCTATAACGAAGGAGAAGAATGGCTCGAAGTCCTGAAAGTTTATCTTTACGAGAACTACCTCTGTGTAAAAGATTTTTTCAGCCGCCATCTGCCGGAGAAGGCTTTATCCGCCTGAACATCGCCTGCCCCCGTCCACTCCTCATCGAAGGGCTTAACAGAATAAAAGAGGTTCTGCACGATGATAAAAACAACTAAACCCAGCCCAAATCCTCGGCCTCGGCCTCATCTTCTCAAGCGTCAGGCTCATCTGCCGACATAAAAATAGCAGACATACAACGTTGAAATCCGTTAATATTTAGTAGCTTTGCGGTCGCTTGTGAATTAAAGAAATGGAGAAAACAATACCCCATAATAGCATTCGCTTCCGTCGTTGGACACGGAAAGGATATGCTATGTTCAGCAGTTTGGGCCGTTGTGTTACCATTGGCACATTAGGATGTAAAGTAGCAGACGCATCACTGAAGAAGCAAAAAACCGGCATACCTGTCAACTCTCAAAGAGCAGACAAAAATGTATCCTCTGATGATAATCCGGATAATGACAGCTTGCCATTTGATATACTTCTCCGTTTAGAAACAGGCCAAACGCTGTTGGCAGATGAAACAGGCTATTCTGAATATAACCCAATAAATACGAAACTAAATAATTACAGCCGGAAGGATATTTATATCTCTCCGGCTTATTTTTTATAAAACTATGAGTATAACTAATAAAATTAAAGACCGGATATTAAAGGGTGGATCCATAACCCCGGAAGAAGCTTTACAAGTAGCCTTACAAAGTCCGAAGAAGTTACTGTACGACACAGCACATGAGATAACACAACAAATGTCGTCGATGCAATTCGATATGTGTTCCATTATCAATGCCAAATCAGGAAAATGCTCCGAAAACTGTAAATGGTGCGCACAATCAGTACATTACCGAACCAATGTAGATGAATATGGTTTGGTGACCAGAGATGAGTGCCTGCGGCAGGCATTAGATAATGAAAAACAAGGAGTAAGCCATTTTTCCTTAGTAACCAGTGGACGTAAACCTACAAAAAGAGAGTTCAACGAAATATGTAATCATATCAAGTTTTTGAAAAAGAATTCAGGAATCCAATTATGCACATCTTTAGGTCTATTGAAGGAAGAAGAATTAGCCCGATTGCACGAGGCAGGGGTAAAACGTTACCATTGTAATCTGGAGACAGCGCCCTCCAATTTCCCATCATTATGCACGACACATACGCAGGAACAAAAAATAGAAACCATACGAGCCGCCCGCAAAGCGGGTATGGAAATTTGTAGCGGAGGCATTATAGGAATGGGTGAAAGCATCGAACAACGGATCGAACTTGCCTTTACCTTAAAAGAACTGGATGTACACTCCATACCGATAAACCTCCTGCACCCCATATCGGGAACACCTCTTGAAAACATGCTTCCATTAAGCGATGATGAAGTACTCGCTACCATTGCATTATTTCGTCTGATTAATCCACGGGCTTTCCTGAGATTTGCAGGCGGACGCGCACTCCTAAATCCCGAAACAGTGGAAAAAGCCTTATATATCGGCATTAACTCCGCTATTGTCGGGGATATGCTGACAACTATTGGCTCCAGAGTTTCCGAAGATAAAGAATTGATAGCCAAATACTACCCCGATGAAGATTTTGATCGGAAACATCTATGGCATCCTTACACCTCGATCACCCATCCTTTACCCACTTATAAAGTACAACGGGCTGATGGCTGCATAATTGAATTGGAAGATGGAAGAAAACTTGTAGATGGCATGTCTTCCTGGTGGTGTGCCATACACGGATATAATCATCCCACCCTCAATGCTGCGGCAACAGCCCAGCTAAGTAAGATGTCGCACATTATGTTTGGCGGCCTTACGCACGATCCGGCCATTGATTTAGGTAAAATATTATTGCAAATAGCGCCTCCCTCCATGAAAAAAATATTTTACGCAGACTCTGGCTCGGTAGCCGTGGAGGTGGCATTGAAAATGGCCATTCAATATTGGTTCGCCCGGAAGAGAGAAAATAAAACGAATTTCGTGACCATCCGCTCCGGATATCACGGAGATACATGGAACGCGATGTCTGTATGCGACCCGGTGACCGGGATGCATCATATCTTCGGAACATCCCTTCCCATACGATACTTTGCCGCTTCGCCGCAAATCAACTATAATGAAGAATGGGACGACAGCGATATGATTCCTTTAAAAAGAATAATAGAAAGCCACAAAGATGAGCTTGCCGGTTTGATTCTCGAACCTATTGTACAGGGAGCGGGTGGTATGCGCTTTTATCATCCTGAATATCTCCATAAAGCTGCTGAGTTGTGTAAAAAGAACGACCTGCTCCTGATTTTTGATGAAATTGCAACCGGCTTCGGGCGCACAGGAAAACTGTTTGCCTGTGAACATGCAGAAATAGAACCGGATATCATGTGCATCGGAAAAGCATTGACAGGAGGGTACATGACATTATCGGCTGTACTGACTTCCGATGATATTGCGGAAACGATATCGGGTAGTAGTCCGGGAGTATTCATGCACGGGCCAACCTTCATGGCAAATCCGCTGGCTTGTGCTATAGCCATAGCCTCGATCAAATTACTCTTGTCTTCTGATTGGAAAGAGCAAGTAAGGTTAATCGAAGAACAATTGAATCGTGAACTCGCTCCTGCCCGTAACCTTTCGCAAGTGGAAGATGTAAGAATTTTAGGCGCCATCGGGGTAATTGAGATGAAAAATCCGGTCGATATGGCTTCCATGCAAAAACGCTTTGTAGAAGAAGGCGTTTGGATAAGGCCATTCGGTAAGCTGGTCTACATTATGCCGCCCTTTATCATTAGCAGAGAAGAATTGAGCAAACTGACAAAGGCATTAATATCCATCATAACAGCGCTTAATTAATGGAAAAAGATATACTGGAAATATTCAAATGTGAATTACTTGGATTGGAAGAGAAAGGAATTCTCCGACACCTACCCGCTGTCATACATCAAGGAGAAGAGATCCGATTCGGAAGAAAACGAATGCTTAACCTTTCGTCAAACGACTATCTTGGCTTAGCTACCGACATATCACTTCGCGAAGAATTCCTGCAATCGCTAACTCCTGATAACCTACTGTTTACATCTTCCTCCTCACGTCTGTTGACAGGAAATTTCAACATCTATACCGAACTGGAAAACCAACTCAGCCGGATGTTCGGCTCCGAAAGCGCATTGGTATTCAACAGCGGTTACCATATGAATACAGGGATACTCCCCGCTATCTGCAACTCCGGTACGCTAATACTGGCGGACAAATTAGTCCATGCAAGCCTCATTGACGGTATCCGGCTTTCGGGGGCAAAATATTTCCGTTATCATCATGCCGATTACAATCATCTTGATAAACTGCTTGAAATGCACTCCAAGTCCTTTGAACGAATTATTATTGTGACAGAAAGTATTTTCAGCATGGACGGCGACGTAACCGATCTACACCATCTAGTCCGGTTGAAACAGAAATATTCCAATGTATTGTTATATGTAGATGAAGCCCATGCCGTAGGTATTCGCGGAGAACAAGGGCTTGGGTGTGCAGAAGAACAGGGATGTATTCCGGATATCGACTTCCTGACAGGTACATTCGGTAAAGCGCTTGCCTCTGTTGGGGGGTATATAATTTGTCGCAAGGTCATTCGCGATTATCTGATCAATAAGATGCGAACACTGATATTCACAACTGCACTTCCCCCAATCAATCTCATGTGGAGCAAATTTGTCATGGAAAGACTAAATAGCTTTAGTAATAAACGCAAACACTTGAAAGAAAACAGTTCATTTCTGAAAGAACGGATAATCGAAAAGGGATACAACTGTCCGTCTGAGAGCCATATTATTCCGTTAATGATTGGAGATAATAAGAAAGCCATCCTAAAAGCGGAAGATATGTGGCGAAAAGGATTCTATATGCTTCCGGTACGTCCGCCAACAGTACCTGAAGGAACAGCCAGAATACGGATTTCCTTAACCGCAAATATTACGCGCGAAATAGTCAATCAAATAGCAGACAGTATATGATTGTTAAAAGAATCACTCCAATAGATTCATCCAGACATCCTTCCCAAAAACTATTATTATTTTTTGCAGGTTGGGGAATGGACGAAAATCCTTTTGCGGAATATTGTAATACAGACTGTGATTTTATGATTACTTATGATTACGATTCTCTTTCTTTCGACGACACTTTCTTGAAATCTTATAATGAAATCAAAATTGTAGCTTGGTCGATGGGGGTATGGGCGGCATCGCAATTATTGCAAGACAAAGATTTCCCTGTCGTAGAAAGTACCGCTATTAATGGTACCATTTTTCCAATTGACGATAAAAAGGGAATACCTGATAAAATATTCGACGCAACTCTAAATAACCTGAATGAGAATACATTGTACAAATTTCAACGGCGAATGTGTGGTTCGAGTGATGCGTTAAAACGTTTCCTCGATAAACCACCTACAAGAGGGATAGATAGTTTACGAAAAGAATTAACGTCTATCGGAAAATCAGCGCTCAGCCCAAACGCTTCTAATTTCAACTGGAGTAAAGTCTACATTAGTAACAGGGATAAAATATTCCCTCCGGAAAATCAACTAAGGGCGTGGGAAGGAGCAAATTATACTGTAATAGATGAAGAACATTATCCTGAGAAATTATTTAAAGAATTATTTGATAGAAAAATACAGTACTTATAAATATGGATAAACAATTAATAAAATCCCGTTTCTCAAAAGCAGCGACCAGTTATGACAAAGCAGCCATCGTTCAACGGCAAATAGCAGAAAGAATGATATTATTAATGAAAGAGACTATCCCTCTCGAATGCCGGAACTTGTTGGAAATAGGATGCGGAACAGGTATATTTTCTCGTTTACTAATTCGCCATATCCAACCCGAACGGATGATTATGAATGATATTTGTCCTGAAATGGAAATGAATGTAATCGATATCATGAATGGAAACAATATATTTATGTGTGGTGATGCGGAAATGTTCTCTTTCCCACGAAAAATAGATATTATTGCTTCCTGTTCCACAATACAATGGTTCGAAAATCTACCTTCCTTTTTCAAACGCTGCCATGCATCGCTAAATGAATCCGGGTTCCTCGTTTTCAGTACTTTTGGGAAAAATAACATGAAGGAAATCAGCTCACTCACAGGAACAGGTTTAAGTTATCATTCCAAATCGGAACTTGAAAAAGAATTATTGTCATTGAATTATGATATTGTATATTCTGGTGAAGAACTAATAAACAAGTCTTTTAATAATCCTATAGATGTTCTTCATCATCTAAAACGGACGGGAGTTACCGGAATAAAAGAACAATTTTGGACAAAAGGAACCGTTGAAGCATATTGCAGAGAATATATCCTACGATATAGTAATGGTAACTCCGTATCTCTGACCTATCATCCTATTTACATCATCGCAAAAAAGAAAACAGTATGAAAAATAACATATATTTTGTATCAGGAATTGATACGGATACAGGTAAAAGTTATGCAACAGGCTACATAGCCAAAAGGTGGAATGCAAACGGCATACGGACTATTACCCAGAAATTTATTCAGACAGGCAATACAAATATCTCAGAAGACATTAAACTGCATCGGAAGTTAATGGGAATACCATTTACAGAAGAAGACGATGCCGGTATAACTATGCCGGAAATATTTACGTATCCGGCTTCGCCACATTTGGCGTCACGCGTTGATAATAGAGAAATAGATTTTGAAAAAATTAAACAGGCAACAGGGTTGTTAAGCGAACGGTATGATGCTGTACTATTGGAAGGTGCAGGAGGCTTAATGGTTCCTCTGACAGATGACTACCTGACAATAGACTATGTAAAAGAAATGGGCTATTCATTGATTTTTGTTACTTCCGGTAAATTAGGGAGTATCAATCATACATTATTGAGTTTGGAAGCCATTCGCAGTCGTGGAATAAAATTGCATCTAATTGCATATAATTTATTTCCGAAATTGACAGATACACTTATAAGGGATGATACGGAAGAATATATCAGAAATTATATTCAAAAATATTTTCCGGAAACCGGTTGGGTGAGAATACCCAATTTGTAGCGCTTGGCACGTTGTATATTTTCACTCATATCCGCGCCTCTTCTGTTACATCACTCTAAAGTCAAGTTGAACTCGTTTTTCAGTTTATCCAAGACGGGATTGATATTGATTAGGTGTTCATACTTTTCCGTGGAGGTATAAGCTAATTTTTTTTCGTTTGTTTCAGAAATACGGATGCACATCTGGATATGATTATTCTTAAGGTTTGAGCGCAAAAAGGGAAGCAGGTTTATGCTGTCGTTCAATAATTCATCCTTTTGGCCGGGATTATGAACGGCTACTTCGAAATGGAAATTTTCCTGCAATACAGGTTTGCAGTTTACCATAATGCCTTTCAAATAAGCATTTTTCTCAATCTTTTGGGTGTATTCATCCCAATAATTCAACAAATCGTTTATTTCATAAGGAGTAGCCAGGTCGCTGGCGGCAGGTGATTGCTGCACGCTGCCTGTACCTTCTTCCTTTTGAATTACTTTTTTAATGGAGGTAGAGACAGGTATCTGTGAAGGCGCTTTCTTCTGTGTAACTACATTCGCATTAGAAGAAGTAGCCACAGACACGTTGGACGGCACTTGCGTTGTTACAACCTTACTTTGTGGGGAAGGCTGGTTTGCGGGGGAAGACTCGCCAACCGGTTCAATCAGGAGTTTTTTTTTACTATCGTCTTGTGGCGGACGATTTATCTGGCATAGTTGGATAAGCGTCAGCTCTAATAATAATCGTTTGTTTCTGCTTGCCCGGTAGTTTAAATCACAATTATTAGCCAATTCAATGGCTTTATATAATAATTGCTCCGAACATTGCTGGGCTGTCTTTTTATATCGTTCGCGAATAGAAGCCCCCACTTCAAACAAAACAAGGGTCGCCTCGTCTCTGCATACTAACAAATCACGGAAATGGGAAGCCAGCCCGGAAATGACATTCTGTCCGTCGAAGCCTTTGCTCAATATTTCGTTTAAGGTAAGGATGGCCGACCGGACATTTCCGCTGAGCATCGCGTCTGTCAACTTGAAGTAGTATTCGTAATCAAGCACGTTCAGGTTGTCAATCACTGTCTGATAGGTAATATTCCCGTTGGTGAAACTAACTACCTGATCGAATATAGATAAAGCATCACGCATACCGCCATCTGCCTTTTGGGCAATAACATTCAAGGCCTCCGGCTCTGCAGAAACATGCTCCTGCGAAGCGACATATTCCAGATGTTCAACCATGTCGGCAATCGAAATACGGGAAAAATCATATATCTGGCAACGTGATAAGATAGTAGCCAATACTTTGTGTTTTTCGGTAGTAGCCAAGATAAACAGCGCATGATAAGGCGGTTCTTCCAATGTTTTCAAAAAAGCATTAAAAGCCGCAGAACTCAGCATGTGTACCTCGTCGATGATGAACACTTTGTATTTTCCCAACGCCGGAGGGATACGTACCTGGTCGATAAGGGAACGGATATCGTCTACCGAATTGTTTGATGCGGCATCTAATTCATGGATATTATACGAACGTTGTTCATTGAACGCGATGCACGATTCGCACTCATTACACGCCTCACCGTTGGCGGTGGGATGAAAGCAATTAATTGTCTTAGCAAAGATACGTGCACAAGAAGTTTTACCAACTCCGCGGGGGCCGCAAAACAAATAAGCATGTGCCAGTTTATTGCCGGCAATCGCATTTTTTAAAGTGGTAGTAAGTGATTTTTGTCCTACAACGCTACGAAAAGTAGAAGGTCTGTATTTCCTTGCAGATACTATATAATTGTCCATCTGTTATTTTATTCTAAGCAACACAAAGATATGCAAAATAATTCATTTATCTTTGTAGAAAGAATCTACCCTATGCATCGTCTGAAAGAATTTTACGGCAAATACCTTTCCAAAGTGAATGTTTATTGGCTGGTTACTATTGGTTTTGTGGCTCTTACGTTTACGGCCGGTGATAGCAACCTGTATAAACGTTATACATACGATGAAAAAATAAGAAGCTTGGAAAAAGAGATAAAATACTATAAAGAAGAGATAGAAGAAAATACAAAGAAGCTAAACGACCTGCGAACCGACAAAGAAGGACTTGAACGCTTTGCCCGGGAAGAATATTTTATGAAGAAACCTGATGAAGACATATTTATTATCCGAAAAAAATAATGAACCAGCAAATACGTACGACAATCTTTAATTTCTCAGCATTATTAGTTCTGTTGGGAGCATCGTTATATTTAACCAAATTGACGTTTGCCCCTTACTTGTTTGCCGTCGGGGCGGCTGGTGTAGCGATCAACCACCTGACGACGCCTTTGAAAAACATGGATTACCGCAGAAGGCGTTTACAGATATTTAACGTGATAGCCAGTCTACTATTGATTGTCTCTTCCTCGTTTATGTTCATGAACCGTAACGAATGGATACTTTGCCTCACTATCGCCGCACTTTTGCTTTTGTATACAGCTTTTGTTTCCCCAAAAGAAAAATAAAAAATGTAAAGGCCTGCCTCCTGCCACTTACTATTTTGCCTTAGAATAATTCTTCTAAAGTACGACGCAAATCTTCTCCTCTAATATTTTTTGCCAGGATGATGCCTTCCGGGTCGATTAATACATTGGCGGGAATGCCGCGTACTCCATATAATGCAGGGATTTCGGAATCCCAGTATCTCAAATCCGACAGATGAGTCCAGGTTAGGTTGTCATCATGGATAGCTTTCAGCCATTGGTTTCTTTCATGGTCTAACGAAATGCCCAGAACGGTGAATCCTTTATCGTTATACTTCAGGAAGGCCTCCACGACATTCGGATTTTCCCTCCGACAAGGAGGACACCAGGCTGCCCAGAAATCTATCAAGACATACTTTCCCCTAAATTCAGACAATGAAACCGAAACTCCGGCCGTATCCGGCAACGAAAATTCAGGCGCTACCTTTCCGACCTGTACATTTTCAAGCTGTTTGATGATTGCGTCCAAGTCTACCACATAAGGGCACGAAGCCAATGCCGGAGATATTTTAGCGCGGGTAGCTTTCAACTCGTCCAATGACAATTGATAGGTGAAATAGCGATACAGGTAGAACGCCGCCACCGGTGAGTCAGGATAGTTGCTTACCAAACTATCAATACTGTATCCTTTTTCATGAATTTCGTTTGCATTCGACAAAAACAAATCATTTGCCGACGAACCCTTTACCAAGATACTCTCTTCATTGGCATCGAGTACAACATCCATCGTCGTATTCTCAAGAAAGAACTGGGCAGGATAACGCATGTCACCTGCCTTCAAACCATAAAGTAAGGGTTCTTCTATCTCCCCCGTAAAAGAGAACATGCCATTTATTATTTCGGCCGAATCGGTATCGAAAAACATCTTGTTGCGAAAGGATTGCAGGTAAACCATTCCTTCGCTCTGACCTTTCACTTCTCCGTTGATAACATATCCTTTCGGCGCCTGCTGGCAACTAACGAAAAGCAAACCGGCAAAAACAGCAAATAAAAAACATTTCATATACTATACATTAAATTAATTGATTAATCAGAAGTTGTTTTGATTTTTTCAGAAAGCAATCTAATTGAAAAACAATGGCAAGTTATAGAAAAATTGCAGCTTATCAAAAAGGAAAGCGAACATTTTTTACATGAAATAATGAATGCGCTTTTTTCACGGATTCAAGCACAAGACATAATATGGAAATCATGATGTTTATACCGAAAACGCCAGTATCTAATATACCCGAATGTTCCAATAAAATTAAGATTTTATATATCTTTGTGGTTCACATTATTTTTTAAAATTTAAATACGGGATTATTTATGAAATCAGTAGAGTTAAGATTTGCAAAAGCAGGTTTTGTTGTCTTGTGCGCTGCCTTGCTGGGAGTATTTGTTTCATGTGAGGATGGCGGTAAACAAAACACATTGACTCCGGAAGAAGTTGCCGACGGATGGCAATTGCTATTTGACGGGGAAACGCTAAATGGATGGAAGGATTACAACGGAACAACATTGACACAGCCTTGGCATGTAGTAGATGGTTGTATCCAGGCCAAAGGAGAAGGTAGCGACGAAAGTGGTTACATGGTGACTGAAAAACAGTATGAAAACTTTATTCTTTCATGGGACTTTAAACTTTCAAAAGGCGGAAACAGTGGTATGTTGTATCATGTTGTTGAACGTCCGCAATTTGCTGTCCCATATGTCACCGGACCGGAATATCAGTTGATAGACGACGAAAACTTTGAAGGATTGGAGGATTGGCAAAAAATGGGTGTGGATTACGCCATGTATTTACCGGATTTGTCCAAAATGAAAGTAAATCCTTACGGACAATGGAATACAGCTAAAATCGTTTTTGACAATGGACATGTGGAACATTGGATGAACGGCGAAAAAATCCTGGAGTTCGACGCTTGGACAGAAGATTGGTTTGCCAGAAAAAACAGTGGCAAATGGGCCGGCGCTCCAGAGTATGGATTGGCAAGAAAAGGTGTGTTATGCTTGCAAGACCACGGCTACCCAGCCTCTTTCCGTAACATTAAGATAAAAGAGCTTCCGAATAAGACTAAAGAAGCAAATTTGTTCAATGGGGTTGATTTGACCGGATGGGAAGCTTATGGAACGGAATTGTGGTATGTAAAGGATGGTTTGCTGTTCTGCGAAAGTGGCCCGGACAAAAATTATGGTTATCTGGCTACTCGTGAATATTACGATGATTTCGATTTGACCGTGGAATTCAAACAAGAGGCCGACGGCAACTCCGGCGTATTTATCCGTTCTTTTATCGAAGAAGGAGTTAAGGTTAATGGTTGGCAAGTGGAAGTTGCACCTCAGGGACATGATACCGGCGGTATCTACGAATCATACGGACGTGGCTGGTTGATACAGATTCCCGACGAAAAAGAAAATATCCTCAAAATGGGGGAATGGAATACGATGCGCATCAAAGTTCAGGGCGATAATGTAAAAACTTGGTTGAATGATCAGGAGATGGTCGATTTTACCGATGATAAAATTGGCGCCGGACAAGGTCGGATCGCATTACAAATCCACGATGGCGGAGGTATTAAAGTTGCGTGGCGCAACTTGAAATTAAAAACGTTATAATCAGAAATAAAGAGATTGATTCTTGAATAAAAACTCCTTCACTATCGCAAAGGCATAAGTGAAGGAGTTTTTTTATCTTTCCAGCATTATTCGAATATTTACGGCTGCACACGGTAGCCGATAAGACTCATACATGTTTTCGACAGTCGCATGATAGATGGTGGTTTCTGTCGCGCAATACCATGCGGCGGATTGCTTTATGTTATAGGACGCATAATTCTTCATTTTCGGGAGACAGGAAAGGCGGACGTGTTAATAAAAGTAAATATCGACAAATGTTATTAAACTAATTATTGTTTCAAAGGTCTACTTTTTCACAAGCTTGTCTCTACAACAGTTAAAAAGATAGGTATTAAATTTATGTTATGAAAATTGAAAGAATCTTTTGTTTGTTGATTGTCATGATGACTTCTTTCCCGGTATTAGCCCAAAGGTCGAATGTGGAAGTAAGAGGAACCATTGTAGAAGAAGAAACCGGAACTCCGGTAGAACAAGCAACCATACGTTTGCTGAACGTAAAAGACAGTACCATGATAAACGGCGTTGCAAGCTCGCGCAACGGTAGCTTTTCACTGAAAAACATTCCCCCCGGAAGTTATCTCTTGTCTGTCTCTTTTGTGGGATACCAACCTCTATATCAACCCTTGCAAATTACGGGACGTACCAATCCCGTGAACTTGGGCAAACTTGAAATGACCGACGGATCCATTCTTTTGGGTGAAGCTGTCGTGGTGGGAAAAGCCTCCGAAGTTGTGGTGCGCAACGACACCATAGAATACAATGCCGATTCGTACAAGGTGAGCGAAGGTTCGGTATTGGAAGACCTTCTGAAAAAAATGCCTGGCGTGGAAGTAGACAGCGAAGGGAAAATTACCGTAAACGGTAAAGAAATAAAGAAAGTAATGGTAGACGGAAAGGAATTTTTCTCCGACGATCCCAAAGTGGCTTCTAAAAACCTTCCGGCGGAAATGGTAGACAAGCTTCAGGTGCTCGACAGAAAAAGTGACATGACCATGATGACCGGTTTCGACGACGGCGAGGAGGAAACCATTATTAACCTCACGGTGAAGCCCGGGATGAAGCAAGGCTGGTTTGGCAATTCCTTTGCAGGCTACGGAAGCGACGGACGCTACGAAGGTAATTTCATGGTAAACCGTTTCTATAATAATGATCAGTTTACCCTTATGGGAGGACTGAATAACACCAACAACATGGGATTCTCGGATTTGGCATCCACCATGTTCCAGGGTATGGGAGGAGGTGGCGGAAGAGGAGGCGGTGGCTTTCTGGGGATGCGTGGCGGCGGCAACAGCGGTATTACCCAGTCGGGAAATATCGGGATGAACTTCACGAAGGAATTCAGCAGCAAATTGTCATTAAACGGGAACGTACGTTATGGTCATTCCGACAACGACCTGTCAGGCAATAGCAAAGACATGAAAATACAAGCCTCCGACAGTGCGCAGTTTCAAAACAACGAAACCTCGCGCAACAGGAGGTCGGACAACGTTGGCGTAAACTTCCGCCTCGAATGGAAGCCCGACACCATGACCAATATCATCTTCCGCCCGAATTTCAGCTATAGCAAAAGTAAAAATGTGTCGTCCGAAGAATATGTGACGCTTCAGGGGCTTCAAAACGTAGACGAAGCATTGGCCGACTCGCTCAACATGGGTGATTCGTATACGTCGGACAATGGGAGTGGCTACAATGTGGATGCCCGCCTGGAAATAAGCCGTAAACTCAATAGCAAAGGCCGCGTGCTGAGCGGTTCATTCTCGGGGGGATACAGCGATTCGGACGAAGATGGTACGGAATACTCGAACACCTATTATTTCGGACTGGGGAACGAACACCGGAACAGGATCATCGACCAACAATACCAGTACGATAATAAGGCGTATAATTACCGCGCCTATGCTTCATGGGTAGAACCGCTGGGACGAAACAACTTCCTGCAAGCCACATACAGCATCAGCCGGCGTGAATCGGAAGCGCTGAAATATACATATGCCAACGATGGGCAGGGGAATTACAGCATGCTCGACACGGCTTACAGCCAAAGCTACCGGAATAATTTCATCAGCCAGCGTGCCAGTCTGAGTTTCAAATCGCAACGACAGAAATTTAATTATACTGTCGGGCTGAATTTAGATCCTTCATCGAACAAAAGCGAGACATTCATAGGCGACGTAATCCTCTCCTCGCTCTCACAGAAGGTGGTCAATATTTCGCCGATGGCGCAATTCAACTACATATATAATAGGCAAACCAATTTCCGTGTAGACTATAACGGGCGTACCAGCCAACCGAGCATGACGCAGTTACAACCCGTCCCGAACGTTTCCAACCCGAATAATACCATCATCGGGAACCCGGATTTGAAGCCGTATTATACAAACCAGCTCTTCGTGCGTTTCCAGAAGTTCTTGCCCGAAAAACAAACCGCTTTCATCGTGATGGCCAACGGAAACTACGTGGTAAACGCCATTGTATCCGACCAGGTCAACCTGGGAGCCGGTAGAAGGACAACCTCTTACCGTAATACAAGCGGAAACTACCAAGGCAACGTACGCTTTATTTTCAATACACCTTTGAAAAATAAAAAATTTACGGTTAATTCCATGACCATGGCGAATTATTCGAACAATAATTCATTTATAGACAACGAGCAAAACACCAACAAGGCCACTACGCTTATGGAGCGCGCGGGCATCGATTTCCGTTCGGATATTATCGACCTGGGCGTAAACGGCAATATCCGTTATAATAAGGCCGATTACTCCCTCCAACCCGAAAACAACCTGAACACCTATAATTATGGAATAGGAGGAGGGACTACAATTTACCTGCCTTACAATTTCAGGATTGAAGGCGATATAAACTGGTCGACCACTTCAGGTTACGATGCGGGATACCAACAAGACGAAACGATATTGAACGCTTCTCTGGCGAAATCATTCCTGAAAGGAAACCAAGCCACGCTGCGTATCAAGACGTATGATATTTTAAACCAACGTAGCGGTATTAGCCAGCAAATCAACCCGGAAGGTTCTTCTTATTCAAATTATAATACAATAGGACGCTATTTCATGGTCCATTTCGTTTATCGTTTCAGTATCTTCAAAGGAGGCGCGACGGCTACCGACGTGATGGGGCGCCGCCGCGGCCCAGGTTTTGGCGGTTGAATAACCATAACACGAGACACACGCGCAACACAAACACTATTTTTCTCACATTTAGCGCCTTACAACACTTACTTTCAATTCTTGTATTTTTATTACTACTGTTAATTAAGTATTTTCACTTTTCAAAATACCCATATTTAGGGATTGTGTAAGGAGGAAAAACGATAGATATTTGCGCTTTGAAAAAACATTATTAAAAGTCATCTTGACTTTTGCTTATTGTTAATATTTAAAATTAAACACATAAAAAATGAACACTTTAAAAAAAATCGGACTATTCTTAATTGGAATATGCATCTGCACTGGCGGAGCGATAGCTCAAGACAAAATCAAAGGACAAATAGTAGACATAAAGACCGGTGAGCCGATCATGGGCGCCACAGTTGTAAATATCTCTACAAAAAAGGGTGTGGTCACTGATGAATTTGGTGAGTTTGCTATTGACAAAGACAAAAACACCACCATTCTCTCTATCTCTTATTTAGGATATAAGCCACAGGAAATCAAAGTAAAAGATACTTCCAAGCCTTTATTTCTCACATTGGATCAATCAATCAGCGCATTAGAAGAAGTCGTTGTTATTGGTTACGGACAGTCTACACGCGACAAGCTGACGGGTTCGATAACAACCGTCACAGGTGAAGTATTAGAACAATCGGCTATTTCCAATGTACTCGAAGCCTTGCAAGGACGTGTGGCAGGAATGAACCTGATCGCTTCCAGTGGCCTTCCTGGAGACGAATCAGAAATCCAGATTCGGGGAAAGAATTCAATGAATATTAATGTAGGCGCTTGTTGTTCGGCTCGTCCGCTGACAAAAACGGAACCGTTAGTGTTGATTGATGGTGTTCCTTTTTCTTCCGAATCTATTGCTTCTTTAGGTTTGGGTTCGATTGGGGAAATTGATCCGCTGAGTTCGCTTAATCCTTCGGATGTGGAACGTATTGAGATATTGAAAGATGCTGATGCAACAGCAATCTACGGATCGCGCGGATCGAACGGAGTTATTCTTATTACCACTAAGAAAGGAATTTAATATCCTTCAAACCAAATAAAAAGAAAGGACACACTAATCCTCACTTGCAATTTGGCCGTGTGTCCTTTTGTAATATACTATTAGAACTAATAATATATCATGGCGAATATACCCTTATTTTTTAAAACAAGGAAAGGATTTTTACTTTTTCTCGTTTTATCTTCTTTCACTCCTTTCTCCATTCACGCAACTGTCAATGAAAAGACAGGCAAGAAGAAAAAAGCAATACCGGTTGAAGAAACGGTTTCTATTGGTTATGGAGAAACTCTTCGCAGTTTATCAACCTCTTCAATAACTTCCGTCAATACAGACAATCTGGAAAAGATGCCGGGCGAAACTGTTCTTTCGTCTTTACAAGGACGCGTTGCCGGACTTCTCATTAATGAGAATGAAGAAGGAGGAGTAAATATTCAATTTCGGGGACAAAATTCATTGGTAGTAGACAACACCCCCTTGTTTATTGTCGACGGTGCGGTCTTTCCCGTTCGTTTTCTTTCCGGTTCGGGCGCGAAATTGAATCCTTTGTCGGGTGTGCAATCAACCGATATTGAAAAAATTGAAATCCTCAAAGACGCAGATGCTACGGCAATCTATGGAGCTAAAGCGGCAAACGGAGTGGTGATGATCACTACCAAAAAAGGAAGTGCGGGAAAAACAAGAGTATCAGCCGAAGGGAGCGTCGGTTTTTCAAGAGTTACCAAACGTATCGACTTACTCAATGTAGACGAATATCTGAATATTCGCCAGAAAGCGTTAAACCTGGACGGAATCACTCCAACAGAGGCAAATGCTTACGACCTGCTTCTTTGGGGTAATAAATATAAAACAGACTGGCAGAAGGAGTTGTTGGGCAACACAGCCAGGGTCTATCAAGGGCAATTAAGCGTTGCGGGTGGAAACGATTATACCAGTTTCTCCTGTGGTCTGGGCTATTACCAAACCGGATTGGCGATCTTTGATGATAATGATGACAAATACAAACGAATAAATGCACGTATGTCTATCAATCATCAATCGGCAAACAAACGTTTCAACCTGGTTATGTCGACACTTTATTCTTCCGTAAAAACGGTTACGACCGGTTTAAGTCCACAAAGTTATATTGTAACCGCGCCTAATCAACCGTTGTATGACGATAAAGGAAGCGTTTATTGGATACCCGATAATTCAGACTTCTATAACCCATTAAGATTCAAATCGGTCTATACCGAAAATATTCTGAATAATATTTTGGGGAATCTCTCCTTGCGGTATGAGATCTTAACGGGGTTACAGGCAAAAATTGATTTGGGTTACACGAAAACATTCAGTAATGAATTTGGCAGCTACGGAAACGGATACCTGAATCCTTACGCCAACAATTCCTATAAAAACCAGGCATATTATGGAGATTCTAATTCGGAAGTACTCTCGGTTGAACCGCAGTTTAACTATTCCTGTATCTTCGGTAAAGGAAGATTGACGGCGCTGCTGGGTTTCACCTGGCAATCGGCAGAAACAGAAAAAAGTGAATTTAGCGTACAGGACTTTCCTTCTGAGGCATTGTTCCGTGATCCAGCTTCCGCCTCAGTTAAGAATACAATTGAAAGTTCGTTCGGACAGTATAAATATGCTTCGGTATTCTCTCGTCTAACCTATGATTTCCGCAACAAATATGTGATCAACGGAATTATCCGTCGGGATGGTTCGTCGCGCTTTGCTGCCGGCAATCAATATGGAACGTTTTGGTCTATTGGGGGAGCATGGTTGTTTTCAAGAGAGAAGTTTTTTAATATTCCTTTTGTCAGTTTTGCAAAACTGAGAGGAAGTTATGGTGCTACCGGAAATGATCAAGTGGGTGACTTCTTGTTTTTGGAGACTTATACATCCACCAGTTATGCGTATGACGAAACAACAGGACTCTATCAAGACTTGCTTGCCGATCCTGCCTTTAGTTGGGAAGTCACAAAAAAAGCTGAGCTGGCACTTGATTTAGGATTCTTCAAAGACAAGCTGATTGCTGCCATTTCACTTTTTGATAATCGTTCCAACAATCTGATCGTTCCTTATCCACTACCGAGCCAAACGGGATTTGCTTCGCTGCGCACGAACTTGAATGAAGCTAAGATTCAAAATAGAGGACTTGAAATTGAACTGTCGTCTACTAATATTTCAACGAAAGACTTTAAATGGACCAGTTCTTTCAACATTTCTTTCTTAGACAATAATCTGTTAGAGTACCCTAATCTGGAAAATTCGCCTTACGCTACCTCTTATGAAATCGGACGTTCTATCAATTTGGTACGCGCCTACAAATATTTAGGCGTAGATCGGGAAACAGGCGTTCCCCTGGTTCAAGATACGAATGGAGACGGAAGTATTACGACAGACGATAAAATCTTTACCGACGAAACTGATACCCGTTTTTATGGCGGGCTTTTCAACACTTTTAAATATAAAGGATTCGTATTGGATGTTGCTATTACATTTGTCAATCAGCCTTATCGTTTGGGATGGCTCAATAACTATCCATATCCAGTAGGATATATCAATAAAAATGTTCCGAGAGAACTAGCCATGAATAGCTGGACTCCTGAAAACCCAGATGCCAAATACCCAGGACTTGCCACCAGTTATGCTGCCACATCGGAGCGCGGATATGCCTATGTGTATCATTATCGCCAATCAGACGCCGCATATTCCGATGCTTCGTATATCCGCCTGCAAAACGTGGGACTAACCTATATGATTCCGTCCAAAATATCCGGAAAGGTGGGTATACAAAATCTTCGGGTGTATGCTAAAGTGCAAAACTTGCTTACGATTACAGGCTATGACAGTTGGGATCCGCAAACCGGTAATGCTGTTCCTCCTACGCAAACATTTATTTTCGGAGCTAAACTATCCTTCTAAAATTAGACAAAATGATTCAGCAAAAGACATTTATAAACATAACACTTGCCGCGATTTTATCTTGCACAATTTTATCTTGCGATGATTTGTTAGATATCAATTTACCTTCGGACCAATTGACGGTTGAAACCGTCTTTACAGACTCTGCTACTGTCGAATCGGCAGTGGGCGCACTTTACTCTCAAAACTTCTATATGAATCCAATCTATTATTATTATCCGGCATATTTTGCCACAGTGATGTCCGACGAAGCAAAACACGATGTGGTATCTTTAGAAGTTTACAATCAAAACTCGTATGAAGCGACAACCTCTTCTATCGGCAATATCTGGGAATACGCTTACCAATCGATTTTCCTGAGTAATACCCTTATCAGACGGCTGCAAGAGACAACTGCCATTTCGGAAGAAAGGAAAAAGCAATTTATCGGAGCGGCGAAATATTTCCGCGCTTACAGTTTTTTTGTCCTGATTAATTTCTATGGGGATGTACCCTTACCTCTTGATATCGATTATAAAAAGACAATGACATTACCGAGGGAAAGTATGGCTGTGATTTACGAACAAATTATAGCTGATTTGAAGGATGCCGAAAATGGTCTTGTGAAAAGCACAAACGAAACAAACAAGATTACATTCCATGCGGCATCCGCACTACTGGCGCGTGCCTATTTATACGCGGAAAAATGGACGGAAGCAGAAACAAAAGCAAACGAAGTGATTACTGGCGGAGGTTTTCAGTTGGAAACGTTGGACAGGGTTTTCCTTCGTTCCAGCAAAGAAACTATTTTGAAAATACAAGATTGGCGAACCAGTTATATCGGGAGAACCTATTGGGGAGGATACGTTTGCAGATTGGCAAATTATAATCGTCTACGCGATAACTTGCTCAATGCTTTCGATGAAGGAGACGGACGTAAAACACAGTGGACAGGCTCAATATCGGGAAGAGAATATAACCAATGTTTGAAATATGTACAAACAAGAACACCTTTGAATACCGAGTTGTCTGAAGACCATGTTATGCTTCGTCTAGCCGAACAATACCTGATCCGCGCCGAAGCGCGCGCGCAACAGGGTAAACTATCAGACGCTATTGATGATTTGAACGCGATTCGCAAGCGCGCCTCGTTATCGCCGCTATCCAATATACTGTCGAAAGAAGAGGTTTTGTTAGCCGTTGAAAAGGAACGTCAGGTCGAATTTTTCTCCGAAGAAGCGCATCGTTGGTGGGATTTGAAACGTACCGGACGAATCGACGCGGTATTAAGCCGGATCAAAGACAAGCAATGGGAATCTCATAAAGCCATCTGGCCTATACCCGAAAAAGAATTGAATTACAATCCGAACTTAACACCCAGCCCGGGTTACGGAAAGATAAACTAATAACACATTATATAATCATGAACAGAAAGAGTTTACATTTTTTCTCAGTCGCTTTTTTTTCCGTCTTTTTGTTTGCTTGCAACAGCAATAGCGAGGACAAAGAAAATCAGATTATCACTTTTGACGAATTACCTTCGCTGGCGGAAGGAAATGAATTGACCTTGTCGGCAACAACAACTTCCGGTTTACCGGTCTCTTTCCGAAGTACGGACCCTACATATGCTTCTGTAGAAGGAAACAAGCTAAAAGCGCTGAAAAGTGGAAGTGTGTCAATCATTGCTTATCAATCAGGCGATAATAGCTTTTATGAAGCGCCTGAGATAAGAAGATTATTGATGATCACTTCTTACAGTCCAGATAAAAAAAATCAGACGGTCACATTTAAGCTGGACGTAAGCCAGTGGAAAATCAGTCAGGGTGGATTAAATCTGAATGGCTATGCCACTTCGTCTTCCGGTCTTCCCATTGCCTTTAGCAGTAGCCGCGAATCTGCCGCGACCATTGACAAGAATGGAGAATTGAATGTCATGTTTGGTATTGATCCGCAAACGATCACGATCTATGCTTCACAACCCGGTAACGATGAATATAATCCAGCGTTGGCAGTCGGACAGAAGATTGAAGTAATTTGCGATCAGCACTAATAAAAAACATTAGATGAGATTAATATTTCTATATATGTTGATAGGCCTCTGTGGTTATTGCTCCGGAGTATACGCACAAACGATCAAAGGTTCTGTTTTTTTTCTCAATGCAAAAGGAGAAAAGGAACCGCTATCGGGTGCGAACATCTACGTTTCAGACACTTTCCATGGAGTATATTCTGATGTAAACGGCTCTTTTCTAATAGATAAGACTAATAATAAAGAAGCGTATCTAATTGCGAGCTTTATCGGTTTTATGCCTGACAGTATCCGGATCGGCAATATCCAATCCAACCATATCGATTTTGTATTGAGCGAAGGAGTTCAGTTGGGCGAGGCTGTGGTATCCGTCAACCAACAAGGGACTTTATTATCACGTACCAGTGTACTTAAAACAGAACAGATAACCTCTACCGGACTGATGAAGATGGCTTGTTGCAATCTTTCGGAAAGTTTTGAAAATAGCGCGACAATCACCGTAGGTTTCACTGACGCGGTTTCGGGAGCCAAACAAGTGCAATTACTCGGATTATCGGGCATTTATTGTCAGATGACGGATGAAAACGTACCGACTTTACGAGGATTGGCTTCTACGTATGGATGGAGCTACACACCGGGATACTGGCTTGAATCGGTTCAGATATCGAAAGGTGCCTCTTCCGTTATTAATGGCTACGAATCAGTATCGGGACAAATCAATGTGGAACATAAGAAACCGAATAAATCCGAGCCTCTCTTTATCAATCTCTTTATAGACGACGCCAAACGAATGGAAGCCAATGTGACAACGGCTACAAAGTTGAACGATAAATGGTCGGTTAGCCTCCTGGCACACAGATCAAGGGAAAAAGACGTTCACGATGATAATGGCGATACATTCATGGATATGCCCAAAACGGAGTTGATCAATCTCTACAACCGTTGGTTCTATTTAGATGGCGACAAGGGGATACAATCGCGTTTCGGCGTTAAGTTTCTCAACGAGACACGGATCGGCGGACAAGACTCTGCCTGTCATGATGCGGAAGGCGCCCGTCTATATGAAACGCATATTAAAAATCGCAACTTCACTGCTTACAATAAAACGGGTATCGCCATTGGAGATAAAGAAGGACAAAGTTTGGGAATCATCAACAGTTTCACGCTCCATGAGCAAAAATCGACATTCGGAGACAAAGCGTTCAACGGTGTACAGCGTTCTTTCTATAGTAACTGGATGTTCTCTTCGCATATCGGCAACTATACGAAACACAAATATATGGCTGGCGTCAGTTTGGTATATGATAACTATGCAACCGACTTTGAAGATCACCTGAAATACAGCGAAACACCCTATACGGAAATCAATCGCGAAGAACTGGTTCCCGGCGCTTTTGTGGAATATACGTTTATACCGAATGAGAAACTGACGTTTATAGCTGGTATGCGCGCCGATTACAACAGCAAATACGGATGGCTTTATACGCCGAGAGCCAATCTCAAATATAGTTTCACGGAAGATATAATCTTTCGCCTGTCGGCAGGCAGAGGTTATCGCTCGGCGAACGTGATTGCCGAAAATATTGGTTTGCTGGCTTCTTCTCGCCGTATAAATGTCGATAACATCAAGAAACTCAATATGGAGAATGCCTGGAACTGCGGAGTGAACCTGACTTATTATATTCCTATCTGGGGCGGACGCACGGCAACATTGAGCTTTGATTACTTTCGAACTGATTTTCGCAATCAGGTGATCGTCGATATCGAACGGGAAAGACATAATGTTTATTTCTACAATCTGGAAGGACTTTCGTATGCAAACGCTTTCCAGATAGATCTCTCTGCTACTCTTTTTGACGGTTTTGATTTGTTTACTGCTTTTCGCTTCAACGATACTCAGATAACCTATTTGGAAGGAGGCAAAGAATATCGAAAGGAAAAGCCGCTAACCTCTCGTTATCGTGGATTAGTGAACTTAGCTTATGCTACCAAATTCAAAAAATGGGTATTTGATACTACAGCGCAAATCAACGGATCGACACGAATACCGGGAATGAATGGTTATGGATCGCAGGAACGTCAGTCGGAGGCTTTTGGGGTTCTTTTTGCACAGATCACTAAAAATACCCGTCGGTTTGATATTTATGCTGGTGTTGAGAACATTCTGGACTACAAACAACAAGATCCCATCATTGATTATAAAACACCTTTCGGAGAGGAATTTGACTCTTCTGTTATCTGGGGGCCATTGATGGGACGTAAGATTTATTGCGGAATTCGCTGGAGAATAGGTAAATTATAAAACTTTATAAACATGAGATGGATTAAAATTGTAATGGTTTTGACGATAGTATCTACTATCGCCCTGTATGCACAGGACAAAAAGAAAAAAAACGACGATGTTTGCTTTACGGTAAGTATGAGTTGTCATAACTGCCAGGCGAAAATCGAAAAAAACATTCCTTGGGAAAAAGGAGTAAAAGACTTGAAGGTCAACCTGGATGACAAAACAGTTTGTATTGTTTACGACAAAAAAAAGACCTCTCCTGAAAAGCTTAAAAAAGCAATTGAGGAGTTAGAGTTCATTTGCGAGATAAAAGAATGATTTTTTTCATTTAGTATTAACTTATTAAACTTCTATTATTTTATGAGATTAAAGATGTTATTTGTGGCTCTTATTGCCGCATGTTGCTCCTTTGGTGTGAGCGCTTCTGTTTCTGTACAGGATTCTGATCCAGTAAAGAAAACCGGATGTTGTAGTAGTAAACAAGCTTCAGCCGATGGTGAAAAGAAAACCGGATGCTGCAAAAGCAAAACTGCTATGGCTAATGGCGAACAAAAATCAGGATGCTGCAAAAGCAAAGCTGCCACAACTGAAAATGGCGAAAAGAAAGCAGGGTGCTGCAAAAGTAAAAACACTGCTGCTGCTTCTGTTGATAAAGCGAACTAATTAATTAATGACTGCAAAAAACGGCGACCTTAAAAAAGTCGCCGTTTTTTTTGTGTCTGTAAAGTCCTTATACCCCAATAATGTTACAAATGATTCTTAAAGTTTATTGGCTGATCCAAGAACTTCTTCGATTTTGTGTTTGTATAATTTTTTCGCGTTGTCGCGAGCCGGTCCTAAATACTTACGTGGATCAAATTCTGCCGGTTTCGTCGCAAATACTTCGCGGATAGCAGCAGTCATAGCCAGACGGCTGTCTGAGTCGATGTTGATTTTGCATACAGCAGAAGCAGCCGCTTTACGCAATTGTTCTTCAGGGATACCGATAGCATCTTTCAATGCACCGCCGAATTTGTTGATAGTCGCAACCTCTTCTTGAGGAACTGAAGAAGCCCCGTGAAGAACGATAGAGAATCCGGGAATCCTCTTTTCAACTTCTTCCAGGATATCGAAACGTAACGGGGGAGGAACCAAATTGCCTTTTTCGTCGCGAGTACATTGTTCCGGAGTAAATTTGTTGGCTCCATGGGAAGTACCGATAGAAATAGCCAATGAATCGCAACCTGTTTTTGTCACGAAATCTACTACGTCATCCGGTTCTGTATACGTGTGGTGTTCTGAACTTACTTCGTCTTCAACTCCGGCTAATACGCCTAATTCTCCTTCTACAGTCACATCATATTGATGGGCATATTCAACTACTTTTTTAGTAAGCGCAACGTTTTCGTCGTAAGGCAGGTGGGAACCATCAATCATCACGGATGAGAAACCTGAATCAATACAGCTTTTACATAATTCAAACGTATCGCCATGGTCAAGATGAAGCACGATTTGAGGATTCTGGCATCCTAATTCTTTTGCATAAGCTACAGCACCTTCCGCCAGATAACGAAGAAGTGTTTGATTCGCATATTTGCGGGCACCACTTGATACCTGAAGAATGACAGGAGATTTTGTTTCAACAGCAGCTTGGATAATGGCCTGCATTTGTTCCAGATTATTAAAATTAAATGCAGGAATAGCGTAACCGCCTTTCATTGCCTTTGCAAACATATCTTTTGTGTTCACCAGGCCTAACTCTTTGTAACTTACCATTGTAGTACGTATTATTTTAATTAATGATTATAAACTTGTACAAATATAGTAACAATCAAATATAATACCTGCTATTAAACATATTAAAATAATACAAAAGTCAATTCACTTGAAAAAATAAATTTAAATTCTTTGTTAGTTCAACACTATTCCATACCTTTGCACGTCAATTTGCCGGTTACCAGATATTTGAATAATATAAATTAAAAACTAAAATAAAGTAATGAAAAAAGGTATTCATCCTGACAACTACCGTCCTGTCGTGTTCAAAGACATGTCAAACGAGGATGTATTCATCACGCGTTCAACGATAAACGCCAGAGAAACAATCGAAATCGACGGTGTTACCTATCCGTTGGTAAAGGTGGAAATTTCAAATACTTCTCACCCGTTCTACACAGGCAAATCCAAACTTGTGGATACCGCCGGACGTGTTGACAAGTTCATGAACCGCTACGGAAACCGCAACAAGAAATAAGCAAACTTATTTCAATTGGGAATGAAAAATTGAAAATCAAGGAACAAATAAAAAAAGGCTTTGGACGTTTGTCCAAAGCCTTTTTTTATTTCATATCTTTGCCCCATAACAAAAAATGAAAAGGATAAATTAAACATGACTTTCAATTAATTAAAATGCCATGACAAAGACAACAGAACAATTGCTTAAGATTCTTGAACAGTTTCAATTAGAAGACAAAGCCGTATCGGCAACGCCATTTGGCAACGGACACATCAACGACACATTAAAAGTCACAACAGGCAAAGGGGAAAGCAAGTATATTTTACAACGCATCAATCATCAGATATTCACCAATGTGGATATGTTGCAAAACAACATACGTGTTGTCACTTCTCATATCCGCCAGAAATTGGAGGAACAAGGTGAGAAAGATGTAGACCGGAAAGTCCTCACATTCATCCCAACCAAAGACGGCAAATCCTACTATTTCGACGGCGACAGCTATTGGCGTGTTTGTTTATTCATACCTCGCAGCAAAAGTTACGAAGAAGTTACCCCGGAATTATCATACGAAGCAGGGAAAGCATTCGGCGATTTCCAAGCCATGCTTGCCGACATTCCTGAAGGCGAACTGGGGGAAACAATCCCCAACTTCCATAATATGGAATTCCGCCTCGAACAATTCCACGACGCTATTAAAAACGACGACGCCGGTCGCTTGGATGAAGTGAAAGACTTGGTAGAAGAGATAGAAAAGCGGACAAAATCCATGTGCATACAAGAAGAACTCCACCGCGAAGGCAAGCTCAAAAAACGTATCAACCACTGCGACACAAAGGTGAACAATGTAATGTTTGATGAAGAAGGGAAAGTCCTTTGCGTCATAGATCTGGACACGGTTATGCCGGGTTTTGTCCTTTCCGACATAGGGGATTTCATCCGCACCGGAGCCAATACAGGAGCGGAAGATGACGAAAATCTCGACAATGTAAATGTAAACATGGAAATATTCAAGGCTTATACCCGCGGGTATATGGAAAAAGCAAAATCTTTCCTAACCCCATTGGAAATAAGCTTCCTCCCCTATGGCGGACGTTTACTTACTTATATGCAAACCGTCCGGTTCCTTACAGATTATATCAACGGGGATACCTATTATAAAATCCATCATCCCAAGCATAACCTGCAACGAACCAAAGCACAATTCAAACTATTGCAAAGTCTTGAACAGCATGCCGAAGAAATGGATAACTTTATGAAACAGTGGTTATAAGATAACAATTTAACTCATCTAAAAAGTCACGAACATTTGTTTTTTTTCACAATGTTCGTGATTTTTTTTATTTATAAGCCGAAACCTTTTACAACTACCCCTTGTTATAAGTAAGAATTGCATAGATAACTTTATTACATATACTAAAAAATTGATTGCATGTTTAAACAAACCTGTTTAGGATTATTCGTTATTTGTATGGCTCTATTTTCTGCCAGTTGTGGAGATTCTCATGATTCATTGGACAATAAAAAACCGACATCTCCGGAAACTATACCGCACGAGCAAGTCATCCGTTCTTTTGAAAACAAGTATGGCAACGTGCAAAACATAGATTGGAACATCTATGAAAACAGATATTACGTTGCGGAATTTACAATCAATACTCGTCCGGCTATAGCATGGTTCAGCAAAGAAGGTAAATGGATTTTAGGAAAAACAGAAACTTCCGCTCATGAAATCGAACCGGTAATTTCCAAAGCGTTCTCATCAAGCGGATATGCAGATTGGAACATAGAGAATAGGCATATCCTCGAACGTAGAGGGTTAAGCACAGTATATATGCTGGAAGTAAGCAACGACAATAAAAAAACGAATTTATACTTTACTAAATACGGCGACTTTATTAAGGTCATGGATAATGTAGGCACATACACCGACATGCCGGTTACCATCCCTGAAGAAATCAACCGGAAAATAAGCCTGTTATTCAACGACCCCGAGATAACGGATATCACATGGCACAACGAAATAATTAATGAAATAAGTGTGGGGGTACTTGAAAACGCATCTTATAAAGTAGCTGCTTTAGACAGCAAATATGAATGGCTTTCCACTTTCTGGGAGTTAGATAAAAACACTGTCCCTGAGGTGGTTTGGGATGCGTTCTTACAAACCAAATATGCCGCTTACAAATTAACAAGCATTAAAGCCAGAGAAGGAGTAAACAAAATGTCTTTCATCTTCTATGTCGAAAGCGACAGCAAAAAAGAATACATCTTGTCGTTCGATCCCAACGGAGTTTTACACGCTATTGTTTCGTATAGACTAGAACAAAGTCTTCGTATACGATAAAAGACATCTGATAAGAGGCTGTTTGGAGCGTACGGATTTCTGTTGCTATCAAGCAGCCTCTTTGACTATATGGGAAAGGAGCAATGTGCAATTGTTTCCTGAAATCCACATCCTGTCGACCTATCGTCTTAAATAAAGCCTCTTTGGCGCACCAATAAATAAGCAGGTGTTCTGCTTCATGGGGAGTGTCGATATTTCCGTCTTCTTCAAGGCTCAGGAAACGTTTACGGATTTTCAGGATACGTTCGCCGCGATATTCAATATCTATTCCGACAGGCCGTTCTGCATGAAGCAAAACCGCTACATATCCTTTGGTATGCGAAATGCTGATAGTCATGTTCATCCCGACCAGATAAGGTGCGCCATTGTTGTGATAAGCAATGAGCGCCTCTTCCCCAAGCAACTCTTTTAACAGCACACGGACGGCAAGCCATTCCTGTTTACGTCCTTCCGTACGGATATTTTCCAGGAAGGGGGCGTAGTCTCTCTTCCGGCTCAAAAGGTTAAGTAAATCGGCCGGGCTTTCTTCCACCTTCCAGATTCCCATCAACGGGTCGGTCTGTTTCAGATAAAGCGGCATGTTATTTTTTCCAGCTAAACGATTGAACGATCTCTATGATATCTTGCCGGATATATTCCGTAACAGGAGTAATAGAATCTGCATTGGGCCGGTAATCATACAATAACGACCCCCGAAAAAAATTTGACAAACTGTCTGTCAAGGTAAATTGGATGGGCGAAACAGACGTATCGTCCAATTGGTATAGACAGGCATAGACTTTTTCGTCGGGATTACTATACGACTGTTCGGTTATAGAATGGGCATTTTGCGACTGACGGGCAACCAGCAAACGTGATTCTTCCAGTACAGTCTCGATTGTAGCCGGGGTAATTTTCAAATAACTGCAATATATTTTAGCGCCCAACGATGGATAAGAGAGGTTTATCCATCCTGCCGGATCGCCTATCGGCGGCAATTCAACAACCACTCCTGATGATACGGAGAACATATAGGGCAAATCGTCCAATGGCAGTGATTGATATGATTGCGTGGGTGGCTCGATACGGAAATAGCCTCTTGGTTTTGGTGTGTATTCTGCACAGGATACATACAGGCATAGACTTAGAAAGCATATTCCGGTAAGTTTCGCCATAATCAATGAGTATTTTTTTCCGGTCTCGACACTCGTGTGAATTTCACTTTTTGAATACGGCGATTGTCTAATTCCAGAATCTGAAAATTATATCCGTTGAAAGGGATAATCTCTTGCCGTTTCGGAAAGTCGCCTTTCAATTCCAAAAGCAATCCGGCCAAGGTCTCTACTTCTTCGGTGTATTTGTCAAATTCGGAAGGCTCTTCGTCTATTACGCGGAAGAAGTCGTTGAGTGGAATCTTGGCTTCGAATATCAGACTGCCATCGGCCAGACGGATAAATTGGCGTTCGTCTTCGTCATATTCGTCGGATATGTCGCCTACGATTTCTTCCAGGATATCTTCCATTGTTACAATCCCGGACGTCCCGCCAAACTCGTCTACCACAATAGCCATATGGATTTTGTTGGTTCGGAATTCTTCCAGCAAATCATCTATTTTCTTTGTTTCGGGCACAAAATATGCCGGGCGAATCAAACTTTGCCAACGAAATGTATCCGGCTTATCGATATAAGGAAGTAAATCTTTAATATATAATACACCTTTGATATTGTCTTCCGTATCGGCAAATACCGGAATCCGGGAATAGCCTGATTCGATAATAAAACCGATCACGTCGCGAAAGCCGGTTTGTATCTCTATATCTTCCACATCCAGGCGCGACGTCATAATTTCACTCGCTGTTTTGTTGTAGAATTTGATGATTTCCTCCAACATCTCTTTCTCTTCCGGAACATCCGTTGATGTCATTTCCAACGCTTTGGATAATTCGTCTACCGAAAGTTCGTGTCTCTTCTTCAGAAGTGCCCGGTTGACTGTGGAAGAAGAATTTAGTAACAATTTAGAGAGTGGGCGGCAGGTGGTTTCAATGCTATTCACCAGTTTCACTACCTTACGACAAAACTTCAACGGGTCTCTTTTTACATATGTTGAGGGAATGAATTCTCCAAAAAGCAATAAGAAAAATAAAAGTATAAAGAGTATACCCGCAAACAACAACCAAGGCGCCTGATGAACACGAATAACATCGCTTGCCGCATAAGCCGACAGCAAAACAAACGTCACATTTACAATACTATTTACAATATGCAACGAAACCCGAAGGGATTCCGAACGTTTCAACAACTGCTTTATGGAAGAATCAGACGGATGCCTTTTTTCCTTAATGTCACTAAGATCAACCGAACTAAGAGAAAAGAAGGCTATTTCGGAGGCGGAAATAAAAGCGGAGGTCAACAATAAAACCACAACTATACACAAAACGGTAATTAAACCTGTCGTTAATGGCTGTACGGATAGTAAATCTATTGAGCCGGATAGAAAATAATCTGAGTCCAAGGTGAACTGTATTAGTTAAACAATATCAGAACGGGAGGTCGTCCGCGTCGTTGTTCGCATCATATGGTTGAACAGGTTGAGAGGGTTGGGCGGATTGCTTCGCATCAGACGACCCGGTTGATTGGGCAGACTGGTTCAACGGACTGTCTTCACGTCTGCCGGAACTATAGAAATCAACTCTGTCGGCATAAATCTCGGTAACGTAACGTTTCACACCGTTCTGGTCGTCATACGTACGGGTACGCAGCTTTCCTTCCACATATACGCTTGAACCTTTCTTTACCCACTTTTCCACAAACGCTACCTGGTCGCGCCTTACCACAATATTATGCCATTCCGTACGTTCGGGCACAACCGTCCCGTTCGCCAGCGTATATCCTCTCTCGGATGTGGCCAAAGAGAAATTTGCCATAGCAGAGCCACTATCAAAATAACGTACATCGGGATCTTTTCCTACATTCCCAATCAGAATTACTTTATTTAATGACATAATTCGTCTTCTTTAATTTGCTACACAAAGAAAAACAAATTCAATAACTTTGCAAAGAAAAATAAATGAATATTAATCCTTTTTAGCGCAACATCTCAGCCAGATAAAGTTGCACAAGCCGGGGTACAGCATAGTTCCCTATGTTATTGTCCGGTATTTCGAGATAAGAGTCCAGAGCCGGCGCTTTATTCCCGATTTCTATTTTATAAAAGGATGCGTATAGTATCTGGTGCGACAGCACATGCTTTATTCCCGATAATTCTATTGAGATAGACAACTTTCCGGCGTCTCCAAACAGGCGTCGGAAGGCTGTGGTCTGTTGCAACCGGGTGAAATCTGCCGGCATCTCCGTTTCAATCAGGGGTAGCTCGTATAAACCTTTCCATATGTCGTTCCCCGAACGGCGGTTCAGCCAGGTCTTCCCTTCGTACAAGATATGCAGGTAGTGGAAATAACGGTTCCGGGTTTTCGTCTTGTTCTGCTTTACTGGAAACGATTGCGGCGTTCCCGTAGCAAATCCTGCACATTTGTCTTGAAGGGGGCAAACACCACAGTCGGGGTTTTGGGGTACACATTGAAGCGCGCCGAATTCCATGATAGCTTGGTTGTGCAGTCCGGCTTTTTCCGGATTCATCACCGAAGCGGCCAGTTCGGTATATTCTTTCTTGCCTTTACTGGTATCTATCGGAGTACCGAGGGCAAAAAGGCGGGATAACACACGAAACACGTTCCCGTCTACTACCGGATAAGGCTGATTCCAAACAAATGAAACAATAGCGGAAGCCGTATACTCTCCCACTCCTTTCAATGATAACACCTCCTTATATTCGGTTGGAAACCGTCCGTCATACAATTCTATTATCTGCCGGGCGGCAGCATGAAGGTTGCGGGCACGGCTATAGTAGCCCAATCCTTGCCAATATTTCAGCACGTCATCTTCGTGGGCGTTCGCCAGCGATTGCACATCGGGGAATCGTTTCGTAAAGTGCAGAAAATAGCTCATCCCCTGCGCTACCCTTGTCTGTTGCAGGATGATTTCGGAAATCCAGATAATATAGGGATCGGCCGAGTTTCTCCAGGGCAAATCCCTTTTATGTGTTCCGTACCAATCAACCAGTCTGTCGCTAATCTCCATTACAACCCTTTCGCTTTGGCCTCGTCCCAGATTTTATCCATCTCTTCGAGCGACATGCCTTTTAAAGATCGTCCTTCTTTAAGGGTATGCGCTTCCAAGTAATTGAAACGGCGGATAAACTTCTGGTTCGTGCGCTCCAAAGCATTATCCGGATTTATCTTATAAAGGCGCGCGGCATTGATAAGGCTAAAGAAAAGGTCGCCAAATTCATTTTCCATCTGGTCGGCGTTCATGTGCCTAATCTCTTCTTTCAGTTCAGTGAATTCTTCCTTTACTTTATCCCATACTTGTTCGCGCTGTTCCCAATCAAATCCTACATTGCGGGCTTTATCCTGGATACGATGCGCCTTCACCACCGAAGGAAGACCCGCGGGAACTCCTTCCAAAACGGTCTTGTTCCCTCCTTTTTCTTGCAGTTTTATCTGCTCCCAGGTTTGCTCTACTTGTTTGCTGGTCTCTGCCAAACCATCGCCAAACACATGTGGGTGACGGAATATCAGTTTTTCGCACAAGGCATCGCATACGTCTTTCATATCAAACGCCTCCTTTTCGTCGGCTATTTTCGCGTAAAAGGCTATATGGAGCAACAAGTCGCCCAACTCCTTCTTTATATCGTTATCGTCGTTGCGGATAATCGCGTCGCAAAGTTCATACGTCTCTTCTATCGTATTGGAACGCAGGCTTTCGTTCGTCTGCTTCCTGTCCCATGGGCATTTTTCCCTTAACTCATCCAATATATCCAAAAATCGCCCGAAGGCTTGCAGTTGTTCTTCGCGGGTATGCTTCATCTGATTTTGTTAATTATTTCCCTTTTAATTTATAAGTAGCCAGGCCGCCTTGCAGGAATTTCACATACCTGGCTACATCTTCATCATACGCGTACGACGGTCCCAGTGGTTTTCCGTCGTTGTCCAGCAACACATAAAATGGCTGGGCATTGGCGCCAAACTTGCTTCGTTGCAGGTAGCTCCACTTATCGCCTACCGTCTTCAGCTTGCGTGTCTTGCCATGTTCTTCTATTTCTACCGTCTCAGGTAGTTTGCTTTTATCGTCTACAAACAATGTTATCAGCACATAATCGTTCTCTAACAAATACTTTACCTGGGGGGCTGTCCATACAGACGCTTCCATCTTCCGGCAGTTTACACAACCATATCCCGAAAAGTCTATCATCACCGGTTTGTTCACTCGCTTGGCGTAGGCCATACCCAACTCATAATCATCATAAGGGGCATGTACTTCTTCGTCGTAAAGGCTGAAATCCTGGGTATACAAGGGGGGGGCGAAAGCGCTGATCGACTTCAACGGCGCGCCCCACAATCCCGGAACCATATATATGGCGAAGGCAAATGATATAATCGCCATAAAAAGACGGGGGACGGAAATATGTTTCAACTCGCTGTCGTGCCCAAAGGTTATCTTTCCCAACAGGTAGAGCCCCAATAGGGCAAAAATAACGATCCACAACACAAGGAATACTTCACGGTCGAGGATACGCCAGCCATACGCCAAATCCGCGACAGACAGAAACTTGAGCGCGAGGGCCAACTCAAGGAATCCCAAAACTACTTTTACCGAGTTCAACCAGCCGCCCGATTTCGGCATATTTTGCAACATGTTGGGGAATATGGCAAACAGGCTGAACGGGATAGAAAGCGCCAACGCAAACCCGAACATACCCGTCACCGGCCCGCCAACGCTGCCCATCGATGCCGCCTGTACCAAAAGCGTCCCGATAATCGGCCCCGTACAAGAGAATGACACCAACACCAGCGTAAACGCCATAAAGAAAATACTGACCAATCCGGTAGTAGAATCGGCTTTGCTATCCAACTTGTTTGTCCACGAAGCGGGCAACGTCATCTCGAAAGCGCCAAAAAACGAGATGGCAAAAACCACCAGCAAAAGGAAGAAAACAATATTGAATATCGCGTGGGTAGACAAATCGTTCAACGCGCTCGCGCCGAATATCCCCGTGATAACAAGCCCCATTAAAAGGTATATTACAATGATGGCCAGGCCATACATTACAGCATCGCGGATGGCTTTTCTTCTGTCTTTCGTACGTTTCAGGAAAAAACTCACCGTCATCGGGATCATCGGCCAAACACAAGGGGTAAGCAGGGCAACCAAACCACCCAGAAATCCGGCGAAGAAGATAAAAAACCACGAGGTATCCGTGGCCGACAATGTCGCGTCGCCAAAAGCTTTCATCTCGTCAATCACCGGTTCCCATAAATCGTTATCCTCAGCCGGTTGTCCCGTGGCAAGCGAGGTTGCGCGTATAAACGGGAAGGAAGGCGCCGGCGTTTGCGCGCTTTCGTCCGAAGCATCTGCCGGTTCCGTCGAAACCTGTTCTTCCGCCTCGACGTTTTCGTCCTTCGCGGGCTCGGAAAGCGTCTGATGCATCTCTATATGCTTTTTATCAAAAGAAAATGCTTCCCGTTCCGGTGGCAGGCAGGTTTCATCATTACAAGCCATATACTCTACTTCTCCCGACAGCTTGAATTTCCCGGCGTCTGTCACCTTAAATTTTTGGGTAAAAGCAACCGTACCGCCAAACCACCGCAGGTTCATATCAAATAATTCATCAAACACCGACGTCGGCATCACCGAAGCAACCGGCTTGCCTATCAATTCGGCTCCGGCAACCTTTTCAAACACAAACGATGTAGACACCGGCCCTCCGGCCGGTAAATCCATATCATATAAATGCCAACCGGCATCCATAGTTGCCGTAAAAACAACCGCCTTCTCCGGACCGCCCGAATCGTTCAAGCTTATTTTCCACTTTACAGGGGTAAAAATTTGTGCCTGTACAAGTATAGTTATCAGCGTCAAAGCAAAAACATAAACCAACTTCTTCATAAGACTATAACCATATAAATAAGTAAATGACCAATAATATACCAATCCATTCCGCAAAACCCGGAAGTTGCGTTCGGGTCAGATTCAGACAAAAATACCGCTTTTATTTGATAAAGCGGTATTTTTTTCCAAGTATCCTTAATAGGCTTTTCAATACAAGGAAATGAAATAGCGTTAAGCGTATTTAAACACAGATGATACGGTCGCCCTTGTATCTCCGATATATTTTCCCCTTCAAAACGCATGTATTTATTCATTATATTATCATGTATGTAAAATCAACTGATTACTTAAAACAGAATAATTACTATCTTCGCAAAGATTGATGTGAAATTGTCAAGATAAGTAAGAATAAAAGATGAGTACGACTTCTTTAGATAAGGATTTACAGAAAAACAAGAATACTATTGAAGATTTCTTCAATATTGCAAAACGGGTAAGAGCCTACTTGCCCAATGTACTTAGTGGATCTGTTAAGAAAAATGGCTATATAATTTATGTTTCCGATGTAGCTGGCTCAAAAAGATACCTCAGACCTATAAATGAATCGCTCTACATTCACGATGACAAACTTTTTGAGCAGGCTTATGATATGTTTTTACAGACTGTTTCCAAGGTCAAATCTAAAGAGAGCCATTTTGAAACCGACGAAAAGAGCAATATCAATTCGTTTTTATACACAGTCCAACAGACTATTGGCGCCGGATTGGATTTGATGGTCGATCCTAATAGCGCAAGAAAACATGTTGGAAATCGTTTTGAAGAACTAATCCGCGTCGTTTTTAGCTTGATTGGAATCTCGAACAAAAGGATAGTTTTGCGAATTCCTTACGATACAGACGAGGGAGAAAAGATTTATAAATGTGAAAATGATTTAGTCTTATCGCCTTATGAATCTGTTGTTTCTACACCTGAACAATTAGACAAAAAAGAAGTCGTTGTTTCGGTAAAAACCACATCCAAAGACCGTATGGGAAAAATGTTTATTGACAAGATACTATTAGAAAAATTTGTAAAGCATCCACAAAAGGTTATCGGTATTTTCAATAATGATGTACAAAGAAAGAACAACAATGACATTAGTTTCACTCTGGTATCCGGACTTTTTATGGTATATACTAAATTCTTGGCGGAAATAGAAGGCGTCTACTATCTTGACCCACCGCCAACGGCGCTAAAAGAGCCATACAGCAGGTATATGAAACCCTTTTCCGAACTTATAACGAGTGACATTTCACTCTTGCTTACTCCTTAGGCTTTGCCTTCTTTTTTGAGATTCAATCTCATCTTTAGCTGATAAAATCCGGGCAATATGAGACGGGTCGGATAGCCGTTCTTTGATAATCGTGCAATAATTCGGATCTTTTTCTATGCCTATCCATTTTCTTTGATAGGCTTCTGCTACAGCGTAAGTCGTACCCGAACCTCCAAACGGATCGAGCACACAACTGTCTGGTAACGAGGATGAAAGTATTATTTTTCTTAAAAGTTCAATGGGCTTTTGTGTTTCGTGGGGATATTTTTCCCAAGCTCCATTCGAAATGGTTGGGATTTCCAACACATCTTTAGGTTTTGCCCCTAATGGATTAGGCTCCCATTCATAACTTTTTCCATTTGAATATTGCGAAGTCTCCGCCTGTTTCCGTTTAGGGTATTTTGTTGTATGTTCATTATAGGGGATACGAACCTCATCAATATTAAAGATAAAATCATCGCTTTTTCTAAAATGAATAATGCTTTCATGAGAGCGTCCCCAGTCATTTCCTAAATTTGCTTTATTCCTATAATACCAGACCAACCATCTGCACCCCTTAAAAAATGGTGACGCTACATATTTTATATCCGCCAATATTTCCGAGAATCCACAGATATACAAAGAGCCTGTTTTCTTTAATACGCGCTGTGCTCCGCGCACCCATTCTAATGTCCAATCAAGATATTCTCTTTGTGATTTGAACTGATCCCATTCCGCCTTCCTGATATTATATGGCGGATCGGCAAATATTAAATCTACTGAATTTGATTCTAAATTCTGCAAAAAATCAACGGAATCACAATTGTATAGCTCTCCCAAATCCGTTTGAAAGAAAGGGGTAGTCTCTTGGCGAATAAGGCTGAGTGGTTTATAGAAACATTCCAATTGTGTTTCCTGTAGAAAATTTCTTATCTGTTTATCCGAATAAACTCTATAATTATTGATAGGATGTCTAAAGCTTTTAAACTTCCCATTATTATCCCATCTCCTTAGAGTGTCTTGGCTGACACCCAATATTTCAGCGGCTTCGCCGATGTTAAAGTAGTTCTCCATACCCTTATGCAACCTTATGCATCATTGCGCACAAAAATAAAGCTATTTATTGAAAACAACAAGAAAAAGGAGATCTTTTAGTGTCGCTTGGGGGATTGGCCATCCTTCCTCCTATAAACAGTGCGAATCCCCCTCAATAGCGCTTGGGGGAGGGGGCGCTATGGGGGGGGATTCGCCAACGTTTACGTAAACGGCTTTCGTATCGCTACAAACAATCTGCCGTTAGTTGATGCCTACAATCTTAAAGCTTCTTACTGCTTCTATACCATCTGCCGAGTATATTCCAAACGTGCCTTCAGTATCTCCATCATAGACTTTGCCGCTGTTGCCGTGAGGCAGTCCGAAATTTTCACTCGGACGGTAAAAAACCATTCGTAGCTTGTCGCCGGCGTTAAGATGCTTTACTACAGGCGGCACGGCAACAGTCAGTGTGTAATTTATCGCACCCAGCGGCCATATTTGCAGGGTAGTAGTCGTATTGATCCATTGCGCAGCTTGGGGTTCCTTATACTGGATAGCAACAATCACTCCCGCATAATTATTCCTGAAACAATCCGCTGCGTTTTTAGCGGAGGCGAAACCGGCTTTAAGTTCACAGTTGGTTTTATACAATACATATCCGCTCATTTCATAGACACCACTCTGCCTGATTGTGAATTCGGAAAAAGGTTCCTTCGCAGAATCATAGTCAACGGCATTATTTATGAGTACATCGTGAACTTTCCATCCAACAGTGAGCAAGTGAGCTATCCCTCCCTTGTTAAATTCCGCAGCCGTTTTAGCATCAGCTGGCTTACCGGCTTTATAGAACTGATAATCTTTACTCTGTAAGAACATTAACAGGGCGGGAACTTTTTCATCCGCCTGCTTCAGCCCTATTTTCCCCGCTTTGTTTCTCACCAGCACCTCGGTATTGATA
>JAIRRS010000080.1 GCA_031255855.1 Tannerellaceae bacterium | reverse complement strand
TCGGAATAAAGGTCGAGCCATTTTTCCATCTGATACGAGGGGAAATTGTTGTAATAAAAAGTCATGTCGTACGAAGTACCCGCATTCAGACCCTCTCCCCCCATACCTTCCACGAGGTTCGAGAACTCACTCGTCGCGGCATATTGAGCCGCTTCAAGCGATTCTTCATTGATCTGTTTTTCCAGTTCCGCCCGACGGACAGGATCAGTTGTCCCGGCATACTCATCATAGAGTTGTATAATCTTCTCGTAATGCGGTTTCTCTTTTTCCCAATCGAAAGAACCGATCTTTTGAGTACCTTTAAATAATACGTGCTCAAGATAGTGAGCCAATCCTGTATACTCGGCAGGTTCATCAATCGAACCGGCACGCACGACAACTACTCCGGTAACATCCGGCTGGTTCGTATCAGGCCAAAGATATACCGTGAAGCCGTTTCCGAGTTTCAGCCTTTGAAAATCACGGTTGTTTTGCGCAAATGCGCCAATAGATACGAAAAACAGGAACAAACTGACAATTTTTTTCATAAACATAAGATTGAATTGTTATAACTACGAGGCAATGGACTATTTTTTATAGCGAAAGTGTCTTACTTTCTCTATGCTAAAAAAACAAGCGCCCTGAAAGATTATTTCAAGGACGCTCGTTTTTTCCTATGTTAATTTAGTATGACCCTTGAGGCAAAACCAATATTTCAGGACTGGACACAAACGCTCCTAACGTTCCCGGTGCAGGCTGGACAATCCATCGATTAAAATTATCAGCACTTCCCGGTGTAATCGTAATCACGCCATTACTGTAAGTACATGCATCCGCTCGAAGCCATGTTTTAGGATAATCGGCTCCGAACAAAGAAAGACCTATTTCCTGTTGAGGAATAACGGCCGTTCCATTTGCTTTATCAACAATGATAAGAATATCATATCCGTCTTCATATAACCCCAATGCTTTGAAAATATTAGGATCTTCTTCTGTCGATAAAACCTCAACCGAATAAGTCGCTCCATAGATATCGTTTGAAGTGAAAATACCTTCCCCTACGCTTTTCCAGGTAAGTTTTCTGGTAAGGACCACTTGCTGTGCACTTATACCGCCTGGGGATACAGATACAGCCTCTTCATCAATGCTTAAAGTCGCTTGATATTCGATACCAATATCCAATCCGGACGCCCCCGGATGAGACACAGTTCCATAAGCAACAGCCTCACCATCAGCAAAATGAACAACCAAATCATTCATTTGAATCAGATCACTTTGACTTTCAAAGATAATCGGGACATCCAATGTGCCGGCAGTTTGGGCTCTTTGAAGTTTTATTTTGATTTGTGTTCCATCTTCATCGACCAACTCTTGAGTATATTTTGGAGAAGCAAAACTTACCAACTTATCCAACTCTCCGGTATATACGGTTCCGTCCTCCTGTTCGCAAGAGCATAACAAAATACCTGCAAACAATGATATTATTAAAAATTTTGTACTTTTCATAAACAAATTGACATTAAAGATTTTTACTACATTATTCTAACGGATTTTGGTCAGCCTCAGACAAATCAACATTATTGTCGATCTCAAACTGTGGCAGCTGATAAATAAATTTCCAGGATCCGGCCGGAATATTTAATTTTTCCAAATGGTTTGATCCGGCATAATCTCTATTCACGCCTTTCTTGAAACGTAAATAATCATAGAAAATGTGACCTTCTGCCCACAGTTCCAGTCGTTTTTGCAGAAAGACGTCTTCGGCCGTCACGGACGACCGTCCCACAGCCCAATCCGGATCACGGTTGTCCATATACTCTTTCATTACAACGTAAGCTTCAGCGCCTTTTCCTTGCCGGGCTAATGCTTCTGCTTCTATCAGATACATTTCAGAAGCCCTCATATACACATAATCAGCCAACCAGCCCGTAACCTTTTTAAATTTAAAATTACAATAAGAAGGCGCATTCTCTTCTGCCACATCGGATTCAATATCCACGGGCAAAGAAGGATCTTTAAATTGTGCCTTTCTGGCATCGTTGGAACCCATTTGGGAATAAAGACGGGCATCCATCATCTTAGGCATAAAGTTTGATTGTCCATAACCCTCATCATAAGAACAAACATGAGAGAAGAAGGATGCAAACATGGTGGTAGTTTCTCCTGTTATATCAGCTCCCCATAACCATTCTTTGTTGTTAATTTCGTTAAAACCATCCACTTTCAATTCATTCTGAGACATTAAAGAATAACCGGTCCTTGCAAGCTTGGCATATTGAGCGGCTTTGGGCCAATCCTCAACAACGATTAACAACCTGGCATAAATGCCTGATGCAACAGACTGATCAATGATGGTTTTATTCGGACGAGAAAATCCATCCAAAAAATTAACCGCATCTTCCAAATCAACAAGCAGTTTATCATATACTTCTCTTGCGGTTGCCCTGCTTGGGATTGACTCTCTATCATCATTTGCCGTTAACGTAAGAGGAACAGCCGGTTTATCTTCATTTCCAATATACGTTTGCTGATAACGTTGAACCAATTGCAGATATGCATAAGAACGCAAAGCGAGCGCCTGTCCCAAAACCTTTTTCAAATCGGAATCAGTCGTTTCGGAAGAAACAGCGGCGATTACCTCGTTACATTTACTTACAACAGAGTAAAGATAATTCCATGTATTTACCGTTCTCGCGTATGCAGCTGCATTATTGCCTATCTGATAGTCGAAAATAAACTGATGTACATAGTTTATAGCCACATCTTCTGTCATCAGATCAGCAGCAAACCCGGTTGACATTTGTCCAAAAGCATCGTGACGATCCTGATAAGTAATCATAGCATTGTATGCTCCGGATATGATCGAATTCATTAGTGCAACGACTGTTTCACCTCCTTGAGAAGTTAAGTCGTTAATTTGCTCACCTGTTGCATATTCAGACACATCCGGATTCAGAAAATCGTCCGAACACGAAAACAATCCAAAACAAAAAACAAGGAGTATGATAAATCTGTTTTTAAAAATTCTTTTCATAACTATTCCAATATTAAAAATTGACATTTAAACCCATAGAATAAGACCGCATGGCTCCATAAACATACGCTCCGGTACCGGCAACAAAGACTCTGGGGTCATAACCTTTCCGTGCAGACCACAACGCAAGGTTATCTCCCGTAGCATAGATCCTTACTTTCTCAATACCAATTTTGCCGGTAAGTTTTTTGGGAAGTGTATAACCCAATGTAAGATTATTAAGGCTTATATAAGAACGGCTTACAAGAAACCTGTCTGATGTTGAATTTTGCTGACTTAAGCCATATTCCAAACGAGGAACATCCGTTATCTGTCCGGGAGTAGTCCAACGACGTTCCAAAACATCCGTATGCAAGCCTGACGCTGCATCTTCCAACGTAGCCATTAATCCCCGATAATGTGTATCCCATCCATAACCACCATATTGATAAGCCCCTTGTATAGAGAAATCCACGCCCTTATATGTCAGCGTTGTCTCGAAGCCTCCATAAATTGATGGTAAAGCTGATTTTCCTAGTTCATAGCGGGAAGCGCTTCCATATTCCGAAACAACTTTCTCAGTGCCCTTGATCGGTAAATTATCTTCATCTATTTCTTCCCCATACCAAAGCGCTTTACCCGTAGCGGGATCGACTCCCGCTGAACGCCAAGTATAGAAGTCATAAATAGACCCACCTACTTTGTGCCAATAGTCACCATACACATACCCTTTTCCTTCCGGATCTTTGTCCGCCGGCAATTCAAGAATGACATTTTTCTGGGTGGTTAAATTTCCTTTAACCTGCCATGTAAAATCTCTCGTGTCAAATATATCTACACCTAATTCAATTTCGATGCCACTGTTTTTCATTGAAATTGCATTATCGTATATCCAATTGGGAAGACCTTGAGAAGTAGCTAAAGGCTTTTGATAAAGCATGTCTCTCGTGATCTTCTGATAGTATTCAACACCGCCAAACAATCTGTCGAATACCCTGAATTCCAGACCGGCATTGAAATTTTCCGATTTCTCCCACTTTAAATCCCGATTTCCACGTATAGCCCAAGCTACAGCAATACCACCGCTTCCGTCAGGAGACACAGCGTATTGGTCCTCGTATAAATTGTACATGAGATAACCACGCGAATCCAAGATACCATCATTCCCCTGAGTTCCATAGCTGGCTTTTATCTTTAATTCATCAATCTGGTCAATAGAACTCATAAAACTTTCCTTGCTTATCAACCAAGCGGCTCCTAACGACCAAAATCCACCCCAACGACTTTCGGGAGAGAACCGGGAGGAACCGTCGTACCGTAAACTACTTGTCAAAAAATACTTTTCATCATAATCATA
>JAIRRS010000057.1 GCA_031255855.1 Tannerellaceae bacterium | reverse complement strand
TTTTTTTGAATAAATTCCATCTGTTATTGCGAATGCCGAGATGAAATATTTTATTTATTGCGAAAAGCGGGTCGTTTTTGGCAATAAATTTATATGGAAAGAGCATATAAAAGTATAATTATAGATGGGGAAATTATTGATGTAAGAGCGGCTGGCGTCTTTGTCGCATGAATGCGGGAACGCCGCTATTTATCCACGCGGTGTGTAAAATCTTTAATTAATGGGAAAAGTTTTGTACTTTTGCCCCTGTTATTCAAACAGAAAAATGATGAATCCATTAGAACTAAGTGAACAGGAAGTTTTCAGACGGAATAGTATGGAACAACTGCGCCTGTTAGGCATAGAACCTTACCCTGCGGCAGAGTATGTAACCAATGCATGGTCGAAAGAAATAAAAGAAAACTACAAGGATGATGCCGAACGCCGCGAAGTGAGCATTGCCGGGCGCATTATGAGCCGCCGCATTATGGGAAAGGCTTCTTTTATGGAATTACAAGATTCGGCAGGAAGAATACAGGTTTATATCTCGCGCGACGACCTTTGTCCCGGCGACGAGAAAGAGCTATATAATACAGTGTTTAAAAAATTGCTGGATATCGGCGACTTTGTCGGTGTAAAAGGATATGTTTTTCGTACACAGATGGGGGAAATATCGGTTCATGCCGAAAGGTTGACTATCCTGTCTAAATCGCTTCGTCCGTTGCCTGTTGTAAAGATGAAGGATGGGGTGGTGTACGATGGTTTCAATGACCCCGAACAACGATACCGCCAACGTTATGTAGACTTGGTAGTAAACGAAGGGGTAAAAGACGTCTTTGTAAAAAGGACAAAGATCTTTAATTCTATGCGCGAGTTCCTGAACCGGCATGGATATATCGAGGTTGACACCCCAGTGCTTCAAAGCATACCCGGAGGGGCAACGGCACGTCCGTTTATCACACACCATAATGCCCTTGATATCCCCTTGTATCTCCGTATAGCCAATGAGTTATACCTGAAACGCCTGATAGTAGGAGGCTTTGAGGGCGTGTATGAGTTCAGCCGGAATTTCCGCAACGAAGGAATGGATCGCACGCATAACCCTGAATTTACGGTGATGGAATTTTATGTGGCCTATAAAGACTACAAATGGATGATGAACTTTACAGAACAAATGCTTGAAAAGATTTGCCTGGATGTTCATGGTACGACCAAAGTTAAAATGGGTGATAAAGAGATAGATTATAAGGCTCCTTACCCACGGGTGACGATGATTGACTCTATAAAAGAATTTACCGGCATTGATATCAGCGGAATGGATGAAACGCAGTTGCGCGGCGTATGCAGGCAACTGGGCGTTGAGCAAGACGAAGCAATGGGTAAAGGAAAGTTGATTGATGCGATCTTTGGCGACAAATGTGAAGGCAATTATATTCAGCCGACGTTTATTATTGACTATCCGGTTGAGATGTCTCCACTGACGAAGAAGCATCGTGATAATCCGGAGCTTACCGAACGTTTCGAACTGATGGTGAACGGGAAGGAGTTGGCGAATGCCTATTCGGAACTCAATGACCCGGTAGATCAACGTATGCGCTTTGAAGACCAGCTTCGCCTGTCGGAAAAAGGAGATGACGAAGCTATGTTTATCGACCAGGATTTCCTACGCGCACTGGAATACGGCATGCCTCCTACGAGCGGTATAGGTATCGGAATGGATCGTTTGGCAATGTTCCTTACCGAGCAGGAGAGCATCCAGGACGTCTTGTTCTTCCCGCAGATGCGTCCCGAAAAGGTGATTAAAAAAGATACCCCCGACAAATATGAAGCGTTAGGCGTCGATGCCGGATGGATACCTGCATTGCAAAAAGCAGGATACATTACAGTTGATATGCTCGGAGGATTGAACCCGAACAAACTACGGCAAGAACTTTGTGAACTTAATAAGAAACATAAGATGAATTTGCAGAATCCGACAGCCGAGACAGTGGAAGCCTGGATAGCAAATGTATCTAAATAACTAACTACGATGAAGCATCCCGGAAAAATTGCCATTATGGGAGGCGGAAGTTGGGCTACGGCGCTGGCAAAGATCGTGTTGTCTACCGAAGATAGCATCAATTGGTACATGCGGCGGCCAGACCGTATTGAGGAATTCAAGCAACTGGGCCATAATCCTTGTTACATTACCAGCATTAAGTTTGATACGGATAAGATAAACTTTTATTCAAACATTAATGAAGTGATCAAGGAATCCGATACGCTGGTATTTGCCACCCCTTCCCCTTTCTTGAAACAACATTTGAAAAAGGTTAAGACATCCATGCGCGACAAGTTCATTGTATCTGCCATCAAGGGGCTTGTGCCGGATGAAAACATGCTCATTACCGATTATTTTACAGAATATTATGATGTGCCGCCGGAAAGCATAGCGGTCATCGGAGGCCCTTGCCACGCCGAAGAAATAGCATTGGAACGCTTGTCGTACCTTACGCTTGGTTGTACGAATACCGACAATATCCAGTTGCTCTCGGAAGTATTCCGGAATCATTACCTCAAAAACGTTATCAGCCAGGATGTAGCCGGTATTGAATATGCTTCGGTATTGAAAAATGTCTATGCAATCGTAGCCGGCATCTGTCATGGCATGAAATATGGCGACAACTTCCAGGCGGTGTTCCTATGTAATGCCATTCAGGAGATGAGGCGGTTTGTAGATGCCGTGAGCCATGTGGAACGGGATATTACCGACTCGGTTTATACCGGCGATTTGTTGGTGACTTCCTCTTCACGCTTCAGCCGCAACCGGATATTCGGAACGATGATAGGCAAAGGATATTCCGTTAAGATAGCCCAGTTGGAGATGGAAATGATTGCCGAAGGTTATTATGGCACTAAATGTATTTATGAAATAAATGATAAATATAAGGTGAATATGCCTATCCTGGACGCCTTGTATGGTATATTATACGAAAAGAAATCGCCGGTAACGGTTATTCGCAAATTAACAGAAACGTTTAAATAAAACAACCATATGAAAAGTATTCGTCTTCACATCGACAAAGCTTTAGGCAGAGTAACAAACAAGCAAGTCTATGCCCAAGAGCCAACAGTAAAAGCATGTATTGGAAAATTGCACAATGGCACAGGCTCCGGAAATGATTTTTTGGGATGGCTGCGCCTGCCTTCTTCCATCACCAATGAAGATCTGGATGAGATTGAAAACACCGCCAAAGCGCTTCGCGATCAATGCGAAATAGTTGTCGTTATTGGTATCGGGGGAAGTTATTTGGGAGCCAAAGCTGTAATAGACGCGTTGAATAACAGCTTCGACTGGTTGCAAAAAGAACGTAAAAATCCCGTTATACTATATGCCGGGCAAAACATTGGCGAAGATTACCTGTATGAACTCTCCGAAATACTGAAAGGCAGACCTTTCGGAATCATCAACATATCCAAATCGGGCACGACTACCGAACCGGCGCTGGCCTTCCGTATCCTGAAGAAACAATTGGAAGAGGCCGTAGGGAAAGCAGAGGCCAAACACCGTATCGTAGCCATTACGGACGCAGAGAAAGGCGCGTTGCGCACATTGGCTAATCAGGAAGGATACAAAACGTTTGTAATCCCCGACAATGTAGGCGGGCGTTTTTCTGTCCTCACGCCGGTTGGACTGTTGCCTATTGCTGTGGCAGGTATCAACATCCGCGACTTGGTAAGAGGCGCTGCCGATATGGAAAAAGCGACAGGGGAAGACGTCGCGTTCGCGGAAAACATAGCGGCCATTTATGCTTCTGTCCGCAACGAGCTTTATAAAGACGGAAAGAAAATAGAGATATTGGCAAACTTCCATCCGAAACTTCATTACATTGCCGAATGGTGGAAACAATTGTATGGCGAAAGCGAAGGCAAAGACCACAAGGGTATTTTCCCCGCTTCTGTAGATTTGACCACAGATTTACATTCTATGGGGCAATGGATACAAGACGGTGAACGTTCTATCTTTGAGACGGTCGTCTCTGTGGAGAATCCTGAACACAAAGTGTTTGTCCCAACGGATGAAGCGAACCTGGACGGATTGAACTTCCTGGCAGGTAAGCGTGTAGACGACGTCAACAAAATGGCGGAATTGGGAACTCAGTTGGCTCACGTAGACGGTGGAGTCCCGAATATTAAAATCACGATGCCTGAAGTAAGCGCATATTATATCGGGCAACTGTTTTACTTTTTCGAGAAAGCCTGTGGAATCAGCGGGTATATGCTGGAAGTAAACCCCTTCGACCAACCCGGTGTGGAGGCATACAAAAAGAACATGTTCGCTCTATTGAACAAACCCGGATACGAAAAAGAATCAGAAGCGATTAAGGCAAGGCTTTAATCAAATCGCTCAATAACCGGAATCACTCAATGACTGGATGGGAATAATTAATTTCCGGTTGTTGGGTGATTTTGTTTGCTTGTCTATTCCCATCCTTCTGCATCGCTGAAAGGTAATATGTGAGGCAGGCAGTGCCGTCCATCGTAGGCTCGTTTGTGGAATAGTCGGAAATATCGTCGTGATAAACCACCAGGCTGCTTTGGAATTTGGCATATGTGTCGGGTTCTGTAATCGTAACGCCAATCAATCCGCCGAATATACTGCCATAGACAGGGCCATCAACCAATCCGCCGGGAGTTGTTCCTATCCCTATGTTCAAATAAGAAGAGTGGGGAAATCCGGGGGTGTCTCCCCAAGCCGGAAGCCCGACCACCATGCTTGTTCCCCAGGGGTTGCAACCGAACAGCCAATCGCGCAAGGAGGCCTCCATTTCGGCGTATTGTTCGTCTCCCGTTGTTTCCCTGTATAAACGGCATTGAGTAAGTATTGCAGTGACCAGGTTGTTCGAACACCAGATATAGGGAACACCGAAAAGGAAAGGGCTACTTTGCGCATTTTCGTATACCCGTTCGACACCTGTACGTAAGTTGCGCTGAAATTCCCTGCTTACCCGTTTGTCGTTTACATTGCTCAGTAGATAGTGGCCTACGTTCATAAACGGATACCATTGGTAATGACGGGCGCTGTCTGCTCCCATCCAGGGGGTGACGGGTTCCATCCGCCCGTATTGTACAGCTTCCTCCAGATATTGTGGATTTCCGGTTGTTTGATATAATTGAGCCGCGGCCAGTTCCATATCATCGGCCCAGTTGTCTTCTTCGTAAAAGTAGGGAGCGCCTCCGGGAGCTGTTTGGCAAGCTCCGGGATGGGTTGCGCCGTGTTGGTAAGCGTCACCGGCTTTGCTGCCTAACATACGGGCGTAACCGGGATAAAAATCTTTCAATACCTGGGCTCCCAGAGCAAAACAGGACGCGAATTTCCCGGCAGTGCTTGCTATGCCTGTAGTCCTGTTTTTATGGCGTAACAAGCCTTGCGGCGTCCCGGTACAAAAGTAAACGGGCCGGCCGGTTCCTTTTCCCCAACCATAATCTACGGTGTCTTTTGTAGGAAGACGGAATCCGGCATGGTCGCGGTCGTCGGCAATTTGGTTGAACATCACGCCCTTTTCCGGGTTCATCTTTACGAGCCAGTCCATTCCCCATTTGATTTCGTCTATGATATCGGGGATGCCGTTGCTGCCGAGTTCGCCATTTGCCTTGTGTTTGTCGGCGAAAGATCCGGGGTTTTGTTGCCAGGCAAGCATCATTTGGTAAACGGCATTCGCGGATGTGGCGGTATATTGCAGGTAGTCTGTTGCATCATGCCATCCTCCTGTCGCGTCTATCTTTTCGTTTGTGCGCGTGGGGTGGTATACGATATATCCGTCGTGCAGATGACAACTGTCTTTCAGGTATGGATTGTAGCCGCATCGTTGCTGCCTCATATAGTGGAGAAGGAAGTCGGCTGTACCATCATATATGTCTGTGTTGACGCGGAAGACCGGGGATTTTGCTTTTCCTGCGACCAGATAATAGGTTCCTTTTTTATTGAATTTGCTGAAATCCAGACGGTATGTCGATTTCATTTGTCCGTAGGAACCGGTTTTTTCTATGGATGTAAAAGAGTGGATCGTTTGACCTGTATGTGCGTCTTTTAAGGAAAAGCGATTGATTTCTATGGTTTCTTCACTCATCAGAACAGCGATTTTGAATGAAACGGGCAGATAACCTAATTGGTTGATCCGTATCCACTCTCCTGCTTTTAAAAAGAGAGTAAATGATATAAAGCATAGTAGAAAAGATAGTTTTTTCATGTGTTTCATTTTGAGGGTTAAAAACTTATAAAGGCAAATTTACATAAAATAGTGTTCGTATAGGCCATAATAAGGTATAAGCATGATGTACATCATGCTTACGTAAACCTAAAAATTGCATCAAGATGGTTTCTTTTTTGCAGGGAGATAGTTTTTGCGGGTATGTTGTGGGTGTTAAGCGGATTTTGCTTATCTTTGCAGCCTGATTTTTTTAAATACAACAAAAAACGAGAAGGTCCTTCAAATAATGATTAACAGAATATTAATCCGTATCAAAGTTCTACAGATATTATATGCTTATTATCAAAACGGAACAAATGACTTGAAAGTCGCGGAAAACGAATTGCTCTTTAGTTTGCAGAAATCTTATGATTTGTATCATTACTTCCTTTTACTTATTATTGACTTGACTAATCTTCAAAATCGCTTGTTGGATAACCGGAAGCATAAATACCGCCCGACGGAGGAGGATAGGAATCCGAATATGCGGATGGTGGATAATCGTTTTGCCGCCCAGTTGGGGGAGGTTACGGATTTTAATAATTATGTGTCTGAAAAGAAACTTTCGTGGAGTAATGATCAGGATTTTGTAAAGAAGGTGTTAGACCTGATTCTGGCTTCGGATGTATACGCTGAGTATTTGGCTAATCCGGATGATTCGTATGCCGCTGACAGGGAGTTTTGGCGCGCTGTGTTCAAGAGGGTGATTTGCGGGAATGATATGATTACTGAGTATCTGGAGGATAAGAGTCTTTATTGGAATGATGATATTGAGATAGTGGAGACTTTTGTGCTGAAGACAATTAAACGTTTTGATGAGAAGGAGGGAAGCAAACAGGCTTTATTACCGATGTTCAAGGATCAGGAAGATCGCTCGTTTGCTGTCAAATTGTTTCGGGAAGCGATTCTGCATGGGATGGAATACCGCGAGCGTATTGACCGGCATATGAAGAACTGGGAGACGGAACGGGTGGCCAATATTGATTTGATTATTATGCAGCTGGCTGTGGCTGAAATTGTTACATTTCCAAGTATACCTATCAGTGTGAGCTTGAACGAGTATATTGATACGGCTAAATATTATAGTACTCCTAAGAGTGGTACGTTTATTAACGGGATATTGGATGCTGTGGTTGGCGAGTTAAAAAAAGAGAATGTGTTGTTTAAAGATTGATTATTATCATTACTTTTGCATATTAGCTATAATGGAATTACTCATAAAACGACTATAAAATGGAATTATTAAGTATTTTACTTCAGGCGGCTCCGGCAGGCGGAGGGGCGTCTCCTTATTCGGGTATATTGATGATGGTGGTGATTGTCGCGATTTTTTATTTCTTTATGATCCGCCCGCAACAAAAGAAACAAAAAGCGATACAAAAGGCTCGCGAGGCTATGAAGCCGGGCGATAAGGTAGTGACAGCCGGAGGGATTTACGGGAAGATAAAAGAAATTAATGATGGTTATATGCAGGTTGAGATATCCGAAGGCGTGCGTATCCGTGTGGATAAATCGTCGGTATTTGCTTCTTCTGAAGATGTCCAGAAGCAGCAGCGATAAAATAGAGATGAATGAAACGACTTGAAAATATCCAACAATCCTTCAAGTCTCTTCAGAGGAAGATTAAGGTTTTTTTGCACAGTTATCAGTGGAAAGAAGTTTTAATCTTTCTGCTTTTTATATTCCTTTCATTTGGATTCTGGGTGTTGCAGAGTTTGCAGGAGGAGTATGAAATACAGGTGTCGGTTCCTGTGCGATATCGTAATATACCGAAAGATATGGCTTTTGTGCGGACGCCTCCCAGCGAGATAAAAGTTCGCGTGAGGGATAAGGGGAGTGTTTTGCTGAATTATTCACTGGGAAAGAAGATTTCTGCCATTAATCTCAGCATGAAGGATTTTCCTGTGGAAAAGGGGGAGATTTTTCTAGAACGGAGCGATATCGAAAGTGCTATTATGGGTAAGTTGATAGCAACTACCAGTTTGATAAGTTTTAATCCGGAACAGATACAGGAGCCTTACCGCAAGTTGATAAAGAAGCGTTTGCCTGTTGTGTTTGACGGTGATATCCGTACAGAACCGGGGTTTCTGGTTTCCGGCGATGTGATAATTGATCCTCCTTTTGTTGATGTGTTTGCGACAGATGTGGCGTTGGATAGTTTGACGGTCATTAAAACGGTTTTTACGGAAATCAAAAAGGGGAATAAGGCTATAGAGCGCGATGTGTATCTCAGGAAAATAAATGGGGTAGTCATTGAACCTGATGTAGTATCTATTTATGTTGCTATTGAGGAGTATACAGAAAAGAGTGTAGAGATAGCGTTGAGGGGTATGAATGTTCCTCCCGGCTATACGATCCGGATGTTTCCTTCAACAGTAAGGATAACCAGTACGGTTCCGCTGTCGCGTTTCAAAGATTTGGACGAAGGTGATTTTATAGCCGAGGTGTTTTTGTCTAACCTAGGGCAAAATGTTTCGGGTATGCTTCCAGTTATGCTTTCAAAGAAGCCGGATTGGATAGAAAAGGTATCTATTCAACCTGATTCTATTGAATTTATATTGGAACAAAACGTTTCGGATGATTAAAATAGGTCTGACCGGTGGTATTGGGAGCGGGAAGTCTGTTGTTGCCGTCTTGTTTGGCATAATGGGAATTCCGGTTTACATGGCTGACGAAGAGAGCAAACAGTTAACGCAGGCGTCGGCGGTGATACGCGAGGGGCTTATTGATTTGTTTGGAGAGCGGATTTATCCGGGTGGTGTTTTGGATAAGAATTATCTGGCTTCGCTTATTTTTACGGATGCGGAATATTTACGCCGTGTTAACGCTATTATCCATCCTGAAGTAAACCGCCACTTCCTAGCGTGGGCGATGAGCCGGGAAACGGCTTTGTGCGCTATTGAGACGGCTATTTTGTTTGAGTCCGGGTTCGATAAAAGCGTTGATGTTTCAGTTATGGTATACGCTCCGTTGGGCGTACGAATCCAGCGAGTTACGGCTCGTGATAATACTTCTTATGAAGAGGTGGCCCGCCGAGTCAAAAGTCAATTACCGGACGAAACGAAAAAAGAGCGCTCCGATTATGTGATTTACAATGATGGCAAGCAGGCCTTGATACCGCAAGTGGAGGCTTTTCTGAGGTTTATTCGCCGTTGTTGAAAGCGTCTATTGCTTTTTTTACAGAGCCGTGCAGTAGCAATAAGCGCTTGGCTTGTTTGTAGTCTAAATGAAGTTCTTCCATGAGCATCCGGGTTCCACGGTCTACCAGTTTCTGGTTGGTGAGTTGCATGTTGACCATCCGGTTTCCCTTTACTCTTCCTAGTTGAATCATTGTGGAGGTGGTAATCATGTTTAACACCATTTTTTGTGCCGTACCACTTTTCATGCGGGTACTTCCGGTTACAAATTCGGGTCCTACTACCGGTTCGATGGCGATGTCGGCTTCTTGTGCAACCGGCGAATCCGGATTGCATGAGACAGATGCTGTGAGCAGGCCGTTTTCCCTGGCTTTCCGGAGGGCGCCGATTACATAGGGGGTGGTTCCTGAGGCTGCTATTCCAATGACAGTGTCGTTGGAGTTGATTTTGTACGCTAACAGTTCTTGCCATCCTTTTTCCAGATCGTCTTCGGCAGCTTCTACCGGGTTGCGTAGCGCAGTGTCGCCTCCGGCTATCAGTCCGATGACCCATGTGTTTGACATTCCGTATGTGGGAGGTATTTCGGAGGCATCCAATACGCCGAGACGTCCGCTTGTGCCGGCTCCCATATAGAAGATTCGCCCGCCCCGTTTCATTCGTTTGACGATGCCTTTTACCAGTTCTTCTATTTTCGGTATTTCTTTTTTTACTGCGAGGGCTATTTTCTGATCTTCCTTGTTGATACCTTCCAGCAACTCGCGGACAGGCATATTTTCAAGATTGTTGTATAATGAATCGGATTCTGTTATTTTTTGAAAAGCCATAGGTCGGATTTATGAGTGATATGATAATAACCCCTCCATGGGGGTTTGTGTTATTTGTTTGATTTGTAATGATAAAGACTTTGCCGCTTCCCTTAGTATGTCTTGGTAGTAAAAAGCGATGGAACCGATAAAAGATATGGGAAGGGCGGTGTAATTGTCGTATTGCATTACGTTTCGTATGAAAAAGCTTCTGAAACTGTCGTATACCAGTTTGTACATAGATGGTTCCGAGATGTTTTCTATCAGGAATTTGGAAAGCGTTGCCAGGTAACGGTTTGGGAAAGGCTGCTTGTACACATGATCCAGAATTCCAGCCGGTGTCAGTTGGTATTGCTCGATGAATCTATCTTTCAGGTGTTTGGGGAGCTGGTTTTTCAGGCAATCTCCCACCAACAATTTTCCCAGTACGGCTCCGCTACCTTCGTCGCCAAGAATGAATCCTAAGGGTGAAATATTCTTAACGATGTTTTTCCCGTCGTAAAAACAAGAATTAGAACCTGTTCCTAATATGCAAGCGATTCCCGGAGCTTGCCCGCATAAAGAACGTGCAGCTCCCAGCAAGTCGCTGTTTACCTCTACGGGAACGGGCAAGAAGGAGGATATGGCATCGGTAATAAGGCAGTTTTTTTCAGGAACGTTGCAGCCTGCGCCATAAAAATAAACGGCGTCGACAGGAATGTCTTTTATTCCGGGTAACAGTTTGTTTTCTATTTCCCGCTCAATGTCTTCGGTGTTTTGAAAGTAAGGGTTAATTCCGGCAGTGTGGATACATAGCAGGGATTTTCCCTTGTCGGTTACGCGCCACTCTGTCTTTGTAGAACCACTATCGGCTATCAATATCATTGTCTAAAAGAATAAGTTTTGTAGGATATAAATACCGGCTCCCGCCAGGTAACCCAGCAAAGCTAATAAAGAGAAATGCTTCAGGTACCAAATGAAGTCTATCTTTTCAAGCCCCATGACAACAACTCCGGCAGCCGATCCGATAATCAACATACTGCCGCCTACTCCGGCACAATATGCCAGGAATTGCCAGAAAACGCCGTCTTGCACGAAGTTTGCCATATAAGCCGGGTCGGCAGCCGAAGCTATTACTGCTTCTGTAGCGATAGGATACATGCCGATAGCTCCTGCTACGAGTGGTACGTTGTCTACGATAGCCGACAGCGATCCGATAATCAGGTCGACGGCATAAACGTTTCCGATGCTTGTGTCTAGCAGTCTTGAAAGAATATCCAGTATACCGGCACAACGTAAAGCGTCTACTGCCAATAGAATACCGAGGAAAAACAATAGGGTCGACCCATCAATACGGTGTACTATTTTCGACAGCCTGAGTTTGATATCTTCGGATACGGAATTACGCCGGTACATAATTTCCGTGTAAATCCATAAGACGCCTACACCAAACAGTATCCCCAAGAACGGAGGCAGATGGATGACTGTTTTGAATACCGGAACGAACAGCAAGCAGGCAACCCCCAGGATAAGGATGGATAGTTTTTCTTTTGTTTTCAGTTCCTTCAGCAAAATATTGTCTGATGCGTTCGTGATATTATTGGGTAAAGAGATATTGCCATGCAGGAAACGACATGCGATTAACACCGGGACTAACGCGGATACGATACTGGGCAGGATAAGATGTGGGATCGTTGCCGAAGTAGAGATGTTCCCCCTGATCCACAACATAATTGTCGTGATGTCGCCAATGGGCGACCAGGCGCCGCCGCTATTCGCTGCTATGATGATAATACTTCCGAACACCCAGCGTTCCTTATAATTGCCGATAAGTTTGTTGACAAGCATAACCATCACAATGGAAGTAGTGAGGTTGTCTAACACGGCAGACATGAAGAAGGTGATGGAGGAAATCATGACTAATAGCCTGCGTTTATCTTTCGTCGTGATGCGGTTGGTGATAAACATAAATCCCCCGTGGGCATCAATCAACTCAACAATGATCATCGCACCAATCAGGAAGATAAGTGTTTCTGCAATGTCGCCGATACTTTCCAGCACCTGATGTTCAACAACATATTTTATTGACTGCTCTTCGTATGGCAATGTAAACAAAGCGGGATAGCTTTCGAGGAAGTTTTTGAATTCTGCCAATGTGGCTTTTGGGATTAGGTCGGGGGCGGCATAAGTGTACAGTACCCATAGGATAGTACCTGTTAGTAACGCTGTGCCAGACTTGTTTAGTTTTAGCGGATGCTCCAGGGCAATCAGTAAGTAGCCAACCAGGAACACGACAATCATAATCGTAATCATCGCAAGTTAGTTTTTTTGTCAAACGACACAAAGATAAGATTTATTATATAATAAATCCCATTTGCTGAAACATCTTTTTATAATCTTTTGCTTTATCTTGTAATGGTTTAGGATATGCGCGGGAAGAAGAAGGCATACGATAAACCTTCAGTTCCCGTCTATTGAATACACAAGTGGTATAAGAGCCTACTTTCGGTTCGTCGACTTGTAAAACCGTGCGTAACGTATCCATCGCTTTTTGGCCGGTTATAACAATCGCTTCACATAGGGGTATTTTGGCCAACACGTCTTCCGGATCGAAGGGTGTTACTACTTCAAGGAATTTGTCGGAAGCGTTCTCTTTCAAACGAATAACTTCCATGGCTGTATCACCCAGCCCGACTCCTTTTTCATGGCAGAACATCTTGGCTTTCTTTTCATCGAACGCTTTTCCCGAAGCGTTAATGAAATAATTCTTATCGGCGTAAAATATAATCCCGAATATCCTCCACATATCGTTCTGGAAGTTCGGATAAAAGAAATTCATCGACCAGCGTGCCTTGGGAGGAGGAAAACTACCAAGCATCAACAGTTTTGTATTGTCGGGTAAAAAGAATCCCAATGGGTGTTGTTCCGTCATTCGAATACAGTTGTATACCACGTTAATTTTTTGTAGGCTTCATTCAGATAAGGGAAACGTTTTTGCGCGATATAAGTTGTCAGACCTGAATGATGATTAATCTCAAACCCATTCCAGTCGGGAAGGAATGAGGGTGTTGCATCCTTGTATGGGACACATTCATCCAGTAACGCTTTTAATTCTTGTACGGATGTCCCGTCTTCCAATATACGGGAGAAATAGTCTTCGAAATCAAAGAATAAACGATACGAATACCGGTCAAAGTGTTGTATGTCGTAGACATTAATTGATGCTGCCTTTTCTTTGTCGATGTGTTTGCGGAGGAAAACGGCTAAGTCGTGCAGTTTTTCTGTTTTAATCAAGCTGGAAGTGGCCGATTTATAATAGGCGTCACTCTCATTCATTAAATTAAAAATAGCGCGTGTAAAAGCTTCTAATTTAGGTTCTTTTTCAAAAAGATAGTTCATGGATGAGGCATATATTTCCCTGAATCCTGGCGACGAAATTTCGGCAGATGAGGCGATAATATACTGCGTTTTGTCTTTCAATTCATAGGCAACTTCTATGCCTGCTGTAAAACAGGCTTCAAATAGGATGAAATCGAAAGAACCTTTGGGTATAGCAGCGGCCATGTCGATGAGATCCATTTCCATTTTGTTATCCTTAATTATAGAACGGGGGGATGTCAATGTTGATTCGGGAAGCCATCCGGAAGCATGTGAAAAGATAATGAGTCCGTAAGAATCGGCCGGATAAAGCTTCATGGCATCATTTAATACCCGGCTGAAAACAGCCGGGTCTGCCGAATTTTCATTGCTATATTCCCGAATGGTTCTGGTTTTATTCTCTCCTTTTTCCTGGTAAACGTCCATCAGTCCCGAATTGCCGGCAGCTGTGTCTTGATAAATAATCAGGTTTCCGTGTTTCCCATTCCAGCCCTGCAACATGGATGTTATTTTGTCTTCATACGGGTTGGTCAGGTTGTTGTCACGTCCCAGATAAACGATGACAGTGCGTTCATACGTATTTTTGTCTGAATCATTATCCGAGTTACACGATACAAACAAAAGGCAGTACATCAGGCATGCGGCGAAAAGGCGGTATGTATATGGGGTAAATGCTTTCATAAAACAAATTTAAGAAAAAAACAACAAGCAACATTGAAATCACAGGGCAAACGCATTAAAAAATTGAGTAATTGATTGGCCCGTGTAGTTGTACAAAGACCCATTTTACCATGAAACAACCCTATTGCTACGTACTGGCAAGGGAAGAGCCGGTATGGGGATTACGACCCAGCCATGTTCTTTCTGCTTCTTCCCAGGTAGTATCTCTCAGCCAGAAACCTTCCGGAGGCGTTCGCCCGTCCACATCAATTGTGTAACGAATTTTTGTGCTATCCACCGTCAACTCATAGATATGGTTATTCAGAGACAATCAGGGAGAAAAAAAATTCATCTGAATGTTCTCCCGGTTTCATTGGGATGATCTTCCTAAATCATTGGGATGTTTTCCCCCATTCATCCCAATGAATTTTTTTTTTCGCTGATTGACTTTTTTTAAATGCGTTTGCCTTGAGCAATAGGGTGATTTGCTTGTTTTATACAAATGGCTTTCGTATTTTTGCGTTCTATCAAAAAAGCAAGGATGAAACAATATTTGGCGTTACTCGACCGGGTATTAAAGGAAGGTGTAAAAAAAGAAGACCGGACGGGTACCGGAACACTGAGTATCTTTGGGCATCAGATGCGCTTTGATTTGGGAAACGGCTTTCCCCTGTTGACAACCAAGAAACTGCATTTGAAGTCTATTATATATGAACTTCTCTGGTTTTTGAATGGCGATACCCATGTGAAATACCTTCAAGACAACGGTGTGCGTATATGGAATGAATGGGCGGATGCCAACGGCAATCTGGGGCATATCTACGGATTCCAGTGGCGTTCGTGGCCTGATTACAAAGGAGGGAACATCGACCAGATTTCGGATGCCGTACGTACAATCAAGGAATCGCCGGATTCGCGCCGGATTATTGTCAGTTCATGGAATGTAGGGGATTTGGAAAATATGAACCTTCCTCCATGCCATGCCTTCTTTCAATTCTATGTGGCAAACGGGCGGTTAAGCTTGCAAATGTACCAGCGTAGCGCCGATATTTTCCTGGGTGTCCCATTCAACATTGCCTCATATGCGCTATTGTTGCAAATGATGGCGCAGGTAACCGGATTGAAAGCCGGAGATTTTGTACACACCTTGGGGGATGCCCATATTTACAGCAACCACTTAGAACAGGTACACTTGCAATTGACCCGCGAACCCAAAGCTCTCCCTGTAATGGAGATTAATCCCGGCGTAAATGATATTTTCGGGTTTAAATACGAAGACTTTAAACTAACCGGCTACGACCCTCATCCACACATCAAAGGGGTAGTGGCTGTATAATTAATAGATGAAAAACGATCTCTAAATTCTACGAACATGAGTATAATATCAATTATTACGGCAGTAGACGAAAAAAATGCCATCGGTGGAAAGAATAAACTGTTGTGGAACCTGCCCTACGACATGCAACGCTTCAAAGGCGCTACCACAGGACATGCAGTCGTAATGGGACGGCGTACGTTTGAATCACTTCCCAAAGGGGCGCTGCCTAACCGGAAAAACATCGTGCTGACGACTTTACCACCTGAAAGCTTTATCAATGTATTTGTCTGCAACTCCATGCAAGATGCTTTCGAATTGTGTGAAAATGAAGAAGAAATATTCATGATTGGGGGCGCCATGATATACAAGGAATCGCTTCCCCTGGCTGATAAACTATACCTTACAAGGGTGCATCATGTTTTCGAAAATGCCGATATCTTCTTCCCTGAAATCAATTTTGACGAATGGGAAGAAGTGATGGAAGAGCGCAAATACCACTCTGCCGACGAAAGACATGCGCACGCGTATACATTCCATACCTATTTACGGAAGAAATAAAAAGAAAAAAAGGCAATATACGGGAGGTAAGCAGAATGAATGTTTATCTCCCGCCCGTTACAACTACCCTCTCCCTTTGTTTTATTAACTATCAATTTACGTTTTTTTACGCTCGCTTTGTATCTATTAGTCATAAATAAAAAAGCGCTTTATTTAGTAGTTATTTTAATCCTTGCAAAAATGAAAATTAGAACTGTGATTTTGTCCGTTTTGGTGTTCGGAACTATTTTTTCCGTCGTTTTAAAAGCAACACAAACTTCAAACATAAATAGGATGGTCGGCCAGGCAATAAACAACAACGACACGCCTCAACTGATTAAGGCGATTATCAGTGAAATGAAAGGGAAAATGGAAGTAGATGAAGACTGCTTCCCCGACTTGATAAAAGAAGTCGAAGCGTATATCACGAAGCAAACCGACACGGCAACTATCGCAGTACTCCATTCGATGGTGGCGGAAATGTACAACCATTACTACCAGACAAACAGTTGGAAAATAGACCGTCGTACTCCTATAGAAGGCTTTATCCCCGACGATATACGAGAATGGACCTCCAATCTTTTTACCGGCAAAATAGAAAAAGAACTCAAGGCATCGTTAGTGCCCAGGCGTTATTTGTCAGGTGTAGCGTCGGCAACGTTTAAAGATATCATGGAAACCGGGAAGGATTCTCCGGTATTACGTCCTGGCTTGTTTGAATTTCTGGCCTTTCGCGCCCTGGAAATTCGTCCGTCAAACGAAGTCTATCTGGATTTGATCTCTTATTACGACATAAGGCAAGACCTGAAATCAGCAGCATTCGTATCATGGGCCTTTCATAAAGCGAAATATCAGGAATCGTACTCTCCGGAAGCAAAAGAGAGGTACGAATTATTTGTGGATAGCCTTATAAAAGACCACCAAGACCACCCGTTTGTAGTAGAGTTCGTGGCCGAAAAGCTTGAATTGTTGCGCGACAAATCGTATGATTCTGAAACCGCCGACTCAATCCGTTCCCTTCAATATAAGCGATGCAAAGAGACCATCTTGCGTTACCCTGAATACGAGCGGATCGGCCTTATCACCAACTGGTTGGCTTCCATGGAAGAACCGTTCATTCGGGCTGGGAACAAAAACACGGTATATCCGGGCAAAGACCTGGAAGTTTCGTTAAGATACAAAAACGTTCCGAGTGTGACCGTAAGGATTTACAAGAGCAAAAAAACAGTGGAAGAATCGCTCTCTTATTCGTATAAAGAAAAGACAGAGACATTGGGGGAAATGGTAAAAGAGGCCTCCTTCACACTTGATTCGAAAAACACATATACGGAAACCGATATCACCCTGCGTATACCGATGGATAAGCCGGGGCTATACGAATATCTGGTCACTTCGCCGGGCCTGGATATCACGGCAGGCAACCTTTTCAGCGTGACGCGCCTGGCTACCGCCGCACGTTCAACCGCCCAAGGATTGACTGAAATTCTGGTGACAGACTATATGTCGGGAAAACCGGTCAACGGAGCAACCGTAAATTACTATGTATACAAAGACCGCGACTATTCGCGTGCCGGTTCGGTAAAGACAGACAAAGACGGTTTAGCGGCTTTGCCTGGAAATGATGCCGTCTCCGCTTATCAGGCAAGCACGGAAGGCGACTCGCATTTGCTGCTGACTACTGTATACGCCGGTCGCAGATATGATAGCGACCAGGAAGACCTGGAAGTGCGTTTGCTCACCGACAGGGGGCTTTATCGTCCCGGCCAGACCGTATTTTTCAAAGGCATCGCTTATAGCCGGTCGGCCATCGTATCAAACAAATGTTTTGAGGTGATACTGCGGGATGCCAATTACAAGGAAGTAACTACCCAATCATTTACCACCAACGAGTATGGCTCGTTTACAGGAGAATTTACCTTACCCCGCCAAACGCTTACCGGACGATTTACGCTTTCCACCGCGAACGGTTCCGTCGCCATCCAGGTGGAAGAATACAAACGCCCCACCTTCAAGATAGATATTGACCCGGTGAAAGAAGACGTGGCCTATGGCGACAGCGTGGCTATCAAAGGAAAAGCACAAACCTTTTCCGGCGTTTTATTGCAGGGAGGGACTGTTGCTTACCGGATTGTGAGGCGGCCTTTCCGGTTCCGCCCCTACAATGGGGGAAATCCCGGCAACGAACAAGTCGCCCAGGGTAAAACGGCCATACGCGAAGACGGCACGTTCACGTTCAGCTTCCGGCCCCAAAAAAGCGGCAATCATTTTCCGCTTTCATTCGACAGCTACGATATCACGGTGTCGGCAACCGACAGTAAAAATGAGACACAGGAAGCGCGTTCAACTTTTTCCGTAGGCGACAGGAGCATGATTCTAAGAACCGATATCGGAAGCCAGGCCGAAAGAGAATCCCTGGCAGTAGCCGTAACAGCCATGACATTGAATGGCGAAGAAATCCCGGCCAAAGGGACATACACCCTCATTACGCTGGATGATACGGCTAAACCGGATACATTCAAGGAAGGAAAACAGGTGGCGGAAGGATTTTTCTCGACAGATAGCAAACTGGAAAACGGAATCTTCAGCAAACTGACTTCGGGGCGTTATCGTCTGAAATTAACAACGCGAGACAGCAAAGGCCGCGAGGTGGAAGGAGTAAACGACGTCGTCCTATATAGCAGGAAAGACACGCGTCCGCCGGTGTTCACACATACATGGATGTTGGCCGGCAAAACAAGCTGCTTCCCGGGCGAAACGGCAACGGTGGTTTTCGGGACATCCGATAAAGACGCTTACGTGTTATACGAACTTTTCAGCAACGGGAAAAAGATAGAACATAAACGAATAACGCTCAACAATAAGAACCAGACATTCAACATCCCGTTCCTTGAAAGCTACGGAGACGGCATAATAGCCTCATTCACCTTTGTGAAAGCCGGGGAACTATACAACCAACAAATCCCCGTTTACAAGAAAATTCCGGATAAATCATTGACCATCAAACCGGAAACGTTTCGTGACCATTTACTTCCCGGAAGTTCGGAAACATGGAAATTCCGCATACAAGACGCCGATTCCGCTGCTGTTTTGGCCGAAGTTCTGGCAGGCATGTATGACGCATCTTTGGACAAGATCGCGCCGTTTGCCTGGTATTTTTCGCCCTTCCGCCAGCCGGCATTGCCATTCGACCGGTTCATTGCCGGGGAAGGCTTCCGCGGCCGTTCGGACTATTCCTCCCAGCAGGCAACATACGCAGACGTTCCGCAAACCGTTTATGCCGGCCTCGATTGGCAAGGGATGTTAGATACGCCAAGAAGCAGAGCCCTCTTTTACGGCAGGGGGCAGGCTCCTGTCATGCGGAATATGGCGAAAGCGGACCAATCATCGCCGGAAGAACGCGTGACAGAACAGATGGCCGAAGCGGATGCCGAGGTCGCTATACCCGGAGGAATTGGGGAACAGGCCGGGCCTGCGCCCGCCCTGCGCTCAAATTTTAACGAAACGGCCTTCTTCTTTCCTGCCTTATTGACGGATAAAGAGGGGAACGTATCCATAAGCTTCACCATTCCGGAAAGCAACACCACCTGGAAGTTGCAAACGTTGGCCCATACCAAAGACCTGAAATTCGGGCTTTCCACACACACAGTTGTCACGCAAAAGCCAATAATGATACTCCCCAACCTGCCCAGATTTGTCAGGCAAGGCGACGAAGTAAACCTGTCGGCGCAAGTGATAAACCTCTCGGAAAAAGCGACCGGGGGAGTCGTTCGCCTGGAATTATTCAATCCGGCAGACGAACAACCGGTTGGCATCCCAATTGCGCGACAGCCATTTGCCCTGGAAAAGGATGGCGCAACCACCGTTGCATGGAGCGTGCCTATCCCCGGCGGATACGATTTGCTGGGCATCCGCGTGATAGCCGACGCCGAATTGGGGAGTGACGGAGAACAACACCTGTTGCCGCTCCTGCCCGACGAACTATTGATTACGGAAAGCGCCCCGTTCTATCTGCAAGAAGAAGGAGAACAACATATAAAGTTGTCCGGCAGTAAAGCGCCGGATACCCGTCGGCCGTATGCGATGACGCTTGAGTTTAGCAACAATCCGGCGTGGTACGCCGTCCAGGCATTGCCAACAATTACGTTGCCGCGCGAAGACGATATCGTCTCATGGTTCGCGGCTTATTACAGTAATACGCTGGCGGCCTCCATTGCCCGGTCGAACCCGCGTATAAAAAAGATTATCGATCAATGGCAGGCGCAAGCCGGTACGGCTCCAACCCTATTCTCCAACCTGGAAAAGAACGAAGAACTTAAAAACGTCTTATTGAAAGAAACCCCCTGGGTGTTGAATGCCGAATCGGAAACAGAACAAAAACAACGGCTTTCCCTGTTGTTTGATGTAAACCGCGCCAACCAGCAACGCGAGACTGCCCTGAAGGTATTGCTCGACCGCCAACACGAAAGCGGAGGATGGGGCTGGTTCGAAGGTTTCTACCCAAGCCGGCGTATCACACTCTTTATCCTCAACGGCATGGCGCAACTGAGTCGCTTGGCTGGCGTGGCCTACAATCAGCAAGAAAAAGAGATGCAGATGAGAGCTCTTGCCTTCCTCGACAAATCAATAGCAGAAGATTATAAAACACTTACCCTGACAAAGAAGCCATCCGGCGACTATGTCCCTACGGCTACACAGGTGAACTTCCTCTATATCCGTAGTTATTACCGGGATATACCTGAATGGGGCAACGCGCGCGAAGGTATCCGCTACTATACCAGCCAGGCCGGAAAGCAATGGAAAAAAATGCCTTTGCATGAAAAAGGGCAGGTGGCCTTGCTTATGTACCGTGGTGGCGAGAAGGAGGTGGCCGGTAATATCCTTTCCTGGCTGCGTGAAACAGCCACTACCTCCAAAGAACAAGGCATGTATTGGGCAAACAACAAGAGAGGGCAGGATTTCTTCCATTCGCCAACCGACGTGCATAGCCTGCTCATGGCAACGTTCCATGAAATCGATGCGGATACACAGGAAACCGACCGCATGAAACAATGGCTCCTAAACCAAAAACAAACGCAAGACTGGAACACCTTGCCGTCTACCGTAAATGCCATCTACAGCCTGTTGGCCACCGGTACGGATTGGCTGGCCGAAGAGAATAGGTCGATTATCCGCTGGGGGAATAAAACCATCGGCCAAACATCCGGAGAAACAGCCACCGGCTATCTGAAAGAGAGAGTGGAAGCCGTTGATATCACCCCGTTGATGAATACCTTGACGATACAAAAAGAGGGTAAAACCCCTTCCTGGGGGGCTGTGTACAATCAGTACTTCGAAAAGATTGACAAGGTAGGCAAACAGTCCGGCCCGTTGAGTGTTGAGAAGAGGCTCTTTATAGAAACAACAGATGGGGCAGGGCGTCGGATCGTCCCGGTTACGGAAGAACGCCCGCTCCGCACCGGAGACAAAGTGATTGTAAGGCTTACTATCCGTACAGACCGTGAGATGAATTACGTAAGCTTGAAAGACATTCGCCCCGGATGCTTTGAACCGGCGTTGCAGACTTCCGGTTACCAGTCGGCAGATGGCGTCGTTTATTTCCATTCCCCTAAGGACGCGTCGGAATATTTTTATTTTTACCGCCTACCGGCTGGCTCATATGTGTTGGAATACGCCGCCTTTGTTTCACGAACCGGCAAGTATAGCAATGGCATCGCAACTATCCAGTGCCAGTATGCGCCCGAATTTGTATCACATACCGGGGGAAGCCTGCTAACGGTGAGCCATTAACGGTATCAAACCGGCCCGGCAGGCTTCATTGGATATTCTGGTGAAGGAAGGGGAGTAATTTTGCCTTGTCGATATTGCGCCTGCGGGAATAGTCTGCCAATTGTTCGTCGTCTATTGCGCCTATCATGAAATAGGCGGCGTCGGGATGGGCAATATAAATGCCGCTGACGGAGGCTGCGGGGTACATTGCACCGTTTTCTGTGAGTTTTATGCCGATTTGGGAAAGTTGCAACAGTTTGTCCAGTTCAACGCTTAGCAGTTGGTCGGGCAGGGAAGGATATCCCACGGCCGGGCGTATGCCTTTATATTTGACGCGGAATAAGTCGGGGATGCTGAGCGATTCCTCCGGGGCATAGCCCCAATATTCGCGGCGGACTTTTGCATGGAGGTATTCGGCGGCGGCTTCGGCCAGTCTGTCTGCCAGGCTTTGCAGCAACATGGAGGAATAGGTGTCGCCTCGGGCTTCGTATTTGGCGCGCAGATGTTCGATGCCGGCTCCGGCTGTAACGGCGAAAACGCCGATATAGTCTGTTTTTCCTTCCGAGGAGGGCATGATATAATCGGCTAATGACTTGTAGATGTTTTCTTTATTTTCTTTTTGTTGTCTCAACACCGGCAGGTGGAAGCCATTTCCGAATATGATTGTATCGTCTTCGCTGTTTGCAGGGAAAAAACCGTAAACGGCTTTGCAGTATTCGGCTTTTATGCTGGTGAGATAGTCGAGCATCCGGGAGGCGTCTTTGAATAATTGCATGGCTTCGGCGGCTTTTGGCCTGTCTTTTTCGGGGAAACCGGCGAGCCAGGCGGCTCGGCAGGCATCGCAACCGTCGAGGGCGGCTGCTTCGGCAAACCGGCCACTTAGTTTCCAGGCGGCGAAAAAGAAGGTCCAATGAATGTAGGGGCGTATTTCTTCGATGGGGATATGGGGGATGAGCTGGATTCCTTTTTGACGGGGTGTTACCGGGTGATAGGCTTGCCAATCAATCGGAAGGGGGTGTTTCCTGGCTTCTACCAAGGGTATCAGCACGTCTTTCTTTTTTTCCAGTGAGAGGCGAAGCGCTTCATATTCTTCATCCAGTTGTTTCAAATATGCTCCGCGAGTATCCGGGTTTAATAATTTGGCGGCTATAACCGGATTTTGCGAAGCGTCTGTTACATGGATAACAGGGTAATCATAATGGGGAGCTATCTTTACGGCTGTATGTAGCTTGGACGTGGTGGCTCCGCCAATCATAATCGGTATGGTAAGCCCGGCTTTTTGCATTTCCGCCGTGACATGTACCATCTCCTCTAATGACGGGGTGATTAATCCGGACAGGCAAAGCAGGTCGGGCTTTTCTTCCAGGGCTTTTTTTACGATGACGTCTGCCGGCACCATGACGCCCAAGTCAATTACTTCGTAATTGTTGCACGCTAATACTATGGACACGATGTTCTTACCTATGTCGTGGACGTCTCCTTTTACTGTCGCAAATACGACTTTCCCGGCTTTTTTCGAGCTTGCGGCGGTTTTTTCGACTTCAATGGCGGGCTGAAGGATGGCTACGGCTTTTTTCATCGTACGGGCTGTTTTGACGACTTGGGGTAGGAACATTTTGCCTTCGCCAAACAATTTTCCTACTTTGTTCATGCCTTCCATCAAGGGACCGTCAATGATGTCTACCGCCCTTGGGTATTGTTTTAGCGCTTCCCGGATGTCTTCTTCCAGATAGTCGCCCAGTCCTTTTATCAAGGCATACTCCAAACGTTCGGGCAGTGGTTTTTCTCTCCAAGCATCTTTGTGGGTGTCGGGCGCGTCGGGCGTTTCTTTATTGAGGTTTTGCGCGTAGGTGATTAATTCTTCGGCCGCTTCTGCCCGGCGGTTTAGTATTACATCTTCGAGCAATGCTTTGAAGCAAGGTTCAATATCTTCGTACAAAACAGAGGTTGAAGGATTTACAATTCCCATATCCAGTCCTTTGTTGATGGCGTGATAAAGGAATACCGAATGCATCGCTTCCCTGACGTAATTATTTCCTCTGAACGAAAAGGAGAGGTTGCTGATGCCTCCACTTACTTTGGCTCCCGGCAGATTTTCTTTTATCCACTCTACCGCACGGATGAAATCGAGGCCATACCGGTTGTGCTCGTCCATTCCTGTGGCAATCGCCAATACGTTCGGGTCAAAAATAATGTCTTGCGGATTGAAGCCGACTTTCTCTACCAAGAGGCGGTAGGCGCGTTTGCAAACGTCTGTTTTGCGTTCAAACACGTCGGCTTGCCCTTGTTCGTCGAAAGCCATTACTACAACGGCTGCTCCCAATTGCCTGATGCGCGAGGCATGGTTTAAAAACGCTTCTTCGCCTTCTTTCAGGCTGATGGAGTTTACGATACTTTTTCCCTGGGTGCACATCAAGGCCTTTTCAATCACGTCCCATTTAGAAGAGTCTATCATTAAGGGTACGCGGGCGATATCCGGTTCGGAGGCTATCAGGTTGAGGAATGTTGTCATTTCTTTTGCCGCGTTCAGCATGCCGTCGTCCATATTGATGTCGATGACCTGGGCGCCGTCTTCCACTTGTTTCCGCGCGATAGTTAATGCTTCTTCGTAATTTCCTTCCTTGATAAGGCGGAGGAATTTCCGTGAGCCTGCCACATTGCAACGTTCCCCGATGTTGACAAAGTTGTTTTCCGGTTTTATTTCCAACATTTCCAATCCCGACAAGCAAAGGGAGGCGGGTCTTTCAACCGGTTTGTGTGGTTTGCCTTTCTTTATCATAGCGGCATATTGGGCAATATGCGCAGGCGTTGTCCCGCAGCAACCGCCTATGATGTTGATAATTCCTTCCTCTATAAATGGTTTAACGTGTTGCGCCATTATTTCCGGCGTTTCGTCATACAATCCGAAACTATTCGGTAGCCCGGCATTCGGATAGGCGCTGATATAGTAGGGGGCAATTTGGCCAAGTTCCAGCAAATAGGGTTTCATATCTGTGGCGCCGAACGAGCAGTTGAGTCCAATACTTACGATATTGAAGTTGCGGACGGACGCGAGAAAGGCCGGGAGTGTTTGTCCGGAGAATGTTCTTCCTCCTTGCGCGGATAGTGTGGCCGACAACATGATGGGGAGGTTTTTGTTTTTTTCTTTCAATACGGTTTCGGCCGCTTCCAGCGCTGCTTTTGCATTTAATGTATCAAAGACTGTTTCGATCAGTATGATATCAACTCCACCGTCTGTCAATGCCTCTATCTGCTCTTTGTAGGCAGTATATAGATCTTTATATGTGATGTTGCGAAAGGCCGGGTCGTTTACGTCGGGACTCATGGATGCTGTTTTATTGGTTGGCCCTACGGAACCTGCGACAAAGATAGTTTGCCCCGGATGGTTCTTCATGAACGTATCGGCTACTTCCCGTGCCAAACGTCCGGCCGAAAGGTTTATCTCGCGAACATGGTTTTGCATGCCATAATCTTCCATTGAAACGGCGTTGGCATTAAACGTGTTTGTTGCAAAGATATCGGCGCCCGCATCCAGGTATTGGCGGTGAATCTCCTTTATGATGCCGGGGCGGGTTATATTTAACAGGTCATTATTTCCTTTCAGATCGCCGGGATGATTGGCGAAGCGTTCTCCCCGGTAATCTTGTTCAGACAGTTGATACGCCTGAATCATAGTTCCCATGGCGCCATCCAATATCAATATCCGCTCATCCAGCAGTTGTAAAAATTTGTCTTTCATGATTGATATGCTTTCATCTTTTTTATGTAGTAATAGTTGTATGCGCGCCGAAGCCATACGACAACTATCGCAAAAAACAAACGTGTAACGATAATCCATACGGCAGGGATGCCAATAGCAATAAAGATTATCGTATCCTCCAATAATGAATGGCTCACTGCCAAATGATAGTTTAACAAACGGCTATTGGCGTATGACAGCTTTTTCTGTTCTACCTGCTCTACCATGATTGCCCCTCCGTAGGCCAGTCCAACTACATTTCCGACCAGCCAGAGGAAAGCGGTATTACGCGGAAGTCCGAAAACAGCCATCAACGGGGCAAACAGAGAGGACAGGCCTTGCATCCATTTAAATTCGTCCAATATATAATGTAGTATCATCAATGCTGTAACGACCAATGATATGGTTATAATTACTTTCATTGAGCTTGTAAACCAGAGGAAAAATACATCCCGGATGTTATCGTAAAGTTCGGCGCTTACGGTTACTCCTATTGTTGCCCATCCATTACGCGGAAGCGCCCAATTCAGGCAGAATGCTATTACAATGCTCATTACGATACGAAGAATTGTCATCTCCCAGAAGCCTGAGCCTGTTTTTGATTGCACGGTTGATTCTACCGGCAGATTATGTGAAACGAGGCACATCAACGCGAGTATGGTTGCTTCCCTCACACTCAATGACATGGCGGTGATTAAGGCTATTGGCGCATATAACGGAGAAAATATACTGGTAATGAAAACGATGGCTGTTTCGCCCGGTAAGCCTATTTGCGAAAAGAGAGGTTCCAGAAATACGGCAAACTTGCTTAATAATCCCGAATATTGGAGGAGACGTACGAATAATGAAACAGGCAAAATGATTTTTAATAGCCAGACACATGTTTTTCCGGCCTTGGGAAAAGCTTTCCTGACACATGCCCACATCCTGTTGATTGTATGGTTCATCGCTATCTTTTGAATGCGCGGTCTATCTCCCGCTTGTCGTCTCTTTCTTTTAGTGAATCCCGTTTGTCGTACTCTTTCTTTCCTTTCGCTATGGCCACTATTACTTTGGCTAATCCCCTTTCATTGAGAAACAGACGGACGGGTATGATTGTGAAGCCGGTATTTTTGGATTCGGTTTCAATCTTTTTCAGTTCTTTACGGGTTAACAACAATTTCCGGTCTCTCCTCGCCACATGATTGTTATAAGTGCCATAGAAGTACTCGGCGATGTACATGTTTTTTACCCACAGCTCGCCTTTCTCTACCAGGCAATAGGTGTCTACCAGGCTGGCTTTTCCCAGCCGGACAGATTTTATCTCTGTCCCGGTCAACACGATGCCGGCCGTGAATGTGTCGAGCAAAGCGTAATCAAACGCCGCCCTTTTATTCTTAATTTGTATATTGTTATTAATCTTTTCTTTAGCCATGATTTTATTTTTTTACCTATACACGAAGGCCGGGCATTAACATAAACAGAAAGAAACCGATGATTTGAGGCAGTGATATGATTAGCAATGATGCTACGATCATGAATTTCAGACGCTCTTTATCGGGTACTTTCATATAAGGGGCAGCCCCTTCCCATACAATATATACGGTGACGAACATGAGGGCGCGTAGAAAGAAAAAATCAGAAGCCGGCAATAACATCAGCACGATATTCAGCGAATATATCATGGCTGAAGAGTAACCCACGAACCGTTGGCAGAGCTTGATGTCGTTTTCCCGTTTAAACATTGCCACCCATAATTCGTTTAACAAATAAGCGGCGAGGAAGAAACCTCCAAAGTAAGACACCAATGCTTTGATTGATGATTTAAGCGCCAGCTCAATATTAAAGTCTTTGTGGGTAAATAAAATACCGACAAACGCGGCGGCGGTAACAAGGCCAATCAGGGGATAAACAAACCGGTTGAGGTGTTCGTCGCCTTTTTCCTTCTTCCTGGAAAGCTCGTCCCATGCCTTAGCCGGTTGGGTAATGATGGCAACTACCCATTTGAATAATTCTTTATACATCTCTATGCTTCTCTTTTAGGCCTACAAAAGTACGAAAAAACTAATACAAGAATATGTTTCGGAAGATAATCAAAAGACAGGAATACCGTTCTTTATGGCATCTTTATACTTTTGCTTGTCGAATGAGTAAAGAGCCGATGATTTTTGCCCCCACTTTTTATAGACCTCATCCAGTTTGCAAACCAGTCCGGCCGACAATATTTTCCGTTGGAAGTTCCGGCGGTCTAATTTTTCCCCGAGGATCGTTTCGTAGATAATACGTAATTGGGTGAGGGTGAATTTTTCAGGCAATAATTCATATCCGATAGGGATACTATTTAACTGGCTACGGATATTGGAGATGGCCTTTTCTATTATGCAGTTGTGGTCGGCGTAAAGAGGCGGGATATCATTCAGGTCGAACCAGGTGACATTTTCGTCGATATTTGATTGGAGCGTAGCTTTCCCATATTCCACAAAGGCGTAATAGCCAATGCTGAAGAAACGTTGCAGGAACCATTCGCTTATGTGTTTTTCTTCCAAACCAAATCCCTGTCGCACCATCAAATCTTCGTTTTCCGTGATGCTGGTGCGCTTTACATCCCCGAACAAATAAAATTGGCGCAGGTATACATTGGCAAGCCCGGTACGGCTGACAAGCGTTCGCGCCGCGGCATCGTCTACATCTTCTTCTTTATAAATGAAACCACCCGGCAACATCCATTTGGAATATGTCGTAAACTTGTTTAACAATACTTTCAAACTTCCTTCGTGGAATCCAAATATGACACAGTCTAGAGAGATACCCGGGCAATATTCTTCTGCATTGGCTAATGTCACTTTTCCGGTAGGTTCATCCATTCTATCCTTTTATTTTAAGGTTATCTGAGCCAAAATTATAGAAGAAGCGTTAAATTCCCATCCTTTTGACATGTTTTAACGATTATATCAGGGGTATTTTTTTATGTTTTATGTAAACAGTAGTATATTTGCGTCACTGTGACGCATTTGTTGTCGCTTTGACCTGATATCGTTAATTTTAAATTCATATCGCATGAAGAATTATCTTTTACTTTTTATCCTTACAGTCGCTATACCATGCGTTGCTTCCGGGCAAGAATCCCCTCAATACATTACTGTTGCAAATGAAGGAGGAGCCACCTTAGGGTATTCTCCCGAATCGGGTATTAAAATTATCACAAAAGATAATTTTAAGTTCAAAGATTTGAACAGAAACGGACGATTAGACCCATACGAAGATTGGCGCCTGCCGGTGGAGACCCGTGCCGTCGACCTTGCGAAGCGGATGAGCATAGAACAAATTGCCGGTTTGATGCTTTACAGCGGACATCAGGCTATCCCGGCTATGGCATTCGGATTCGGAGGAGGAACGTATAACGGCAAACCACTACAGGAAAGCGGAGCGAATCCCTGGGATTTGACGGACGCGCAAAAGAAATTCCTGAAAGACGACGACCTCAGGCATGTCTTGATAACAACTGTTCAAAGTCCCGAAATCGCGGCTAAATGGAACAATATGATGCAGGCTTATATCGAAGGTTTAGGGTTAGGCATACCCGGAAACACCAGTTCCGACCCACGGCATGCCGCGACCGGCAATGCCGAATTCAACGCGGGAGCCGGAGGCGCCATATCTTTATGGCCAAGAGAATTAGGACTGGCTGCTTCTTTCGATCCGGAAGTAGTCAAGACATTTGGAAAAATAGCTTCTGCCGAATATCGCGCGCTGGGAATTGGCACAGCCCTCTCACCACAGATAGACTTGGGATCCGAGCCCCGTTGGTATCGCATATCCATGACGTTTGGCGAAGGAACGAAACTTGTGACAGATATCGCCCGCGCGTATGTAGATGGTTTCCAGACATCGGAAGGCAAGTATGAAATAAAAGACGGCTGGGGATATCATAGCGTAAATGCAATGGTGAAGCATTGGCCGAGTGGCGGGCCTGAAGAAGGCGGACGCGATGGGCACTGGGCCTATGGTAAATTCGCAGTATATCCCGGAAACAATTTTGATGAACATTTAAAATCGTTTACGGAAGGAGCGTTCAAACTCGACGGAAAGACGAAAGAGGCCGCTGCCGTCATGCCTTATTATACCATTTCGTACGATCAGGCAAAAGACGGAACCAATTATGGCAATGGATACAGCAAATATATTATCACAGACTTGCTGAGAAAGCAATACAATTACGACGGCGTAGTGTGTACAGATTGGGGAATCACCAGTGACGAAGGCGCAACGCCCGACATATTCGCAGGAAAACCCTGGGGAGCAGAAAAACTATCCGTTGCTGAACGTCATTACTTAGTTATTGAAGCGGGAGTAGACCAATTTGGCGGTAATAACGACAAAGGTCCGGTAATAGAGGCTTATCGCTTGGGCGTAAAGGAACATGGGAAATCGTATATGCGGAAGCGTTTCGAACAGTCGGCCGTACGACTATTAAAAAACATTTTCCGCCTGGGGCTGTTTGAAAATCCTTACCTTGATCCGCAGGAGACGGCCGGGATTGTGGGTAATCCTGATTTTATGAAAGCCGGTTATGAAGCGCAATTGAAATCTATCGTTATGCTGAAAAACAAAGCAAACACCTTACCCGCAGGCGACAAGAAAACGGTTTTCATCCCTAAAGTTTACAGGCCGGCAAGCAAAAACTGGTGGGGTATGTGGGCTGAACCCACGCTGGATTATCCTGTAAATATTGAAACGGTAGAGAAATATTATCATGTAACGAATAATCCTTCGCAAGCAGATTTTGCAATGGTGTTTGTTTCCAGCCCGCAAAGTGATAACGGAGGATATTCGCTATTAGACCGTAAATCGGGAGGCAATGGATATGTTCCTATTTCATTACAGTACAATCCTTATATAGCAACCGAAGCACGCGAGCACAGTATCGCGGCAGGCGACCCGGTTGTCGACCCTGCAATTGCAGACCGTACCTATAAGAACAAATCGACAAGAACAGCGAATGCGGGCGATTTGGATGTGTTGTTGAAGACAAGAGAAATGATGATGGACAAACCTGTTGTAGCGATAGTCGACGTATCAAACCCGATGATATTTAATGAATTTGAGACGAGCATGGATGCTATTGTTGTACACTTTGGCAGTACCACACAGGCAATCATGGATATTGTTTCCGGGAAAAGCGAACCTTCGGGTTTGCTGCCATTTCAAATGCCGGCCAATATGGGCACGGTAGAAAGACAATGTGAAGACGTTCCCTATGATATGGAATGCCATCACGATTCCGAAGGTAATGAATATGACTTCGGTTACGGACTGAACTGGAAAGGTGTCATTAACGATGCCCGTACAGCAAAATACAAACCGGTCCGGTAATTCCAGTTGATGTTTACCTGTGTATAATTTTTTGTTACGGGCTTACCCGGTACCGGATATGCCCAAAAAGAAAGGAGGGGGTGTTTTTCCCCTCCTTTCCCATTTCCAGGCGTCACGAATATAAAACAAATACGCTATCTTTGTGGCACTATGAGGAATATATCTCAACAAACAAGCGGAACTACTTTCCGTATTTTAGCGTCGCTAAGTCTTATTCATTGCATGAATGACGCGTTGCAATCAGTAATTTCCGCCTCTTATCCTATCATTAAGGACGATTTGTTTTTAAGTTTTGGGCAGATAGGGATTGTAACGTTGGTCTATCAGATGGCATCTTCCGTATTTCAGCCGTTTGTGGGGCTTTTCTTCGACAAGCGTCCTTCTCCCTGGTCGTTGCCGACCGGGATGACATTCACGCTTGTCGGTTTATTGTCCCTGGCTTTTTCCACTACTTTTTATGGCGTGTTGTGTTCTGTGTTCCTGGTAGGTGTAGGATCGTCAACACTTCATCCCGAGGCCTCCCGGCTTACATCGTTGGCGTCCGGCGGGAAGCGGGGGCTCGCCCAGTCTCTCTTTCAAGTTGGCGGAAACTTAGGAAGCGCTTTAGGCCCTTTATGGGTTGCCTTTCTGGTTGCCCCTTACGGACGGCAACATATCGGTTATTTTTCCATCATTGCGTTTATGGCCATCCTGGTTATGATGCCCGTTTCGCTTTGGTACAAAAAGTGGCTACAGCGGCATATTAGAAAGAATGAAGCTGAAACGAAACGGGCTGAATCTCCTCTTCCTTTAGGTAAGACCATTTTATCTATCGGTATTCTTCTGGTATTAATCTTCTCCAAATATGTCTATATGGCCAGCTTGTCAAGTTATTATACCTTTTATTTGATTGGCAAGTTCGGCGTAACGGTTCAACACTCCCAGTTGTTATTATTTGTTTTTCTTTTGGCAACCGCTATCGGAACAATGGCAGGAGGCCCGATTGGCGATAGGGTTGGGCGAAAATATGTCATTTGGGCATCTATCCTCGGAGCGGCTCCGTTTGCCCTGATGATGCCCCATGCCAACCTGCTTTGGACGGTAATCCTTAGTTTTTGCACCGGATTGATGCTCTCTTCCGCCTTCCCTGCTATTTTGGTCTATGCGCAGGAATTATTACCTTACAAACTGGGGCTTATATCCGGCCTGTTTTTCGGCTTTGCATTTGGCGTAGCAGGTATTGCCTCTGCCATACTCGGGAAAATGGCCGATATCCACGGTGTAGAAGCCGTTTACAACAGTTGCGCCTATATGCCTCTGTTGGGTCTAATCACTTGGTTTTTACCTAATTTAAAGAAGATAGAATAAGTATTCCATCCATCAAAAAAAGACAAAAAGCATAGAATGCTTTTCGAAAAAAGCGTTTCACCCACCCTGAAAAAGACTACTTATTTCGCAAATCGCTAAATTTGTTTAATTTTAGCACCTTTACAACTCCTCATCAAGATATTTTATGCTCGTAGAAGATGTGGAGGGATAATAGTACAGAGCGAAGGCGTTTCCATAGAGTTCAAGAAAGCAAAGAAAAAAATACTTCAATCGCTGTACGAAACCATGGTTCGTTTTTGTGGCCGACAGTATCATGAAAGAAGATGATTATCTTAACGCATTGAAGCGTTTGTATAAAGAGAATTTCGCATCGCTGATACGTTTCGCCCGCAGGTTTCTGCCGGTTGAAGCGGCGAAAGACGTTGTGCAGGACGTTTTCGTTGAAATATGGGAACGAGGCGACATGCGCTACGATGATGCTACTGTCCGTTCTTATCTGCTTATGTGCGTCCGAAATAAATGTTATAATATATTGAAACATGAGCAGATGAAAGAGCAAACCCTCCATAACATACAACTTAAAAACCGCCTGCTTGAACTTGATTACTATGTTTCCATTGAAAAGCAAATCATTGATGACGAGCAGATGAAACACATCTATCGCCGAATAGACCTGCTGCCTGATCGTTGTCGCGAAATATTTAAACTCGCTTATTATGAGGATAAAAAGAGTGCGGAAATAGCCCAACTACTTCATCTTTCCACCCGAACAGTAGAACACCAACTTTACCTTGCTTTAAAAATCCTTCGGGAAAAACTTACTAACAAATAAAAAAAGCGCATTTTGCTTAAGTAAATTCACCCATATAACTGTATTTCTTATAGAAAGACATTTTATAGATAGATACAAACGTATGGGAAATGTACCAGAAGAGCTTATTGTAAGGCATTTGCAAAAGACCTCAAGCGACGAGGAGGAGGCACGGTTGCATGAATGGCTGCGTGAAGATGAACAGCATGTCGCCTTGTTTTGTGAAATGCGGGAAATAATGCACAGTCGCAATAATATAACAGATAAGGAGTTGTCATTAGGTTGGGACGAATTGTCGCGCCGTATATCACGACAAATGGTTTTTCGCAAACGAATCATCCCCGTCTGGCTACGATACGTCGCGGCAACCGTTGCGGGGATTATTGTTGCATCGTCTGTCTGGTTTGCTTTCCGGCCTCATACGGTAGAAGAAAAAGTATGGGTGCAGAACGTGATATACAACAACAACGGCATACAGAAAATAACGCTCCCCGACAACTCCGTCGTTTGGCTAAATGAAAACAGCAAGCTGACCTATAACGACCATTTTAGTGGAGAGCAGCGCGACGTTACACTGGAAGGGAATGCGTTTTTTGAAGTTGAAAAAGATGTGTCGAAACCGTTTATCGTAAATACCGGAAATATCAGCATACAAGTAATCGGCACAACGTTTTTTATCCGTTCATGTGAAGAAAAACATACGATTGTGACACTCGTATCCGGTGGCATAAACGTGAATCACACTGATGCAGACGGAAATAGGCTCACATTAGCACGCTTAATGCCTGGACAAGAAGCTGACTATAATCCGGTAACGGCCGAATGTTACGTAAAATTTGTTGACACAGATTACTACACAGTATGGAAAGATGGAAGTTATCGTTTTAATAATGAAACGTTTGCAACTATCGCCCGGCAAATGGAACATCATTTCGGGATAAAAATACAACTATCACCACAACTTGAATCCATGCGATTCACCGGTCGCATTATGCCCGAACATACCATAGAAAACGTTATGGAAATAATTCATCGAAGCCGTCCGATTAAATACAGAATTACACCATCAATAGTGTATATAGAAGAATAAACCATATTGTTTAACCCTGAAAATCTGATAAATCTGATGCCTATGGAAACGGTTATATGAAAACACATCATACTTTTTTTAAGATTAAAGAAAGTGAGCCGAACGACTGCGACATCATCCGGCTCGGAATAGAGTTTCTTAATTATTTTTTTGCCTGCATCCGTACGTTTGCAAAGAAGCGGATAAAGGCGCAAACTAAAAAACATGCAAAAATATGTGTTTAATCGGAATAGGGGAAATATTCTCCCCTAAAAATATATGTATCATGAGATTAATCATTACTCTTTTGATTCTTGGCCTCGTTCCGGCCTACGCGGACAGCTATGCCCAGATTACCGAACTAACCGTGAATGAAAAGAGTATTGAACTGGGAGAATTGCTGAACAAAATTGAATCACAAACAGAATACTTCTTCTTTTATAGCAACGACGAGATTGATAAGAACATGAAAGTAAGTGTGAATGTGAACAATAAGCCCATTACTGATATTCTTGATCAAGCTCTGGCTGGAAGCGCAATCTCATACCTTGTGAAAGACAATGTCGTTATCTTGGTCAAAAAAGAACAACTCAAAGAGCTGCAACAAACCAAAAGACAGATAACAGGAACCGTTGTTGACCAGAATGGCGAACCGATTATTGGAGCAAGTGTCGTTGTAGAAGGATCTGTAAACGGTACAATAACTGATATTAATGGTGATTTTGCTATCAGTGTGGAAGATGAAAAATCTGTTCTTGCAATCTCTTATATAGGATATAAATCTCAACGGATTGCTGTTGGAAAGAATACTTATATACAAGTGAATCTGAAAGAATATAATAAAATGCTGGAAGAAGTTGTTGTAATAGGATACAATATAGTGAAGAAAAAGGATTTGACTACCGCTGTAGCTATAGTTTCTACCGAAGAGTTGAATGAGCGCCCTATTATTTCCGCCGCACAGGCGCTTCAAGGTAGAGCTGCCGGGGTTCAGGTAATACAACCTTCGGGACAGCCCGGATCGGATTTGTCTATCAGGGTGAGAGGAGCAACCTCTATACAGGCCAGTAATGAGCCTCTTTATGTTGTAGACGGACTTCCGATGACAACAATTTCCAACCTTAGCGCAAATGATATAGAAAGTATGCAGGTACTTAAGGATGCTTCATCTGCAGCCATCTATGGCGCGCGCGCTGCTAATGGGGTTGTACTAATCACGACTAAAAGAGGAAAGGCCGGAGTCCGTACTGTTAGTTTTGGCACATATGCCGGATTTTCAAAACTTGGCAATAAAATCGATGCATTAAATACCGAGCAGTATAAAGACTACATTAAAGATTTGAATAAGTACACGGATGCACCGATATCTATACCGGACGAGGAAACCAGATATACAAACTGGACAGACGCGTTTTATGGTACAGGAAGCAACCAGAACTATCAATTATCCTTATCCAGTGGTACAGACAAACTGCAACATTTTATTTCTGTCGGTTATTTGGATGAACAGGGAATAGTGGAAAAGTCACATTTCAAACGTTATAATTTTAGAACAAATATTGACAATCAACAGACTGATTGGTTAAAAATGGGTGTTAGCTTGTCTTATACCAAAACAAAAGGACAAAAGATTTATGAAAACATGACTGCAATGCGAGCCGGTTCGATTCTTTCTGTTATTAATACCCCTCCGTATGTTCAAAAGTGGGACACCGATAATCCAACACAATATGACGAGTTTGTTTATGGATTACGTATTTTCAGCCCGTTTGCAGCTAATGCACCAGACCAGACATATGACCAGAGCAGGCTGTTAGGTTCCTTATATTTGGATTTCTCTATAAAAAAGAATCTTCACTTTAAAACAAACTTTGGCATTGATGAAAAAAATTCAAGAAGCTTATTCTATTTGGATCCGGTATCCAGTTCTGAAGGCCGTTCTACAAAAGGATATGTAAAAGAAGGAAATAGCAAAGATTTTGAATGGTTGTGGGAAAATCTTGTAACATATGAGAATAAGTTTAATACAAAACATAATCTGTCTATTCTGGGTGGCGCTACGCTCCAAAAGGCCAAATATGAAGGAGAACATTTAGCTGGCTACGACATGCTGGATTCTTATCCTAATATCCATTCATTCTCTGCTGCTAATATTATTGACAAGGATGCAACCTATAGCTATGGTTCTGAATGGACTTTAGCATCCTTCTTAGGACGTGTAGCTTACGACTATGAAAGTAGATATCTGGTTAGTGCTAATATTCGTGCGGATGGTTCTTCAAAATTTGCTCCGGGTAAAAGATGGGGAGTTTTTCCTTCGGTATCTGCCGGATGGCGTATTTCAGGAGAGTCATTTATGGCGAAAACAGCAAATATAATTTCCGATTTGAAGTTAAGGAGTGGATTTGGTTTAAACGGTAATCAGGAAGGAATAGGAAATTATTCCTGGCGAGCACAATATTCTGCGGGCAAGGTTCCTCCGACAACGGAAAATTCACTACCAGGTTTATTTCTTTATTTGAACACTCCGGGTAACCGTGAACTTACATGGGAGAAAACAACTCAAACAAATGTTGGTATTGATCTAAGTATATTTGACTCAAGGCTGATTTTTACAATTGACGCTTATTATAAACATACTAAAGATATGTTATTGACAGTCGATCTGCCTAGTTATACAAATATTCCGGGAGGTATTGTACGCAACGATGCCGAAATGAAAAATAAAGGGCTTGAAATAACTGTGTTTTCAAGGAATATAGATACCGGAAAATTCAAGTGGAATACTGATTTCAATATTGCATTCAATAAGAATAGAGTTACCAAACTTGGTCTGAACAAGGTATACTATTATGCACCTACTTATACAACCAGCCAACCTTTGATTATACTAAGGGAAGGATATTCTCTGGGCACTTTCTATGGATATATTTCAAAAGGAGTTGATCCAGAAACAGGTAATATTCTCTATGAAGACAGGAATGAAAATGGCATAATCGATCCTGAAGACCGCACTAAAATAGGTGACGCGCAGCCATTATTTATTTTTGGTCTGACAAATAGTTTTTCATATGCCAACTTCAATTTGTTGCTGTTCTTTCAGGGATCATATGGAAACAATATTTTTAACGCATCAAAAATGGATATGACAGGGATGATTGACTTCCGCAACCAATCTACAGACGTGCTTAAAAGATGGAAGCGTCCGGGAATGGTTACAGATATTCCCCGTCCGGGAAATATAGAGAGTGTTTATAATTCATCAAGGTTTGTGGAAGACGGTTCATATCTGCGTCTCAAAAACATCACACTATCTTATGATTTCAGTCCTAAGTTGAGTCTCCTGAAAAAAGTAGGAATAAGTAAACTTCAACCCTATGTAACGGCTCAAAATCTATGGATATGGACCAAATACAGTGGTTATGATCCGGAAGTAAATGCATATGACACACATGCTGTTGTGCTTGGTGTCGACTATGGTACATATCCTCAGTCTAAATCTGTAATATTTGGTATTAATGTAGAATTCTAAAAATACGAAATAATGAAAACACATATAAAATTACTAGCAGTCATATTGTGTCTGTTTATCACCTATTCGTGTAGTGATTTTCTTGGCAACGACCCTTTGTCTGATTTTACAGGAGATCCGCAAATTTCATCAGACTTGGAATCTCAATATGTTTCTCTGGCAGATGCTGAAGCTGGGCTAAACGGAGCTTATAATAAGTTTAAACAGGACATTTTCCAATTTGAAAATTTTGGTTATGGAGATACACAGTCCGATAATTGCTATGCCGTTCCGGGTGATGTTCCAAATGAAGAAGAAGATGGTATCCGGGTGACTTCTATGAACTTGAAAACACAATTGATGTGGGCTCAATACTATGAAATGGGAGGAGCAGCTACCAATGTGATAGAAAATACCCGTTTGATGAAAACTGGTATTGATGATACATTCCGCAAAAAAATTATTGCTGAGTCTAAATTTATACGTGCATATGCATATTTCGATATTGTCAGAATATGGGGAGATGCACCTTTAATGATAGAACTTATTCCTTCTATTACTGCCGAGAATCTGGAAGAATTGTATCCGAAACTATATCCTGAACGTGCTCCTGCAGACGAAATCTACACACAAATTATAAAAGATCTGGAAGAAGCTATCCCCGATCTTGAGAGCAAATCGCAGGGAGTCTTTAAAGCGACCAAAGGCGCAGCAAATGGCTTACTGGCTAAAGTTTATGCTACCCGTGGAGAAAAGGCTTCCCGTAATTACAATAAAGTTGTAGAATTGTGTGATCTGGTAATAAAAGACGGATATAAGTTGGTTTCTGATTTTGATGATTTATGGAATCCTGCAAATAAGTATACAACAGAAAGTATCTTTGAAGTATATTATGATGCCACCTCTCCTAACTGGGCATTTTGGGTATTATTCAGTGAAGCAGACGGGTCTATAACATGGCATCGCTACTGTACGCCAACTCATGATTTGATAGCTAAATTTAGTGCTGAGGATAAGCGTTTTACTTCATCTATAGTATTCAAAGAAGTTCCGTATGATACATATTTCCCTTCAAGCAACTATCCAATAGCAAATAAAATCCGTCAGAAAGATTCGGAAATCATATTGATGCGCCTGGCCGATATCCTTCTGTTGAAAGCAGAAGCTCTTGTCGAGTTGAATATGGTTGGAGATGCTATGACTATCGTTAATACTATCCGTACCCGTGCCGGACTGAAAGAGTTGTCTGTAAATCTATCACAAAGCGACGCTCGTCTGGCAGTAGAACAGGAACGTCAATTCGAACTTCTATTAGAAGGACAACGTTGGTATGACCTGCTGCGCAATAACAGGATGGTGGAAGTTATGCGTCAACATAAAGATAAGGACGGGAAATTACTTTTTCCTGATTTACAGGAGTTTCGTAAATTATGGCCTATCCCTCAAACAGAAAAAGATTCTAATCCAAACCTAACTCAAAATCCGGGTTACTAGAAAGAAAAATATTATGAAAACATTTAAGATACTATTTTTATTGATTTTTACATCCGGGGTGGTTACATCATGTAATGACGATGATGATAACACTACTGTTTCGGTTCCTGTAATAGAATCGTTAAGTATACAGGGAGGGGAAAATATAAAATTGAGTGATTCCATTTATTTTGATGCAAAGCTGAGTGATGCCGACCTTCCTCTTTCTACTCTAGAGGTGGAATTGGTTGTAAACGATAATGTTATTAGTAGTAAATCAATACGGACAAAAGGAAATTTTGTATCCCTTGAGAACATATCGTTGTTTGTCCCTTTCGTATCCAATATTGCCACAGGGGATGAGTTAAAAATGAATTTCACCCTAATAAACGTAAATGGAGGAGAAGTCAAAGAACAGAAGATAATAAAAGCAATCCGTCCCGAATTGCCGAAGACGCTTTATCTTATCTTGAGTGATAAGTCTATAATTGAATTGTATGCTAACGAAGAAACCCCGTATATCTATGAATCGGAAGAAGGAAGATACCCTAGTGCTTTCAGTACAAAAATAGCGACATCAAAAGATCTTGCTGATGCAGAATATGTTTGGAATGCAGGTATCGGTGATAATATAGCTGCTATTGGCGACTGGTTCGAAACGGACGTTAAATTCGATTATAACAACTGGTTAGTCAAAAAAATCATCTTTGACGCTTTCTCTTTCACCTTTGATATAGAAGGCTTAAAATTGGAGATTAAGATAAATGATGTGCAGATGGCGGCTTCGGGCGATTACATGTATGCCAGTGTCGGTTTTACTAAAGGACAAGAGTTTTTTATATCGGGCATCGACAACATGAAAGAAGCCTATAACCGTGATTTCTTCGAATACGATGCACAAACCGGTAAATGTACGTTTATCGGAGAGTCAGGCAATTGGGATGTATATTATTCGCTCAATTATAATTATCTATGGGTTAACCGGATGAGTGATGTAGCTCCGGCTGCATATTGGATTATCGGGCACGGTTTTGCCTCCACTCCGAAATGGTATAGTACATTTAATTCTATTGGTTGGGACTTGGAAGATGTAAGGCAATTAGCATATATGTATTCAATGGGTTCAAATAAATATCAAGCTACTGTTTATCTATCAAGCATACACGATTGGGGAGGATTCGATATACAAGTGTTTAGCAACCGTACGTGGGATGCAGACATCGCTATTTTTGCCGATGACAGGTTTACCGGAGATAAAAAAGGTGTGTCCGCGGGAGGCGTTCGTCTGGACAATATTCTGATGAACGATGGATTTATATCTGGCTACTACAGGCTGATTCTCGATTTATCTGAAGGATTGGAAAATGCCTGGATGAATTTCGAAAAGCTTTCAGAGTAATTCTTCAATCGTAGCTATTTTGTGTCTTTATTTGCGAAATAAAATATAAAAAATACAAAAAAATATGAAGATAGTTTATATGATTAGCTTGGTGCTACTGATGTCGGCATGCCTGAATCAGAAAAATCAGAATGATGCACCGGTATCCTTGGTTTGGGAAATGGGAAGGAATGGAATCGAACCCGGATATTATGAAAACACGTTTTATCTTATAAATCACAGTAAAGATCCATTATCCAGTAACTGGATCATCTATTATTGTCAAGTGCCGTCGGCTGTAAAGCCGGATTCCGAATCACCTGTAGTAATAGAACAGATAAGTTCTACTTATCACAAAATTTTTCCGTCATCATTATACAAGGCCGTGGATCCGGGTGATACTCTGATTATTACATTTCGCTGTGAAGGTAGTATATTGAAGAATGCCGACGCTCCTGAAGGTGCATACATCATAATGCTGGATAAAGAAGGAAAAGAATCTATCCCCTGTGATGTCTTGATAGAAACAATACCTTTTAAGTACGACTATCAATGGTCAAGGGTAGGGGTGAGTGAATTGCCATATCCTGACGGAAATATGATATATGATAATAATGCCATATTTTCCGAACAGATACAATTAAAAAAAACAGACATTTTTCCTTCATTAAAGTCTGTTAAGGAAAAAGAGGGGGAGTTTTCATTTACAAAAAATATATGTGTTAAAAATGATCCTCTCTTCGAAAATGAAGCCAATTTACTTAAAGAGAAACTTCAGAAGTTATATGGGTGCAATATCTTAGAGAAGGCTTCTGTAACAATTGAATTGAATAAATTTGCAGCTTCTGTCCCTAATGATGAATATTATCAAATGGAATTGTCAAACGGGTCTATTGAAATTAACGGAAGTAGCCCTCATGCCATCTTTAATGGAATTCAGTCTTTGTTATCAATGATTCATAGTAAGGAGCTACCTTATAGTCTGCCGAATGTAAGTATAACCGATTATCCCGACTTACTTTACAGAGGGCAGTTGCTTGACGTCGCTCGTAATTTTTCATCTAAGGAGAATGTTTTGAGGCTGATCGACCTGTTGTCTTCTTACAAGATTAATGTTCTGCATATCCATTTAACGGATGATGAAGGTTGGCGTCTCGAAATTCCCGATTTGGAAGAATTAACCACAGTAGGAGCTCGTAGAGGGCATACACTTGATGAAAAAAAATGTCTGTACCCCGCCTATGGCAGTGGTTGGAATGCGGATAATAAAGAATCATTAGGGAACGGATTTTACACACGCGCCGAATTTCTGGAAATATTGAAATATGCGAAAGCACGACATATTAAAGTGATTCCTGAAGTAGAGCTTCCGGGGCATGCCCGCGCAGCCATAAAAGCAATGGAAGCCCGTTATTATAAATACATCGATACCGATAAAAATAAAGCGGAAGAATATCTTCTAACGGATTTTGCAGATACTTCCCGTTATATTTCTGCACAGTGCTATACGGATAATATAATCAATTTGGCCTTACCATCTGTTTATCGTTTTGTTAAGAAAATTGTCGATGAAATAAGTTTGATGTACAAAGAGGCTGGAATGGAATTGGCAGTATTGCATTTTGGAGGTGATGAAGTTCCTCACGGAGCATGGATGGGTTCCGCTATTTCTATGGCATTTATGAAAGAGAAGGGATTCAAAGAAATCCGGGAACTGAAAGATTATTTTATTGGTCAGGTTATTTCCATTTTAAAGGAAAAGAACATACAACTCGGCGCCTGGCAGGAAGTTGGTTTGCTACCGGATGAAACAGTAAACAAAAAATTTTCTGGAGATAACGTATTGAGTTATTGTTGGAATACAGTGCCTGACTGGGGAGGTGATGAAGTTCCTTACAAATTGGCAAATGCGGGCTATCCTGTCATTTTATGTAATGTCAATAATTTGTATTTTGATTTTTCATACAATAAACACCAGGATGAACCGGGAGCTTATTGGGGTGGTTTTGTAAATGAATATAATTCGTTCGATGTGGTACCATATGATATATATAAATCGGTACGATGCGATATGAGCGGAAAGCCAGTTGATATAATAAAAGAATCGAAAGAAAAATTGTCTTTGTTTGCAGATGCATCCAAGGAAATAAGAGGTATGCAGGGACATTTGTGGGCTGAAACTGTAAGAAGCTTTGACATGATTGAATATTTTCTGTTTCCTAGAGTATTTGGTTTAATAGAACGGGCATGGAATGCCCAACCGGAATGGATTAACGATCCTTATGGAGAATCATATTTGGAGGCATTAAAGCTGTATAATGCAAAAATGATGGTATATGAATTACCCCGCCTTTCCAGCATGAATTTCAAATTCAGAGTTGCACAGCCGGGAATAAAACTGATGGATGGTATGTTATATGCTAATTCACCCATTCCTGATGCTGAGATACGCTATACTATAAACGGAATCGAACCAAATAAAAAATCTACATTATGGACATCTCCTATTGTATGTGATGCGAAGGATATAAGGGCTAAAACCTTTTACTGTGGATTAGAAAGCGTAACCACACTATATAATAAGTAAATTATTAAAGAATAAATAAAATGAAACCAATAATATTAATAGGTCTGTGCCTCTTTGTACAGATACAGGGATTTTTTGCTCAGAATAGGGATATATATAAGCCGTTTTTGATACCTCGACCACAGCAGGAAAAATATTCTGATGGCTTTTTGCGCCTGCCTGCAAACATAACTATCAGTATTGATTTTGATATAAATGCAAAGGAACTGCTAGGTAATATATTGACTGGCATCCTGAATATAAAGGTAACAGAAGTACCTAACAAAGATAGTTTCATCCGTTTCTTTCCAGACAATAGTCTGGATAATGAAGCTTACCGCATCATTATAGATACTGCAAGGATCAATGTTTATGCATCAGATGCACAAGGTTGCTTATGGGCCGTGCAAACTTTACATCAGATGATAAAGCATATTTATTTTACTTATCCAGGACAGGATAAACAACTGCCTGTTACTAATATTAAAGACTCTCCACGGTATGCATGGAGGGGATTTCATTTGGATGTTGCCCGTCACTTTCTTACCAAAGAATATTTGCTGAAAACAATCGAACGTCTCTCATTTTATAAAATAAACAAATTGAATTTACATTTAAGCGATGATCAGGGATGGCGTATCGAGATAGATAAGTATCCTTTGTTAACTGAAGTGGGAGCTTGGCGTACTTTCAATAATTTTGACTCCATTTGTTTTCGCGAGGCGAAGTATAATCCTGATATGGAAATCGACAAACGCTTTATTCGTAAAGATTCACTTTATGGAGGATATTATACAAAAGCGGATATGAGGGAAATTATCTCTCATGCAAAAAAATACGGAATAGAAATTATTCCTGAAATAGACATGCCAGGACATATGTCAGCAGCCATCAGAGCATATCCTTGGCTTTCCTGTACAGGAAACCAAGGATGGGGTAATGAATTTTCATATCCTGTTTGTCCTTGCAATCCAAAAGTGATAGATTTTGCAAAGGATGTATATGCAGAGATAGCCGATTTGTTTCCTTCTGGATTTATTCATATCGGAGCAGATGAAGTAGAAAGAGATACCTGGGAAATCAATGAAGATTGTAAGAAACTAATAAAGAAGAATAAGATGAAATCATCGGAAGGACTACGTACTCTTTTTGTTGAAAAAATTAATGAGTCATTAAAAGTAAAAGGAAAGAAAACTATTGTTTGGGATGATGCGGCTATTGAGAACATCAGTAATGATATACATGTCACTTTTTGGCGTGAATGGATGAACGAAAATGCTGATATAATTGTCGGGAAAGGACATTCTATGATTTTTATGCCATGGACACCTTTCTACCTGAGTGACTGGCCTTCGTTTGAGAGATGGAAAGAATTGTATGAATTCGATATAACGAAGAATTTTCCGAATATGACCGATGAAAAAATTGTTGGTTATCAGGCTTGTGTATGGACAGAATTAATACCTAATGAAATAAGGCTTGAGGAACTTATACATCCGAATCTACAAGCATATAGTGAATTTATATGGAGCCGTGAACGAAACTGGGATGATTTTTTAAAAAGAATGAGATTGCATAACCGTATTATGGATAAAGAAGGCATACGTTACCATTCTTATCATTATTAATGCGAGTTCGAAATAAAAAAATACTTCTTTAGGATGTTTACCGCAAGTTGTACTCACTTTTCGTTTAGAACAACGTCTCACGCATCTACAACCCTCAATCTTCAGGCAGGAAATGTTATACCTTTAAAGTTTAGAATAAGTGTGATTGTGCCTTGTTGTTTTGCTTTAAATATTTATAAGTCAATTCGATAAGAGTGTGATGTTTTTTATCATGAAGTAATAGATAAGATATGACAACGAAAAATTACTTAGTTTTGGATATAGGAGGAACCTGGTTAAAGGGAATCTTAGTTAAAATTGAAGGTAAAAGTAATCTTAAAAATGTTCCGGATCTTGTAAAGCAAACGCCTGTAGTGAGAGTTAAAAGCAGACTTTCAAATGAAGCATCGGTTGAAGATTTCATCGATGCCATTGATGAATTTCTATCTCATATTCCGCAGAAAGAAAAAATTTCGGGAATAGGTATTTCCACTGCCGGTATAGTGAATTATCATGGTACCAAGCTATTGTATGCAGGGGGACACCTTAAAGCATTAATAGATACATCATGGATTGACTATCTGAAAAAGAAGGTAAATTCTGTGATCAGTATTAGAAATGACGCAGATGCTGCTTCCATCGGGGCAGCTTCGCTGGGTTATTTGTCAGGGGACGGGGTTATTGGTATTATGCCGATTGGAACGGGCTTGGGATTTACAGTATGGAGGAATGGAAGACGATGGACGCCTAATTTTTCATTAACACTGTTGGGATGCACATACACTCCTGAAGGCTGTTACGATCGTATAGGGAGTGCTTCCATATTATCGGGGATAGATAAAAATAATGACTTATGCGCAATTTTTACGGATAAATTACATTTCGATGTCAGAGATAAATATATAAAGGATTTAGCAGGAATTGTATTAACAACACATGCCTTATACCATACTGACAAGGTTCTTATAGGGGGAGGGTTGGCTGATGCTGTATATAACTGCAACTATCCACTGGCTGACCGTATCAAAGCGGAATTGGCTAAAAATCCAGTATTGACTAGCGACAAAGTAGAAGTGGAGTTGATGAAAGAAGGGAATACTCTTTCATTGATAGGAGCTTGCCTATTCGCTATTGGTGAAGAAGTTACACAAAAATTGGCAATAGCTCCTAAATACGTCGAAATAGATACGGAAACACCTTTCAATAAAGGATTACAATTAGAAAAACTAAGTTCGAATGAATTAGTGCGGTTGATGTGGCGCAATGAACAAGAGGCTGGCGAAATGTTGGAAAAGTCGTTGGCCGATATTATAGAATCGGTGGATCTTATTGTAGAACGCCTCGAAAAAGGAGGACGTCTAATCTATATTGGGTCGGGAACAAGTGGGCGTTTGGCTGCTATTGACGCGGTGGAATTGAGTTGTACATTTGGATTTCCGCGAGATAGAGTTTTAACGTTTATTTCAGGGGGTGTTGCTGATGCATCTATTGATATTGAAACAGGTTTTGAAGAAGATGCAAGTTCTGTCCCGGAGCTTTTGCTCGCCAATCTTGGCTTTCTTGACGTGGTGGTAGGTATTTCGGTTAGTGGTTCGGCTTTTTATGTGCAATCGGGTTTAGGTTTTTCTAAGTTTATCGGAGCATATACAATAATGATTCAACAAGCAGATATTGAAATGTTACCATTCTGTGACAAGGTAATCTCTTTGCACTCAGGACCTGAAATTATTGCAGGTTCTACACGTATGAAGGCAGGAACGGCAACTAAGAAAATATTGAATTTCCTATCTACTTCAGTAATGATTCGACTCGGAAAAGTGCATGGGTGTTACATGACAGAATTAGAATGTATCAATGAAAAATTAATTTCAAGAGCAATATCCATTTTGATGGAATTATATGAACTCTCTCATGAAGAAGCATTTATTCAATTGAAAGATGGTGATTTTCAATTAAATAAGACTATAAAGAAATTGAGTAAAAAAGCATTTGAATAAAGGAGGCAGAAGAGTTTTATATTCATCCGAATGATTTTTCGGTTTCATCCGAATGATTTTTCGGTTTCATTGGGGTGATTTTCCGGTTTCATTGGGATGTTTTCCCTGGATCATCCCAATGAAAAATAACGGGCAATGGCGTGGGTATAAACGTATATCTTTATACCTTTACGCCGTAAAAATAATGTAACACACCCTTTAATGGATTTTAAGCACCGGATAAACAATGTAAGGGGCGCCATGCTCCGCAAAATGACCAAGTATATAGGTTTTTCCAACACTCCAATTAACGTAGATGACGTTGTTGATATAAAGCGGATTTTGATTTGCAGGCCTAACGGCCGTTTAGGAAATCAAATACTGATAACGCCACTCATACAAGATATCCTAACCTTATTTCCCGATTGTAAAATAGATTTGTTTGTAAAAGGAGGCCTCTCGTCTGTCATATTTGAGAACTATCACCAGGTGGATAGGATTATCAAACTGCCCAAGAGGCCGTTTGACGAATTCCGCAAATATATAGGTGTATGGTTTTCTTTGCGGAAAAGGCGGTACGATTTAGTGGTGAATGTGATAGAAGGTTCTTCCTCCGGACGGCTTTCTACCCGTATCGCCAGAGCCAAATGGCGGTTTTTCAACAACGTGAATGAAGAGTTAAAAGCCAAACATCCGGATTATGACCATATGGCAAAGTTCACGGTATACAATCTTCGCCATTATCTTCCCCAATTCCAGGCAAATGACCCCGAAAAACCGATACCTACATTAAATATAAAGTTAAGCCCGGCTGAACTGGAAAAGGGTAAGGAGCTATTGGACAGACATGTGGATAGTACGAAAAAAACCATTTGCGTTTACACGTTTGCTACCGGAGATAAATGCTATTCAAAGGAATGGTGGGCGGCAATGTACAAAAAAATAAAGGAGACATACGAACCGTCTTATAATATACTGGAAGTTCTTCCGGCAGAAAATGTGTCGCAAATCAATTTTGAAGCCCCCGCTTATTACAGTAAAGACATCCGCGAGATAACGGCTGTTATAGCCAATTCCGTATTGTTTTTAGGCGCCGACAGCGGGATTATGCATCTGGCCAGCGCTTCGCAAACGCCTATCGTAGGGCTGTTCTCCATTACTGACAAGTCCATATATGAGCCTTACGGCAATCACAGTGTGCCGATTGACACAAATACTACCGATACCGACGGAATTATTGCTGTCATGGATAAAATTTTAAACATTAATGGTTAACTTGCGCCCCTTATTATAAATCCTGGAAAAATTGCATGAAAGATTTCTTCCGCATATTGAGGCGTTTTATGCCTCCTTACAAGAAATACCTGGTATCTAATGTTGTATTTAATATACTGACAGCCATCCTCAACCTGTTTTCTTTCGTCTTGATTATACCTATTCTGAATATTTTATTCAAAATAGACGAGAAAGTCTACACATTCACCGAATGGAATTTCCAATGGAACCATTGGGAGTGGTGGAAATCATTTCCCGACTTGATTAAGAGTAACTTTTTCTGGTATATCAGCAACCTGATGGAGATGCATAGCGCGTCGTTCGCTTTGGTGGTCTTGGGTCTTTTCCTGGTTGGCATGACGTTTCTGAAAGTAGGTACGATGTACTTGTCATTCTTTACGATGATACCTATCCGTACGGGAGTGGTAAGGGACATACGCAACCAGATTATGCATAAGATAACCCAACTGCCCTTAGGTTTTTTCTCCGAAGAACGCAAAGGCGACATTATCGCCCGCGTGTCGGGCGACGTAAACGAAATTGAAACATCCATCATGAGTTCGTTGGACATGTTGTTCAAAAACCCTATCCTGATTGCCATCTATTTGGCGGGGATGTTTGTCATCAGTTGGAAACTTACGGCATTTGTATTTGTCTTTCTTCCTATTGCCGGTTATGTAATGGGGGAAGTAGGCAAAACGCTGAAACGGAAATCATTGGTGGGACAAACGCAATGGGGGTATCTGATGAGCCAGGTGGAGGAAACATTAAGCGGCCTGCGGATCATAAAAGCATTCAACGCCGAAAAAAAGATACGGGAACGTTTTATTAAGAGCAACGATACATTCCGGCGGACGACCAACCGCATATACAGGCGCCAGCAATTGGCTCATCCGATGAGTGAACTCCTCGGCACGGCCACGATAGCCATTGTACTTTGGTATGGTGGGAGCCTGATATTAAGCGCCAACAGTTCCATCAACGCGTCTACATTTATTTATTACCTGGTTATTTTCTACAGTTTGATTAATCCGGCAAAAGATTTGAGCAAAGCTTCTTACGCGATACAAAAGGGATTGGCGTCTATGGAGCGTATTGACAAAATATTATTGGCCGAAAGCAATATAAAAGATCCGGCTATCCCAAAGACAATCGCCCTCGAAAAAGAGATACAATATGATAATGTATGGTTTAAGTACCAAAACGAATGGGTGCTTAAAGGGATAAAGCTGAATATCCCTAAAGGGCGGACCGTTGCGTTGGTGGGGCAATCGGGGTCGGGGAAGAGTACGCTTGTTGATTTGCTCCCCCGTTTCTATGACGTAAGCGAAGGGCGGATCACGATAGACGGGACAGATGTCCGCGAGGCCGCGTTGTATGATTTACGCGCCTTGATGGGAAATGTCAACCAGGAAGCAATCCTTTTCAACGATACCTTCTTCAACAATATTGCCTTTGGTGTTGATGATGCCACACGGAAGCAAGTTGAAGAGGCGGCCCGTATAGCGAACGCCCACGACTTTATCATGGCTTCGGAAGAGGGATATGATACAACTATCGGCGACAGGGGTAGCAAATTGTCGGGTGGGCAACGCCAGCGGCTAAGTATTGCCCGCGCCATATTAAAGAACCCGCCCATCCTTATCCTGGATGAAGCCACATCGGCATTGGATACGGAGTCGGAACGGCTGGTACAACAAGCGTTGGAAAACCTGATGAAAAACCGCACCACGATTGTTATTGCCCACCGTTTGTCGACAATCCGCAACGCCGACGAGATTTGTGTAATGCACGGAGGCGAAATTGTGGAAAGAGGCCACCATGATGAATTATTACTACTAAACGGATACTATAAGAAGCTGTGCGATATGCAGAGTTTTTGAAACATGAAAATAACAGTCGCGTATGAGAATCATCAGGTACTTTTTGCCGGTATTTGCTTTGTTGGCAGGCTGCGGGATGCCTGAATTGAGGCAAGGCTCTTCATTAGCTTACTTTTTCACTTCCCCGGCCTCCGTTTGGGAGGAGACTTTCCCGTTAGGAAACGGGCGTTTGGGAATGATGCCCGACGGCGGGGTTGAGAAAGAAACAATTGTATTGAACGAAATCTCCATGTGGTCGGGCGGCAAGCAGGATACGGACAATCCGTATGCCGTGTACGCGTTGCCAAATATCAAACGTTTACTGTTTCAGGGACGTAATGATGAAGCCCAGGAACTGATGTATCGGACTTTTGTCTGCAAGGGAGCAGGAAGCGGTCTTGGAGCGGGGGCAAATGTGCCTTATGGTTGTTATCAACTCTTGGGAAACCTCACATTAGAGTATACGTATGCCACTGCGGGGCACGCCGTTTCTTCTTATAGACGCGAACTGAAATTGGATGAAGCTACCGCTTCTGTTTCATTCACGAAAGAACAAGTCAAATATAAACGGGAAGCATTTACTTCTTTTTCCGGCGATTTGGGTGTGATACTATTAACGGCTGACGTTGATAAATCAATTAATTTCACTGTAGGGATCAACCGCCCGGAACGTTGTGAAGTTTCGACACAAGGGAATGATTTAATCATAAAGGGGCAACTCAATAACGGGACAGACGGCAACGGTGTCTGTTACATGGCGTGTACCCGCGTGGTTTTGCCGAAAGGAGGGAAAATCACAAGAAGCGATACCACGCTTTCCGTCTCGGATGCTTCCGAAGCGCTCTTGTTGGTGAGTATGGCAACCGATTATTTCAGGGAAGACACAGAATCAAAAGTAATGTCTCTTTTATCGGCGTCTGAACAGAAAGATTATTCAACATTGAAACGCGAACATACCATTGCTTACCAAGAGTTGTTCAACCGGGTCAGCCTTGACTTGGGGACATCCGACAGGATTGGCTTGCCGATAAATGAACGGTTGGCAGCTTTCCGGAAAGATCAGAACGACCCAGGCTTGATATCCTTGTATTTCCAGTTCGGGCGGTATTTGTTGATATCGTCTACCCGTCCGGGGCTGCTTCCTCCTAATTTGCAGGGGCTTTGGGCAAATTCGATTCAGACACCCTGGAATGGCGATTATCATTTGAATATCAATTTGCAGATGAACTTGTGGCCCGCGGAGGTGACGAATTTACCGGAACTGCACCTTCCGTTGGTTGAATGGACAAAACAACAAGTGGCCAGCGGAGAACAAACAGCCCGTGTGTTTTATAATGCCCGCGGATGGGTGACCCATATTTTAGGAAATGTATGGGAGTTTACGGCGCCCGGCGAGCATCCTTCCTGGGGAGCCACGAACACTTCGGCTGCCTGGTTGTGCGCTCATTTGTATCAGCATTACCGGTACACATTAGACAGACGGTATTTGGAAAGTGTTTATCCGGTTATGAAAGGAGCATCTCTTTTCTTTGTTGATATGCTGGAGGAAGACCCCCGAAGCAATTATTTGGTTACGGCTCCCACGACTTCGCCGGAAAACGCGTTCAGATTGAATGGCAAGAATGTCTATGTATGTGCCGGTTCCACGATGGATAACCAAATCATACGCGAACTATTCACCAACACGATAGAAGCCGCTTTAATATTAGGGAGGGATTCCGGATTTGCTGAAGAACTGGGAGGCAAACGCTCCCGTTTAATGCCCACGACTATCGGAAAAGACGGGCGAATCATGGAGTGGTTGGAACCTTTTGAGGAAGCGGAACCACATCATCGGCATGTATCCCATTTGTATGGATTGTATCCGGGTGATGAAATCTCGGTGGGGAAGACGCCCGCCTTGGCCGAAGCCGCCCGCAAATCGTTGGAGACCAGGGGCGACGAAAGTACTGGTTGGTCAATGGCTTGGAAAATAAACTTTTGGGCGCGTTTGCATGATGGCGACCATGCCTTCAAATTGCTGGGTGATTTGCTAACGCCTACCGGAGAATCAAGCGTCAACATGTCTCGCGGCGGGGGAACATATCCCAATCTGTTTTGCGCTCATCCGCCTTTCCAGATTGACGGAAACTTCGGGGCAACCGCTGGTATTGCCGAGATGCTTGTACAGAGCCAGACAGGGACTATCGAATTGCTTCCGGCTCTTCCTTCTTCGTGGAAAAGGGGTAGTTTCCGGGGATTGAAGGTGCGGGGCGGAGGCGTCGTATCCGCCCAATGGGAAAAGGGGCAGTTGGTGGAAGCAAGGCTACGGACTCCGGTTGCGGGAAGGTTTAATATCCAGTTGCCTGAATCATCAGGCAACCTTAGTTTGAAGTTGAATCAAAAGCCATTGTCGCTGCCCGTTGTCGGCAGGATACTATCCATAGATATGAAGGAAGAAGACGAACTGTTCCTGCTGTTCTGATCCAAGAGGGTGCGCGGGATAGTAAACCTGAAAATTGTATTAAAAGTGTTTGGTAATCATTGGGCGTTTATTGAAGATTATTATTAACTTTGCGTTTACAGAATACTTAATTAATAGTAAGACGATGAAACAGATTATTTTCGTATTTATGGTTATCTTGCTTGCTACCGGTTCGGCACTGGCACAAGAGGGCGCTTCTATTATTGTGACTGAGAGTTCTTTTGACTTTGGTGATATTAAGGAGGCTGAAGGTGATGTGACTCACACTTTTACGATAAAGAATGAGGGTGATATGCCGTTGGTGGTGACACGTGTGATCGCTTCTTGCGGATGTACGTCTCCAGACTGGACAAAGGAGCCGATTGCGCCGGGAAAGACGGGTGAAGTGAAGGTTACGTTTAACCCGAAGAATCGTCCGGGGCCGTTTGCAAAGACTGTATCTATTTATAGTAACGGCAAGCGGGGTAGCTATGCTATAACAATCCGCGGGAATGTTATTTAAAAGAACTTTCCGGGAGAATGTTGAGATGTAGGCTGTTTATATTTTTGTTGAGTTTTTTCCTGCTAGTTGCAGGGTATGCAGTTGGTCAGGATAACGCGGAGATTCGTGTTGATAAGTCGACGCATGACTTTGGCAATATTGGCGAAGCTGATGGTTTGGCGACGCATGTATTCAGTATAAAAAATACGGGGACGGAGGCCTTGGTGATTACGCGTGTGACTGCGTCGTGTGGATGTGCGCATCCGGATTGGACGAAGGAGCCGGTGGCGCCGGGAAAGACGGGTGAAGTGACTGTGAGTTATAATCCGAAGGGGCGTCCGGGACCATTTCATAAGAGTATCGCTGTTTTTAGTAATGCCAAGAATAACCGGGCGTTGCTGTATGTGAAGGGGTATGTCCAACCGAAGCCCGCTGTGGCTACGCAGCCTTCCGTGATTTATCCGTATAGTATAGGGGATTTAAAACTGCAAACGAAGTCGATTATTCATAATGGGGTTCGTCCGGGGGAATTTGTTGAAGAGAAGATCCTTGTCAGGAATGAAGGCGAGGGGCTGATTGAGGTGAGTTTTGGCAAGATGCCTCCTTATATTAAGGCGCAAATCAGACCGGATACGTTGGCGGCGGGTGAGAACGGGGAGATAACGATTGTTTTCGACACGGATAAGGCTAAGCGGATGGGGCGTATTATGTGTAGCTTGCCGTTGGAGGTGGCTACCGAAGGCGTGAAAAAACCAGTAGAAGGAGAAATAACCATGGCTACCAATGTGATTGATAATTTCACGCGGTTGTCTGCTTCGGAAAAAGCGAAGGCTCCGGTTGCGCAGTTTTCGCTAACCTTGCTTGATTTTGGCAAATTGCCGGAGAAGAGTGGAGGTATTATTTCGTTTATCGGAATGGGTGGAAAGGAGTCGGAAAGTTTTACAATTACGAATACGGGCAAATCGACGTTGCTTATTTACAGCGTGACCAGCGAAAATGAGCTTGTGGATGTTTCGGGTGGTAAGAAAGAGCTTAAGCCCGGGGCAACAGCAGAGTATAAAGTGAGTGTTAAGCCCAAGGAAATCAAAGCGAAGCTGGAGGCATTCATCACCATTGTGTGTAATGATCCGGGTGGCCCTGTGCGGCTGATAAAAGTGATGGCTGAGAAATAATTCGAACGATATTTTTGCAAATTTATAATGGAACATCCTGAAAACGATGAGTTGTACAGAGGTTTGAAAGTAAACAAGGGTATTTCCGGCGTGCCTACGGTGAATCCTTACCTGACCAAGAGGCTTCAGCGCAAAGAATACTCTCCGTCTGAGTTTGTAGAGGGAATCCTGAAAGGTGATATTACGACGTTGAGCCAGGCGGTTACTTTGGTGGAAAGTTCCAAGTATGAGCACCAGCAAATTGCCCAGGAGGTAATAGAGAAATGCCTTCCACACGCGGGAAGGTCTGTTCGTGTGGGCATAACAGGTGTGCCCGGAGCAGGGAAGAGCACGTCGATTGACGCTTTTGGCATTTATATGATTGAGCAAGGACATCGGCTGGCTGTGTTGGCAATAGACCCCAGCAGCGAGCGTTCCAAAGGAAGTATACTTGGGGATAAGACCCGTATGGAAGAATTGTCGCGCGAGAAGAACGCCTTTATACGTCCTTCCCCGTCGGCAGGTTCGTTGGGAGGAGTAGCCCGCAGGACACGGGAAACGATTGTGTTGTGTGAAGCGGCCGGGTTTGATACCATCTTTGTAGAAACTGTGGGGGTGGGCCAGAGCGAAACGGCTGTACATTCGATGGTTGATTTTTTCCTGCTGATTCAATTGGCGGGAACGGGAGACGAGCTCCAGGGTATTAAGCGGGGTATTATGGAGATGGCTGACGGAATCATTATAAACAAGGCGGATGGCGACAATGTTGACAAGGCCAAGCTGGCCGCCAATCAGTTTCGCAATGCTTTGCATTTGTTTCCGCTCCCGGAATCGGGATGGACGCCGCAGGTCTTAACCTATTCGGGCTATTATAAGCTGGGTGTTGTGGAGATTTGGAAGATGATTGACGAGTATATCGCTTTTACGAAAAATAGCGGGTATTTTGATTTAAAACGAAACGATCAATCTAAATACTGGATGTATGAAAGCATCAACGATACGTTGCGTGATACGTTTTATCATACCCCCGCAGTGGTGGACAGATTGAAAGAAGCCGAGCAGCAAGTTTTGAATAATGAGATAAGTTCATTTGTCGCCGCTAAGCAAATGATGGATTTGTTCCTTGGAAATATTTCAAAGAACGTTTAACAAACCCGTTGTAGCGATGTATTCCATCGCGTATGTTTTAAAACATATTGCCAGCCGCAGGGTAGCAGTCTATTATCAGGTCTTTATATAAACTTGTTTAATCCGGGAGTAATAAGCCGAGCAAAATGGAAAATATCCAAGACGAAAAACAGCTTGTAAAATATAGCAGGCATTATTCAAACGAGAAGTTAAAGGATAAACTGCTTAGGGTGGCCAAGAAAGCGGGCATAAAGGTGGTGTATGCCGTGTACCTGTTGTATTACACGCTGTTGGACGACCGGTTTCCAACAAAGGATAAGATGGTTATTTTAGGAGCTTTGGGTTATTTTATCTTTCCTTTTGATTTTATACTGGACGCGATTCCGTTTTTGGGATATACAGACGATTTGTTGGCTTTGATTTTTGTTGTCAGGAAAGTATATACGCATGTAACACCGGAAATAAAGGAGAAGTCGAAACAGCAGGTGAAGAACCTTTTCGGCGAGGTTGACGAATCGGAATTTGAATTATTCTAAATATGAAAGACCATGAGAGCAATTACTTTATTCACACTTGTCCTTCTGGCATGCGGAGAGACGGCGGTGTCGCAAGGCGATACCTTGATTGGCGTTTTACATGATGCAAAAAACAAGCCGGTGAAAAATCACCGGGTAACCCTGGGCAGCGAAGAACCTATCACGGTGAGAACAAACCGGAAGGGGATGTTTATCATTCCTGAAGCAAATTTAAACGATACGCTTTATCTTGTGATAAAAGAAAACGAAAGAGAAGTCCAGATACCGGTAAAAGGATATAATTACCTCACAATAGACCTTACCAAGACAGCATTTGAAGCAGACTACCGGTTGGCAACTACACCGGAAATGCAAGAAATTCTCGCTCGCGAACGGAACAAAATGCTTAGTTCAAGCGTTATGAATAAAAGTGAGATTGAAAAAAGCGGGTGTCAGGATATTAATTGCCTGTTGAGACGTTTGAACGGAGTGACTATAGTCGGAGGGACTGTCCGGATGCGTGGAGGCGTAAATTCGCTAAATTCGGGAAACAGCGCCCTGATAATAGTCAACGGAGTACCTGGAGACGCGAGCCTTTTAAGTACATTCCATGTGAAAGATATCGAACGGATTGAAGCATTAAAAGACGCAAGCCAGTATGGAGCAAGAGGAACCAACGGAGCACTAATTATCACGACCCGCAATTAAAAAAGGTTAAGATAATTGTAAACACATGAGGATTTGCTTGAAATGGATTGGGATTGTATTATTCATCCCGATATTGCTGATCGCGGTAGTCTCAATCCTTTTGTACATACCCCCTGTTCAAAACTATGTATTGCAGAAAGCAACCCGTTATGCCAGTGTAGTATCCGGGATGGATATCGGCGTGGAGCGGATACGGCTTTCTTTTCCATTGGATGTGTCTGTAAGCGGTGTTTGTGTAGTGTCGCCCCCTACAGACACATTACTTGTTTTGCAAGACCTATCTGTCCGCGTGAACCCACTCCCTTTGATGAGCAAAATAGTTTCTGTAGACAAGCTTAGCGTAACGGACGCGCGTGTTAATACCGGCAGCTTTATTGAAGGGATGGCGATAAAAGGGACGTTGGGCAACTTGTACGCGCAAGCCGACCATATCAGCCTCACTGATGAAAAAGCGACATTGAACCACCTGAAACTATCCGACGCGGCCTTTACCCTTTTGATAGACACTGTGGCGCAATCCGATACCACCACATCAATGCCCCTTCATTGGGTGTTGAACCTGGAAAGAATCTCATTGGAACACATTTGCATTGCCTTGCAAATGCCTATGGAGAACGATTCGCTCCGTTTAAGAACTTATATAGGAGAGGCCGGGCTGTCGGAGGGAGTGGTTGATTTGGGCATATCGCGCTATATGGCACAACGGTTTTCCCTGTCCGAAACGGATATACACTATGATGGTGACGGAAATGCCCCCTCCCAGGGATTGGACCCTCTGCATATCGCCCTTGACCAACTGCATATCGCGATAGAATCTATCCTTTATCAGGATAAAGAGATAAACGCCGGGATAAAAGAGTTTTCGGCAAAAGAGCGTTCGGGGCTGACTATTACCTCATTAAAAGGAGATATACACAGCGATACCCTCGCTGTGTATATCCCAGAACTTATTTTAACGACATCCGAATCGGAAATACGTCTGTTGGGCAGCATGCCCTGGAGCGTGCCGGATGAAGACTCTAAGGGAAATATGCACGCGCTGCTGACGGCTTCACTGGGTAAAAAAGACCTGTTTACGTTTGTGAGCGGGCTGCCTGCCGGGTTTGTCCGCGACTATCCGAACACACCGGTGAATGTGGTTGCCCATGTAGGCGGCAACCTGTCGGAACTGAATCTTCGCCAGTTGAAGGCCGAATTGCCCGGCGCTTTCGTTGTAAACGCATCGGGTAAGGCCGGGCATGTGACGGATAGTGTCCGTCGTTCGGCGGATATTCGTTTGCAAGCATCCCCCCGGAATATGAACTTTGCATTGACGATGTTGCCCGATGAACAGCAAAACAGGTTTAGCATCCCTCCGAGCCTGGCGCTTTCGGGGAGTGTAGAATTACATGACCGGCAGGTGAAAACCAAGTTGTTGCTGACAGAAGACAAAGCCCGTATCCACGCAGATGCTTGTTATCATATGGCACAAGCGTCTTACCAGGCACATTTGAAGATCGATAGCCTGGAGCCAGTCCACTTTATGCCGCTAGACTCGATGATGTGGATTTCTGCGGAAATAATGGCGGAAGGAACCGGGACGGATATCTTTGCAGATGAGACTTGGACGGATGTAAAAGGACGTATCGACAGTGTTTGCTACGGCGCGACGGAAGTGTCCGGAATCAACCTGACGGCATCGCTGAAAGACCATCAGGCGCAACTGGAATTGAGTAGCGCACATCCGGCCATGAACCTGGATGTCACACTTGAAGGGTCTATTTATAAAGAAGAAGTGAAAGCAACTTTGATTGCGGATATCGGCAGCATAGATTTGTATGCTTTACGCTTGATGGATACTCCGCTATCGACTTCGCTTCAACTGTTTGGGCAGGCAGAAAGTGATTGGCAAAAAACCCATAGAGCAGACTTGACAATAGGGAACTGGGAAATACGGACGGACAGCCAATCTTACCGCCCGAAGATGCTGGCGCTCCTTGCACGTACAGACCAGGATACGACCCGCATATCCTTGCATGCGGGAGACCTTGGGATTGTTTTGACGGGAAATGCCGAATTGACGGGCATAACCGATAAGGTACGTATTATTGCGAATGAAATTAGTGCACAACTGCAACAAGACTCAACCATAGACATTGCCGCATTGAGACCCTCTTTTCCGGATATGAATTTGGTGGTTACAGCCGGGAATGACAACCCGATATACAACCTATTCCAACAAAGCTATATGGGATTCAGCAGCCTGCGTTTGGAAGCCAGCACTTCACCCGAAGACGGGTTGTTGATGGACGCCCATATTTATACGTTGCACCATGACGCGTTTAAGATTGATACTATCCAGGCTTCCATCCGGACAGACTCGGCCGGGTTGTTATATCGCGCCGATGTGTATAAGAACAGATACAGGCAGCAACCTCCGTTTACGGCACATATAAATGGCGCCGTCCAATATAAATACGCAGATGCTTATCTGCTATACAAAAATGATAAGGACTCAGTGGGTTTATCGATGGGAGTCCGTGTGGTTAAAGACTCGGTAGGTCTGCTGGTTCACTTTTTTCCGGAAGAGCAAATCATCGCGTTTAATAAATTCACACTGAATCCCAACAACTATATCCGCTTCAGGAATATGAAGGAAATAGACGCGAATGTCCGCTTTTCAGGACTGAAGAACGCATCCTTGTGGCTCCATACGGTTGATACCGAGGAGGGCTATCCGGAACTACATGCCGAACTCAGCCAGATTGATTTGGGCGTTGTTTCCGGCGGTTTCCCTCAGATACCGGCTATGGCGGGGATTTTCAGCGCCGACGTCAGGTACGCTCCTACCGACGAGGCTTTCTTGGTGGTGTTGGACGCCTATGCAGATAATTTGTTTTTTCGGGATGGGCGGATAGGCGAACTCATGCTCAATGGTGTTTATCTGCCTTTGGACGACGGAAGTCACCAAGTAGACGCACACCTGTCGCGGGATGAGCAGGAGACGGCCACGGTCACAGCCGTTTATCGTCCGGATGACACGGTCAATAACCTGGATGGGCATGTGGATATTACCGCATTGCCGCTGTCGATGTTGAGTCCTTTTGTTCCCGATAATATGGCGACATTAAGCGGAATGTTGAATAGCCGGTTGCTGGTGAGCGGTTCTACCTCCGCCCCTAAGGTAAACGGATACCTACAGTTGGACAGCAGCGCTGTTTTTGTCAATTCGGCCAACTCCGAATTCCGTATAAGCCATGATACGATAAAGATAAAAAACAGTATCATGACTTTCAATAATTATACTGTATACGCAGCCAATCGTAACCCGTTGACATTGGGAGGGGATATAGATTTTTCAAATCTTTCGCGGATGATGGCAGATATGCGTTTGACAGCCGGGAGTCTGCAATTGCTTGATACACGCCGGACGCCGGAAAGTGTTGTTTACGGAAAAGTCTTAGTTGATTTGTCCGCGACTTTAAAAGGCCCGCTCGACGCGTTGGCCGTGCGTGGCGATATCCATCTGTTGGGAGGAACAAATGCCACTTACGTGTTGACGGATTCACCCTTGGCGGTGGAGGACAGGCTGGACGGATTGGTAACGTTTACTTCTTTTGCAGATACCGTGTTCCGGATGCGTCCACGACAGGCGCCCCTCCCTTTGGGAGGAGTTGATATGCTAATGGTTTTACATATCGACCCGATTGTCCGGCTACGGGTTGACCTGACGCCCGATCAATCCAATTATGCCGAAGTAACGGGAGGCGGAGATTTGTCATTCCAGTATACGCCACAGGGAGACATGGTGTTGAACGGCCGCTATATGTTCGACGAAGGATTGCTGAATTATAAACTGCCGGTAATCCCACTGAAAGAGTTTCATATAGCACAAGGCAGTTATATCCGGTGGGACGGTGAAGTAGCGAACCCCCTGATTCATGTCAAGGCAACAGAACGAATGAGAGTATCGGCCAAAACAGTGGGAGAAACGTCTTCACGGATGGTCTATTTCAATGTTGGGCTTCAGATAAATGACCGGTTGGAGAACATGCAACCCAAATTTATTATTTCCGCCGAAGACGGCGCGATTGAAAATGATCTGGCTTCCATGGGAACAGAGGAACGCTCCAAACAAGCGGTAGCCCTGATGGTCACCGGTTCGTACTTGTACGGGGGCGGCAGCGGAGGCATGAATCTGGATGTGAACAGCGCGTTGAATAGTTTCCTTTCCAGTGAAATAAACAATATCGCAGGCGGCGCCCTTAAGTCTGTGGATCTCAGTTTCGGCATGGATACCTATGAACAAGACGGTAATACAAAACGCGACTTTTCATTCCAGTTTGCACGCCGGTTTTATAATGACCGAATCCGGGTAGTCGTAGGAGGGCGAGTTTCAACAGGCGGAAATACGCAGGAAAAAGAGTCATTCCTCGATAATGTTTCCGTAGAATACAGGTTGGATCGGGCAGGAAGTACAAATGTCAAATTATTCCACGACCGAAACTATATCAGTGTACTGGAAGGAGAAATTACAGAAACCGGAGCGGGTGTTGTTTTCCGTAGGAAAATGAAGAAATTACGTGAACTGTTTGATTTCAGGAGAAAAAAAGTAAAACCCGTGGAAGAGGGAGAAAATGAGCGACAAGCAATAGAGAATGAACAACAAGCGTCTGATGATGAATAAATTGAAACGATTGCCTTTATACGGGTTTATCCTATGTATGTTGGCTGCCTGTTCGACCACCCGGAATTTGCCAGAAGGAGAAGTCTTGTATACAGGTATAAAGAAGATAAAAGTGGCTGATTATGAGAAAATCCAGGCGGTTGAAGACGCACTGGAAGAAGTAGAGTCTGCCCTGTCGTATCCCCCCAATAATTCATTATTCGGCAGTTCCACGAATCGGATACCTCTGCCGGTGGGGTTGTGGATTTATAATGCTTTTGTCAATAAAAAAGGAAAGATTGGCAGGTGGATATTTAACAGATTTGCCTCCAAACCCGTATTTATCACCACTGTGAATCCTAAAGTACGAGCCTCTGTTGCGCATAATCTATTGAGGGAAAACGGCTATTTTGACGGGACGGCCGATTATGAAGTCATCCCTGATAAAAAGAATAAGAGAAAAGCAAAAATCAGCTACACATTGGAATTAAACCATGGATATACATACGACAGTATCCAGTATATGCATATGCGGCATTATGCAGATACCCTGATAAAGGCAACCATGAATAAACGTTTGCTGCATGAAGGCGACCCCTTTAGTGTAGTGAAACTGGATGCTGAACGCCAACGGATATCCGCTCTTTTGAGAAACAACGGTTTTTACTATTTCCGCCCGGACTTTCTGGTGTATGAAGCGGATACGTTGCAGGCGCCGGGGAAAGTATGGTTGCGTGTGAAGCGGAAAGACGGGTTGCCCTTTAATGCCTTACGTCCGTACACGATAGGAGATGTAGTCGTTAATATTCGCGGTTTTGATGAAGGAAAACCCGTTGATACCGTTCGGTTCCGGGATATGAAGATCTATCATCAGGGGAAGTTAAGAATTCGTCCGCGCATATTATACGGACGGTTTACGTTTAAGTCCGGTGACCTTTACAAACAAGAAGAACAACAGCGGACACAAACCGGGATTTCACGTCTGAGCGTCTTTAATTATTCGGAATTCCAATATACCCTCCGGGATACATCCGGGAGAGGACGGAATAATGTACTGGATGTCCGGGTGAATGCAGTCTACGACCTACCTCTGGATGGGGAGCTTGAGTTTAATGTGGCTACGAAAAGTAACGACTATCTGGGGCCCGGGGCAATATTCAGCGTAACTAAACGAAATGCATTAAGAGGAGGAGAATTATTTGGCGTACAATTAAAAGGTTCCCATGAATGGAATACCGGTAATCACGGAGGGGAAAGCGCCTCTAAAATTAATAGTTACGAATTGGGTATAAGTTCAACGCTTACCGTACCTTTTTTACTTTTCCCCAAGTATATGTACAGGAATTTGAGTCAGCCCGCCACGACAACGTTCCGTATAAGCGCAGACCTGTTGAACCGGGCTAAATTCTTCCGGATGCTTTCATTGGGCGGCAGTATGGAATATGATTTCCAGCCTACGATTACGACCCGCCATACAATCACCCCTTTCAGATTGACGTATAATAAATTATACCCTACTGATTTGTTTGAGGGGATAGCCAAAGAGAACAGGGGGCTTTATATTAGCTTACAAGACCAGTTTATTCCGGCAATGGACTATACCTTCACATATGACGACAACGCGAAAAGCAAACGTAACCAGTTCTGGTGGCAAACATCCGTTACGCAGTCCGGGAATATAATTAGCGGAATTGCTGCCATTGCCGGCAATGACTTCGGGAAAGAAGAAAAGGCGTTTTTGGGCAGTCCTTATTCACAGTTTATTAAAGGAACTTCCGAAGTCAGGTATAATTATCAAATAGACCGAAATAACCGTCTGGTCGGACGCTTGGGGATTGGAGCGATTTATAGTTACGGAAATGCACGTATTTCTCCTTATAATGAACAATTCTTTGTGGGAGGCGCAAACAGTATACGAGCCTTTACCATCCGCAGTATCGGCCCCGGTCGTTATAATCCTCCTTTATTGGAAAATGGGAAGCCTAACCCGTATGCTTTTATAGACCGTACAGGCGATTTGAAGTTGGAAGCCAATCTGGAATACCGTTTTAGAATAGCCGGCGACCTGAATGGAGCTGTCTTTTTGGATAGTGGAGGTATTTGGCTGATACGTGAAGACGCTGACCGTCCCGGTAGCCGTATGAGAAAAGGCGATTTTTTCAATGATTTGGCCACCGGCACGGGTGTAGGGCTACGTTATGACCTCTCTTTCCTTGTTGTTCGTTTAGACGTTGGTCTGGCCTTGCATGTCCCTTACGAAACAGGTAAAAGTGGTTATTTCAACAGTAACCCGTTCAAGCAGAAATCGAGTAGAGCCTGGCACCTGGCTATCGGTTATCCGTTTTGATTTAATCCAAAGAAACCGAAACCCCTTTGAGCCACGGAGAAGTAAAGCGTATTTCGACCTCTCCGGCAATTTGTATATAGGCGAGAATACGACCGTGGAATACCCGGTGTTTATTGTCCGTATAATCGGTCATATCATGATTGTTACTGGCTTCTAATCCTAAAAGACGAGCAGGCCCCTGAATATTGCAGGTTATTTCGTTGTCGGAAAGCATGACCGGAATGCCTTTTTCATCTACGATTTGTAACACGATACAAGCCAAATCTCCGTCTTTGGATATTTTTTCCACGTTAATTTCATATGGGCGGGAAGATGTCTGAAGGGCATAACGAGACCTTTCTTTTCCTGTGTGATCCAATCCGACAACTTCCAGTTTTCCCGGCCGGAAAGGTATATCCCAGTGGATAATGCCCGTTTTGTCGTCGTAAGGCTTTGTCTCGCCTATAAGTTGGCCGTTTAATTCCAGACGCGCTTGCGTCGCATTGGTATAACAAACGACGCGGATTGTTTGATCAACTTCGTAATTCCATATAGGCCAGGCGTCCTGCGACAGGAATTTTGTCCCCTGTTGCGAAATCGGATAAGCGCCGATATACGACATGGGTTTGCCAGACCATAAAGATTGGCGGAAATAGCCTCTCGGCTTAATAAAACCTCCGAAATCAATAAGGCCGGTATAAAATCCGCGCGAGGGCCAACGACCGGATTCTCCCAGATAATCAATACCCGTCCACAGGAATTGCCCAAAGATGTGTTCATGGTTTGTTACGGCTTTCCAAGCTTCTACGCTATGGCCGTTTTCGCTTCCATAAATCACTCTATCCGGGTATTTTTCATGGTCGCTGATATAGAAACTTTCCGTATAATTATAGCCGGCGATATCTAACGCGCCGGGATATTCCGTCTGGTTCGACATGGCTACCCCGGCAAGACCTGCTGTGGTTGGGCGTGATTTGTCATAGTCCTTTATTACCTTTACAAGGCGTTTCGCAATACTGCCGAGGCGTATAGCATCGGGAGCGTCTTTTTTATATCCCCCGAACATAGGTTGGGTGAATCCGGTATCTTTTCCTCCGTCGAGAACCGGGTGGGAGTAAGGGTCGTTCGGATAATCTACTTCATTCCCAATACTCCAGGCGAAAACAGACAGGTGATTTCTGTCACGGCGCACCATATCCGCCAAGTCACGCTCGGCCCATTCTTCGAAAAAGTCATAAGAGCCTTGGAAAAGCGGCTCGCCGACATTCCATCCTTTAATCCATTTGCGTTTCGGAAATTCCCACTCGTCAAAGGCTTCATCCAGCACCAACATTCCGAGTTCATCGCATAATTCATACAAATCGGGAGCTTGCGGGTTATGGCTGGTGCGTATGGCGTTGCATCCTATATCCTTTAGTGTAAGCAGCCGTTGTCTCCATACTTCCCGGGGGACGGCGGCGCCCAATACTCCGGCGTCGTGATGGATACATACCCCTTTCATCTTTATCCATTGCCCATTTAAAGCAAAACCTTTGCCGGGGTCGAACGTGAACGTGCGGAAACCGGTAGTTGTAGACGTTCGGTCTATTTCCTTTCCATCTTTCAGGATTTTTGTCAGAAGTGTATAACATGCCGGGGTGTCTATACTCCACAGGGAAGGTTTAGTCACCCGCAAATCGACGTTAATCTTACTTTTTGCGCCGGAGGCGACATTCGCCTTGTTGGAACGGCTTGCCACTTTTGCTCCGTGGGGGTCATACAATTCACTTACGACAGTTAATGTGGATTGAGCGGCTGATTCGTTTTCTATTTCCACTTCCACTTTCAATATGCCTTTGTTTTTTTCGACAACCGGATAGGCATATACTCCCCATTGCGCGATGTGGACAGGGTTGGAATATATGGCCCAGACATTGCGATAGATGCCGGAACCCGTATACCATCGGGAATCGGCATGCTGGCTATGGTCAACACGTACTGTTATGTAATTATCTTGCCCATATTGAACATAAGGGGTGGCGTCGTACATAAATGATAGGTAGCCATTAGGGCGTTTCCCTAAAGAATTTCCATTAATAAATACTTCACTTCGGTTGTAAACGCCTTCAAAATAGAGGAAGAGTTTCTCTCCCTGTTTCTCCTGCGGGACAAATAGGATTTTTCCATACCAGCCGATACCGCCGGGAAGATAGCCTGTGGCGCTTGCCAATGTGGGACTTAGTGGTTCCCTTACACTCCAGTCGTGGGGTAAGTCTGTTTTTTGCCACGAATCATCAAATGTTGAAACAGGTCTGTCTTCGATGTTTTTCAATGTGAAATACCAATCTTTGTTTATTTTCCCGGGTGTTCCGAACGAAACCTGGGCGTATCCATTCGTCAGGAGGAGTAAGGCGAGGAGTGCCGGTAGGAATACTTTTTTATTCATGATCTTTTCAATTTAGTCTAAATAAGCTATAAATATACGACTTCTTACTAATATGAGAAAATAGATATCTCTTGTAAATCCTATTTACTTTTTTGGACATGAATTATTTTTTTGATAACTTGCCCACGCTTGGCAGAAAGATCGGAACTGTATTGTTTGAGTCGCATTAAACAGACATAGTACTCTTTCTGCCTTTTTTAATAATTCAAACAGCTCCTTGAAATTATAACAGACTATTGTTTAAAAATTGCACATTTTATGAAAAAGAGATTGGCCACACTTTGTTTACTGTTCCTTTGTAGTTTGTCGTTCGTATGGGGACAGGGTAGTTTTGATTTGGTAATTGTAGGAGGAAATCCCGGAGGATTGATGGCGGCTATTGCAGCGGCGCGATTGGGGAAGCGCTCCGTTGTGTTGGAACGCACCAGTCATACCGGCGGACTTCCGGCCAACGGGCTGGGCGCTACGGATATTGCCACCCGCGGCGCTACAACAGGCCTGTTTCGTGAGTTTGCCGACAGGGTAAAGCAGCATTATATAGATACGTACGGCGCAAATTCGGAGCAAGTGAAGGTTTGCAGTGACGGCTACCACTTTGAACCGTCGGTCGCCGCTAAGGTTTTTGACGATATGCTGGCGGAACACGCCGATAAGATTACGATCCGGATGATGCGCCAATTCGACGCCGAAAAGGAAAACATGGTACTTCGTAACAACCGGATAGAGAAGATACGCCTCTTGAACCGCGAAACAGGCGAAACGGAGGAATATACCGGTAAGCTATTTATAGACGCCACCTACGAAGGCGACCTCGGAGCAGCAGCCAACGTACCTTTCCGTATCGGGCGGGAAGGAAAAGAGGCGTTCAACGAACCCGGAGCCGGGCGCGTCTATAAGTATTGGGGCGGAACCGAAGCTGCCGGAAGTACATTCCAAACGGATAATGCCGTGCAATCGTACAACTACCGGCTCTGCCTGACTAATAATCCGGAAAACAGGGTAACCATTAAAAAACCAGCCCATTATAACCGGGAGGAATTTGTATCCCTCATTGAAGATGTATGGACAGGACGTAACACCAACATCCTGTTCAGGGACGTAACTCCCGAAATGATGGAAAAAAACCGTCGCCATATAAAAGCCGGTAATCCTTCGATGATACCGGGCGACAGGTGGGCTATCCACAAAATCACCAACATCGTTCATCTCCCAAATCAAAAAACCGACGCCAATAACCAGCACGACGCCTTTATATCCACCGACCTGCCCGAAGAGAATTGGCCCTGGCCGACTTCGTCGTGGGAATGGAGGGATAAATTTGCCCACCGGCTTCGCGAATATATCGAGGGACTCTTCTGGTTTGCACAGAACGATCCGGAACTCCCCGCCAACTTTCGTAAAGAAGCGAAAGAATGGGGATTGGCAAAAGACGAGTATACCGACAACGAACATTTTCCCAGGCAGGTCTACGTCAGGGAAGGGAGGAGGTTCGAGGGGCTTTATTTCTTCACAGCCAACGACGCCATTCCGGTACAAATCGGAAAGCGGCCTCCTATCCATCGGAGCAGTATTACCGCCGGCCATTATGCATTGGATTCGCATGCTGTCCGCAAAAGAGAAACCGGACGGGTGCATTTGGATGGATTCCTCAGTTACCCCGCGGCTGTGTATACAGTGCCTTACGGAGTGATGGTTTCCGGGGAGATAGACAACTTATTATTTCCCGTACCGGTTTCAGGATCGCATATCGGATTCTCAACACTTCGTATGGAACCTTGCTGGATGGCTTTAGGACAGGCCGCGGGAGTTGCGTCGTCTATTGCCATAGACGAACAGGTGAACGTACAAAACGTCTCATTAGCTAAATTGCAAGATATATTAATCCGGCAGAAAGCCACGTTAATGTACTTCAAAGATGTGGACTATACCAGTCCCGACTTCCCGCTCGTACAATACATGGGCGTAAGAGGATACCTGCCCGATTGGGAGGCCAGGCTGCAAGAACCCATAGACAGCGAAACATTAACTCAATGGCAGTTGCTAAGCAAACAACCACTACAGGAAAATATCGAAACAGGCAAAACAACCCGTCTAAACGTATTACGGTTAATCTACGCGAAGCTGCCTAAAGACTGACGGTCATGAGCTTTCACGAATTTTACATTCACTGGTATTCCCGTATGAAGAGTTTTGCGCGTGAATATGTCATGTCTGAAGCCGACGCCGAAGATGTTATACAAGATGTATTTCTGGAATTATATGAAAAATACGAATCGCTTGCCTGTCATGTAAACATAATGGCTTACCTGTTTACCACAATCAGGAACCGTTGTATCGATCATCTCAGGCGCAAAATAATACAACAGAAATCAGTCCGGCGCATACAGGAAGAGTATCTGTTAACCTTGCGGATGAAATTCGATTCGCTGGAAATTCTCGATAATGAACTGTTTAAAGACGGCAGTATAGAACATGTCGTTGAGAATGCGTTAAATACATTGCCGGAACGTTGTCGCGAAATATTTATTAGGCACAAAATTGAAGGAAAGAAACTTAAAGAGATAGCGGAAGAAATGAATATTTCGCCCAAAACAGTTGAAAACCA
>JAIRRS010000048.1 GCA_031255855.1 Tannerellaceae bacterium | reverse complement strand
GTAAGCTCCACTGAAGTCTTTGAGCCATACTCAATCCACTGTTCCGAAAGGAATGGGAAGGACGCTCAAAGAAGGAGTAAGTCAGAAGACCTGCCAAAATAGATGGTTAAGAGCTTTCGGGAGATAGAGCTTGATACAAACGGAGCGTATGAAAGTACAGGATGTTTATCCCAACAGGTTTATTTTGTTTCCCGGGTCGGTTTTTTGTTGCTGATGCCATCTGCTATTTGTGGAGAATAAGAATTTAATCCGGAACGCCGGTCAATACCGGCGAACCCTTAAAAAACTGATTATGAATAAAACAAGTAAACTTATCAAGACAATGCTCCTTGCGCTTTGCGGCCTCTGCATAAGCGGTGGGGCGCAAGCCGGCATCCGGCGGGTTACTTCCAAGGCCGACGACGGCGGTGAAGGAACATTTCGCTACATTATGAACAACCTGGCCGATGGCGACATCATCGAATTTGACGATGCCCTGGCCAACGATACCATCAAACTGGGAAAGGCTGCTCTTTATCCCTTTAATGGTTCGGCGAATTTCGACGGTAAAAACCTGACGGTGCTCGGCAACGGTGTAACAATCGCCGGCAGTTATTACATCTTTGGCAGCGCAATAAACAGAAAAATGAAAAACTTATGGGTGGAAAACATCCATTTTACGGATATTCCCAGCGATCTTATCTTTAGCGCTACCACCGGCCGTATAAGGGGCTGTTCGTTCAGCCCCACGGCAAATAACATCAGGCATCTCGGCGTCTTCCCTACGGGAGGCTCAATTACATTCGAAGGTTGCGCCTTTATAGCCAAGGCCGGATCCAATCGCCAGGTGTATGTGAGCATTTCAAACTCTGCCACATCGTTTGTATCCTGCACTTTCGTGAAACAGGCAGGTTCGTATGATATAATGGAGGGGGGGAGGTCTTTGGATAAAGAACACTCCCTTATCGCCAATAACTCCAAACCGGTCGAAATGATCAACTGCGTCGTAATGGACTACAGTGACGGCGAGCCGACATTCAAAGTAAGCGGCAACAATTATGTTTCCAAAGGATATAACGTCATCCTGCAAGGTTCAAAAACGCCCCTTGGCTGGCCGTCGGTCGACGCCGCAGGCGACGTCGTTATCCCCGTTGGCGCCACGCCTGCGCCTCTGACGCTCGATGGAGGTATCTACAAGGTGAATACCACCCAAAGCCCGGCCTACCGCCGCCTGCCCTCACAGTTGCAATGGGGAGACAACTTCAACCTGAGCGGTGTCGAGTTCCCCGAAAAAGATTTGGCCGGCAACGATATAGACTATACCTGTAAGACGCACAGCGGCGCCTGGCAAGCGGTCTACCTGGCGCCTGGCGAAACGGAACCCTCCAAGGAGTGTGACAGCGCGGCGCCGACAGGCGTCACCATCACGCCGCCCTCCGGAACCCTTTACACTGAAAAAGGCACATATGAGTTTACCGCTGTCGTCGCACCCGGTGACGCTTCACAGGCTATCATTTGGACAAGTAGCGACCCCAGCATCGCCACCATTGCGAACGACGGTAGTAAAGGTATACTTACGCCCGTTGCGGCCGGCCAGGTAACTATCACTGCGGCGTCGAAAGATCATCCTACTGTGTGCAACACGGTGGTTATAGACATAATTGCCTATCCCCACGTCTCCGCCATTACGCTGGAGCACGACACCATCCGCCGCTCGCACCATCAGGAAATCCGCATCCCTTCCCCCGTCGTTACGCCCGCTAATGCGCTCGACAAAGCTTTTACCGGGACATTTATTGACCCTGAGAATGTGGTAGCCAGGAATCTTGTGGGCGGAGTATATACCCTGAAGGGCAGGAAGGCGGGAACAGCCAAGCTGGTTGTCACGGCCGCCGACGGCGGCGCCACGGATACCTGCGTGCTCATCTTTACCGACCCGGACTACACCGACGGCGTCTTTATGCTCACCGAAGGCAACTTTCCCAGTACGGGGCGTCTCAACTTCCTCCATCCCGACGGCACGTGGGACTACGACCTCTACACCGCCTTCAACAATCCGGTGGATGAATTTCGATCCCCCGCCCGCGACTTCGGCGTCACCTCACAGTTCGGCGCCATCTACGGCGGCAAGTTCTACGTCACCTCCAAGCAAGGCGCACGTCTGGTCGTTTTCGACCCCGTAACAATGGAGCAGCACCGTGAATTCTGGAATTACCCATCGGGCGACGGTCGCGCTTTTCTCGGCGTAGACGATCATACGGGCTACATTGGTTCCAGCAGCGGTATTCATGTCATCAATCTGGACAGCCTGAGCAGCGTCCCGGGCGGCTACAAGGGATCCGACAAGGCGGTAGAGCAGCTCCCGGCCACCACGGTAGAGGGGACGAAGTCGGGCAGCGGCCTCTACACCGGACAAATCGGCACGATGATTCGCGTGGGCGAGCGGGTCTTTGCCGTCCATCAAAGCCAAGGTCTTCTGGTAATCAATGCCCGGACACACACGGTGGAAACTACGCTGGGCACATACCACTATTCCTCTCTTGTGCAGTCGTTTGACGGCTATCTTTGGGGAGGCGCCACTGTCTCCGAATCGCAGGGCAATCTAGGTAATATGGACGAGGAAGGCCTGGTGGATGAGGTAGCGCCCTACAATGCGTTGATACGCATCGACCCGTGGACGCTCGAAGAGACGGTGTTTCCGTTGCCCGCCGGCGTCGGTGCGCCATCCTCCACCTGGGCTGCCTGGCAGGCTGATCCTTTCTGCAGTAGCCCGAAGGAAAACGTGCTTTACTGGATAGACCGCAAGCAAGGCCCCCAGTTGATACGACGCTACGACATTGACGCCAACACGGTAACGACCGTGTTCGACGCTTCGGACAACACGGCCTGCCCCCTTCCGGCAAAGTTTCCCCGTGCACACTGGAATATGTATGGCCCTTCGTTCCGTATCCATCCTGCCACCGGCGACCTATACGTATGGATCACCCTTTTCCACCTCAGTGCGCCGAACGAAGAAAGAACAGTCTGGGAAGTGTACCGGATCAACCCGAACACGGGCGAGCAACTGGGTCACTATCCACTGAAAGACACCTACTGGTGGCCGTCGCTGTTTATCTTTCCCGATAACGCAGATCCGGTGATTGATGAATCGTTCCCGGCCGCAGTCACGCTCAACGCAGCACACCGCTATGAAAAGCTGGCGTTGCGCCCGCTGGTCAGCGATGCCGACCAGATGGCTTCCGCTATCGTCAAGACCATCGAGGGCAACAGCGCCCCGTCGCTTATTGATGCCTTCATCCGCCACGATTCGCTCTTTATCACCCCACTCAGCGATCCGGCGGCGGTTCAGACGGCTACGCTTGTGCTTAAATTTAATTCTAACGGCAAGGTATTGACGCGCGACATCACCGTGACTGTGCAACCCAGCGCCGGATCGGTTGTAACACCGGAACGCATCACACTGAGCGCCTCGTACCTGCCGCTTAAGGAGCGGGAAATGGCAAGACTTACGGTCACGCTCTCTTCCGGCTTAGTGGGCAAGAGTGTTCGTTGGAGTTCTTCCGACAAGGCCGTTGCCGATGTAACACCGGAAGGTATGGTTATTGCGATTGCTCCGGGTGCTTGTGTAATCAAGGCTACTGCCGGGGACTACGAAGCTACCTGTATTGTCGTTGTTTCGCCTGATGAAGGAGAGACGGATGTTACCGGTATCGATGGTGTTGCTTCTGCCGACGCCAGAGTATGGCACTCCAACGGGACGCTTTATTTGGAAAACCTGGGCGGACATGTGGTTCGCGTGTTCCGGATTGACGGACAGAACGTCGCTGTGATCAGGGTCGGTTCGGATGATGAAGCCTACCGTGTAAGCCTTTCGGCCGGTGTGTATATCTTGACGGCTGAGAAGAGCGGGAGCAGGAAGATATGTAAGTTTGTTGTCCGGTAAACTATAGAGGCGGGAGGAAGCCAGGTGTTTCCTCCTGTCGTAATGTGAGGCCGATAGCGACCAAAAACATGAGATACCAAAGCATGATGTTAATCATGCTTTGGTAAACCAATTTAAAAAAACATCAAAATGGTTTCTTAGAATTGGGGTAATATTGTAACTTCGCGCCCCTGATATGAAGGGGAAGTATTTAAAATATGTGAAAATTATGCTCTTGGTACTCTTTTTGATGTACTTAGGATGCATTATTTCGTTTAGCCACCTTCATATTGTTAACGGTATAACGATTGTGCATGCCCACCCGCATGCGAAGAATGGGGATAACTCTGCTGCCGACCACCATCATACCGGGACAGAGATACAGTTGCTACACCAGGTATCCACTATTTTGCAGACGGATGATGTTGTTTCTCACATTATCCTGGCAGCTTTATCTTTGTTTGTTACGCTTGTAATAACCAGATTTGTTTATTCATATTATAAACGCCCGGACGGGGGTTCTTGTAAACTTCGCGCGCCTCCCGTTGTTGTCTGATTACTTTTTTTGTCTTTAATCGTTTTATTTGAAACCGGGAAAGGAATGGTCTATTTTTTTTCAGGGTAGTTATTTATTGTAATCAAACATTATTATGAACAAAGTTTTTCTATTTATAAGCATGTGCTTTATATGGGTGTATGCTATTGCGGAGGAGCCGCAAAGGAGTTCCGACACTAATTTATTCGGTCACGTTGTTGACAAGTCTACAAATGAACACCTGGCATTTATCAATGTGGTGATTAAGGGATCGACTATCGGAGCGACCACCGATGCTACGGGACATTATTATCTTAAAAACCTGCCGGAAGGCGAGTTTACGATCGTGGTGCAGTCTATTGGGTATAGAACCGTGGAAAAGAGAGTGACCTTGGCGAGAGGGAAAAGTGTAGAACTTAATTTTGAGATAGAGGAAGACCGTATTGCCATTGATGGAGTGGTGGTGTCGGCCAACCGTAGCGAGACTACCCGAAGGCTTGCACCTTCGCTGGTGAATGTGTTGGACGCGAATGTTTTTAGCAATACGAACTCGCTTACATTAGCACAGGGACTGAATTTCCAACCGGGCGTACGTGTGGAGAACAATTGCCAGAATTGTGGCCTTACACAAGTGCGTATCAACGGACTCGATGGGCCGTATACGCAGATATTGATAGACTCCCGCCCGGTGTTTAGCGCCCTTTCGGGTGTGTATGGACTGGAACAACTTCCTGCAAACATGATTGAGCGAGTGGAGGTGATGCGAGGTGGTGGCTCTGCCTTGTTTGGTTCGTCGGCTATAGCGGGCACGATTAATATCATAACGAAGGAACCGAACCGTAATTCGGGGGAATTGGTTCATGCTATCACATCGATTGGCGGGAGTGGATCGTTTGACAACAATACGTCGCTAAACGCTTCATTAGTAACCGATAACCGGAAAATAGGGTTGTATGTGTTCGGGCAAAACCGACACCGTTCGGCATACGATCATGACGGGGATGGATATACGGAAACCCCGATGTTGAAGAACCAGACGGTTGGTTTCCGTTCTTATATAAAGACGACAGATTATTCGAAAGTGACAGTTGAATATCATCACCTGGAAGAGTTTAGGAGAGGAGGGAATAAGCTGGATGTGCCTCCTCATGAAGCCGATATAACGGAACAGGTGCAACATTCCGTTGATGGAGGGAGCGTGAAATTCGATATCTTTTCCAACGATTATAAACATAAACTGAATGTCTTTGTTTCGGCCATGAATACGAGCCGCGGCAGTTATTACGGCACAGGTAAAGACCCGAACGCTTATGGGAAAACAACCGATTTGACGGCTTTAGCGGGCACGCAGTATTCGTATGATTTCGACCGTTTCCTGTTTATGCCTTCGCAATTGATGACGGGTATCGAATATAATTCCGACCATTTGGAAGATGAGATGCTTGGCTATGAACGGCATACCAACCAGAAAGTGCGTATCGGGAGTTTGTTCCTCCAAAACGAGTGGAAGAATAAGATGTGGAGTATCCTTATCGGAGGGCGTTTGGATAAGCATAACCTGATTGACAAAGTGGTGTTTAGCCCCCGCGCCAATCTTCGTTTCAATCCTACGGAAGATATCAATATCCGGGTCAGTTATTCAAGCGGATTCCGCGCCCCGCAGGCTTTCGACGAAGACTTGCACATTGCTGCTGTTGGAGGGGAAGTGGCATTAATCCGGCGTTCGGAAGATTTGAAGGAGGAAAAATCCCATAGTTTGAGTACTTCCGTAGACATATACCGGCGTTTTGGCGGTGTTCAGGTGAACTTCCTGGCGGAAGGTTTCTATACGAAACTAAAAGACGTATTTGTGCTGGAAGATATAGGACAAGACCAGCAGGGGAATCTTATCAAGGAACGCAGGAACGGTTCTGGAGCGCAGGTTATGGGCGTGACGCTGGAGGGGAAAGCAGTCTTAACGTCGTGGCTTTCGTTGCAAGCCGGTTTCACGTTCCAGAACAGCAAGTACGACAAACCTGAGAAATGGAGTGAAGATGAGACTATCCCGGCTTCAAAGAAGATGTTTCGTACGCCGGACAAGTATGGTTATTTTACCTCTACGATTACTCCGTTCAATCGTTTTACGGCTTTCTTGTCGGGAACTTATACAGGCAGTATGCTGGTACAACACCTGGCAGGTTATATACCTAAAGATGAATCGATGAAAACATCCGGTTTCTTCGACATGACGCTTAAACTAGCGTATGGATTCCCCTTATACCGCGAGTCGAAGCTGGAAGTAAGCGCAGGCGTCCAGAATCTGTTTGACGCATATCAGTCTGATTTCGATAAGGGAGCCGACAGGGATGCCACGTATATCTATGGGCCTTCGTTTCCGAGAAGTTATTTTGGCGGGGTAAAAATAAGTTTTTAACCGATTTTCCTTGTTTCCGGAGGTATGTCTAAATCAGGTTAGACGTACCTCTGGTTTTTTTTTTGACCATGTTACGCGATGGATAACGAATTGTAGTACAGCTTACGGTATTCGGCAGGTGATACTCCGTGATATTTTTTGAAGAACTTGCCAAAGGTGGACTGGTCAGAGAAATTGAGTTGGTCGGCAATCTGCTGTACGGTTGTCTGGGTCGTTTTCAGTAATTTCCGGGCCTCTATGATTAACCTGTCGTCAATCCATTTGTTGGTTGTTTTCCCGGTCAGTTCTTTTATGATGAAGGTGAGGTATTGAGGGGTAATGAATAACTGTTCGGCATAGAAAGCCACCTCGTGTTGCTCCTTATAGTGGTTGAGCAGCAAGTCGAGGAACTTATTGAACAGCTCTTCTTTCCGGGAAAATTGGAATGATACTATTTTACGCTCCCTTTTATTGCTTAAAATGTGTGAAACATCCAATAGTAGTGAAATAAAGTTGATTGGCGCCACTTCGTTGTAATGAGAATGATTTTCGTCTTTTATTTTTTCGCTCAGATAGTCTAAATCGGTGTTTAGCATGCGAATATCTTCGGCTTCCAACTCTGTTTGTAACATTCGTTTTACCAGTAGGCAATTGAAAAACGAAAGTATTTGCTTATTGATGATACATTCGTCCATGAATGTTTTGTCCGCGAACAACATTTTTGCCTTAATATCGGGAGTGACGGAAGAAATATAAACAGATTCACCGGAAGGTATCAACATAAAACTATATCCGGACAACGAATACAGCCTGCCTTCCAGTTGAATGACACACTCCCCTGACGTTGTCCACATCATACCGATTTTGTTTGATTGTACCGGCAAATGATATCCGGCTGTTTGTACATGTTTTTCAAGAGATGAATAACTAACATCGGCAACCCCCAGCACATCATCATACACGTTGAACAGGCTACTTAGACTATTCAGTTCACTAAGTTCATTAGTAATGCTCTTTTTCATGACTCTACGTTTTTATTTATTCATCAATTTTTTTAAGATCACGTTATTAAATAAATCGTCTTTCCTGTGTTTGGAAAGAGGCAATTCTATGTCGCCGACGAAAACCCTTCCGCCATTTACCATATTTATATGTGATATGTTCACCAGGTATGATTTATGGATGCGGAAAAAGGCATCTTTCGGCAAGATCTCTTCCAGGGATGTCATCGTTTGATGGATGGTATATGATTTATCTTTGAAATGCAGTTTCAGGTAATTTTGCATGGATTCGACATACAGTATATCTTCCCATACAATCTTTACAAAAGAATCATCTTGTTTGATGTACATTTCAGCGCCCAATGTTTCCCCGCTGTTTGGGTTGACGCGTGAAAGATACAGGTCTAACGCCTTTTGGGCGGCTTGAAAGAAGCGTTGAAACCCAATGGGCTTGAGTAAGTAGTCTACTACGTTTAAACGGAAACCGTCTAATGCAAATTCTGAGTATGCCGTGGTGAAAATGGTAAGAGGCGGATTATCGAGCGACTCCAGAAACTCGACTCCTGTTAATTCCGGCATATTGATATCAAGAAACATAAGGTCGATGTCTTTTTCCCTTAGTATGTCATTTGCTTCGAGGGCAGAGGAACCTGTCGCCGATAATTCCAGGAAATCGAGCTTCTTGATATAGTTCACAACGCCCTCGACAGCAAATGACTCATCATCTACCACAAGACACTTCAACACTTGATTCTTTTTTGTTTTTATTTCTTCGTTACTCATCGTTTCATGTATGAATGATCAGTTGTGTGAAATAGGCCGTATCCATGTCTTTTATTGTTAACGAATACTTTTCCCCATAATGGATATCCAATCGTTTTTTGACATTCCCCAAACCGATTCCCCCTTCTTTCTTTTTCTTTGGATATGGTTTATCCGATTTGGAATTTTCGACTTTCAAGGAGAGTATGTCCCTATGTTGTTCCAAGCCTATATAGATATATCCTTTTTCTTCTGCCGAACGCGAAACATGCTTAAACGCATTCTCGATGAAAGGAACCAGTATCAGCGGAGGAATTTCCATATCGCCATTTTCTATATGCCAGTTGCTGGAAACGTCCAGTTTATCTTTCCACCTGAATTTTTCGACATCGATAAAATTTTTCAGGAAAATAACCTCTTGTTTTAATTTTACAAATTCTTTTTCCCCGCTATATAATTGATACCTGAGAGCCTCGGAGTATTTAAGCAATAATTCGGAAGCCAGTTCCGTATCTTTCTGCATCAATACATGAATGTAGTTTAATACATTGAACATGAAGTGGGGATTGATTTGGGCATGCAACCCCTGCAATTGCGATTCTAAATGTGCTTTTTGCAAATTCCAGTATTCGTAATAGAGCAAGATGCCACAAAGCATAAAACTGGCCGTCATAGTGCCTGGTAGTCCTTCAAGTATTTGTTCGACTAATGTACCCTGGACGGAACAACTAAACCTTTCGGATGTAAGAAAGCCTCTGATGCCTAAAGAATAGAATAGTTCGGAGAGTAACGTATACATCGTGGTGAGGAACAAACTCATGAATATGAATTTGACCAGGAAAGTTATTGTCTTGTGACGGTTTAATGTTCTGATAAATAATTTGTTGCTGAATGGTAACGTAACAAGGACGGAACCGATAGTAAAGCAGACGGCGTTTAATAGCTTCTCGATAAAAGTAATTTCATCGTGGTAGGTAAAGCTAATCAGGAGAGCGATAACTATCCAGTAAATTACAAATATCCAATATTTAGCAGATTTTTTTTCCATTATACAAATATAAGCTAATTCGCTTTTGATATAATTAATAAGCAGGTTATCATCGGCATAGGCTTCGTTTTCTAATTGACCTTTATGACCTTTTAGAAATTCAACCACTTATCATACTCTATACTCAATACTCTATACTCATTATTCAATGTCTAACAATCTTTTTTGCCTTAAATACATCGAAGCCTTGCCAGATGATAACGAGAGCAAATATCAAGCATCTCTGCAAACCTGCCAAATTTATTTGACGACTGGCCTGTATTGTTTGACAACCGGAAACGAATGAGTGTATTTAAATGACGGATATCCATGGACATGAAAAATAAAGTGTCAAGACTTTCACAAGCCCCGACACTTTCAAACCTTAACTATGAAAACTTGGTGTTTTCGGGTGACAAAGATAAAGACCTTGTATTATAAAACACTTGATATAAGTCAATTAATTCAAAAAGCAGAAAAAAATATAATTATTTGGTGATTTTTGTTATTTAAATGGGCATTTTCACAATGAATGGTTTTATATTTTAGTGATATATTATATTTTGATGAAATTGAAATGCCCGAATATATATATATTCGGGCATTTCAATTATATATGTATGACGACTGTTTATTTCAATTCCCTGATTTTTATGCTGCGGAAAGATACTTCGTCGCCATGATCTTGTAATAAGATGCGTCCTTTAGGCGCTTCGCCAAAACGTATAGGTTCGTTGTAAGCTTCGGCCGCATACTTGCTTCCTTGCACTAATTGGCGGAAAGCTTCGGAGCCCCGTTCGTATTCAAGGTTTTTAAATCCGTTTAGCCAATGTTCCACATGATTGTTGGGATACACTTTTATGACAGCCTGATTCCAGTTTCCGATTCCATTGAAGCGTATGTTTTCTGCTTTAATCAAATCGTATAAACTGGCAAGTGTACGTGAGCCCGGGAACGTTGTATACAATTTGGCATCCGGATGTACATTGTTGTCTAATAGTTGGTATTCAAGACCGTATGCCGAACCTTTCTGTTTTTCTTGCTCCGTTACAAAATATTTGATGCCACTGTTGGCTCCTTCTGTGATTTTGAATTCCAGCGTCAGTTCGAAAGCTGAAAAATCTTCGTCGCCATAAACGATGTCGCCGCCATTTGTAGATTCGCTGCCATCTGATTTTAGAACTGCCAGTTCGCCGTTTTCAACTTTCCATCCAAATTCGGGGAATGTTTCTTTATGTGCTCCGCGCCATCCGGTTGTATTCTGGCCATCGAACAACAGTTTCCACCCGTCCGTTTTTTCTTTTTCTGTAAGCGTATTGGGAATACGGTTTATTTCCGGAGCCAAAGAGCCTTGCATGCGTTCCGCTTCCAGATTTTCTGTTTTGATACGGATGTTGCGCCATTTGATTTCTTTTCCGTTTTGCTCATCGCTATAGATGGCATGTACCTGGAAAGCAATAAATCCCGAAAGCGTTTCCTTGTCATATAAATTGGCTGTGTTTACTCCATTGAGCCAGATGCGTATGTTTTCTCCAATGGCTTCGATGCGGTATTTGTTCCAGTCATTCTTTTTATATGCGGCGCGTCCGTCTGGATAATCCGTTAATGTAACCAGCCAACCCCGGCGGGCTTCATCATAGATGCCTCCGCTCCAGGCTCTGTCCGACGGGTCTATTTCGCATTGATAGCCGTGTACCCGCTCATTTTGGTAATCGGGGCGGCTTTCACTACGGAATTGGACGCCTGAATTAAGGGAGGGGTCGCAGAAAACTTCAAATTCGAGGATGAAATCTCCGTAGTTGTTTTCGGTAGCCAAAAAGCTGTTGGGTTGATTCGGAACAGATGTTCCGATAAGACATCCGTCTTCAGCTTTGAAGGGCGCTTCACCGTTTAATTGCTTGAATCCGGTGAAGTCTTTACCATTGAATAATTGTTGCCACCCGTCATTTGTCCGGCATCCGGTAAGGCAGAGTAAGAAAAGTACAGATAGTTTTAAATACGTTTTCATATGTTGTTTATATTAGAATGTGTTTGCGCAAACACCATCGGGTAAAAAATATATGTTTAACTGTTTTTCATAAAAGGAGGTATGATAAAATGTAGGGCGAAGATAGACATTATTTGCATTCTATACGAAAGAATATCAGATATTTTACAAAAAGAAAAAGGAAGCAATTTTTCAATTGTTTCCTTTTCATAAGAGCGGAAGACGGGGCTCAAACCCGCGACCCTCAGCTTGGAAGGCTAATGCTCTATCAACTGAGCTACTTCCGCAATTTTTGTGGGCAGTGATGGATTCGAACCACCGAAGGCGTAAGCCAGCTGAGTTACAGTCAGCCCCATTTGGCCACTCTGGTAACTGCCCCCATTATTTTCGTGTGCAAAGGTAGAATTAATTTTTTAAACTGCAAGAATAATCGATCATTTTTATAGCAGTTATTGCGGCTTCGTCTCCTTTATTTCCATGTTTCCCCCCTGCGCGGTCTTCCGATTGTTGCATGGTATCTGTTGTTAATAAGCCGAAAATGAACGGAATATCATACATTAGGTTAAGCTCTGTAATGCCTTGGGTCGTGCCGGAACACACATAATCAAAGTGAGGCGTATCTCCACGCACCACGCATCCTAAGGTTATCACAGCGTCTAATTCCCTGTTTTCGGCCAACTTCCGTGCTCCATAAATGAGTTCGAAGCTGCCGGGAACGCGTTTTACAAGGATGTTTTCGGTTTTTACACCATGCTTTTCCAACGTATTGCAAGCCCCTTCCAATAGTTTTTCTGTAATATTTTTATTCCATTCGGATACTACAATTCCTACACACATGTTTGACGCGTCGGGCACACTGTTGAAATCGTAATCAGATAAATTTTGATAAGCTGTAGCCATAGCTCTATTTTTGATAAAACAAAAGGATGCCGACTAAAGCATCCTTTGTTGGTTAATATTTGTTGATAAGATTATTTTTTCGCCAATTCTGAAGCACGGGTGATAAATCTGTCGATATCGGATGCTTCCATTGAATTATGATATTTTTCTTTGATAGTCGAGTAGGCTTTCACGGCATCTTGGTATTGATTTAAGTGCTCGTAAGCAAGGCCTGCCTTTTTCAGGAAAACAGGGCTGACTACTTCATTGTCGGCCGCTTTAGCTGCCTTTTCAAAGTAACCGGCCGCTTCTTTTATGTTTCCTGTATTTACATAGCAATCGCCAATCAAACCGGTCAATGCGGGGGCAATCATATGGTCGTTACCATTAAAGGATTTCAGCATTTTTAAGGCTTTTTCGTTGTCGCCCAGTTTGAAATAGCAAACACCTGCATAGCCTTTTGCCAGGTTTCCTGCTTTGGTGCTTCCGTATTCGTCAATGATAGATTCGAATCCGGTATAATCCAATCCGTTTCCATTCAAGGCAAGTGCAAATGAATCTATCGCGAAATATTGTTGACCTCTGAACATAGCAGCCGAAGCCTTCTTTTCCCTGGGGGCTAAATAACCATGTCTGATTCCCAAAATGGCTCCTACTATGACTATAAGACCAATAATTCCATAAATGATATTTTTTTGATTTTTTTCAAGAAATTGTTCTGACTTAGAGACAATTTCACCAACCTCGAACTCTTTGTCCTTGCTCTTTCCTTTAGTAGTCATAATATATTTATACGTTTATTAATTTCATTAAAAAATTGCCTTTTGCAATTCAAAGCGCAAAAGTAGTTTTTTTTACTGATATAATCTATACTTCGGAGTTAATTTTTTAATTTTGTACCATTAATGTGGCATAGATGATATTAAATAAGTTATCCGTCCTCAATTATAAGAATATAGTCCAGGCTGAGGTTGCATTTTCTCCTAAAATGAATTGTTTTTTCGGTAATAACGGAATGGGAAAAACCAACTTGTTGGATGCCGTATATTACCTCTCTTTCTGTAAAAGTTATATCAACACACCCGACAATCAGGCTATATATAATAATGAAGAGATGTGTGTCGTGCAAGGTGAGTACGACTATGAAGGCAGGGTAGAGGAGGTTTTTTGTGCTATTCGTCGCCGGCAACGGAAGTTATTCAAACGTAATAAAAAGGAATATGAAAAGCTGTCGGAACATATCGGCTTGCTTCCCCTGGTAATGGTATCACCGGCCGATGCCGGCCTGATACAAGGCGGGAGCGACGAACGCAGGCGATTTCTCGACTTAATCATCTCTCAACAAGACAAACAATACCTGCATGCCCTTATACAGTATAACAAAGCTTTGCAACAGCGAAACGCTCTTCTGAAGAAACAATCTGGCGACAAGTCATTGTTTGATGTCCTGGAGATGCAGATGGAGAGGTATGGTACGCTTGTTTTCGAAAAGAGACAGCTTCTGGTAGACGAGCTGACCCCTATCTTTAATGATTATTACCAGACGATTTGCCAATCTTCCGAACAAGTGAGTTTGCGTTATATTTCCCAACTGTCCAATGGCGAATTGTCCGAAATACTTTTACGGAACCGCGAACGTGACAATATATTAGGATATACTTCTTCGGGAATCCATAAAGACGACTTGGAAATGACATTGAATCATTCATTGATCCGTCGCATGGGTTCGCAAGGACAAAATAAAACGTATCTGGTGGCTTTGAAACTTGCCCAATTTACGTTCTTGAATCAAAAAGGGCAAACTTCTCCTATCTTGTTGTTGGATGATATTTTTGACAAACTGGATGCCAACCGGGTCGAACAAATTATCAAATTGGTAAGTGGCGATACGTTCGGGCAAATCTTTATTACAGATACGAATCGGAAATATTTAGATGAGATTCTCTCTGCCATGAAACATGATTATGTCCTTTTTCAGGTTGAAGAAGGGTCTGTACAAGCAATGGAAAAATCATGAAACGGAGTAATGCACACACCATTGGCGAGTTGTTAAGGGATTTTTTTCAAGACAATCCCGATTTACGCAAACGTATATTGGATATCCGGATTCGTAGGGGGTGGAGCGAAGTACTCGGTTCGTCTATCCAGCAGTATACGCGTAACCTTTATATTAAAAACGAAATCCTTTATGTATCGCTCACCTCTTCTGTTCTGCGTAGCGAATTAATGTTGAGCCGGGAAAAACTGGTGAAAAGCCTTAACGAGTATGCCGGTTCTACAGTTATACGTGATATTGTAATACGATAATAATGGAATGGCTCAATAACTGACTAACGGAATATACGTCAATGTTATTCAATTAGTAAGTTATTGAGTCATCCGGCCGTTAAACCTTTTGAATGATCTCCATCCCTTTTTTGATGGCAGCCTCGTTCATGGGGAGGAGTTTGTGATGGCGTTCGGGCAATGATTTCTTCAAGCCAAGAATCACGTTTTCAAGTTTTACCATAGGTTCTACTTTCAGTAAACCTCCCAAGATAAGCATATTGAATACTTTGTCGTTTTTCATTTCTGTGGCGGCGTCCATGGCGTCGATACGGTAAACGTTGATGTCTTTGCGTTTGATTTTTCCGTGGATTCCGTATCCGTCGTATAGAAGGATACCTCCTGGTTTTACTTTGCTTTCGAATTTGTCTAACGACGGTTGGTTCAGGATAATGGCTATATCATACTCATTCAATATGGGCGAACTAATCGGGTTATCACTTAGGATAACTGTTACATTAGCTGTGCCACCCCGTTGTTCGGGGCCGTATGAAGGCATCCAACTGACCTCTTTCCCTTCCATCAATCCGGAGTAAGCCAGGATTTTACCCATTGATAAAACACCTTGCCCTCCAAAACCTGCTATGATAATTTCTTGTTTCATTTTGTTGTAGTCGCTAATTATTCAACATTTTTTAAATCACCCAGCGGATAGAAAGGAAACATATGTTCTACCATCCAGTCATTTGATTGTTCAGGAGTCATTTTCCATCCGGAGGAACAGGTTGATACAAATTCAACGACTGATGTTCCTTTTCCTGCCATGGAATTTTCAAAGGCTTTATGAAGCGATTTCTTCGCTTTTCTTACGGCGGCCGCAGTTTGTACACTTTGGCGGGTAACGTAGCATGTGCCGTCTAATTGGGCTAAAATGTTTGATATCTTGAGCGGATAACCATTCAATGCAATGTCGCGGCCATACGGACAAGTTGAGGTAGGCATTCCTTCAAGGGTCGTTGGGGCCATTTGCCCTCCTGTCATACCATAAATCGCGTTATTTACAAACACGATGACGATGTTTTCGCCACGGTTTGCAGCGTGGATAGTTTCGGCAGTGCCAATTGCTGCCAGGTCGCCGTCACCTTGATAGGTGAAAATCATTTTGTTTTTATTCAGGCGTTTCAACGCTGTCGCTACGGCCGGCGCACGTCCGTGGGCCGCTTCCACCCAATCAATATCGAGGTAGTTATAGGCAAAAACAGCACAACCTACAGGGGAAACACCGATTGTCTTTTCTTCCATTCCCATATCGGCAATTACTTCGGCTATCAGCTTATGTATAACGCCGTGACTACAACCGGGACAATAGTGCATGGGATTGTCATTCATCAATTCCGGTTTGTCGTAAACCAGGTTTTCCGGTTTTATTATATCTATTAATTCCATGAATCGAAAATTAGAAGTTGAATATTGCTTTTTTATTAATAATTAACCAGTAATCATTATTTAAAGAACCTTATAGCATATTGTACCAACCGTAAAACAACCGCAGTACCGGCAAGAGATAAAAATACGACCCGATTGCTTACGGCAAAGTAACAGATGACTGCCGCGATGGCCAATATCATGAATATCAGCGTCAATAATTCGTCGGCCTTGCTTCCTTTGAACAGGTTATTCATGGTTTATTATTTTTTCTTTTAGTGCGGCCAATATTTCGTCCGGGGTGAATACGATGCCGCCCAAACGTCCGAAATGTTCTACTCTTACCTTTCCGTTGACTGCCAGGCGGACATCTTCAACCATTTGTCCGGCATTCAATTCTACGGAAAGTATACCTTTTACCTTATTGGCGGATTCGGCAATAACTTTTGTTGGGAAAGGCCATAGGGTGATAGGGCGCAAAAGCCCCAGTTTCATTCCTTCTTCCCGGGCAAGTTCCACTACTTTCTGGCAGATACGTGCCGAAGACCCAAATGCAATCAGAAGATATTCTGCATCAGCGCAATGGAATTCTTCATAGCGAACCTCTGTCTCTTCTATTTTCCGGTATTTTGCCTGGAAACGGTTGTTGTTCTCCTCCATAATCTCCGGATCTAATTCCAGCGATGTGATGATATTGGGTTTGTTACCTTTCAATTTTCCTTGCGTGGCCCATGGTGATTCTTTACGGATTTCCGCCTCCGATTTCCTTTCACGATAGGGAGGTAAAACTACTTTTTCCATCATCTGTCCGATAATACCGTCAGACAATATCATACAAGGATTTGAATATTTGAAAGCAAGGTCGAAACCAAGCGTAACGAAATCGGCCATCTCCTGTACCGAGTTGGGCGCGAGCGTAATCAGGCGGTAGTCTCCATGTCCTCCTCCTTTTACAGTCTGGAAATAATCCGCCTGGCTGGGTTGGATAGTGCCTAAACCGGGCCCTCCGCGCATGATGTTTACAATCAAACATGGTAAGTCGGCGCCTGCTAAATATGAAATACCTTCTTGTTTGAGACTTATCCCCGGGCTCGACGACGAAGTCATTACCCGTTTTCCACTGGCGGCGCCTCCATAGATCATGTTAATGGCTGCCACTTCACTTTCGGCCTGTAGAACTACCATGCCGTTTTTTTTCCAAGGCATTTCGGCCATTAATGTTTCAAGGATTTCAGATTGTGGAGTGATTGGATAACCGAAATAACCATCTGTTCCGTAGCGGATAGCAGCATGGGCTATCGCCTCGTTACCCTTCATCAGTTTTATTTCTTCTGTCATAGCTTTACTTTATAAATAGTAAGACAACCATCCGGGCAAACCAAACCACAGTTTGCACAACCAATACATTCATCCGGATTTTTCATGTAAACATAATGATATCCTTTATTATTAACCTCGCGTGGATGGAGTTCCAGAACATCTGAAGGGCAGGCTACTACGCATAGATCGCACCCCTTGCACCGTTCTGTGTTAACAACAACAGCACCTTTAACTTTCGCCATATCTAAATTTTTTATACGTAATTCTATTGTAGTGCATTGACATTTAAGTCTTGAGTGCCCCAAAGATAACAAAAAATGTTACATTATTTTATAGAAGACCTTTTTTCTTCAGGGCTGACGCATTTAATTTAACGAAAATCATGCGCGAAGCCAGGTTTAGAAATCATTTGGATGACTCGGGAAAATCATCTAAACGTTTTTCCCGAATCATCCAAATGAAAACAGGGAAACATCCAGATGAATTTTTAAAGCTGATTAGATGCTGTCTTTTACTTGATTAGTATGGTTAAAGACGAAAAAAATATTTTTCGATTTGCTTTGTATATGAAGAAAATGTGTTAGCTTCGCGTAATTTTTTATGATATAAAAGCTCTAAAACTCTAAAACTCTAAAAAAGCTCTAAAAAAACTCTGTCCTTTTTATGCCCTTTTACTCCCCATATCATATGTGTTATTTGAGAAAAATTCTGATTATAAACTTAAATGTGTAAACTGCATGAAACAAACAGATTCAAGACAAAAACATCTGAAAAAAATGAGTGTTAAGACGGTATTGCTATTGGGAGCCATTTCAGCTATGAGCCTTACCATGCACGCCCAGGTAACAATCGGTTCGAAGGAGATACCGGTGGCGGGCGCTTTGTTGCAATTGAAAAGCAAGGAACAGGTATCCGACAGTACATCGAATTCCCACAAGGGGCTGGCCTTGCCCCGCGTAACCCTTTCTGATAAACGCGAGCTTTATCCGATGTTTCTGACCAACCCCGATAATCCCGCTTCCGGCCCCAACAACGATTACCGCGCGAATAAGGCGAATATAGACAAAGCCCATACCGGGCTTATCGTTTACAATCTGGTGGCAGACGACGAAAAGGAGCTCTGTAAAGGGCTTAGCCAGTGGGATGGGAAACAGTGGATTTGCTTCGAACAACAGATGGGAAACGCTGTCGGGCGTATCGTCTCCTGCGGTGATATCAGCGTATCCGGACGCTATCAATCGCCCTATAATTATTCAGCCACCCAGGGGGGCGGCGTGCCTTTGGATCCTTCCAACTTTATATCCATGAAGTTGGAAATCACCAAGCCCGGCGCGTATGCCATTACCGCCGTCCCCGAATACACGGCGGCTCAGAAAAAAGAGAAAAACGGTTACTTTTTTGTTGTCAACGGCCTGTTTTTAGAGAAGGGTGTCTACACCGTAACACTTCCGGGCAGTGGCGCTCCCTCCTGGTATACTCCCAGCGGGAATCAGGGCGATAAACTCTCCATCACCATGAATGGAAAGCCTCTGAAAAACAAGAACGATTCACTTTGCGTCAAATATATCAAAGTAGAAGATTCCTCCAGAAAGCCTGACTACGTGATGAATTGTGGCAGTGTGACCGTGCATGGCGTGTATGTATTGAACCGGAATTTGGATCCTAAGAGCAACTATATTTCCGTATGGATCGACATCCGTACGAATAGTCCTTCCGTAGGAGGTTCCCATGTTCATATGGAGACAAACGAGGTAGATGGCATCCGTTTTGTCTCCGATCCGGCGACGATAACTTCGGCGGATGTGGCAGCGGGGAAGAAGGAGATCATACTTAGAGGAAAGGGAAAACCTACATCGGTAGACACCAAGAAGATGACCATCACCTCAAACAGCGCCATCAGCGTAGCCTCTTGTTCGGCCAGTGTCATGGTGGCTTATACAAAGAAAAAAGTATTGTCCATAGGTAGTAGCGGTGGAGGCTATGGATATAATCTTGCTGACCGGACTAGCGACACGGGTTTTTACAAAGAAGGAGGGCGTAAAATGTTGAATGCTCCCATCAATTTTGGTACGTCGGCCAACAGCAAGATAAAAATCGAAGGCTTCGATTTCGTGAACGGCGGCGTTAATCCGAATGCGGCTGAACTTCAAAAAATGATCGACACTGCTAAGCCGGATATCATTGTTGGTGCGTATGGCTTCAGCCCCGACGAAAAGGTTGTGGATGTACTTATCAATTATATGGCAAAAAAAGGGATTGTGATTGTAGCATTAGAATTTGATGTTGATGTGAAACGCCTGTTTGAAAAGGTTCTTAGCCTTCCTTCTAATGTGATAACCGCTAAAGAGTATGGAACCGGTGGTTCCATTTACACATTTAATTATACAGTAAACGATGAGATACTGAATGGACCTTTCGGTAATCTTTCCGGAAAGAAATGGGGAGATGACCTTGGTCGCTCCATAGGAGTTACCGGACTACCACCCGGATTGGTCGAGATATATTCAAACGGCAACTATAATAACAACAGCGCCGGAACTAATTCGATCACCGGCTGTAGGTTTAAAGGCGTGCATCTGGTATGGTTCGGAGATGGCGGTTTCTGGGCGGGAGCCGTTAATCGCTCTGATTTTGAAGATGACAATAGATGTCCGTTGTATTATGAAAAAGATTTTAGTCCCACAACCGGGGTTTATGGCCACGATGCTAACAGTCGTACGAATATTTACAATTCTTATTTCTTTGTCAATATGATGGCCTGGGCAATAAAAACCGCCCAGTTCGATGGATACAATACATCGAGGTAAAAACAGATGATGAATTTGTTGGCTGATAATCGTTGGCCAACAAATTCATACATAGCAAAACTTGGTTATCAAGGCAGGCGCCATGACTCTCAGAATCCTTACCATGTTATTCCCGATTTAAACAGATTGCTTAACAATGTCTTAAAGAGACACAATATTATGATTTATTTGTTATTTTTGCATGCAATTGTTAGGATGAAAGAGATGATGGATAAAAGTGAAAGTCCTATTTACGAACGAAATACGTTGGAATTTGTAACGGTAGCGTTGGAATATTGTTCTTTTATAGAAGCAGTGCGGCAGTTTGCTTTAGTTGAATTTGTAGACAAGGCAACTAAACTGTTGCCGCTATTATATTTAAAGGCGACGTTGCTTCCCGAAGTATTTTCGGATGATGAAATAGCGCTTGAATATGCTGTGACGGAAGATGTTTATGAGTCTGTGCGTGAACGCATTGCCGGACTGTTGGGCGAACGCGACACCTATTTGGAAACATTTCATCCCGATATGCAATATAGTGACACCCCGATAGCGGCGTTCATATCTGAAAACTTGGCCGACGTTTATCAGGATACGGGGAATTTTGTTTCTTTGTTCAGGCAAGGAAATGAAGATGTTATGTTAAATGCGATTGCCCTATGCCGGATAAATTTCAAGGAATATTGGGGGCAACGGTTATTAAACGCATTAAAAGCTCTTCATGCGATACGTTATAATGAAGACGAAGATATAGAAACGAACCAAACAGGATGATACAATACACACATTCGATTACGAAAGAACAAATGGCTCTTCTTCCGGTTGAAGAATTTAAAGGCCGGGTGATTGTTGTGGATACAAAGAAGGATACCGGTCGTGCAGTTGAATACCTGTCGCAATTCGAACGGATAGGGTTTGATACGGAAACCCGTCCGAGTTTTAAGAAAGGGCAACGGTTTAAAATTGCTTTGATGCAAATAGCTACGGAAGATGTTTGTTTCTTGTTCCGTTTGAACAGGATAGGAATTCCGAAAGTATTGGAAGAATTTTTGTCTGACGACGCCGTTCAGAAAATCGGCCTTTCTTTGCGTGACGATTTTGGAGCGATAAAGAAACGTACGGATATTGAACCGCATAATTTTATTGATTTACAGAACTATGTAGGACAATTTGGCATTGAAGACGCCAGTTTGCAAAAGATATATGCGATATTGTTTAATAAAAAAATATCGAAAGGGCAACGTTTGACAAACTGGGAAGCAGATGTTTTGTCTGAATCACAAAAAAAATATGCTGCGCTGGATGCTTGGGCATGCCTTAAAATATATAATAAACTAATTCAGGATAATGAGTTATAACAAAGTCACTCTTAAACCTAAAAAAGAAGAATCCCTTTTACGTTTCCACCCATGGGTTTTTTCCGGCGCCATACAATCTATTGAAGGAAATCCGGAAGAGGGTGACATCGTGGAGGTATATGGCGCCAACCAACGATTCCTGGCCACCGGACACTATCAGATTGGAAGTATTGCCGTACGTATCCTGTCATTTAAACAAACAGTTATAGATAAAACATTCTGGACAGAACGAATCAGGGCTGCTTATACCATGCGGTTGTCCTTGGGATTGGTTCAGGATGATAATAATACCTATCGCTTATTACATGGAGAAGGCGACAACTTGCCGGGATTGATTATAGATATGTACGCGTATACGGCTGTTGTGCAAGCCCATTCGGTAGGTATGCATTATGCCCGTCATGAAATAGCCGAAGCATTGAAAGCCGTATTAGGCGATGCCTTGCATAATATATACTATAAATCGGAAACTACTTTACCTTTTAAAGCGAATCTCGATAGCGAAAGCGGGTATTTGACAGGTGGAGAAGTAGAAGATATTGCACTTGAAAACGGATTACGTTTTTATGTAGACTGGCAAAAAGGGCAGAAGACCGGTTTTTTTGTCGACCAGCGCGACAACCGCTCTTTGCTGGAGCGGTATGCAAAAGGGCGATCGGTATTGAATATGTTTTGTTATACGGGCGGTTTTTCTTTTTATGCCATGCGCGGCAAGGCCAGATTGGTACATTCGGTTGACAGCTCTTCCAAGGCTATTCACCTGACAAAGAAAAACGTGGGACTAAACTTTCCCGATGATTCCCGTCACGAGGCATTTGCAGAAGACGCGTTCAGGTATTTGGAAAAGATGGGGCATCATTACGATTTGATTGTACTAGACCCTCCAGCCTTTGCCAAGCATAAGAACGTGTTGAGAAACGCGTTGCAAGGATACCGGAAACTGAATGCCATTGCTTTTGAAAAGATTCAACCGGGTGGTATCCTGTTTACCTTTTCTTGTTCGCAAGTAGTGAGCAAAGAGAATTTCCGGCTGGCTGTTTTTAGCGCGGCAGCTCAGTCGGGTAGGAGCGTACGCATATTGCACCAATTGACTCAACCAGCCGACCATCCGGTCAATATTTACCATCCTGAAGGAGAATATTTAAAAGGTTTGGTCTTATATGTGGAATAATATCTTTTATAATCCTAGCAATGAAAATAAAGCAATTATATTTAATAATCACTTTCGTTCTGTTTAATTCTATAGTACTGTATTGCCAAGAAGCTGATTCTTTAGATTTAAGAATCTGTTCTACATTAGAAACATCATTAAAGGATTCCGTTATTCGATCTCAAAGGCTATCTGATATTGATATGTTGGATTCTGCACATTTCGGTTTTGAGAGAATGAACCCCATGGAGGTAAATATATCAACCAAAAAGAGCTTCTTAAATGCTCCCTATTCTAAATTTATTATTCCATCAGCCTTTATTTTATATGGAGTTGCAGCCAGAAATAGTGGGGTATTACGATTATTGGACAAGAATGTACACGGTCAGGTCGATAAACGATTAAAGGTCAGAGTGCCTGTGGACGATTATATCCAATATGTTCCGGCGGTTTCCTTATATGGTTTGGGATTATCCGGAATGAAAGCTTCCCATAATTTGCGGGATCAAACGATTGTGATGGCAACCTCCTATATGATTATGGCTACAGTAGTACAATCCTCGAAGAGGATAATAAGTGTCAGGCGTCCCGATGGATCGAATGATAAGTCATTCCCTTCAGGTCATACGGCAACCGCATTTGTTGGTGCACATTTATTGTTCAAGGAATATAAAGATACATCTTGCTGGATTGGAATTTTTGGCTATTTTGTGGCGGCAAGTACCGGAGGACTTCGGGTACTGAACAAGAAACATTGGGTCAGCGATGTGATCGCCGGAGCAGGAGTCGGCATACTGAGTGTAGAGCTGGCATATTTGATGCTTCCGGCTTTTCATGATATGCTTGGCTTAAAAGATACAACTAGTAAGCTGGCTGTGGCTCCCGTTATCGCGAATAATAACTATGGAATCGGAATGTCTTATACCTTTTGAATCCGGTACATGAAGAAAATAGTATTCATATCGTATTGATTCAAAACTCAAATAGGTTCGAATAGTGTTATACAATTTCCTTTCAGACTACCGTTGACAATGGACACATCCGGAATTGTCAAAGATTAATGAAAAAAACCCGGATATAGTCCTAATATCCATAAAACAGATAAACTTTTTCACGTCATTACCTGTTTAATTAAACAGGTGATTTTTGTTGTCGGACAGATTGTTTATTTAGTGATATTTAATACAAAGAGGTAATAAATGTATATGGAAAAATTTCCCTATTTCGTAATACATAGTACCTTTGCGGAGCTTTTGAAAGAAAATTCTTTTTAATAAACAAAACATACTAAAACGTATTATTATGTCTAAAGTAACGGTTATAGGCGCTGGTAATGTAGGCGCAACTTGTGCAAATGTCCTTGCCTTCAATGAAGTGGCAGACGAAGTTGTAATGCTTGATGTAAAAGAAGGCGTATCCGAAGGTAAGGCCATGGATATGATGCAGACAGCCCAATTGTTGGGATTTGATTCTACATTGGTAGGTTGTACCAGTGATTATGCTAAAACGGCGAATTCTGACGTGATTGTTATTACTTCAGGTATTCCACGTAAGCCGGGTATGACTCGTGAGGAATTAATAGGGGTAAATGCCGGTATCGTTAAAAATGTAGCCGAAAGCGCTTTGAAATATTCACCGAATGCCATTATCGTAGTTATATCCAACCCGATGGATACAATGACTTACTTAGCTCTGAAGGCATTAGGATTGCCTAAAAACCGCATAATCGGTATGGGTGGCGCTTTGGACAGTTCACGTTTTAAATATTATTTATCACAAGCTTTGGGTTGCAACGCCAACGAAGTGGAAGGAATGGTTATTGGCGGACATGGTGATACGACTATGATTCCATTGGCACGCCTGGCTACTTATAAAGGTATTCCTGTTACTCAATTATTGAGCAAAGAAAAAGTGGAAGAAGTTATTAAGGCAACAATGGTTGGCGGCGCCACATTGACCGGACTTCTTGGCACTTCTGCCTGGTATGCGCCGGGCGCTGCCGGAGCATTGGTTGTTGAATCAATCATACATAACCAAAAGAAAATGGTTCCATGTTCTGTCTCTTTGGAAGGAGAATATGGCGAATCGGATATCTGTATTGGCGTTCCTGTTATCTTAGGGAAGAACGGTATTGAAGAAATTGTTGTGTTGGAACTTAATGCAGAAGAAAAAGCGCTTTTCGCAAAAAGCGCTGCTGCTGTACATGCTACAAATGCGGTATTAAAAGAGATAAACGCGCTCTAATAATGCGAGTGTATAGGAGAAAAAGGCTGGTAAAAACCAGCCTTTTTTGTTACTGTCCGAAAACAAAAGAACCATAATCTTGTATTTTGAATAATAAATTATACTTTTGCTTTAGACTAATTAAAAAAAATACTATTATTATGGAAGCTAAATTTAATATTTCAGAAGTATTAAGAACTTCATGGGGTGCCCTCAAGTCCCAGATTTGGATATTGGTGGGATTGTTTATTGGATATTCTATCCTGTCGGCTGTTTTTACATTACTCCTTATCCCATATGCTTCTTTATCTTATGGATGGATAATTGGCAATTTATTATTTCTTGCTATTTCTTTAATCTTCAATTTGGGATATATGAAGAACCTTTTTCAGACATTGGATGGTGAAGAACCGCAGTTTTCGGCATATGGGCAGCAAGCAAGAAAAATAGGAACTTGTCTTATTGCAGAATTAATTTATGGTATCCTTGTGCTTGTCGGGGCTCTTCTTTTTGTTATTCCGGGAATTTACATTTATTTGCGTTTGCAGTTTTTTGTGGCTTTTATTGTTGAAGAAGATGCCGGTATTATCGAATCGTTGAAAAGAAGTTGGGAAATCACCGATGGGCAAACGCTTCCGTTGCTTGTTTTTCTTTTAACCGCTATCATTATCAGTCTGGTAGGTTTTATTATTCTGGGAGTAGGCGTCTTTGTTGCTTACCCCTTGATAATGTTGATGCAATGCTATATTTACAGGGTACTGTGTTCGTTTACGTAAATACGGAACAACCCATTAAACCATGAAAAAAACATATAGAATTAAAGATATAGCCCGATTGTCGGGAGTATCTACCGGCACGGTAGATCGTATTTTGCATAAAAGAGGAAAGGTATCCCCTGAAGCACAAGCTAAAGTGGAAAAAGTGCTGAAAGAAATCAATTATCAACCAAACCTGATCGCCCGTTCCCTCGCGTTGAAAAAGAATTATAAGATTGTCACTGTTACGCCTCTATTTTTTGAAGGTGAATATTGGGCGAAATTTTCCGAAGGAGTAGATAAAGCCCAGGACGAATTGTTCAGTTATAATGTAACAGTGGAACGTCTTTATTTCAACCAATATAATAAGAGTAGTTTCGATGCACTTATCCCACAAGTAAAACAAACCGGTTGCCAAGGTGTGGTAATTGCCACGCTTTTTCGGGAAAGTGTAATTGAACTGACATCCGGTTTAGACCAACTTGAGATTCCATATGTACTGATAGATGCCTATATAGAAAACACAAATTGTATCACCTATTATGGGACACATTCATATGATTCAGGGTATATCGCGGGCCGGTTGCTATTGGATCAGATTGAAAAAGACGATGATATCGCTGTATTTTGTTTTATACGGAAAGGCGACCAATCCTCAACACAAGTGACCAAAAGGGAAGAAGGTTTCCATAATTATTTTATAAAACACTCATATAAAGGGAAGATACATAAAGTTCGTATTTATGGTGATGAAGAAGGAGATAATAAAGACGTATTGGCCTCTTTTTTCAATGAAAACAAACGAGTAAAAGCAGGTATCATCTTTAATTCACGAGCCTATCTGTTGGGTAAATACCTTGATGAACTTGGGCTTGCCGACGATTTTAAACTAATTGGTTATGATGTATTAGATGCAAATATTGAATTGTTGAAAAGCGGATTGATAACCCATTTAATAGCTCAACGTCCCGAAGTGCAAGCTGTGAACAGTCTGAAAGCATTGTTTCGCTATTTGGTGCTGGGTATGAAAGACGAGCCTGTAAACTATATGCCGATTGATATTTTAATGGAGGAAAATATATCATACTATAATAACTACATTTGAAAATGAATGAACTGTTTAGTGTAAGAGATAAAGTGATTTTGCTGACGGGAGGAAGCGGGATACTTGGTTCGTGTATGGCAAAACATCTGGCGAAAGAAGGCGCCAAGGTAGTCATACTTGACAGAAATAAAGAAGCTGGCTGCCAATTAGTCGGTGAAATTGAATCGGAAGGAGGAAATGCCTTGTTCCTCCTGTCTGATGTATTGAATAAGGAAGCGCTTGAACAAAACAAACAAGACATTCTGAAAACCTATGGGAGTATTGATGTACTTGTCAACCTCGCCGGTGGTAACCAGGCGGGTGCAACGATCCCGCCGGATAAAACAATTTTCGACCTCGATTTGACTGCTTTTCGTGGAGTTGTGGATTTAAATCTTTTCGGAACAGTTTTGCCAACGATTGTTTTTTCAGAAGTGATGGTCAGGCAAAAGAAAGGGAGCATAATCAATATCTCGTCTGAGTCGGCCTTGCGACCGCTTACCCGCGTTGTAGGATATGGTTGTGCCAAGGCAGCGGTTAGTAACTTCACGCAATATATGGCTGGCGAATTAGCAATAAAATTCGGTGAAGGCCTGCGGGTGAATGCCATGGCTCCGGGATTCTTTTTGACAGAACAAAACCGTGCTTTGATGGCGAATCCCGATGGAAGCCCTTCCGACCGCTGCAAAACAGTTATGGCTCATACACCTTTTGGACGGTTAGGTAAACCGGAAGAATTGCTGGGAACACTTCAATGGCTTGCCAGCGATGCCTCTGCATTTGTAACAGGAACGGTAATTCCTATAGACGGTGGTTTTGATGCCTTTTCAATATAGTTGTCAAATGGGCAGTTGACAATTAAAATAGTATTTGATTCTTAATTAATCGTTAATCATTATAAAGATGTATTTATGTGAACAAACTTGGCGTTGGTATGGTCCGAACGACCCGGTAAGTCTTTGGGATGTTAAACAAGCGGGTGCTGCGGGTATTGTTACGGCGCTGCATCATATCCCCAATGGAGAAATATGGACAAAAGAAGAAATCCGAAAACGGATTGATATGATAGAGGAGGTAGGGCTTCGCTGGAGCGTTGTTGAAAGCATACCGGTACATGAGCATATCAAGACGCAAACAGGAGATTTCCAACAGTATATCGACAATTATAAAGAGTCCGTTAAAAATCTAGGGGCATGTGGCATTAAAGTTGTCACATATAACTTTATGCCTGTATTAGACTGGACACGTACCGACCTTGCTTACACGCTACCCGACGGTTCGAAGGCATTACGCTTTGAACGGGCGGCTTTCGTTGCGTTTGATTTGTTTATTCTGCAACGTCCGGAGGCAACTTTTGAATATACTGATGAAGAGAAAGCCAAAGCCAAAGCCCGGTATGATTCCATGACGGATGAAGAACGCCATTTGCTGACACGCAATATGATTGCCGGTTTGCCTGGTTCGGAAGAGAGTTTCACTATCGGACAATTCCGTAAAGAATTGGAACGGTATAAAGATATAGACGCCGAACGTTTACGTTCTAACCTGATTTATTTCCTTCGCGAAATAACACCTGTGGCCGACGAAGCCGGTATCAGGATGGTAATCCATCCTGACGATCCTCCTTATTCCATCTTGGGATTGCCCCGCATTTTGAGTACAGAGGCAGATTATCAAAAACTGCTTGATGCCGTGCCTAATCAAAGTAATGGGCTTTGCCTCTGTACCGGTTCGTTTGGAGTGAGGAGCGACAACGACTTAGCCGGTATGATGGAACACTATGGCGACCGGATTGATTTTGTGCATTTCCGTAGTACCCAACGTGACGAAGAAGGTAATTTTCACGAGGCCAATCATCTGGAAGGAGACGTCGACATGTATGGGGTAATGAAAGCCTTACTCGAACTACAACAACGGCGCGGCTGTTCTATCGCCATGCGTCCGGATCATGGTCACCAGATGATAGACGACCTCAAAAAGAAAACTAATCCAGGCTATTCCTGTATCGGAAGGCTTCGTGGCCTGGCCGAACTTCGCGGCCTGGAATTAGGTATTGCCAAATCACTATATTCGGATAGAAATAGTGACTATTGTTGAACATGAATGTTTTTCTTGGTCTTCTAAAAGGCAGAGGGTAAAACATTACACATAAAACGAATAACATTGCCGCTTGCGATGGCTTCGATGTCGGTATCGCTGTAACCTCTTTTCTTTAAGATTTCAGGGACTTTCTGCAAATCAGCGATTGTTTCCAAATCATAAGGGCATTGTTCGGTTCCGAAAGCGCCGTCTAAGTCGCTGCCTATAGCGGCATGTTTAGTATTTCCGGCTATCTGGCAGATATGGTCGATATTATTGGCCATAATTTCCAGTTTGCAATTCATTCCTTTAGGAGTAGATATTCCGCGCACCCAATCAGGAACCATCATCCAGGCATCCAAAGCCAAGCCTATTACAGCGTCGCGTTCAACCAAAGCCTTTATCATGTCATCGCTGAATTGTCGGTTGTGGTTTACAAATGCACGGCAGTTATTATGACTTGCCCATACAGAGCCTTTGTATATTTCTAACGCATGCCAAAACGCATCGTCGTTCAAATGGGTAACATCCAGAATCATCTTTAATTCATCCATTTTCTTTAACAATGCTTGTCCCATTTCGTTCAATCTTCCCGACGAATCCGTTCCATTGGCATACCTTCCTGGCCCGTAATGTGCCGGTCCTACAGCCCGTAGGCCATAGTGATAAGCTCTTTCTACATGTTCAACGGTCACAAAAGAATCGGCGCCTTCGATGCTTAGTAAATAACCAATCGGTTTTTTGTCGTTTGGTTCGCCATTGTTCCAAGAAGACAAATGCTTGTCTAATTCATCCTTTGTACGGATCATTACCATGTGGCCGTCTTCTTCCATGGCCTTATACCACGCCAACTGCCCTTGGGTTTGTGCCCAAGCCTGTTCCGGAGAGCGCCACCCGGGTAATGGATTGCCGGGGGCTACGTAACGACCTATTTGGGTAGCGACTACCAAGCCAATATTTCCTTTCCTTAGCTCTCCAAATGAAATAGTCGCGTTTCCTCTGTCGGGTTTGTCGGTCATACCGGCTTCCCGCCTGTTTATTTCGTGGACGTTTTCGCGTAAATCCCGGTTCCATTCCAGAGCATTCATGCTAAGGTCGAGGTGTATATCTGCGATAAAAGGTTTAGTCATAGGGACTTAATTTAATAGTTTATATAACGATTTCGGGCTGTCGTATCCCAGGTTGTTTTCATTTCACCTTTATAAACAACAAATGCTTTTTCGTATAAAGCTACTGTCGGACAAATATGCATTGGGACGCCATAGAATACTTCACCCAATGTATATTTTCGACTGTCGGGAACTTGCAGTACCAAATGTTCTTCGTTTTGGGCAACAGAGATTGCCTCGGGTACGTTCAGGAAATGGACACGTGGCAACGGATTTTCCGCTGCCACTGATTTATGTCCCAAATCAATGCAAATATGATTTTCATCAATAATAGAGATTACCCGGCTTATCACCAATGCTGCATATTTGTACGGCATTTCTGGGAATATATGCTTATATCCCCAATCCCAAAAAACAAATGTACCGGGGCTACACTCCGTATTTTCACGATGCACGTGCATCGGAAGGGTAGGGGTTCCTCCCATTATCACCTGCAAAGGATATGAAAACAAAGGTTGTACTTTCTGGCATACTTTTTCAACTGCTTCAAATGATACGTCTGACGCTTTTTGTCTTTGTACCGGATCTTCATCATGGATATGTCCGTCATACCCATGGATACCTATAACGTGTAAATGTTTTAGCAATTGGATTTTCTTGATCAGGGCAACCGCCTTTTCCGGTTGGGCGCCGGTGCGGTTCATCCCTACATTCAAATCTACAAAAACATTCAAAACAACGCCAGTATCTTCACATGCTTTATTGATGGCTTCCGCGTTTGCTTCATCATCAACCAGGCAAGAAAAGAGTGTTTTCCGGTATGCCTTAACTAATTTCAGCAAACGTCCGATTTTAGGCCCTACCGGTTGATAAGCCAACAAAACATCAGGTGCTTCAACGATTGCCAGCATTTCGGCTTCGGCTATCGTCGCACACTTGAACTTGATGATACCCTCTTCCATCATCATCCGGCAAACTTCCTCCATTTTGTTTGTTTTTACATGTGGACGAAGCTTGTTTATACTTCCGGCAATGCCGAGAGTCAATTTGATATTTTCTTTTATTCTTTCCGGGTAAATCACCAAAGCCGGAGAATCGATCTCCTCTATATTATTTATTTTATACCACATATTGTTAGTAAATGAATAGCTCGGACTCAGTTATGATTTATTCAGTTGTTGAATTATCAATCATTTAATTCAAAGAGAGCTTCTATTTCAACAGGAATATTATCAGGTAGCGAGCCGAATCCAACAGCGCTGCGAGTACCCACGCCGTTGTCTGGCCCCCATACTTGGGCGAATAATTCACTGCATCCATTGATGATATATGGATGGTATTCGAATTCAGGTGTGCAATTAACCATTCCAAACACCTTGATAATGCGTTTCACCTTATTTAGGCTTCCCAGGCTTGATTTGATAGTCGACAACATCGTTAGTCCTACCTGGCGGGCAGCCAGTTTGCCTTCTTCTTGGTTTAATTCCCTCCCGATACGGCCTATGATCAGCGATTTGTCATCCTGAACAGGGCCGTGTCCGGATAAGTATAAATATTTGCCATCAATTAAGCAGGGTTTGTAAACTCCTTTTGGTTCTGGCGCCGGGGGTAGATTCAACCCTAGTTTGGCGAATTGTTCATCTGCATTATACATACTCATAATTAATTTGATTTAGTTTATATGAAAAGATTTAATAGTAAAACTCCGATTAATCCGACAACAGAAACAATGGTTTCCATTACCGACCACGACCTGAACGTATCTTTCAAACTCAGATTGAAGTATTCTTTAAACAACCAGAAGCCTGAGTCGTTCACGTGCGAAAAGAAAAGGCTTCCGGCGCCAAGCGACAAGACCATTAGGTTCGGGTTTACACCTGTTTGCGCAATTAACGGCATAATCACTCCCGCGGCTGTAAGGGCGGCTACTGTTGCCGAACCGATACAAACACGTATTATAGCCGTAATCAACCATCCCAGAATAAGCGGATGAACCGGCAGTTGTTTGAATATACCGGCAAGTTGCGCACTGACTCCGCTCTCCTCCATTACTTGTTTGAAAATGCCTGAACCGGCAATAATCAGTAAGATCATGGCTATATCTTTCACGGCATCTACATACACATGCATGATTTCTTTCATGCTTCTTCCCTGGCGAAGTCCTAATGTATAGGTTGCGACGACAACAGATATCAACATGACAAAAGAAGGCGCCCCAACAAGAGCCAGAATAGAGGAAGCTCCAGTACTTAGATGGAGTATATAAGGCATGATCGTTACGAGCATCAGCAAAAAGACAGGAAGGGTAGCGCTAATCAAACTGTTGGCTTTACCGGGTGTCTTGTATTTGCCATCGGTTTCTTTTTGTTCGAATAGCGTAACCGGCCCCGATTTTACATTTTTCAATGTCTTCGAAAAGATAGGTCCGGCAATGATAATAGCCGGAATGGCCAAAGACATCCCTAATATCAACGTCATTCCCAGATCGGCATCAAACAAGGCAACCAAAGCGACAGGCGAAGGGTGCGGGGGCAGAAATCCATGTGTTACCGACAAAGCTGCCAACATAGGCAACCCAATATATACGGCAGGAAGTTTGTATTGATTGACAACCGAGAAGATCAAAGGGACAAGCAGCACAAAGCCTATCCCGTAAAACAACGGGATACCTACAATGAAACCGGTAATCATCAATCCCCATTGGATATATTTCGTCCCGAACAGGTCTACCATCGCATCGGCAATTTTCTTAGCCGCGCCACTTTCGGCAACCAATTTTCCAAGCATGGCTCCTAACACTATTATTAATGTAAGGCTGCCCATAATGCTTCCTACACCTTCGTTTACAGCAGCGGGCAAACGTTCGGGCGGAATATCCAAAGCAATACCTGCACCAATTGAAACCAAAAGGAAAGACAGGAATGCATCTACCTTAAAATAGGAAATAAGGAGTATTAGGATAATCAAACTAACGATGACGATAGCGAACGACATTGTTTTTCAGGGTTTTTTAATTAAGTTGTTTTACTTTTTTGAAATTAAATACAATCTATTAGTTGCAAAGAAAGCATTTATTTTCTTTATTATCATAGCGTGTATTTCATAAACTGTCTAAAAAATAAAAAAAAGTTTCCAATTTCCTTTAAGGGATTGAAAACTTTCTTTAATGTTGCGGAGACAGGACTCGAACCTGTGACCTTTGGGTTATGAGCCCAACGAGCTACCACTGCTCCACTCCGCGATATAGCGTATCATTTCTGATTGCGTGTGCAAAGGTATGGATTATTTTTTACAATCCAAAACTTTTAGCATTTTTATTTGCATTTTTCCGGATATTAAGCTCCTTATCCTGCAAATCGGGTCGTTCGGAAAATTCATCTGGATGTTTTTCGACATTCATTGGGATGATTTTTGGAAATCATCCCAATGTTGTTTCGCGTTCATTTAGATGAAAATCGGGAATTTAGATATAAAGACTCTCCCACAGCTAAATTTAACATTTTGTCTTTAAGCCCTTTCTCGGAAGCATGATTATTCAACCGTTTAATAGGCTCTCCCAAGGGTTCATCCGACAAATCGTATGTGCCATAATGCATTGGGATAAAATATCCACCTTTAACCTGCTGAAAAATGCCTATTGCCTCTTCTGGATTTACATGTTCATCTTTCATCAGAAACTGGGGGCTATATGCTCCAATTGGAATCATGCAGATATCAAACCCATTATAGATTTCATTAATCTGATTAAAAAAATCGTCTTCTTTTGCCGTATCGCCTGCAAAATAAATTTTCAAATCGCCAGCCCTAACTCCGAATCCTCCCCATAAAACTTTATTAAAGTCGAACAAATTTCTTCTATGCCAGTGTTTAGCTGGTAAAAATACAATCTCATTCAGGCTTCCGGTGTCAAATTTTTGAAACCAACCGGCTTCTTGCGTTTTGATTGATTCAAATACCTTATCATCCAAAAGTTTATTTATGCCCATAGGCCCTAAGATTTCAGTTTTAGGATTTTTTTTGACAATTTCTTTAAGAGTAGTGATATCAAAGTGGTCAAAATGGGCATGAGATATTAAAATATAATCTATTTTCCCCAATGTTGAAATCTCGTATGGATTTGGAACTTTTCTTTTTGATGTTGGTAAATTAGACATTATTGGATCTGTTATATAAGTAACCCCTTTTATTCTCATGAAAAAAGAAGAATGACCAAGCCAGACAATGAGATCATCATTGTTATTTTGAAAAGAAGTATCTATTACGATATCAAGAGAAAAGTTATCTTCTTTCTTCTCTTTTTGCTGAGGATTAGAGGATAATTTCCACTTTATAACTTTTCCTGTTGGTGCTTTATCTTTTGTCAAACCGTTACAGAATATTCCATCAATGGTAATATTTCCCTCATAACCATTCTTTATCATCTCCAATTCTGGATTAAAAATATATTCTATTTTTTCTTGTGCCATACTATTGCATTTATATCCAATAAAAGATATTAATCCAACGGCAATGCATATAACGACAGCCCTTTTCCTGTTCATATATTAATATGTTGAATATTTTCAAAAATTATATTTCAATTTTGCTCTCACTCTATTATTCTCACTATAGTTTGAGAAAAAGCCATCCTTTCCTTTGTTTCCACCTAAAAAATCAGCCATAAGACTAAAGTTTAGCCCATCAGAAATATTATAAATAAATTCTGGTTTTATATAAAACTCTTCATATTTTAAAGAATACATTGCTTGAACAGAAAATTTCATATCCCGATTTATATCCATCTCAATACGAGTCATTAAATTACGTTGGAATAAGTGATTGAAATCATTTCCTTTATATTCTATGTTATCCGGCTTTATTTCATGAATCCACTGTGCTATTACAAATAAATTCTTATCATCAATAATATTGCTAAATACTCTTTCGAAACCGATAACATATTGAAAGTATGGGTCATCTTGAATTATTCCTTGGGGGAGAAATAATGCTCCCTCCCCCTTTAAAATATATTTACCTAGTACCCATGAAAAGTCTCCGCCAATAACTTGATGTTTATAATAATTCGACTGCATACTAACATTTATCGTATCACCGGAAAATGATATACTCGAAGTCGTGCTAGGAATGTCATTCCAGCCTTGATAGTAGCTGATTGAAAAATCAACGTTATTGAAATTTCGCGAAAGCCTCAGGCCATATTGAAAGTCCTTGAATTTATTCTCAGGCATACTAACCTCTTCCCGTGTAAAATGAGCTGGTTTACTTATTCCATTATGATTTAAAAAATCCGGATAATTTTGCCATCTCGATTTGGATGAAGGGAAAATACTTGATTGAAATGTAGGAGAGATTACTCCTTGTATCTCCCAATCTCCATAATAGAAATTGGATTTTAATGCAAATATTCCTATTTCTTCATCATCGGTATCAAGGATGTCTGAGTAATCAATAGGTGTAATATTACTCGTTGGATTAAATCCATCTGATTTACCCCATAAAATTACTTGTTTACCGACTCTTAGATCAATTTTTGGAGAATAAAGGTCAATGTAAGTTTCCTTCAAATATACTCTGTTCCTATTCGGATCAGAAAAATCATTTCGAAATTCAACCGAAGAGAAAAATGAATAACTATCTGATAAGTTCGATTTTAATTCAAGTTGTACCGTATTTTGATTCCGAGAGTTTATCATTCCTGTTTTTTCTTTGAAAAAGGAATGATTCTCAAGTTCTACAAAGCCACCTAAAGAATACTTAAAATCATTTTCTTGGGCATTGACAAGCTTAGGAAAGATTACGAGAATACTGATGGCGAATATATAAATTCTATTCAATTTCATTTTGTTTTTTAATTAGAACGTTCCAAACTTCTTGTAGAAAATAAACTTTCATCAATATCTTCATTGACTTTAAAATTTTGGTATGTAAGAGTCGTTTTGTGTTTTGTTTTTAAGTTTTCCATTGTCCAATTATAAGCTCTATAAATCCCTGGACTGCTGACAAGCTTAAAATCAGTTAGAATAAGGTGTTTGAATAAACTGTTATGCCTGTCATAGAAGTCTATTTTGTGGATAACATATATTTTCTTATCAATGAAATAAATCCTTTTGCTGTATCCTGATGTTTTTTCATTTTCACCTATGGGGGTAACTTCTACTTTATGGCAGTCAATACCATTGAAAGATTCGCTTCCTAACAACTTAAAACTATACTTATCAAAATCTATATTATCTAAATCTTCATAAGTAAAATCAGAACCCATAAAATTATCACTATCTTCTCCAGCTGAAATTCTTCTCGCTTTTTTCAATGCAGGTAAATATAGATGCCTACTTTCATCGTTGGCGCTATGCTCTATTGATAAATAAGCCGAACCTTTTACATCGGCAGGACTAAGAAACCGAATGAGCGCTGAGGTGTTTTTGTTTGCATCTCTTTTAGAATACCGCTTTACGCTTCTTACCCTTTTCTTCCCGCTACTATTGATAAGTTCCATTGTCATGGTTGACTCTTCTGTTTTGAAATTAAACTGTTTGTCATTTTCTTTCATGATATCAATGCCACTCGGTTGTTGGGCAAATAAAGACTGTGTAAAAAATGAAATAAAAAATAATAATGCTACAAATAATGCTATAAATAATGATTTCATACTTAAATTAATTTTAATATTTATTTAACCTATCTTGATTTTGAATATTTTTATTAATGCAGGAAATGTAAACAAGGTCGTAATACATGATCCTATCATAGTCAATGTTATTAATAACCCAAAATGTTGAATTGGGACAAATCCAGAAAATATGAATACCATAAAGCCTAAAATTGTTGTAAACACATCAAGAACTATGGCTTTCCCTGTTGAAACCATCGTCTTGTCTGAAGAATTGTTGAAATTTTCCCCATGTGCAAAATTTCTTCTTAAAGAAAAGAGATAATGTATAGCAAAGTCCACTCCGATACCAATCCCGATTGACGTTATTAATGCAGTTGCTGTTTCTAACCGAACTCCTAAAAATCCCATTATCCCGAAAGTAAATAAAGAAGCGAGTGTTAGGGGTATTATACTAATGAGACCGTATTTGAATGAGCAAAAAGCGAGTGTACATACCAACAGTACGATAAGTACAGCCATTATTATATTTTCGATTTTACCAAGCACGATATAATCTATTTGGGCAAGCCAAAATATAACCTCACCCCCAAATTCTATGCTCATAGAATCATCAAAATTTTTGTCAACATACTCAAGTAGTCCGTTATAAATTTCTTTGTGGCTATCTTGCTCCGAACTGGTTAGCATCATTCGAACTTTTGTTCTCTGATAGTCGTAATCAACAATACTATTAAAATCGCCAGGATTTCCAGACATTGAATAAAGTAATAAGTATTGAGCTATTTCTTCATTATTATCAGGTATTTGGTCATATTGAGCATCACCACCATGTAATTCTTTATTCATTCTTTTGACAATATCAACAACCGAAAAAGAATTGCCAATATATTCATAATTACTTTTTGCATATTCCAGTAAGCTATCCATCTTATTTAAGAAATCAGGAGACTTTATATCATCTATATTTTTTCCTTCAAACATAATGTCAATGTAGCTTGCCCCCCCTAAGTTATCATTGAACTTTTCATAGGCTGTAGTCAACCGATGGTCTTTAGGGAAATATTCAATGAAATCGTTCCCTATTTTCACATTAAATGCACCCCAAAGAGATATGCATAGAAAAAGTAATGAACATACAGATACAAGCTTCCATTTTTCTACCGAAAATTTAGAGATGCTTAATAAAATATGATTAAGAAAAGTCAAATTCTGAACAGGCGAGACCTTTATTTTTTTGTTTTTGATAAGCCATAAAACAGAAGATACCAATAAAATCGTTACAATAAATGTGAACAAAGAACCTAATGACACAATAACCCCGAATTCTTTTATAGACTTCACTTTAAATACAATTAGGGTTATCATGCCCAGCGCCGATGTAATACATGTGAGAAACAATGGTTTAAACATAATTTTAATAACCTTCCTTCTGACTTCGTCTACATTGTCTCGAACATCTTTATATTCATCATAAAATTTCTGCATGATATGGACTCCATAGGAGCCAGATATAACAAGCATCAGAATGGGTATGATTGAAGAAACAACAGTTATTTTGTATCCAAGATAATAAACAGCCCCCATTGTCCAAACAATACTCAATAACACTATTGATATTGGTAATAAAACCCCAAGTACTGAACGGAACGAGAAAAAGTATGCTAGAATAAGTAATAGTAAGGCTATAGGCAATAATAAACGCATATCCCCCTGGATTCCCATATCAATTTCTTTTTGCTGTATAGGGTCTCCCGACATAAAAATATACTCTGGAGTGCTGTGTTTTTCGACAATTTCGCTTACTTTTGAATAAACGTCCTCCTCATTATAGCCCTCTTCTATATTTGCTACGATTGAACTGAATCTGCCGTCTTTCGAGATGATTCGTTCCACCATAAGTTCGTTTTTTAGAGCATGCTCCCTTAATTCATTCAAGGCTTTGGGGTCTGTCGGTATTTCGGTAATATATTCGCCGACCTCCACTCCATCATCGTCTCCGACAATGTTATTGATAGATACGATGCTAACTGTTTCGTCATGTATGACCCCTTCTATTTCTTTCAATTCTTCTTCAATATCTCTAATTTTGGAGAGGGTTTCGTAAGTAAAAATATTATCACATTCAATGCCAATTAATATTATTTCTTTTTTTCCAAAGATTTCCTCAATGTTTTTTTTGGTTTTTACTAAAATATTTTCTTCCGGCAATTCAGAATCCTGAGTATTCTCAGTTTCTAAACCAGAAAGACCTTTTCCCAAAAAAAGCGTTGTAAATATCAAAATCAAAAGACAAACAACCGGTCTGTTTAGAATCACATTCACTATTTTGTTCATTTGTTATTTATTTTAGATGTTATTATTCAATTCTTAATACGCCATTACTATTTCTTCCATGTTCTTAATCGTATTTATCGGAAAGTTTTTATACTTATGAGTAATTCCAATGGACATCTGTCTTGCTACCTCAATAATTAATATAAACTTATTTTTTCTCCAAGTTTCTCATCCTGAACATTGAGCTTAACAATATTGCTAATCAACACATTTCGTGCCTGTTCTTTGTGAACTAACGAATTGTTTTCTAAGTTTTCCGGGTCTGGCCTAAATTCATTTATTTGCTTTGATAATTCAAAAAAATACTGCAAGGCATAATTTTTGTCATTCTCTAACATACGCTTTTTATTTTAATAAATTAATAATTGATTCATACTATTGGCAAAGGTAGAATGTCTCAGAAATAAGTTAAAATTGAATAAAAGACTATACTATTCGTGATTATTGATTTATCCTAATGAGTACACGAACTTCAATGAAAATCGACACAAATATTCTTGATTTATCAGAATTAAGTATATTTAATCGTATATTTGTCGCGAAAATCAATAAAAAAAGCGCATGTCAATATGGAAAATGCAAAAAATAATTACTAGAGACTATTCTTTGATAAGCTAAAAAAACAGTATAGGTTCAAATATAAACATAGTACATGAGATCGCAGATTTGTTGGGCATTAGCAATGATGCTGCATATCGGCGATTGCGAGGTGATAAATTGCTTGATTTTAATGAGATAATACTATTATGTGATCATTTTAATGTCGGGATGGATGAGTTTATAAATGGCAACATAAATGAAATAAGATTTAATTATATGCCACTACAGGACAATTTCAATGATAACTATATGGTTTATATTAGATTTTTGAGAGATTATTTAAAGATAATGGTGGAGCAAAAATCTTCTGTGAAAAAGATATATTTTGCAGCTACAGACATTCCAATATTTCATGTTTGTAAATTTCCAGAGCTTAAAGCTTTCAAGATTTACACTTGGCAGATGCAATTTGGAGAGAATTATGATGCCAAGTTTTCATTCGAGAACATTTTGAATGAAGAGATGATATCAATATTTAATGAGATATCAGAACTTTACGACCGAATTGATTCCGTTGAAGTATGGACATATAATACAATTGATTCTTATTTGAAATTAATTCAATATTTTTATGATATAGATTCATTCAAATCAGAGGAAGATGTACTTGTTATTTTAGATAAATTAGCAAACTTGGTTTATATATTAAAGAGATATGGAGAAGCTGGATGCAAAATTAATCATGAAAGCAAAAATCAATTTAGTCTATTTTTAAGTGAGGAAATAGAATTAGAAAATAATTTAATATACGCAGAAACTGATAAAGTAAATATTTCATTTATAAAACTATACTCTATTAATACAATCAATACAACGGATGCATTATTTTGTAATGCTACTAAAACTTGGTTTAACAGTGTAATTAATAAATCCACACTTATAAGCGGGGTTTCTCAGAAGCAGTTTGTTTTGTTTTTTAAAGAAATAACGCAAAAGATTGATTCCCTAAAAAAGAAGATAACGAATAATTAAAAATAGAATGAAAAGAATTTGCATTATTACGGTATTTATTAGTTTATTCTGTATTGCGGGAATGGCACAGGTTAACAAGACTATTGAGCAAACGATTTTTGCTTTTGGTGGAGATATTAAACCAAAATTTATACAATACGTAGTTGATTTAACCAATAAATCAAATCCTAAAGTGTGTTATATTCCGACAGCAAGTGCGGATAATGTGGATAATCTAAAATATTGGGATTTTATTTGCAAGCAACTATCTATTGAGCCAAACGTACTAAAGGTTTGGGTAAGTTCAGACAAAAATGCCAAAACGTTTGAAGAAACTTTACTTGATATGGACGCAATTGTTGTTGGTGGCGGAAATACATTAAATATGATGGCAATATGGAAAGCACAAGGAATTGATACGATTTTAAACAAAGCATTAAGAAAAGGAATCATTTTAGCAGGAGGTAGCGCCGGTTCGATTTGTTGGTTTCAAAATGGTATTAGTGACTCTCGTCCAACAAGCCTAAGTGTGGTTGACGGATTATCCATACTGCCTTATAGTAATTGTCCTCATTATGCTGATAGTACAAGAAAATCAATGTATCATCAATTGATACAAAATAGGAAAAT
>JAIRRS010000119.1 GCA_031255855.1 Tannerellaceae bacterium | reverse complement strand
GCCATAAGGACGGACGCTTCCCTTTTTGTAGTCCTCACCAGACATATATTCACGTTCATCGAGCCAATACTCCAAAGTATACTCCCTTTTTTTGTAATCAGTAAACTCAAAATTGTCGGTGATCACATCCGCAAACACCGTTTGTAAGACTTGACATTGTTTCATAACACAAAGATAATCCTACCTGGAGAATGGCATTCTTTGTAACCGGGGTTTCGGACTGATCCGTTTTTAGTCAGCCCCAGGTGATCTGATACAACCTGCAAGCGCGGCATAAAAAAGAGAAAAGAGCCGAACAATCACTGCTCTGCTCTTTCCTGCCTTAAAAACCTAAAATATGAAAAAACCTAACCTAAATGTGGTTATAAAGACTACCGGTTTTCTCTAGGGTTTAACGGGTGATTGGTTAAATAATGTATCTAATGGATGAGATCCTAAAACTGCCTCGTAAGGGTGATGTGAAAAACGATTGATTGATGTTATCTTTGTGTTGTTTTTTAACGGGACATGGTGAAAAAGCATACAAAATTGAAAATAGAAATACATGGAGGAGAAACGGAAATACTCCTCCATGTATGTTGTGCGCCCTGTTCGTCGGCTATTGTAGAGTGTTTGCTGGAGCATGGTGTCCGTCCGACTTTGTTTTATTATAACCCCAATATTTTTCCGACTGAGGAGTATGAGAGGCGAAAGACAGAGTGTATTCGTTATACAAAAATGGTGGGACTTGATTTTGTAGACGCCGATTATGCCCATGATAAATGGCTCAATGAGATGGAGGGATTGGAAGATGAGCCGGAACGCGGCGCGCGTTGCCTGAAATGTTTTAAGGAACGCCTTTTTGCTGCTGCTTTATATGCAAGCGAGCATCGCTTCAATGTTTTTGCAACCACATTGGCGACCTCCCGCTGGAAAAATTTGGAACAAATAACCGAAGCGGGTCGATATGTCGTTACGCATTTCCCGGGACTTACTTTCCTGGCGCAAAATTGGCGCAAGGGCGGCCTCAGCGAACGGCGCAGCGAACTGGTACGGCTATATGGATTTTATAATCAGTCGTATTGCGGATGCGAGTTCAGTAAAAAAATAGATAAAAAAAACTATTGCCAATAAAAAAAAAATCGTACCTTTGCATGGTTTTTTACAACTTGAATTGGTTTTGGGAACGTTGAAAAGATATCAGATAGACTTGAAAAGTTTCGTGCCGGCAACGATGTATGAGTTTAATTACGTGCTTGGTAATGACTTTTTTGAAGACGTGGACGGACCTGAGGTCAAACAGGGTAATGTAAATGTTTCGCTGTCCGTCGTACATGTGTCGTCGGTGTTTGAACTGGAATTTCATATGAAAGGTATTATAACGGTTCCCTGTGACCGTTGTCTGGATGATATGGATGTTCCCGTAGAGACCGAAAACAGATTGGTTGTTACGTTTGGAGAAGCGTATGCCGAGACGAGCGACGAGCATATAATCGTATCGAAAGAAGAAGGATTTATCAATATTGCCTGGTATATGTATGAGTTTATAGCGTTGGCTATACCAATCAAGCATGTGCATGAGCCGGGCGGATGCAATGAAAAGATGGCGTCGAAACTGAATGAACTTTGTGTGGATGAGGTGGATGGTGACGATTTGTTTCATGAGATGAATGAAACGAATGATGATATTGACAACGATGGTGAATCGTTTCATAAGCAAGGTCACAGGCCGATAGATCCGCGTTGGGACGCCCTTCGGAATTTAATGGAAGATAATTAATTTAAAATAAAACACATTATGGCACATCCTAAAAGAAGACAAGGAAACACGAGAACTGCCAAGCGCAGATCGCATGATAAGGCAGTACTTCCTACATTAGCCGTATGCCCGAATTGCGGCGCATGGCACGTTTATCACACTGTATGCAACGAATGTGGCTATTACAGAGGTAAATTGGCAATCGAAAAAGAAGTAGCCGTATAAGGCGAACTTATTGAGTAGCTTTTTCAAAAAATAAATAGCCCTAAAAGTGAGAAATTTTAGGGCTATTTTAAGTATTTAAAGGATAGAATTATGATAAATGCAGTTATAACAGGAGTAGGAGGATATGTTCCCGAAGATAAACTAACCAATGATGATCTGGCTAAAATCGTTGATACCAACGACGAATGGATTATGTCGCGCGTGGGCATCAAGGAACGCCGTGTATTAAAGGGTGGAAAATCAATGTCTTATATGGCCGTACGGGCAGTGAATAATCTGCTGAGGAAGACCGGAATAGAACCGGAATCGGTAGAAGGCATTATATGCGCTACCTCGACAGGCGATTATCATTTCCCTCCGGTGGCCTCTATCATATCCTATCAGACCGGCTGCAAGAAAGCATTTGCCTTCGATCTGCAGGCGGCTTGCTCCGGGTTTATTTATCTTCTGGAGACGGTAGCGAATTATATCCGTTCCGGCCGGTACAAACGCATCATCGCCGTTGCCGGCGATATGATGACGGCGATTACCAATTATACGGACCGCACAACCTGTCCTCTGTTCGGCGATGGCTGCGGTGCAGTATTGGTGGAACCTACAAACGAGTCGCTCGGAATCCTTGACTCCATTCTGCGTTCGGATGGTAGCGGCCTGCCTCATCTTTTGATGAAAGCCGGCGGTTCGGCTAAAATGCCTTCGTATGAAACGGTAGATAATCACGAACATACAGTATATCAAGAAGGAAAAGTGGTGTTTAAACGCGCTGTTTCCGAAATGGCCGATGTGGCGGCGGAAATTGTGGAACGTAACGGGCTCAGGAAAGAAAATATCGATTGGATTGTACCTCATCAGGCAAACATGCGCATTATCGACGCTGCGGCTCGTCGCTTGGAGGTGCCGATCGAAAAGGTGATGATCAACATACAACGTTACGGCAATACGAGTTCCGGCAGTATTCCCCTGTGCTTGTGGGAATGGGAATCGAAACTGAAGAGAGGCGATAACCTGATCCTGGCCGCTTTCGGCGCCGGATTTACGTGGGGAGCGACGTATATAAAATGGGGTTATGACGGCAGCAATGCATAAATCCGGGTTTGTCAATATTGTGGGAAATCCCAATGTCGGCAAATCAACACTGATGAACCGTCTGGTCGGCGAACGAATCTCTATTATCACGTCTAAAGCGCAAACGACGAGGCATCGCATCATGGGGATCGTCAATACCGAAACCATGCAGATCGTTTATTCCGATACGCCAGGCGTATTGCATCCGAATTATAAATTGCAGCAATCCATGCTTAATTTCTCGGAATCGGCCTTGGGAGATGCCGACGTATTACTTTATGTGACGGACGTCGTTGAGAAAACCGACAAAAATGAAGACTTTCTGCATCGTGTTCGG
>JAIRRS010000068.1 GCA_031255855.1 Tannerellaceae bacterium | reverse complement strand
GTTTCTATGACAATGACAACGTCGGCATCACTATGTTTCAAAATACCGATAACATTCTCACATCCAATTTCGGGATAGCCCACAGAATGCCCTCCATGCCAGATATTCCAGGACAGTACCTTTAAGTTATTTTCTGCCTTCCTATGAGTCATATTCTCTCCGCACGATATCATACAGGTTCCTAACACTATAAGAATTACCCCAGCAATAATTTTTATTTTTTCCAGTTTCATCAAAATGAATCTTCTCTGTATCCTAAAGATTATATTTCACATCAAGAATAATTTTACCTTTTCAAAAATACCATCATACCATTTACAAAGCTAATAAAGTTTGTAAATGATATGATGAATCAGATAAATAATTTCTTAATCCTGTAATATCCACATCAACTTATTAACATCATCAACACCTCCATACTGACGAGCAACAGCTTCTTGTACATTTTCAGAATTATAGTCATATTCCACTTGGGGGTACATCCATCGTACCGGAATTTTATCCTTTACTTCATTCCGATTTGTTTCCGGATTAATTGGTAAAACAGGAAAACCCGTCCGGCGATAATCGAAATAGGCATCCCAAGGATATTGCATGAAAGAAGCCAAGTATTTTTGTGTCATAATTTTTTCAAGATCACCAACAAAATTTCCTGTCAACTGTACATTTGGATGATTCAATGCGTGCTCTATAGTTTCATTAGTGATCTTCCGACCCTGATGGAAAACCATATCATCCGGAGTATAGGTCTGAATAAACTGAAAACTGCTCTCGATTCCTTTCTTATAATAGGAAGAAACGTCACCCGATACCCAGCCCCGAAGCGCTGCTTCGGCAAGAATAAAGTTCTGCTCACCATATCCAAGGCGTATCAATGGTTCTCCGGCAGGATAATTGATATAACGCTCATTAAAACAAGAAAACTGCCCAGTATTATACAACGCTTTAATAACCTCGATTGATTTCGAAGGATCAGTACCGATATAGGCATCGTAACTATCTGCCGGTACCCCTTCATCTAATTTGAATTCAGCCGGAGCAGCGTAATAAAACAAACGATAATCCTCATTGGCTTTCAAGATGTCGATAAGAGTTGTAGATAACATCGCATATACATAATGTTTTGTTTGCGTATTATTAAACGGATAAACCTGATTTGCCTTGTCAGCATACACCAACTGAAAATTATCAGCATTTGAAGCCAGTAGTGGGCCCCTATTGACAATTTGGGCAAAACGCTCCTTCACCCTGAGATTACCATCCGATTCTTTTCTTGAAAGATTTAACAGGACCTTCAATTGAAATGCAGTGACCGTCTTTTTCCATTTTTCAGGATTACCATTAAAGATCGGATCACCAGCAAAACTATTTGCTGCACTAAAGTGAATATAAGCTGCATCCAAATCCTCCAATATCTGAAGCATCACTTCTTTCTGAGTATCATATATTGGGGTTAAATTGCCTTCTTCACCCTGCAAAGCCTCTTTATATGGAATATCTCCTACTTCCAGCGAGAGATAAAACAGTTTGTAAGCTTTTATGAATTTTGCCAGTCCACTGTAAGCCTCCTTATCTAAATCAGAAGCGAGTTCAACCATTTTAATGGTATTGGTCAGAATAGCAAAGCCTCCTGCCCCGCCAAAATTTTCGGTTCTTGAGAACAAGTTATATTGTTCGCTCTGTGCATCTTCCCCCCAAGCCATTTGTTTACTGACCATATTGTCGTAAACAAAATATTTATTTCCACCCAATCTAGTAATATTTAGAATCAGCCGTGTCGCCTGCATAGCAGCAGAAGAGGATGTAGCCGCATCCGGATTGGTATTGATATCATCAAATTTGCTACAGGAAGCAAAAGAGGATAAAACAACAAATCCTACTATTAATTTATAGATATATTGCATAATACTGTTTTTAAAAGTCTAACTTCAGATTAATACCCATATAACGTACAGAAGGTGCATTCAAATTATCACTGCTTCTATCAGGATCCACAAAACGGAGTTCTTTTGTCCATACCAAAAGATTTTGGCCAATTAACCCGATCGACATACCTTTCACTCCGATTTTCTCCGTAATGTGTTTCGGGCAATTATAGTTGATCGCCAGGTTGCGAAGTTTGAAATAGGTCTGATCGAAGATATTTTGTGTCCGACGTGTACCTATATACGGATTCATATATTTCATATATGCTTCGTAAGATACCACATCGTCATTCGGAGCAAATACCCGGTCATCTCTGGTAATATTTCCATAAGCATCATAGTCTACACTTCCGGAAACTACTTTTACACCTTTTCCAACAAATGTGATCTTTCCGTCTACCACTTCATCATATCTCCATTGCGTATCTGAATCGATATGTGCTCCCGAATTCCAAAGAGCCTGGTCCATAGTCGAGAATAACACCCCACCAACACGGCCGTCAATTGAGAAATCCAACGAGAAATCCTTATAACGGAAAGAATTGGTCCATCCAAACATCCAATCAGGTTCGGTGTATCCCTGTAATGTGTCATACTTGCTAACTTCCGGGTATCCGTTTATATGCACAATATTTCCTTGTGGATCGCGCACATAATCATTTGCAGACATCCAATCCCACCGTTTTCCCACATTTACCCAAGGTTTTTGAGTAGAATAAGTATCGTCTATCTTATGATAATAATACCTGTCCAACGACCAGTTAAACGTAGTATTCCATGTAAAATCTTTCGTTTTCACAGCATCAGCAGAGAGGGTTATCTCCACACCTTTACGGATTTGCTCTTCATCAATATTAATCAAAGTGCCAAGAAAACCAGAAGTAGGGCTTACCGATGCCTGCCTCGTGAGATTGTAATAAAGCTTGTTATAATAAGTTGCATCCAGACGAAGACGATTGTCAAGAAAACTGAAAGCTGTACCAATCTCCCAGGAACGGGACGCCGAAGGTAGTACCAAGGCCCCACGGATAATCGTCGGATAGACAGAAGAATTCAATCCTTCCCATACATTCGTCTCGATATTATACGCTGCATTCGTCTCATATATACTTAGATCCTGTTTTGTTTGCGTCCAAGACCCTCTCAATTTCCAGAAACCAATAAACTCAGGCATAGGGACAAACTCGGACATAATTATACTTCCCGAAATAGATGGGTAAAAATAGGAGCGTGCATTTTTTTCCAATGTGGAAGCCCAATCATTACGGGCTGTAACATCCAGAAACAGCGTACTCCTCCACCCTAATGATAGTTTACCATAGATACTATTCATCTGTTTCCTAAAATATTCTTTTGATGTCTTTACGGGATCTACAGACGCATTCAGGGAATAAAAGCCCGGAATAGTAATACCATTTTGAGTTTCAGCGGTAATTTGATCATATTCATAGTAATAGATAGATCCCCCGAAAAGCCCGTTTATTGAAAAATCTTCAAAAGTTTTATCTGCTATTAACATTGCATCATTATTCAAACTATATCCTGAAGTGCGACGGAAGGCATAATATCCTTTTTTACTCCATCCTCCTGATGCTCCGATAGGATTTTTCCATTCTTCTTTTTGGGAATAGACATCGAGTCCCGATCTGAGTGAAGCTTTCAACCATGGTGTAATATCATAGGAAGTGTTCAAGTGTCCGTTTGTCAGATCATAATGCTGATTACGAATAATTTCATTGGCAATATAATAAGGATTATCATACCAGTTTTTATCCATCCAGTTCTGGTCTTCATTCTCTTTTGACCAATAGTTTTTGTAATCGCGAATATCTATTTCCGTTCCTGTCCAAACAACTAAGTTGTAGAGATAACCGCCTCCTCCATAACCAGCTCCAAAATCATTGGGAAAAAAGCGTTTATTATAAGTCAATGCCCCGTCAAATGAGAATCTTTTGTATTTCATATCACCTGCCACTGTATATGTAAACTTGTTCAATTTCTGGTTTGGAAATTGCCCTTTATTATACACATGAGTCAACGAAGTACGTATACTCCCGTATTGTCCCTTTTGAGATACACTCACATTATTGTTGGTAATAAAACTTAACTCCTGAAAGTTTCTCAGATTATTTTTTCCTCTTGATGTTAGTTGCATTTCTTCCCACTCATACGTCACAGGATTATACATTGTAGCCGTACGACCTATATCCAGTTTATCTCCCCAGACATAATCCCCAGTACCGTAATGTCCTCCGCCACCAGAACTGTAGGCAGTTTGTACTTCTGGAAATTTGATATAACCGGCATCAAACATCGTATTACTATTAACTGTTACCTGTAACCCTTCCTCTTTAGCACGTTTAGTGGTAATCATTATCGCACCTTTGTCACCGCGTGCTCCATACAATGCAGATGCTGTCGCCCCCTTTAAAACATCGATAGATTCTATATCATCGGAAGCAATGTCACGAAGAGTGATATTATAATAAGGAATTCCATCAACAACCAGTAAAGGATTACTTTCCCCACGAAGGGTAATTTCAGGTGCTTGGTTAAAATCAGTTCTATTTTTAATATTTAAACCAGCCACCTGTCCGGTCAAAGTAGTTGCCATATCTACCGTTTTGACTGCAGCCAGTTTGCCTCCATCCACTTTCTGGACAGCATATCCCAATGCTTTTTCCGTTCTCTTTATTCCTAGTGCGGTTACTACTAAATCTTCCAATAATTCCGTGTCGGATTTCATAATTATAGAGATAACAGTCCTGCCATTTACTGCCACTTCATGTGTTTCCAGTCCTACATAACTAATTTGAAGTATCGCATTTTCAGGAACATTTGCAAGCACAAACTCCCCATTCATATCCGAAACAGTACCATGTGATGGATTGTCCTTTATTACAATAGTGGCTCCCAAGATCGGTTCTTGACTCTCATCATAAATTTTCCCTGATATGGTTTTTATTGATTGTTGTTGAATTGCATTTCCAGATAATTTTTCCTGTTGAGTCTGCTTTACAGATAATGCTATCTGTGTATTATTAATCTGATAGGCAATATTCGTATTCCGGAACAAGGTATTTAATATGTTTTCAATTGTTTCATCTTGTGCCTGAAGAGTCTCTTTCTGGCTTAGATCCAGAAAATTATCACTATAAAAGAAAGTATAATCGCTTGTCTTTTCAATTTGCCGGAGTACATTTTTTATTTCCGTATCCGTTACAGAAATACTCAGTTGCGCCATGATTTGCCCCATGCTTAATAGGAGCAAAAATAAACAACTTACACCAATTCGTTTGATTTGTTTATTCATTGAATGATTTTTTAGATTTTAGTTTGTTTTAGGATAGAATTAAAGATAAATAAGCACGAAGTTCACTCTGATTAAGTACTTTTGCATCTACATACGAATGCGATGCGTAGCGTTTTCTTTGTCTATTAAGACGTTGTCGTGCTATTTTATCCCAACATAGCTAATATTGCATTCTCTAAAGCTTTCGCTTTTCAGCCGGAGTAATGCCCTCACATTACTCTGGCTTATTTATTATCACCTAATTAGGTTCATTACCATCCGTTCTATTTCATAAGCATCCGTTTTTGTGAGTAATTAATTCTATTTTTTACTGAATGTAATATGTGAATCCACCAATGTATATTGCAACGGAGAAACCAGCGTAATCAGGTTCAGCACATTTTCCATGCTGTTATTTTTTATTTTGCCGCTATATTGTATCTCCTTTATGTCTGACGATGCAAAGGATATCGTCACGTTATAGCTCCGTTCCAATATTTTAGCAATATTTTCCAATATCTCTTTCTCAAATACAAATTGATCTGTCATCCAGAAGACAATTTCTTCCATATTGTCAATATGGGTTTTTCTGAACCTCATCTCTCTGGTTTGATAGGTAATCTGCTCAGAGGGATTCAATACCTCCGATAACACCGGATTACTAACCTCTATTTTCCCTTCGATAAGCGTTCCGGTTATCTGATCATCATTGGGATAGGATTTAACATTGAATTTCGTTCCCAAGGCCTTCACCTGTATATCGTCGCCAACGAGAACTATAAACGGCTTGTCGGGATCGCTTTCCACAGCAAAAAAAGCTTCTCCCATTAACTTTACAATCCGGTTTTTCTTCCCAAAATCCGGGAAGTAGCGTAATTCACTTGCTGAGTTGAGACGTACCTGAGAGCCATCGGGTAGTTGAACGCTTGCTTTTTGTCCGTTTTCTACCATCACCACAAGCTCTTGTTGTGAATTATTCCGGGTTAGTTGGAGTGATATCCCTAACGTAAAAAACAGAATAGCTACGGCCGCTACGCCGCTTGCAATCGTAATCCATCTGTTTTTGCGTTTTGAAAATATCGAAGTATTTTGGAGTATTTGCTCCTGAAACTGTTTCCATACTTTCTCTTTACTTTTGTCGGCAAAAGGTGATAAATATTGTCCGGCATTTCTCCATTTGTCGGCATAATATTCATCGAATTGCTCCTCGCTTATTTGTTTTTGTTGGTAAGCGTGTAGCAACTGCTGCATTTCCTCTTCCGAGATAGAGTTGGAGAGAA
>JAIRRS010000058.1 GCA_031255855.1 Tannerellaceae bacterium | reverse complement strand
TATTTTTGTGGCGTAGTTTTATGCAGACAAAGGCAAGTCAAAGTTAGTCAAATCGGACTTACTAAACCACCCCAAGTCGTACCCCGCAAAACTAAAATAAAAGATAAATATCTGAATTAAAGGGTTTTTCTATCCCTCTTTCAAAATCTATCAAATTTCTACAAAGGGAAAACAGTAATTGTGGTGGCACACCACCTGAGCACCGTAAAAAATGCTGATCAAATTGTGGTATTGGATAGTGGTAGAGTTGTTGAAACGGGAACACATGAGGGGTTGACAAGAAAAAAAGGGAAATATTATGAATTGGTAAAAACCAATTGGAGTTGGGGAATTAACATCGAAGAGTAAACAAAGCAGAATTTGATCCGGACGCTCCGCATTATATGTTACTTGCATGATAGAGCCTGATACAGTTAGTACCGTCAAAAGCTTGTTTAATAGTACTAACTAACGATCCGTTATCTATCAATATCTGGGAATGAACAGATATAAAAGATAATAAAGAATAAAAAAACGTTTGTTATTTTTATTCTTTAATAAAATTTAATGATTTAACTTCCATATTATATAATGTAGTGCCGGCAGGCGGATTTGCTTGTTCCGGCTTACGACAACATGTGCCTGCAACTTGTATAGATTGGTTTATATATTCGGATAAATCCATTTCACTCTTCGTTACAAAATAGATATTTACGACATCTATTGTATTAGATATTACTTCTCTTATTTGAAAGTATTTACCGTCATTGTCATACAAAAGAATTCCAGAAACAAGACAATCTGTTTTCTCTATACTATCCATATTATCATTTACATGTGAACTACATGCCACACAGCAAAAGGTCAAAAAATATTACGTAACTCCAGTCGTTTTTTCCGATTTCAACTGTAGGAACTTAACCCACATATTACTTCATAAGTCAATTAGACTTGGTTGCTGAAAAGAAGCGCGGATAATGGCGCTTATGCTTATTGTTTTGAAAGTTGTAAGTGGAAAATGGTTATCGGATGATTATTAATCCGTAAATTTGAGTAGTAATAACAATAAAATCAAAAATCATGATTGTTCCATTTATCAATTTTGCAGGACAGGCAACGGAAGCCATCGCTTTGTACGAAATCGTTTTCAATGTGCAGGATAAAAAAGTTTTTCTTTTTAAAGACATGCCTGCCGAAATGAAGCCTAATTTTCCACCCGAAACAGACCACTATGTCATGCACTCGGAAATGACTATCAATGGCACACCCGTTTGGATTGGCGATACCATACAAGGCATTACGACCGGTGACATGGTTTCGCTTTCCGTGCCAATGTCATCGCAGGAAGAAATCCGCGCAGCATTTGACAAATTAAAAGTAGGCGGAAAAGTACTCATGGAGCTTGTGCCTACGTTTTACAGCCCACTGTTCGGAACCGTGCAAGATAAGTTCGGTGTTATCTGGCATTTTATCTGTCAGGAATAACGATTTAAAATCCTCGAATGATAATTACCCATCAGCAAATACAGACGGTTCAACTTCTTGGATACAACCGTATTCTAAAATAATCACTACCTTTGGGGAATATTATAGATAAGCAGAGAGCCGATGTACATTGATTTGGATAAAGAGGAAATACTGAAACATATATCTTCCAGGGCTTTTCACCTTGTTTCGGAAGCCGCCGACGAATTAAAGGTGGAAGCTTATGTGATAGGAGGTTATGTGCGTGATATATATCTGGGGCGGCCTTCAAAGGATATTGATATCGTAGCCGTAGGCAGCGGGATTGAACTGGCTACGGCTGTAGCTAAGAAGCTGGGTAAGGCATCGCGCCTATCGGTTTTCAAGAATTTTGGGACAGCACAAGTAAAAAGCGGGGATTTGGAAATAGAGTTTGTCGGGGCGCGAAAGGAGTCGTATCAACGGGATAGCCGTAAGCCTATTGTGGAAGACGGGACATTGGAAGACGATCAAAACCGCCGCGATTTCACCATCAATGCCCTTGCCTTGTGCCTGAACAAAGGACGATATGGCGAATTAGCCGACCCGTTCAATGGTCTTCAGGATATGGAAAACCTGACTATCTGCACCCCTCTCGATCCCGACATTACATTCAGCGACGACCCGCTCCGGATGATGCGGGCAATCCGGTTTGCTTCGCAATTGGGTTTCTTTATCAATCCGGATACCTTCGACGCTATCTTACGAAACAAGGAACGGATACATATTATTTCAAAGGAACGGATTGCCGACGAATTGAATAAAATCATCCTTTCGCCGAAACCTTCCGTAGGCTTTCAATTGCTGGATTCATCCGGCCTCTTATCTATTATCTTTCCTGAACTCAGTGCTTTGAAAGGGGTGGAGACCAAAGATGGAATCGGACACAAAGACAACCTGGCTCATACGCTGATGGTACTCGACCGCCTGAGCCGCCATACCTGCGACCTATGGCTCCGCTGGGCCGCGCTGTTGCACGATATAGGTAAACCGGCTACCAAACGGTGGGATAATCGCCTGGGATGGACGTTTCACAATCACAATTTTGTAGGAGACAAGATGATATCCGGCATCTTCCGCCGCATGAAACTCCCGATGAACGAGAAGATGAAATATGTCCGGAAGTTGGTAAATCTGCACATGCGGCCGATAAATCTGGTAGATGAGGATGTGACAGACTCGGCAGTCCGTCGCTTACTGTTCGACGCAGGCGACGATATCGACGACCTGATGATGCTTTGCGAGGCAGATATCACAAGCAAGAACCCCGAAAAGGTACGCCGCTATCTGAACAATTTCCGCCTGGTAAGGGAAAAACTCGCCGATATAGAAGAAAAAGACCGCGTAAGGAACTTCCAGCCACCTGTTTCGGGAGAGGAAATAATGGAGACATTCGGACTTCCCCCTTCGCAACCGGTCGGTGTGATAAAGGAAGCCATTAAGAACGCTATCCTCGACGGGGTAATCCCGAACGAATATGAAGAAGCCCGCCGGTTTATGTTGGAAAAAGCGAAAACAATGGGGTTGAAACCGTTCTAAGCGTTCAGCCGCGTTATGCTTTTCACCCCTTTTACGGTTTTGATCTTATTTATTAAAGCCCCTAAAGAAGCGGTATCTTTCACCAATACGCCAAAATCTCCCTGGAAAATCCCGTCTACCGAATCAATCGTCAGCGAACGGAGGGCCACACCGCTTTCCTTGCCGATTACGGAAGTAATATTGGTGACGATTGCAATATCGTCTCGTCCGATTACCCGCAAGTTTACAACATAGCCGTCAGTCCCTTTCCCGCTCCAGCGAGCCGGAACAATACGGTATCCGAACCGTTCCCTCATGCTTTGGGCATTCGGACAATTCATGCGGTGTACTTTGATTCCCTGGGAAGAGACAAACCCGAAGACCTCATCCCCGAAAATAGGATTGCAGCACTTTGCCAGCTTATATTCAATCCCCGTCAGGTTTTTGTCGATAATCAACACATCCTGTTTGCTGGAAATCTCTTCCGCTTCCGTTGTCGTAACAAAGTCTTCGGCGCTTCTTACTTCTACATGCTCAGGGACTTCCTTCTCCTTCCGTTCGGCTTCCAGATAGTCTTCGATAACCTGGTTGGCATCCAAACGCTCTTCACTCAGGTCAATATAAAAGTCGGTGACGGTTTTGTATCCCCTTTTCTTGATATACCGCATCAGGATAGCTTCTTCCACGTCTATTTTACGGTTTTTAAAGCGACGTTGCAGCATCTCTTTCGCAAAGTCGGCATTTTTCGCCGCTTCTTCGCGAAGGGCCTGTTTGATTTTTACGCGGGCTTTTGAAGTCTTGACAAACGTCAGCCAGTCGCGCTTGGGCGATTGCGTTTGTGAGGTCAGAACGGAAACCGTATCTCCGTTTTGCAAGACATGTTTGATTGAAACATTCTTGTCGTTTACTTTGGCCGATACGCATTTGCTCCCCAATCCCGTATGGATGGAAAAGGCAAAATCGAGGATGGTAGCCCCCACAGGCAATTTTATTAATTCGCCTTTGGGGGTGAACACATAGATCTCGTCTTGGTATAAATCCATCTTGAAATTCCTCATCAAGTCCATGGGGTCTATATCTTTCGATTCCAAGGCCATCCGCACGTTTGTCAGGAGTTCGTCGAGGCCGATATCTTCTTTCACACCCTTGTATTTCCAATGGGCGGCCAGGCCGCGTTCGGCAATCTCGTCCATGCGCAATGTACGTATTTGCACTTCCACCCAGTGATTTTGAGGCCCCATTACGGTAGCATGCAAGCTTTCGTAGCCATTGCTTTTTGGAATGGATATCCAATCTTTCATCCGTTTGGGATTGGGTTGGTACATATCGGTCACGATGGAATATACCCGCCAGCAAGCGGCTTTTTCTTCTTCCCGGGAAGCATGCGGCATATCCAGTATGACACGGATTGCGAATAAATCGTAGATTCCTTCGAATTCTATGTTTTGTTTCTTTAGTTTGTTGTTGATGGAATGGATGGATTTGGTGCGTCCTTTGATATCAAACGTAAAACCGGTATCTGCTATTTTCTTTTTTACGGGATCAATAAACCCAGCGATATATTCGTCGCGCGAACGTTTCGTTTCGTTTAGCTTTTGTTTTATGAAGGCAAACTGTTCCGGTTCCGTGAATTTTAAGGAAAGGTCTTCCAGTTCTCCTTTTATCTTATAAAGGCCCAACCGGTGCGCCAAGGGGGCATACAGATAAGAGGCCTCCATAGCCAGCCGTTTCCGGTCGTCCGCCTTGACGAGTCGCTTCCCGTTCCGCATCATGTAAAGCCGGTCGGCAATCATCAGAAGGATGACGCGTACATCTTCGGCAAAAGAGAATAGCAGGTGATGGAAATTTTCCGAATCAATCGCGGTATTGCGGGCATATAAATCCGATGTTTTAAGCAGCCTGGTGATAATAAGCGCCACATCGTCGTCGAATGTCTTCCGAACTTCGTCGGTAGTGATAATCTTTTTCAATACCGGTCTGTACAAAAGAAGGGCAATCACGGGCGATCGCCTCAGGCCAATCTCCAAAGCCGCGATTAAAGCCGTTCCTACATTGCGCAGCAGGCCGTTGATGCCGTTCTTGTCTCTTCCGTAACAATCCAAAGAAACAACACGCTGCATCAATTGGCGCATTTTATGAATATCCTCTTTCTCAAGGAACTGGTACAGACAACCTAATAACTCTTTGTATTTTGAGCGGAATAAAATTTCCTCATCCGGTGTAAAGAATGGTGCTTTAGCCATAACATCCTATATTAAATCCTTAATTATTAAGGCTCCCAACTTCTATTATATTGTAAAAGTACCTTTTTTTCTTTTATTATATTCATGATTCTGTACTAATTTTATACATTTGCGCAAAACGTAATGCGCATTGAAAAGAGAAAAATAAATAGAAAACCATCATAGAAAGGGTCTTAACATGCTAACAAACGATGATTTACAACAGATACAAGCCAAAGGTATCAGCAAACAACAGATAGAAGAACAATTAGCCTCTTTTGCCAAAGGATTCCCATTCCCGGAAATAAAAGAATCTGCCTCCGCAGAAAAAGGAATTACCGTAATACCTCACGACAAGCAGATTAACTGCATCAATGCTTGGGAAAAATATTTAAGGAAAGGCAGGAAAATCGTCAAATTCGTACCGGCATCGGGCGCGGCAAGCCGGATGTTTAAAGATTTGTATGCTTTCCTGGAAGCTGATTACTCCGCTCCTGTTACAGCCTTTGAAAAACAATTTTTCAAAGGAATTGACAAATTCGCTTTTTATGAAAAGCTGAACATGTTTTGCCGGATATATCATGAAAAGGATATACCGGAATTGACAGAAGCCGGGCAATATAAAACGGTTGTCTCCGCCCTGTTAGAAGAACCGGGACTTAATTACGGGCAATTGCCTAAAGGCTTGCTTCTTTTCCATTCCTATCCCCAAAGCTTCCGCACGGCAATGGAAGAACACCTGGCCGAAGGAGCCATGTATGCAAAGAGTAGCCTTGGCGATGTAAACCTCCACTTTACGGTATCTCCTGAACATAAATTGCTGTTTGAAAAACTCGTCGAAGAAAAGAAGAGTGAATACGAAGACAAGTTTTCCGTTGAATATCACATTTCTTTCAGTCAACAAAAGCCTTCGACCGATACCATAGCAGCCGGTATGGACAACAGCCCTTTCCGCGACAACAAGGGCAGACTGGTTTTCCGCCCTGGGGGGCATGGCGCCTTGATTGAGAACCTCAATGATATTGACGCCGATATCGTCTTTATCAAAAACATAGACAATGTGGCGCCCGACAGTTTCAAATACGCGACCGTTATCTACAAGAAAATAATAGGAGGCATCCTGGTTGAGCTGCAAATCCGGATACATGACTATTTGCGATTGATCGATAGCGGAAAATACACACACAAACAAATAGAGGAAATGATTCATTTCCTTCACAATGACCTTTATACGCGCAATCCTGATATAAAGTATATGGAAGATGCCGAACTAATCCTTTATTTGAAGAGTAAATTCATGCGTCCTATCCGGGTTTGCGGTATGGTTAAAAACGTCGGTGAGCCGGGAGGAGGACCTTTTATTACCGTAAATCCCGACGGGACTTCTTCACCGCAAATACTGGAAAGCTCGCAAATAGACCTTAGCGACCCGGTCAAAAAAGAGCTGTTCGAGAAAGGTACTCACTTTAACCCCGTAGACTTGGTTTGTGCTGTAAAAGACCATAATGGCAACAAATACAACCTTCCCGATTATGTAGATAAGGAAACCGGTTTCATATCCATCAAAAGCAAAGACGGCAAAGAGCTAAAAGCCCTTGAGCTTCCCGGATTATGGAACGGAGCCATGAGCAACTGGAATACTGTCTTCGTGGAAGTCCCGATAGAAACATTTAATCCTGTAAAAACAGTAAACGATTTACTACGGCCGGAACATCAGTAACATTCCTCTTGATTTTTTATCAGAAGATGTGTGGTTTTGTTCATTAATCCATTAAAATGGCTACATTTGTTGTTTGATTTCAAGGTTTTGGTAGTTATTACTAAATTAATGCAAATAGGAAGATTATGAATATTGCGCTTATCGGTTACGGGAAAATGGGTAAGGCCATTGAACAGTTTGCACTCAACAGAGGACATAAAATAGTATCCATTATAGACATAAACAACCCAGATGATTTTGATTCTCCGGCATTTAAGAGCGCGGATGTAGCGATAGAATTTACTACGCCGGAAACAGCTTTCGGCAATTATATGAAATGCTTTGCAGCAAATGTGCCGGTAGTTTCCGGCACGACAGGCTGGCTCAATCGCTTGGACGAAATAAAAAAGATGTGTAACGAAGAAGGCAAGACTTTTTTCTACGCGTCAAATTTCAGCATCGGTGTGAATATCTTTTTCGCACTGAACAAATACCTGGCAAAAATCATGGACAAGTTTGCTTCGTATGATGTAAGCATTACGGAAACCCACCACATACACAAGCTGGACGCTCCCAGCGGAACGGCTATTACATTGGCCGAAGGGATATTGGAAAACGTAGAACGCAAAAAACGCTGGACGTTAGGCAAGATGGGGCAACCCACAGATTTGCCCATCCATGCCATACGCGAAGGAGAAATACCCGGCATCCATGAGATTGTTTATGATTCGGATGTCGATTATATAAAGATCAAACATGATGCGAAAAGCAGAGCCGGATTTGCCCTGGGAGCTGTTGTGGCTGCCGAATTCGCAGCCGGTAAAAAAGGCTTCCTTGGAATGGACGACATGCTTACATTTTAACCTTTCGATTAATACCCTGTTTAAATATGACAAAAATAAACAAAATTACTAAAAAACAATGGATTAAGTTCAGTATATGGGCTTTTATAGATATCCTTTTCAGTATTTGGATGCAAAACGGATGGATCCTTTCAGGATTGCTTGTCCTGGCCGACATCTTTCTTACAAAAACCATTCCCTGGGGGGGATGGAAAAAGTCGAAAAACCCCTCCGTACGCCATGTATTGGAGTGGATAGATGACATCCTGTTTGCTTTGATAGCCGTTTATTTTATCAATCTGTTCGTATTCCAAAATTATCAGATACCCAGCCCGTCATTGGAAAAAACGCTATTGGTAGGCGATTATTTGTTTGTCAGCAAACTTAGTTACGGCCCGAGAGTTCCCAATACGCCAATCGCTTTTCCGTTGGTGCAAAATACATTCCCGATTCTTAACACCAAATCATACCTCGATTGGCCGAAATGGGGATACAAGCGGGTAGCCGGTTTGGGAAAAGTAAAGCGTGGCGATATTGTCGTATTCAACTTTCCGGCCGGAGATACCATCGCGCTCAAATTCCAGAATCCTGACTACTATTCACTGATAGAACTGTATGGAAGGGAACGTATCCTTATGGACAAAACAACCTTCGGGGAGGTGACCTACCGTCCTGTAGACAAACGCGAAAATTATGTGAAACGTTGTATCGGAATGCCGGGCGACTCGTTATACGTCAAAGACAATCAGGTTTATATAAATAGCGTAGCTGCCGACAATCCCCCCAAAATGCAGTTCAATTATTTTGTCGAAACAGATGGTTCGCCGATTACGGAAGAACAATTCCGCCTGATGGATGTCAGCAAAGACGACCGCAAACTGGCTTCGGGGCAAATATTGGCTTTCCTGGGCTTTGAACCGAACGCTTCGGGACAATATAATCCGGTGTACCATTTCCCGTTAACCCAAAAAGGATTAGAAATCGCACAAAAACTTCCCACCGTTAAGAAGGTCGTGATAGAACCGGATGTATTGGGCGGCGGCGATTTGACTTACCCGGTTGACTACCATACCGGCTGGACGCGCGACAACTACGGCCCGTTATGGATTCCACGAAAAGGAGCGACCATTGAACTAAACGAACACAACCTCGGGCTATACCATCGCTGTATCCGTAACTATGAAAATAATGTATTGGAACAGAAAGACGGGAAAATATTCATCAACGGGAAAGAAGAAACGTCATACACTTTCAAGTTCGATTATTATTGGATGATGGGCGACAACCGACACAATAGCGCCGATAGCCGGTCGTGGGGATTTGTGCCGGAAGATCATATCGTGGGAAAACCAATCCTCATATGGCTTTCATTAGACAAAGACCGCACAATATTCGATGGTAAAATACGCTGGAATCGTTTGTTCAGCCTGGTACATAACTAACGCCTGAACCGTCCATCCTCCCCTACCCTTCCGGAGAAGGTGATTAAAGAGCTGTTCAATATGAATCTCAAAAGAATTCTGAAGAAGTACGTACAAGCCTCCCCCACGGGAGGCTGGGGGATGATTATAGTGTGCATCATTGGCGTGGTTTTGCTCATCCGTCATTTTTGGATAGGCTCATACCGCATTTCTACCCATTCGATGGAAGGCGCCTTACATAAAGGTGATTTTGTTTTGGTGAATAAACTGCCTGTAAAGAATCATCTCAAACGAAATCAAATTATCCTTTTCCGCAGCCCTTTGCAACGCGACAAAGACAACTCTCCCCTTATAGTAAGTCGTTGTGTAGCTTTGCCCGGCGACACAATACAAGTGAAGCCCGACGGATACATCATTAATGGTATCCATTATCCACGTTCACCCCAAACGCTTTCCACCTATACAATAACCCCCGGGTTGCGGGAGCCTTTTCTCAATTTATTGATCCGATTGGGAATCCCCCGTCGTGAACAATCAACATCTGCCCAGGTGTCAACGTTTATATTAACGTCTTTTGAAGAGTATCAAATCAGGGAAGAGATGAACGAAAGGGCAAATAAGTTATTCCTCCGCGAAAAAGAGGAAGACTACACAATTATTGTTCCCCGGAAAGGACAAACATACCGGATAAACGAGAGCTTCCTGACAGCAAGCCGGGAAGCCATCATCGCCGAAGCAGAGCAAGAGGTAACATTCCAAAACCGCAAGCTACACCTAGACGGAAAAGAGACAAAGACATTTACGTTCAACAAGGATTATTACTGGGTCTTGTCCGACAATACGGATGACGCCGTCGATTCACGCTATGTTGGTTTTGTCCCTGCCGAAAACATCGTTGGCAAAGTCTGGTTCCGATGGCTTAGGAAAGATGACTGAGAAATCCGGTTCCTGAATTATCAATTAGTTTCGATGTATGGTTTATTTATCAACTACTTATTTAGGCCCTGTACAACAATATTGTAAGATGTTCCAGTATACGGACGTATACCTGGAAACAGCCGAGAATTATTTGAAACAAACGTATCGTAACCGCTGTACAATCGCGGGGGCTAATGGAGCGTTGCCACTTTCCATTCCTATTGAAAAACCAACGACATTGAAATGCCCGACCAGAGATATCCGTATCTCTAACCATGGCAACTGGAGACACCTGCATTGGAACGCAATCCTGTCGGCTTACAATATGAGCCCCTTTTTCGAATATTATCAAGACGACTTCATTCCCTTTTATGAAAAGGGCTATAACTTCCTGTTTGATTTCAATGAACAGCTACGGCAATTGATTTGTGGCCTACTAGACCTGCATCCCAATATCCATTACACGGAAGTATATGCCAAAGAGGTGGAAAATGATTTTCGTGAAATAATCCGCCCAAAGCATCCGAGAGAAGATAAGGCTTTCCGGCCGAAAGCCTACTATCAGGTCTTTTTAAACAAATTGGGCTTTCTGCCCAATTTAAGTATAATCGATCTATTGTTCAATATGGGGCCGGAAGGAATACTCGTACTAAAAAACTCTGTCGCAGTCTGAACAGTTTTGTTATTCTTTTTGGAATTTACGGCTCACTTTCAACAAGTTGGCTGTAAACGAAACGATGTTTTGCGATTCGTGTATCATATTGAGGTAAACCATGCTCGTCTTCGTACTGACGCCACTTTGCCCTTGGATACGTTTTAATTCGGCCTTTTTAAGCATAATCAGCAGATTAACCAGCACTGCCGATTCGTCTACCAATTGAGAGAAACCGGTATAATCATTCCTGTTAATCATTTCCGCACAACAGGTCAAGAAGGATACTATCTTTTGGGTCGCTTTCCCGAATTCTTCTTTCTGTATATTGATCAGTGGGTTGAAATTATTGTCGATATGCTCTTTTATTGGCTCCGCCAGGCGGCGGACGCTGAATAATATTTCGCTGGCAAAATCGTTCCCTTGATAATAATAGAGCCCTTTTTCAATCGCGATGTTTTTTTCCAATTGCGTAACCCCTAATGTCCCCACACGTTTCACCTGCTTAAGATGCGCCTTCATATCCTCAATATCGCTCAACACCTTCCGCTCGTCTTTCAGATTTTCGTTGATAAATCCGTTTACGGCCGTATGCAACGCGCCTGCGATAAACGACAAGTCTTTGTATAGTTCCTCGCGGCTATGCTTGCGGAAAAGAGCCAACGCTTCACGGCTATCGGTTGTTTCGCGAAGTTTGGATATCGTTGTATCAACCTCTTCCTTCAGGGCTTCTTTCTTCATTTTCTTCTTATAGATAAGGTGGCTACGTACCAACATATATACAGCCAATGCCACCATGGCTATCATGCCTGCGATTCCACCCAGGTAGATGAGCAAGGCAACGACGAAACAGATAGTAAATGCGGCGCCGGCTGTGATAAACCAGCCTCCGATAACCGAGATAACGCCCGTTATACGGTATACGGCCGATTCGCGTCCCCATGCCCGGTCGGCCAATGAACTACCCATAGCCACCATAAAGGTCACATAGGTAGTAGACAAGGGAAGTCTAAAGGAAGTGCCCACAGCTATCAGTAATCCGGAAAGAACAACATTGACAGAAGCACGGACAAGGTCGAAACTGGCTTGATTTTCCACTGTTATCCCATTGTTGTTGAAGCGTCCGTTTATCCACCTTTTCGCGCCTGCCGGTACAATACGGAGAACGGATGTGGCAGCGCTGCTGAATGTACGAACCAATACACGGGCTACAGGGGATGTCCCAAAGTTCTCTTCGCCATCTGATTGCCGCGACAAATCCAGCGATGTTTTTATAACTTTTTGTGCTTTCTTAGACGTAATCAATGCTATCACCATAACAAAACCTGCGCCCACAAGGAAATACCAAGGCGTTTTTGCCGAACCAAGCAATGACGACATCAAAAAGTCATCCGCACCCACAGTTCCATTCTGCGCCATCAAATCCATATACGAAGAATAACCTACCAATGGGACTCCGATAAAGTTTACCAAGTCATTACCGGCAAAAGCCAGGGCCAGGGCAAACGTACCCATTAACACGATAACCTTGAAAATATTCACTTTCAGCCAATATAATACTTGCATCAGGAGCGTGAAGCTGGCAAAACTCCACAACACAATCCGTCCTGTATTACCATCGATGTAGCTTTTTATTTCTCCAGTCATGAAAGCGCTGTCTCTCAATCCTTTTATCAACATAAAATAGAGAATAGCCGTGGCGGCAAGACCTCCGAACAAAGCTGCGAAATACTTCATGCGTTTCTTGTAATCAAACGTGAAGATAATACGCGACAAATATTGCACCAGCGTACCAAATAAAAAGGCTATCGCCACAGAAAGGAAGATAGCCAGAATCATGGTAAACGCTTTATCTGTATTTATTAACGTGGCAAATTCCAACCCTCCGGAAGACTGAACCACCTTGATTAATGCCAAGGCAACCGTAGCCCCTAACAACTCAAATACCAATGAAACAGTAGTGGAAGTGGGCATTCCCAACGAATTAAACATATCAAGCAACACAATGTCGGTAAGCATAACCGCCAGCAGGATGCAAATAATCTCTGTAAAATAAAAATGTTGGGGCTGGAAAATACCATGTCTCGCCACATCCATCATTCCATTGGACAGTGAAGCCCCAACAAAGATACCGATTGCGGCAATCGCCATGATAACCCTGAAAGAAGCGGCTTTAGAACCTATGGCTGAGTTGAGAAAGTTGACGGCATCATTACTGACACCAACGGATAAATCGAAAACAGCAAGAATGAAAATAAAAAGGACTAAAAAGAGATAGAATGTCTCCATAAATTTAAGTGATAAATTTAACGTGCAAAAGTATCAACATTTACTTTATATATACAACAATATTGGTTACGAAAATGTTACGATTTACCTACATCACCCAGCTCCACCAACTTGTTGACAATGGCGTAAACCGTTAAACCACTGGCGCTATGAATCTGCAATTTACGTGCAATATTACGGCGATGGGTAATAACCGTATGCGCGGAAAGGTAAAGACGGTCGGCAATTTCACGGTTTGTCATCCCTTTTACTACGCAAACAACGATTTCTTTTTCCCGGACGCTTAATAGTTGCTGTTCTTCATTTTCCTTATCTTCGGGAATGTTTTCGGTGTAAAATTGCCTCAGTTTTTCCTCAATCTCTTCCAATGTATCAAAAATACCGATCTGTTCATCATACGGGCGGAGCAATGCCTTGTCTGTCAGGTTATATATCAGCGCAAAACATTTCATCGACTGGTTTCCTGATTCGTCCCTCAATTGCTGAAGGGTACAACCAATCGTCATCGACGGATTAATAATCAAAACATCCGGTTTATGGAGGCGGAGAGATTCGTATAAATGTTCACTCCCGGCAATTTCGATAAATTGGAAATGGACGTTTGGCAATCTTCTTAATTGTACTTCAACGCCTGAACGGATAATCGCGGAGACTTCTGCAATAGCTATTTTAAGGTTGACGGTCATTTCAGCATATCTGTTTTTCCAGTTCCAAAATAGCGGGCGTAAAAAGATTATTCTCTATCAGGTTGTGGGTGGTGAGGTCTTTCTCCGTACTAAATATGTCAAATAATACGCTGTTGAACAAATGGCTCCCTTCTCCCGGATAATATTTGAGCAAAAGATTCTTCAATTCTGTAATTTTAAGTTCAATCTGGTCGTGCCTCCTGTGGAATATTGAGATATTGTATTTGGGATTTTTCTTTCCTTTCAGCAACTCGCGTACATAAGGAAATACCGTTTTTTCCTCATACATCATGTGTTTATCCACCTCGCCGGCATATTCATTGAAAAACTTGGTGATAACAAATGCCACATCTCCGGGACAATCGTCCTTGATAGCTTCCGTCAACTTACGACGAAGGTGTGGTAGACGGAATTCAAGGAAATAATCATGCGCATTGTGCAGGTAAACAATAAGATGCTCCACCGAGAGGCAGTTGTTTACATGCTCTACTGGCGTATCACATCCTTCCAACAGAAAGTTGACAACTGTAAGGAACGTACAAATGTCAACATTATTTAGCCGGCAAACCTCGCCGATTGTTTTGTCGCCAAAGCCGGGCGATATGTTAAACCTGCTCATAACAAGCAGCATGGAATAGTTTCTGGATATTAAATCAACCATTTTATCTGTTTGCCGGTATTGTCCTTTTCTATGCATGGCGATATACTTCGATTCTTATTTATTTACCCCCAAAATTACGTCTTTTTGCCGACCCACCCTCACAAAAGTTTTCAAATCATCGCTCCTTCTGTCCAAATCCCCATTTATAGGTATCTGCCGGTTTGTGATAATACATACAAATAGGTATTGCAGATATTTACAGATACCTATACCTTTGCCTCTGTAGAACAACAAAGTAACACTATTAGTATAATCGCTATTATCAAAACCTCGTGCTAATTATGTAAGCATATAAGATGATTATTGCAAAAGGAATTTCCCTGTGAAGAGAGATTCCTTTTGCCTTGTAGATGTCCCGGGCTACGGCCAGCATCCACTTTCTGTTTCTCTCGTTTCTCTGCACCATCCTTCCGGGAGACAGGTAACCCCAAAATACTACAAACGAGGGGGATTGATTTTGTTGAGCGCTTGCCGTATTGGGGTATTTGCCGGGGGGTGGTTGAAAAAAGCCACCCTCATGTACACAAGGATGGCTTTTGTATGTTAAATAAACAACAATGATTACTTTACGAAAGGAGCTTTCATCAAATAAGCGGCACAATCTTTTACGCCTTCGAATTGGGAGCGTCCGTCGGGCATGTTTTCCAATTCTACGAAATAATCCCGGATACCGTTTTTGTACATCTGGTTGAAGATATTTTCAAAATTGAGCAAACCGCTTTGTCCAAGAATTGCCGTATCCTTGATGTGCAGGGCTTTGATACGGTCTGGATGTTTTAGCAGGTATTCTAACGGGTCGTTTCCTCCGCGAACTGTCCAGTAAACATCCAGCTCGAAGCAAACCAAAGAGGGGTCGGTGTTGGCAATGAAGATGTCTTCTATCTGGTCGCCCAACGGCATCCACGGATTTTGATTTTTGTTTTCGTCGCCCGGCTTTATCAAACGTTGGAATTCCATATGGTGATTGTGATAGCCATATATCAACCCGGCTTCTTTACAGATTTTTCCGGCCTCATTGAAAAAATCGCAAACCATCAGCGCTTCGTCATACGTGCGGCAGGTAGGCATCATGGGCTGTACCAGGTATTTACATCCCAGCTTGGCATGGTCGGCTGCTGTAGCTTTCCAATATTCGCTTACCTGTGGCAGGATTTCCTTTTTATATTCCATCAGGAAAGGAACGCCTTCAATCGTTGGGTTTACATGGGAACTGACGATTTTCAATCCAGCATCTTCTGTCATTTTCCTGAATTCCATCATGTCTACGTTACTTATCTTGCCTTTGCCATATCCGGCAAGTTCCAGGTGAATGTAGCCCATTTTATTTAACTCTTTCATTCGCTCCGGTATATTATCATATAGTTCCCGCTGGAGCGAATATATTTGCAGCCCCAGTCTTTTTTTCGCGGAAACTATGGGAGCAGATGCCGCATTGGCGGCATGAATCGACCCGGCTTTTCCTGCCAGCAACCCAGCGGCAGTTAAAAGGGATGCATTTTTTAGAAAATCACGTCTGTTGTTCATGACTTAATTTATTATTAGGTTATTTTTTAAAATAGGGTAAACAATATGGGTTCCTGTATTGGTAGCGGTATAGGCGATGTGAAGCGGCTTCTTTGTCGTTTACAAAGCTTAATGTGGCCGGGTCCCATTTAATCACGCGGTTTAATTCGCGGGCAATGTTTGCCAGGCAGCATAGCGTGTTGGTGCTGCAACCTACTTCAACAGGAGCAACCGGATTTTTACGCGAGCGTACGCAATCGATAAAGTTTTGCATATGTGGGGCGCTTGTTTCGTAGGTTCCGGCCATGCCTCCGGCATTGTCTGCTTTCTTTTTATTTTTACTTTTCTTTGCTTCTTCTTCCATGCGTTTTTTGTATTCTTCCCACATTTTCATCATTTCTTCGCGGCTTGGCGGACGCCGGCCTGCTACATCTGCCGGTACTTTCGAGGGGTCGGAACAAGCCAGGTAGCCACGGGCTACTTCAATCCATCCATTGGTACCGATGAATTTGATGCCTTGTGCTTCCGGATTGTCGTCCAGGAATGGTTGTTCGGTCATCACAATGCCGTTGGCATATTTCATCGTCGCGTATTCTGCCCCGTTTACACCTTTGGGGTAGTATTCTACCGGGCCTGATCCATCCATGCCAATAGCGGCCTGGGCGATATCAAACATGTGGGCGCCCCAGTCGGCCGTATAGCCGTTTCCTGTTTCCTGATACCAACGCCAAGCTCCCCATAACTGTTCGTTTTGGACAGGGTCTAGCGAGATAGGAGGGCATAGATCCGGGTGATAATGTATTTTAGGGTCGTTCAACGGCCCCATCCACTGGTTGAAATTCAGGTTGGCGGGGACAGGCATTTCCGGCAGGTCTAATGGTTTGGGAGGGTCGCCGACCTTTGCATATATTTTTTCGATATGTCCAATCGCACCGGCCTGAACTAGTTCGATCGCTTTCTGGAACTCAGCACTTGAACGTTGCTGGCTACCAACTTGCAATACGCGTTTGTTGTCGCGTACGGCTCTTACCATGGCGAGGCCTTCGGCAATGGTATATGCCAACGGTTTCTGGCAATAGACGTCTTTGCCTGCCTGGCAGGCATGGATTGTATTCAGGGCATGCCAATGGTCGGGAGTTGCTACTTCGACAGCATCTATATCTTTACGTTCAAGCAAATCTTCGTAAAATTCATATTTGTCGCAGCGGGGCGCCATGTTCTTGGCGGTTTGCCATGCTTCAATACGGCGTTTGAAACGCTCTGTTTTCATAGTATCCACATCGCTGCATGCCGCTATCTGGATACCCGGACATGCTGCGAAACCGCTAAAGTCTGATAACGCTTGCTGCCCCAAGCCGATAAATCCTAACACTACACGATCGCTTGGCGCGATTCGTACACCGTCCATCATCCAACTGGGAAGGATTGTTAAACTTGCTAATCCTAAGGCAGAAAGACCCAGAAATTCGCGGCGGTCCATACTTTTTTTGTTTTTGTTTTCCATGGTGATTCAATTTAGTAATTATATTTAAACTTTAATAATTGGTGGCTTGGATCATGCATTTTTCAAAGGTATGAAAAAATAATCCACAAAACCAAACGTGTCACTATGACGCAGCGTTAAATTCTGTCAAAGAAATAAAACTCTCAATTATAATGACGTTATTTGTATCTTGTTGATAATTAATTATACTCCTCGCATGAACTCAATTTATAGATCGGTATTACTTTTCTGTGTGTTGTTTTTAACCGGTTGCATCCAGGATGAACCTCTTTCCCCATATGCTGATATTGAAACATTTTTTTTACCTGAGAATATTGCACTTAGTTCCGCATCGTTTAATCAGGGAAATATATCTATATATGTGAAGAAAGGAGCCGACCTTTCCGCTGTTGTCCCGTCTATTATTATTTCGGAAGGGGCAACTATTTCTCCTGATCCATCGGCGCCCCAAAATTTCAACCGGGACGTAAAATATGTTGTGACTGCTGCCGACGGCAAGCATCAAAGGGAATATGTTATCCAGGCTATTTCCGTGTCGCCTTATAGCTACGACTTTGAATATTGGGAAGCGCTTGATCCGAATTCAGCGTATGAAACTCCCGTTGAATACGACAGGCAAGGCAGGCGTACGACTCCGTGGGATTCGAGTAACAGGGGGATTAATTTATACCTTCAATATTCCGACCCGGGCAAATACCCGATTCATAAAACGACTTCAGCCACCGGCGGGAAATTCGCGGCGGAAATGGAGACCATGAAGGGGCCGGGAAACGTTATGGGGATTGTAAATGTTCCGGTTGCCGCAGGTTCGCTTTTTACGGGAGTTATGAATCCCTTGAACGCCCTGAAAGACCCCTTGCTCGCAACTCAGTTTGGGCAACCCGCCCACGACGCCCCACTGCGCCTGACAGGGAAATACAAATATAAAGCAGGGAGCGGTGATTATACCGATCCGAAGGGAAACGTGCTCCCAGGAGTCAAAGACTCATGCGCGATTTACGCTGTATTTTTCCGGATAGACAGCGCTTCTATGATGCTGGATGGGACGAATATATTGACGCATCCCAACATCGTATCGTTGGCGATAATGCCGCCCGAAATGAGAGCCGGAAGCCCCGGTAACGATTTTGTATCATTCGATATCCCCTTCGTGGGGAAAACGAACCATGTTGTCGACTTTGAAAAGAACCAGTATAAACTGGCTATCATATTCTCTTCCAGCTTTTATGGAGATCGTTATGAGGGGGCTGTCGGAAGCCGTTTAGTAGTTGATGAAGTTGAAATTAAAATTGAATAAGTTAACAAATGAAAGGATATTATACAAAAATTGTACTCGTCTTATGGGCGCTTATTTCTATAAACAGCCATGGTTCTGCCCAAAACGGTTTTAAACGATGGGAATACAAAGTATTCGCCGGTTATAATTTAGGGGGTACCTCTCCGCTACCGTTACCAGCCGAGATACGGAAAATCAACTCGTGGAGTCCGGGATTTGCCGCAACCCTGGCATTCCATATTACCCGTTGGATTTCTCCGGAATGGGGTATTACATCCGGTCTTGCCATTGACTTGAAGGGGATGAGTATTGATGCTGATGTCAAATACATGATGACTAGCCTTGTAGTAGGTGAAGGGGACAATACGGGGCGGTTTACAGGTATGTTTACGGGGAAAAATAAAACCACTACCCGCAATGGTTATCTTGTATTGCCGGTTTTAGCCACCTATAAGCCTTTTGAGAAATGGACATTCCGCTTAGGAGGGTATTTCGCGTCGCAACGGGATGCCAAATTCGAGGGGAATGCTTCCAACGGTTATATCCGCAACGGAGGGCCGGCCGGCGACCGTATCAATATAGAATCGGCGACATTCGATTTTTCGAAGAATGTACGTAAGGTAGACGCTGGTTTAATGGCTTCCGCCGACAGGTTTTTTACCAATAAATTGGCTGTAACCGGGCAATTATCATGGGGATTGATTCCTATATTTCCTTCCGATTTCAATGGTATACCATACAAAATGTACACTATTTACTTTATGACAGGCATTGCCTACAAGCTATAACTAATTGTAAAAGTAAGCACCATGACAACACGAAGAGAATTCCTCCGCCAGGCCGGTTTATTAGGCGCCGGCCTTACTTTCAGTCCTTTTATTATCCGGGCCGGTAAAGGTACCGTAGGCGCTAACGACAAAATCAGAGTAGGCTTAATCGGATGTAGAGGGATGGGGTTTGAAGACTTAAGAGCATTCTTGCGCAATCCCGAGGTTGAGTGTGTCGCACTGGCTGATATCGACGACAGCGTATTAAAAGAACGGGCTGCCGACACAGAAAAGCTAACCGGCAAAAAAGTAAAACACCTTTACAAGGATTGGCGAAAGCTGATAGACCACAAAGACATCGACGTAGTTATTGTGGGTACGCCCGACCATTGGCACTGCCTGCAAATGGTAGCTGCTTGTGAGACAGGAAAAGATGTGTATTGCGAAAAGCCTATCGGAAACAGCATTGAAGAGTGTAATATCATGATACGTGCCGCCGAGAAGTACAACCGCGTGGTTCAGGTAGGACAATGGCAACGTTCAGACCCGCACTGGCAAGACGCTATGACATTCGTGCATAGCGGGAAGCTGGGTAAAATCAGAACCGTACGCGTATTTTCGTACCAGGGTTGGTGTCCGTCTATTCCTGTTTTGCCGGATGAAGCCGTTCCGGCCGGTGTTGACTACGACATGTGGCTGGGTCCGGCTTCCAAACGGCCTTTTAACCGGAATCGCTTTCATTTTACGTTCCGTTGGTTTTGGGACTATGCAGGCGGTTTGATGACCGACTGGGGAGTTCATTTACTCGACTATGCACTCTACGGGATGAATGTTACGGCACCGGAATCCATCATGGCGTCGGGAGGAAAGTTCGGATATCCGGACGACGCATGTGAAACTCCCGATCTTTTGCAAACCATCTATACATTCAAAGATTTTACGGTTATGTGGGATCACGCTATCGGTATCGATGACGGGGCGTATGGACGCAATCATGGGCTTGGATTTGTTGGTGAAAACGGTACGTTGGTTGTAGATCGCAGCGGATGGGAAGTTATCCCGGAAAGAGTAAACGGCGTAGCGCGCATGGAAGCTGTTTCACTAAACAAACAATATGGCGAAGGAGGTTTAAACCTCCATGTTAAAAACCATTTGGAATGCATCAAAACACGCAACCGCAACTGTAACGCAAGTGTTGAAACAGGCTCCCACATTGCCAAATTCTCCCAATTGGGTAACATTGCTTATCGGACAGGGAAAAAACTGTCTTGGGACGGACAATCATTCCACGATGCCGAAGCCGATGCTTACCTCACAAAAGAATACCGGGCTCCCTGGCAAATGCCCAAGCTTTAGTCTTCTTCAAGAAACCCAAGGACAATCCTGTTGAATTCACCAGGGTTGTCCATATTGGCCGTATGCCCGGCTTGGGGGATCGTTTTGCACTGGCTTCCTGTCGTTTGCTGATGCCATCTCTGGGCTGCGTTTTGGGCTAATTCCAAGTCTAATTCGCCACAAAGGATAAGCAGGGGATAATTGACGGGATTGGCCGGGCGTTCGCGGATGACATTTTTCAACCCTCGCATGGTAACGAAAGATTTACGGATAAACTTTTTTGCCATTTGGTAATAGTGTTCCCTATTTTCCGGGTTATGTACGGCTTGTCTGGCTACATAGCGGCGAAACTTATTCATTGACGAGAGCGCCATCCAAAGGCATTTCCTGACAGAATCTTTTTGCGCTTTGTTAATCGCGTCGTTATTGTCGTGGATATTATACCCTCCTACTGCCACAAGAGAACTCACATATTCCGGATATTTGAAGGCCATGTATTGTGCCAGTAGCGCGCCAAGCGACACACCGACGAAATGGGCTTTGGCAAATTTTTCTATCTCCAGAATACGCTTTATCTGTTCCGGGGTTTCGTCTATCCGGTCTTTCATGGTGAAAACATTGGACAAGCCATGCCCTAACAAATCAATGAAAATAACATTGTAACGTGAAGTAAACGCCTCTTTCTGACGGTTGAAGCAGGTATGGTCGGCATACGCACCATGAAGGAAAACTATTAGCTCGCCAGAAGATTCATTTTTGTGCAGAAAATAATGAATATTAGCTGTTTTATTCTGGATTATCTTGTGTATCATGTTGCCTGACTATTGTTTTCGAAATTAATAATATGACTTAACCCGGACAAAGATAAAACAAATTCATAACCCTGTCCTCTTATCTTGTTATTTAGTAAAAATAAGGAGACTGGTCGGATGCACGTTTCCCCTGGATTAAAAGCCAATTTTTTTCCTAATATTGCCAAATAAGATTGTTTGCATGATGCCGCGCATGGCAAGGTAAGTAACAAATGATAGCCATAAAGCGTTATTCCCCAAAGCAGGCGATAGCCCGTAATAAAAAATAAAAAAGAAAGCAACGGCCACAAACATGGCGTTCCGCATCTGACGCGAAGCTGTTATACCGATAAAAATTCCGTCCCAAAGGAAAGCTGCGAATCCGGCAAGGGGAAACAACAATGCCCATATCCGGAAACATTTTGCGGCTTGGATAATGCTTGTCTTATCTGTTAGTAATTGGAGGATATCATCTGTAAACAAGGCATATAGGATTGTAAACAAGGCAGCCAGGAATATTCCCCAGATGAAAAGTTGTTTGATGAGCCGCATCAGTGCATTGTAATCCTTCGCTCCGTAATACCTTCCGGACAAAGCCTCTGCCGCGTAGGCAAAGCCGTCCATCATATAAGAAAAAAGAATAAACAATTGCATCAATAAGCTGTTGACGGCAAGAAAGGTGTCACCGATTTTTGCGGATGCCGAAGTGAAGAACGTCGTAACGAATACCAACGCGAGGCTGCGAAGGAATATATCGCTGTTTACTTTGAAAAAGGGTTTGAATTCCGACAACCGCCTGATGGCGTTCAGCGAAATATATTTCTTCAATTTACTGTATTTCCTATTCCACAAAACGAGAGTAAGGCAGAATGATAAGAACTGGGCCAAAGCCGAACCTAATGCAACCCCTTTTAATTCCAGGTGAAATACGAAAACAAGCAACAAGCTAAGCGTTATATTCATCACATTTGTGGCAATGGATACGAACATAGGCGTTTTCGCGTCTTGCATGCCAATATACCAGCCTGTCATGGCATACATACCCAATACGAAAGGAGCCGCCCATATATAAATATAGAAATAGGCGCCGACATACGCCTGGGTTTGCGGACTGGCCTGCATAAAGAAAAAGGCGAGGCGTAAGATGAAATATTGCAAAATGATTATCAATAAACCGGCCGTAAATGCCGTCAATAATGAACGGAAAAGGACGCGGACGGCCTCTTTTTCGTTGCCCGCCCCATAAGCTTGCGCCGTAAAACCGCTTGTCCCCATCCGCAGAAACGAAAAGTTCCAGTAAATAAAATTGAATATAATGGTCGCGACGGCAATAGCGCCTATGTATAATTCCGATTCGAGATGCCCGGCAATCGCCGTATCAACCATGCCGGACAAAGGGATGGTAATGTTTGTTATTATGTTGGGTATGGCAAGGTTGAGTATCTTTTTATTCATGTTATTACGTAAAGCAATCTTTTTTGAAAATAAAGGCCAAATATACTTCGTTTTAATAGGAAATATTACTTTGGATTAAACAATAATTACGTCAGGGAGAAGTCTATTTGAGATAAGAGTTAATTCTATTTTTGTCTATTTTTATTTTAACTTTGCCATCCTAATAAAACAATAAAGGAATGGTAAAGCGTTTCGATTTTTTAGTTATTGGTTCCGGTATTGCCGGAATGAGTTTTGCCCTGAAGGTGGCAAACAAAGGAAAGGTTGCTTTAATTGCCAAAACAAACCTGGAAGAGGCCAACACCTATTTTGCCCAAGGAGGCATTGCTTCGGTAACAAACCTGATTACCGACAATTTTGAAAAGCACATGGAAGACACCATGATAGCCGGCGACTGGTTGAGCAACCGGAAAGCTGTAGAAATGGTAGTACGTAACGCGCCTCAGCAGATAAACGAATTAATCAGTTGGGGCGTAGATTTTGATAAAGATGAAACCGGCAACTTCGACCTGCATAAAGAAGGCGGACATTCCGAGTTCCGTATTCTTCATCATAAAGACTCTACGGGAGCCGAGATACAAGACAGTTTGATACAAGCCATACGCAGGCATGAGAATATAACTGTTTTCGACAACCATTTCGCTATTGAAATACTTACCCAGCACCATTTGGGAGTAACGGTCACCCGGCAAACATCCGGCATCGAATGTTTCGGGGCATATATCATGGATTTGACTACCGGCGAGATTCATACATTCCTTTCTAAAGTAACATTGATGGCAACAGGCGGCATAGGAGCCGTTTACCAGACAACTACGAACCCATTGGTGGCTACCGGGGATGGCATTGCCATGGTTTACCGGGCCAAAGGAACAGTAAAGGATATGGAATTTGTCCAGTTTCATCCCACGGCTTTGTATCATCCGGGCGACCGTCCCTCTTTCCTGATTACCGAGGCTATGCGGGGTTATGGCGCTGTACTTCGTACAATGGATGGTGAAGAATTCATGCATAAATACGACAGCCGCCTGTCGCTAGCTCCACGTGATATCGTGGCACGCGCTATCGACAATGAAATGAAACTCAGGGGAGACGACCATGTGTATCTGGATGTTACCCATAAAGACCCGGAGGAAACCAAGACACATTTCCCCAATATCTATAAGAAATGCCTGGAGATTGGGATCGATATCACGAAAGATTATATTCCGGTTGCTCCGGCTGCCCATTACCTGTGCGGCGGTATTTTGGTAGACTTGAACGCCTGTTCGTCTATCAAACGCCTGTATGCCGTAGGAGAATGTTCCTGTACGGGATTGCATGGAGGAAACCGTTTAGCTTCCAACTCATTAATAGAAGCTGTGGTATATGCCGACGCCGCAGCGAAACACAGTATCCCGTTAATAGATTCCTATTCTTATCAGGAAGATATCCCGGCATGGAACGATGAAGGGGTACAAGACTCTGAAGAAATGGTGTTGATTACCCAAAGCACCAAGGAGGTAGGGCAAATTATGAGTACTTACGTAGGTATTGTGCGTTCCAACCTCCGGTTGAAACGGGCTTGGCAACGCCTGGATATTAATTATGAAGAAACGGAACATCTTTTCAAACGTTCCGTAGCATCGAAAGACATCTGCGAACTCCGCAACATGATAAACGTAGGCTACCTCATCATGCGCCAAGCTATCGACCGCAAGGAAAGCCGCGGACTACATTATACGCTTGATTATCCTCCAAACGGACATTCGTCTATTTAGGAACACGCGGCACACAATACGACAGTTCCTTCTCCAGGGGTGTTTGTGTGCCGCGTACTCAAAAAAATATCAAAGATTTTTCTTCGGATAAAGGGTGTCCCACCATTCCGGTTGGTCTTTCAACCATTTAGCAAACCACGCATAAATGGTATGGTTCCATTTGATACGTTTGTCGTAATGCAGGATGTGATGGTTTTCTCCTTCTACCTGAATCAACGCCGTTTCTTTTCCTAATAATTTCAGGGCTGTAAACATTTGTATACTTTCTCCTACCGGAACATTTGTATCTGCCGAACCATGAAGAAACAATAGGGGGGTATTTATCTTGTCGGCGCTGAACAAAGGGCTTTGGCCTACATATAAATCACGCGCATTCCAGGGATAACTGTCGGCGCTCGCGAGCGCACTGTATGAATATCCCCAATATCCTTCGCCCCAATAACTGGTAATGTCGCTAATACCGGCATGCGACATGGCGGCTGCATAAATATCTGTCCGGGTTTGCAGGTACATCGTCATAAACCCGCCATAGGAAGCTCCCAGGCAACCTACTTTTTCTTTATTCACAAATGCATGTTCCGCACAAAACTTTTGGGTTCCTTCGATGATTTCCTCTGCCGTTTGTTTTCCCCAGGCATTGACGTGACGCGCCGAAAATTCTTGTCCGAATCCTGTTGCGCCACTGGGTTGCAGGATATAAACGATATACCCAAGCCCCGCATATACATGCGAAGGATAACGGCTTTCCAATACGCGGGAAGTAGGGGTTGTACCTCCGTAATAATTGACAATTAAGGGATATTGCTTTGCCGGATCGAAAGTAGGCGGTAAATAATAACGTCCGTAAATGGTGTCTCCAAAAGAAGAAACAAAATTCCAATCCTTTACGTCACCCAGACGGACGTCTTTTAGGATATCTTTTGACAAATCAAGTAGGCAAGTGGCATTTCCTTTCTTCAAATCAAGGGTGTACAACCGTTGTGAATTGGAAACACTCATTCCGAAACAAACCATCTCAGAAGCATAAGACGCCGGCGACATCCCGGTCAGAACGTCTTCCGGTACGGCAAGGTTCCTGATCGTTCCTTTTACAGGGTCTATGCTGTAGAGTCGCACATAATCCCGGTCTCCTGCCAACAGATAAATCTGCTTGTCGTATTTATTCCAGATAAAACGGTCGACAGAGGGATTGAAATCCTTTGTCAACGGAGTCACTTTTTTCCCGGACAAATCATAGAGGAACAATTGGCCGTCGCTTGTGTTTGATGTCTGGCCTTCAGCTATTTTTAGCCCGACGCTGTTGAATGCGTCGCCCGATCCTCCTACCAGCAGTTGCTTCATATCCGGTGAAAACTGAACGCGTGTGATGAATTTTTCGCTTTTGAAAATAGTATCCACTTGCATTGTCCGCAAATCTATCCGGTAGATGGAAGCGCGCGTGAAAGGCCTCTCTGCAAGGAACGGTTCGCGGCAACTGAAAAGGATATAACGCCCGTCGTCTGATACATCATTCAGCGTGGTAGATGTATGCCCGAATGTCAGCCGTTGAAGGAAACCGCTAGCCAGGTCGTATTTATGAATAAAGTACCTGTCGCGCCATCCCGGTTGACGGTCGTCGGGAACCAGAATCTCTTGTATATCCTTGTCTTTTTCCGGCCCTTTTTCACGTATTGTAAACAAGAGGAAATCTTCTGTCGGCGAAAAGACGAAAGAGCCTTCCGGAAGATTTACGGAAAGTGTAGATTCCGCTTTTGTTACCGGGTCGAGGGTTATTAATTCTCTTCCTTGCATGCCATTACGTGTATAGTAGATGCGATTGCTCCTGGGCATCCATCTCATGTCTTTTGCACTGCCGTCATTAAACAGGATGATGTTGCCATTCGCTTTATCAATCACATGGGTATAGGATATTTGTTTCCCTCCGGGATGTGTCTCCAACATGTTGACGATAACATATTTTCCATTCGGTGAAACACTCGCCGATTGTATGCGGCTACCATCGAAAACATCATTTAATTCGTATTTCCGTTCCGGACGGATAGTGACAACGATATCTGATTCGCCATCCGTCTGAAACGAGATCTTTAATAAACTGTTTTCGCCTTTTTTTGAAAGATATTTTATGACAATTTCGTACTGCCAGGGTTCCAACGTCAGTTTGACGTCACCATTTGATAGTGTTTGCAATTTGTCATTTACATAAACTTCAAACGTGCCATCTCCTTGTACGGACAACGTACCCTTTGTGTATCTGCCGGCATTCAGATAAAAAGAAGCCAGATGTAAAGCGTAGGGGGAATCCGTCCCGGAAAATTGAAAACCGTCCGAACCGGCTTTCAATGATTGATTGCTTTGACGGATGGAATGGAAAGAAAGAGGTGTTTTTACCAGGGCTTTCCCGGAATATCTTTCACCCTTCACATTTAGACTGTCTACAATAAAAGGGGCTTGAACGTCAAAAGGCCCTGCATAAAGAACTTCGTCAACCACATATTCCTTGGCTGAAACGATGTGCATAGACAACATCAAAAAGAAAAACAGTAGTTTTATATTCATCATAATAGATCGTTTTATAGTTACGACTGCCAAAGATAGTGATTTTCCAAAAGGTTTTTTTATACGTGTGTATGTTATTACTCCCAAATAGCGTTACATTTGTAAATTTATTCGTAGAAATTGACAACTAATCGACTGAATATAACTACAAAACAATTTATCCAAGAGCATTCGGACGATGATTTGAACCGTTTGTTGCTGGGCGCTTCCCGCTATCCGGACATTGATGTTCCTTTCGCAGTGGATCAAATCGCGGCCCGTAGGCAAATACGCGACAAGTTGCCTTCCTGGTATAAGAACGACGACCTGGTATTCCCATCCAAAATTGCTACCGAACAATGTTCTTCGGAACAAACAGCCTTTTACAAGCAACGGTTAATAAACGAAGCGACCTGCCTTTGCGACTTGACTGGCGGATTAGGTATTGATAGTTATTTCTTTTCCCTCAAAGCAAAAAAGGTATTGTATATAGAACGGTTTGAAAGTTATTGCGAAACGGCCATCCATAATTTCCGAATACTTGGGGCGAGAAACATCGACGTTGTACAAGGCGATGCAACCATATTGCCGGAGAACCTCCCGGATATAGATGTGTTTTATATTGACCCAGCCAGGCGGGCAAGCGGGGATAAACGGGTTTTTGCCTTACATGATTGTGAACCCGATTTAATCAATCTGCTTCCCGGATTGCTGCAACACGCACCTAAAGTAATTGCCAAATTATCTCCAATGGCCGACATCCGGCAAACATTGGAATTGCTTCCCGGCACTACCGAAGTGCATGTTGTTTCAGTAAAAAACGATTGCAAAGAATTATTGTTTATAATAGAACCGGCTTTATCCGGAAGCGCCCCCCTGATTACCTGTGTTAACTATACGACCGGTGGGACAGAGAGGCGTTTTGTTTTTAACCTTCAACAGGAAAAGCAAACAGAGATAGCGTATACCGCCAAAATAGATTCTTACTTATACGAACCGAATGTATCTGTATTAAAAGCCGGAGCTTTTAAAGTTATTACTGCCTTGGGGGTAAACAAACTCCATCCAAGCAGCCATTTATATACATCCGAACTATTGATTGAATCATTTCCGGGCAGAGTGTTTCGCGTGGAAGAAATCTTTCCGTTTAGCAGCAAACTTTGTAAAACGCTGGCTCAAAACATTCCGCAAGCCAATATCACCGCCAGAAATTTCCCTTTGACTGTAGAGGCTTTACGCAGCAAAACCAAAATAAAAGAAGGAGGCAATATTTATCTTTTTGCCACGACTACAGCCGATGGCGGCAAAACACTCGTCAAATGCCGGAAAGCATTCCCTGCCGGTTAAACAAAAAGCAGGATCATCAACTGGGCCGTGATGACACGGAGAAACATTGAAAGCGGATAGACGGTGGCGTAAGACACGGAAGGTTCGTCGCCATCTACAGTAGTATTGGCATAATTTAATGCCATTGGGTTGGCCATACTTCCGCAAAGCATTCCTATATTCTGGGCATAATCTACCTTTAATAACAAGGAGGCGGCAAATCCGGTAATAATAATGGGCAGCATTGTCAATACAAATCCTATCCCTATCCAAACCAACCCGTCTGCTTGGAAAACGGTATCAAAAAAATGAACTCCCGAAGCAATCCCCAATCCTGCCAGATAAACTACAATGCCAAACTGCCGCATCATAAGGTTTGCGCTTTGGGTGGTATAGGTGGTTACCCGAAGACGAGGCCCGAACGTACCCATCAGGATACCAACGATTATCGGTCCCCCAGCTATTCCCAACTTTATAGGAATAGACATTCCGGGGATATTAATGGGAAGAATACCCAAGATGACCCCCAAAAAAAGACCCAGGAAAATGGCGAATAAATTCGGCATGGTAAGGCGTTTCACTTCATCACCTAATATTTTACCCACATTGTTCACAGCGGTCGCTTCGCCCACAATAGTCAACCGGTCACCCATTTGAAGGCGCAATTTCGGTGACGCGAGCAAATCAATCCCGGCACGGTTTACCCGGGTGATGTTAATGCCATACAGGTTGCGTAAGCGCAAAGTTCCCAGTCGTACTCCGTTAATCTTTCCCCTTGTCACAACAATTCGCCGTGATACCAAGTGGCTGTCTATCGCATTCCAGTCAATGTCTTCTTTATTCCAATCCACATCTTCCTGCTCACCAAAAAGCAATTTAATGTTTTCAACATCCGCCTTTACGGAAATGACAAGCAAATGGTCGCCTTCTTTCAATATCGTGTCCGACGCAGGAATGGTGAGCCTGCCATTCCTCCATATGCGGGAAATTACAAAATGTTTGCCTGTCAATCGCATAATGTCCTTTATACTCTTATTGAAAATTGCCGGATTGATCACTTGGAATTCCGTCACATTGGGCTTTGGCATTTTCTGCTCTTTGGGGCTGTCATCCGCTTCTTTCGAAAGTTTCTTCATCACAATAATGGCAAGGATTACACCTATCACTCCCATCGGATAAGCCACGGCACAGGCCGACGCCATGTCTGTGGCCCCTTTTATATCATCCGGATCTATCTGTAATAAGGCTTGTTGGGCTGCCCCCAACGCGGGCGTATTTGTCACGGCGCCCAAGAATATTCCCATCAGGTTAGGCAGGGAGACATCTGTAGTCCAATAAAATATCAAGACCAAAAGCAAGCCTAACACAACGACTCCTATCGCCAGCAAGTTTAAGGTGAGTCCCTCTCTTTTAAAGGAAGAAAAAAAGCTGGGACCCACTTGCAACCCCAAAGTATAAACGAATATTATCAATCCGAAGTTCTGGATAAAGGTGAGTATGTCTTGATTGACCACAATGCCGGAATGTCCGGCAACAATACCCGCGAAGAAAACGAATGTTATCCCCAAAGATATTCCGAATATTTTTATTCTTCCTATGGATAAACCAATGGCCGAGACTACCGCGATTACGAGAATCGCTTGTATGGCAGTAGGGACAAAAAATGCCTCCTGTAACCAATTCATAGTTTAATGTTTAAATAATCGGCTGCAAATATACTGTTTATATCAATATTGCCATGCAAATATCCAGGTTGAAAGTTAAGGGTCATAACTCCATTCAAAAAACAGGGTAATTGATTGTATAGGCTTAAAATAGTAGCGCCCAAGTATTCGTTTGATGGATTTCTGCATCACCATTTTGGGTGACGCAAGTTCAAAAAAGCATAGCATGTAACCTTTTTATTGAATTGTTTGATATATAAAACAATATAGCTATATTTGTACAAAACATAAGATATATGAAAAGTAAAGGAATGATATTGTTACCTAAATTAGCAAAGATTATGGAGGAAACAGGAGAGAATATAAAGTTAGCTCGATTGCGAAGAAATCTTACTATGGAACAAGTTTCTGAGCGTGCGGGTATTTCGCGTTCAACCTTATGGCAGATAGAAAAAGGTGCTGCTTCAGTTTCATTTGGTGTTTACGCACAAGTTTTGTTTGTGTTGGGATTAGAAAAAGATATTCTTCTACTTGCTGGAAATGACATGTTAGGTAGAAAATTGCAAGACGCTGAATTACTTTTAAGTAGAGGCTCTTCAAAAAAATAATATATGAGTGCGATAGATAAAATATTTGTATATGCGGATTGGATTCCGTTGAAAACTCCAACCCTAATGGGAGTATTGACAGCTAGTCATATAAAGGGGAAAGAGGCTTTTTCTTTTCAATATGACGATGCCTGGCTTAAATCAGATAAGGCAATATTGTTAGATCCAGATCTTGAATTATTTTCTGGTTTTCAGCATTTACGAGATGAGAAAAAGAATTTTGGGATTTTCCTTGATTCTTCTCCTGATAGATGGGGGCGAGTATTGATGAAACGCAAAGAGGCATTATTAGCTAAAGAAGAGAATCGAAAATCCAGAAAGTTATTTGAATCAGATTATCTACTTGGAATTTATGACCCGTTGCGTATGGGTGCATTACGGTTTAAAACGGATTTGGAAGGAGCTTTTTTAGCTAATGACAAGGATTTTACAGCACCATTGCTAATATCGCCCTCATGGTACCGTTCATATCGCTGTTTTGGTACCGCCCATTATTGTGTTGTTAGTTTTTGTATCACCCCATTGGTACCGCTTTTTTTTTGTTTCC
>JAIRRS010000030.1 GCA_031255855.1 Tannerellaceae bacterium | reverse complement strand
ACGGAAGATGTTGCTATAAACTATGTACATCAGTTTATTTTCGACTATCAGATAGACAATAATGCAGCTGCGAACGCGAGAACATCAAATACATGGAATTATCTTTACTCTGTTGTAAGTAAATGTAACGAGGTAATAGCCGCTGTTTCTTCCGAAACGACTGATCCCGATTTGAAAGTCATTTTGGGACAAGCTCTCGCTTTGCGTTCTTATGCATATCTGCAATTAGTTCAACGTTATCAGCAAACGTATATTGGAAATGAAGATAAACCGGCTGTTCCTCTTTCGTTAACGGCAAATGATGATAGAGAGTCAATCGCAAAAAGAGCAACCGTAAGAGAAGTATATGATAAACTTCTTGTTGATTTGGAAGTTGCTGTTGATTTGTTGAATGGTTTCTCTCGCCCGAATAAAACAATCATTGATAAGGCTGTTGCATCGGGCATTTATGCCAGGGTGTTAATCGTTGTTGAGGATTGGCCCAAAGCCGCTCAATATGCTAAGCTTGCAAGGACTGGTTATTCTTTAATGTCTCAGGATGAATTGAAAGAGGATGGTTTTAACGATATTAACAACAAAGAATGGTTATGGGGAGCTGATATAACAGGAGAAACTACCACCATGTTTGCATCATTTTTCTCTCATGTCTGTTCTTATGATGAGGGTTATGGACAATCAAACTTTATGCCTAAGATGATGGATGCTCGGCTTTATTCCCAAATGGGTGACAATGATGCCAGAAAGGCACAATTTAAAGATCCTAGTTTGCCCGTGAATGCTGATTCTGATGTGACAGAAGAGAATGCGCCTCTTTATTGTAATTATAAATTTAAAAAGGTTACGGGCTGGTTGGCTGATTATGTGTATATGAGGGCTTCTGAAATGTATCTGATAGAAGCAGAAGCATTAGCCCGGCAACAAGGAAAAGGCTCTGAGGCTTATGTTGTAATGAAGGAGTATATGGACAACCGTGATTCGGATTGGGCTAAGGGACGATCGTCCGTGACGGCTGAAGACGTTTTTCTGCAAAAACGACTGGAACTGTGGGCTGAAGGTATCATTTTCTATGATTATTTACGTTTCAAGAAAGGCGTGAATAGAGATTATACCGGATCAAACCATTTGGAAAAAAAGAATATTCCGGCCGGATCCTGGAAATTTATTTATCAGCTACCACAGTCTGAGATCGACAATAATGCTGAATTGTCTGAGGCTGACCAAAATCCGTTAGGATAATGTAGTGAAAAATCTTTAATATCAATTTGTTTATGAAAAGTATAAAATTTCTAATAATATCATTGTTTACAGGTATTTTGTTATGCTCTTGCGAACAGGAGGCCGGAACCGTATATACCGGAGAGTTGGATAATTTGGTGAGTTTTGACTCTCCAAAATATACTCAAGAGTTAGCCGAGGAAGATGGAACACAAATCAAAATAAAACTTCAAAGAGCCCAAACTTCCGGCACATTGGATGTCCCGATTATCTTTGAAAGTAAAAGCGACCTAATTCAAATGAATGATTTGGTTGTTCATTTTGCTGATGGTGAGGCTGTTGCTTATGGAGTCGTGTCTCATCCGGGGGCGTCCGGATTGGATATTGGTATCGAATATCAAGCGACTTTAGAGATTGATGAAGAGGTTGTATCTGTATCTCCAGGCGGTGTAAGTAAACAGCAAGTGACCCTTACCAAAAAACTTACCTGGAAAAGCGTAGGGGAAGGTACTTTTACTTCAAACGATATCTATGAGGATACTTATCCGGTTAAGGTTTTATCGACAGAAGAAGATCCTAATATTTACAAAGCATTGGGGTTATATAAGGACGGATATGATATTCTTATCATTGTTGATAAAACAAAGAAGACGGCCGTTATTCCTCAACAAGAAATAGGTCTTTCTTTGTTCGGAGATGATTACCCTGGAACATGGCTTCGAGCGGATGCTTGTACTTACGATAATGGCGTGATTACGATTACACCTGGAAGTGATACTAACTATAATAAATGGCTTGTCGGAGCTGCACAGGATGCACTTGGAGTGTATGTGTCCAGTCCTGAAATATTGGTTTTGCCTCAAGGGTCATACTAAATTAACATAGGAATAAACGAGCGTCCTTAAAATAATTTTTTAGGGCGCTTGTTTTTTAGCATAGAGAGCGTAAGACAAATTCACTATAAAAAATATTCCATTACCTTTGTATTATAACAATTCAATCTTATGTTTATGAAAAAATTTGTCAGTTTGTTACTGTTTTTTGTATCAATCGGCGCATTTGCGCAAAACAACCGTGATTTTGAAAGACTGAGGCTCGAAAACGGCTTCACGGTCTATCTGTGGCCTGATACGAACCAGCCGGACGTTACCGGAGTGGTTGTCGTGCGTGCCGGTTCCATTGACGAGCCGGCCGAATATACGGGATTGGCTCATTATCTTGAGCATGTATTATTCAAGGGTACTCAAAAGATCGGCGCCTTCGACTGGGAAAAAGAGAAGCCGCATTATGAGAAGATTATACAGCTCTATGACGAGTATGCCGAAACAACGGACCCGGCCCGGCGGACGGAACTGGAAAAACTGATCAATGAGGAATCGCTCATGGCTGCACGGTATGCCGCAACGAGTGAGTTCTCGAACCTCGTGGAAGGTATGGGGGGAGAGGGGCTGAATGCGGGTACTTCGTATGACATGACTTATTATTACAACAACTTCCCCTCGTATCAGATGGAAAAATGGCTCGACCTTTATTCCGAAAGGCTTGTCGATCCCGTTTTTCGCTCTTTCCAGGCCGAACTGGAGAATGTGTTCGAAGAATATAACATGTATCAGGATAACAATAATACGCATATCAGCCGGTTTCTCTTTTCGCACCTCTACAAGGGGCATCCTTATGAGCGGGACATCATCGGCTCGCCCGAACACCTGAAAAATCCGCGCCTGAGCAAGCTGATCGAGTTTTATAATTCGTGGTACGTCCCCGGAAACATGGCGCTGATCCTGGCGGGAAATTTCGACGCAGACGAGGCGATACCTTTGATAAAGGCTAAATTCGGACGCCTGCAGAGTAAAAATATCCCTACACGGCCGTCCTGGCCCGAAGCTGATTTCTCCGGCAATCCTTCCCGTTCTTCCAAAACAGGGTACTCCCCGATGGTAATCTGGGGCTATAAGGCTGTCCCCGCCGGACATGAGGATGAGGTTATTCTCAACTTTTGCGCCAACCTGCTTTCCAACTCGATGAACACCGGTCTGCTGGACAAAATCACCCTGGACGGAGAGGTGCAGTATGCCGGCGCGTCTCTCGATACGAGAAGAGATCAGGGGCGTTTTGTCATTCAGGCGGTTCCCTACTATGACGCCAATCAGCGGAGGTATGACTCGAACAGGGCGACGGAAAAAATCGTCGTTCAACAGGTCAATAAGCTCAAAACGGGCGGGATTGAGGACTGGCTGATCGAATCGGTGAAAAAAAGCCTGTTGAGGGAGCTTGAATTAACGCTGGAATATTCTTCCGGTAAGGTGGGGATACTGAGGAATATTTTTGTATATAACTTGCCGGAGGATTATTTCAAAAACTTGCCGGAAAAAATAAAGGCGATCACCAAAGAGGACATCGGACGCATTGCCAAAAAATATATCGACACCGGTTATCTGACCGTGTCGATCGAAGAGGGTACGCCCAAAAAGAACAAGCTGAAAAAACCGAATATCAAGCCTGTTGATCAGCCGAAGGGGAAAGTCTCGGAGTATGCGGAATACCTCAAGGCTATCCCGGTGAAGCCTGTGCCCGAGGTATTCAACAGCTTTGACGATGTGAAGACGGTGGATTTGTATGACAAAGTGACTTTGCATCACTCCGTAAACCCGCTCAATGACTATTTCTCTATTACGCTCAGGTATGGCATCGGAACCAAAAAAATGCCTAAGCTGAAATATGCGGTCAACTTGATGAATTCTGCCGGAATCATGCCCGATATGGATGCCCAGTCTGTTCGCCGCCAGTTTAGCGAACTCAATGCCACTTGCACTTATCGTATAACGGACGACTATTTCTATATTACCCTGATGGGGCTGGAGACGAATCTGGCGGATATATGCCGCCTGATGACGAGGCAGACGCTGATGCCCAAACTCGACGAAAAACAGCTGAATCGCGTAGTGGGCGGCGAAATCTCTTCGCGCCTGCTGTTTGAGAAAAAGAGTGCGGATGCGCTGGGGGATGCTCTCCTGGATTATGCTCTTTATAAGGATAAATCCGATTATATAGACCGGATGGGGCTGGAGGAGATCTATTTCCTGACGATCGGCGAACTTACGGGCGAAATTATCCGCGCCACGGAATATGATCTGGATATTCATTATGTGGGGAAACGGGATATGAGCGAGGTGGAAGAGTTGCTGAAGGCAAACCTGCCTCTGAAGGAGGGGATGAAGCCCAGCGAATCGCCTATTGTGGAAGATCGCGTTAAGTATGATAAGCAAACCATCTATTTCCTTCCCAATTCTGATGCGCAACAGGCGAAAATCTATTTCTATATGGAAGGGTTTGACTATAATATTGAAGACGAGGTTGCAATCGACGCATTCAACCAGTATTTCAGCGGAGGATTTAACGGGTTAGTCATGAACGAAATACGCGAAAACAACTCAATGGCATATACTGCCATCGGGTATGTAAGAACCCCGCCTGTCCGGAAGAAAAACACTTACTTCCTCGGATATGTGGGGACTCAGCCCGACAAGGTGTCCGATGCGATTGACCTCTATATGGGATTGCTGAAGGAGATGCCGCTCCACCCGGAAAGGCTGGATAATATCAAGACTTATCTGAAACAAAGTGCGCTGACCGATAAACCGACCTTTCGCAACAAGAGTCAACAGTTTGATTTCTGGAAAACGACAGGTTATGTCGATGATCCGGCCAGGGTGAAAATGCCGGAGATTGATGCGCTCACTTTCGACCGGATTGTGAATTTCTACGAACAGAGGATCAAAGGAAAACCTGTCATCATCGTGATTATGGGCGACCAGAAATTGATTGATACGAAACGGATTGAATCAAATCACGGAAAGATAACCCGGTTAAACACGAACAGATTGTTCAGCAAAGACCGCTAAGGTCGTTTTTTATGAAAGTTTTCTATGTCACCGGCATAGAAAACTTTCATATTATATTATCATGAAAAATAAATCAAGAGACGGAGTAAGTACATTCTTTACAAGCGAGGACGCTTGTCCTCAACACGACGCAGGCAGCGCTCACGCCGTGCGGGGTAAGTTCGTTGCGCGGGGACAAATAGCGATTAGCCTGTGTCCTTGTGTCGGACAATGCGACATCCCAATACCGAATGGATCGACAGCTCCGTGGAAAATATTTTGAGCCGAATAATGGGTGTATATGGCTCAGAAAAAACGTATATTTGCACCGATAAGAATTATTAAACGGTGCAGGTGATGTATAATTGGCAGTTTGAAAATTGGCCGCAGTTTGTTTATAATGAGGACGTCATTAACAACATTGCGCTGAAATTCGCGGAACTTTCAGGCGAAATCTTTGGAATATTCAAGACTTTCAATTCCGCAAAGCAGCAGGATGAAATCCTGGATATAATGATTTCGGAAGCTATCATGACTTCGGAAATTGAGGGGGAAGTGCTATCAAGAGAAGATGTTCGCTCGTCGTTTCTCAAAAAACTGGGTTTGACTGCTGCCTTGAAAAACATTAAAGATCCCCGGGCGGAAAATGTCGCGCTGCTGATGTTGGATGTCCGTAACAATCTTCAAACGAAACTCTCTGAACAGTTGATAAAACGATGGCACGGAATGTTATTTTCCAATGCAAAATACATCAATGCAGGTGTTTATCGTGCAGGTGATGATCCTATGCAAATAGTTTCGGGGGCGGCCGGCAAAGAAAAAGTGCATTTTGAAGCTCCTCCGTCGAGCCGCGTGCCACAGGAAATGAGGAATTTTGTGAAGTGGTATAACCGTTTCAAAACCAACGGTAATATTCAACGGACTATCATTAAAACTGCGATAACTCACCTTTATTTTGAGAGTATACACCCGTTTGAAGATGGAAATGGGAGAATCGGCAGGGCGCTGATTGAAAAATGCTTGTCTGAATCGCTTGGACGGCAGGTCATCATGTCGGTATCGCAGATTATCGGGAAAAACAGGAACAAATATTATGATGAAATCAAACGTGTCCAGAACAGGCTTGAAATAGATAGCTGGTTACTCTATTTTTCGCAGCTACTCATAGATGCTCAACAGGAGGCATTGGATATTTTGGACTTTTCAATTAGAAAAGCACAGTTCTTCGACAAGTACAAACCCGTAATGAATGAGCGACAGACGAAAGTAATCAACAAGATGCTTGATGCAGGCAAAGATGGTTTTAAAGGCGGAATGACCGCAAAAAAATATATTTCCATCGCCAAGACAACCAAAGCGACAGCCACCCGTGATTTGACAGGACTCGTGGAACTTGGTATACTCACACAAAACTTAGCCGGACGAAGTACGAACTACATATTGGACTTATACAAAATGTATACCCCCCACCTGCTCGATTAGGTATGAGTAAAAAAATATTTTAGACAATGTTACATTTGGGGGATTATTGATCAGAATGGAAGCGGAAGGAATTAGAAGAGCGGAATATTCTTGTGGCTATCAGGTAAGGATTATTTATATCGCTTATTGATGACTTCTTTGCTTAAAATAAAACTTTAACGTTTAATTATTTGATATAATAACGAATAATTCATACTT
>JAIRRS010000022.1 GCA_031255855.1 Tannerellaceae bacterium | reverse complement strand
GCGCGAAAATACCGTTATCCAGAATGATAAGTCCACAGCTATATTGGGTAATGACCGGAAATGATTTTACATTAGATATAAACAATCCGGATGAGCCGAAAGTCCTTTGTGTAGGTAATAATCCCGACCGTCAGAATATTTATTCGGCGGCGTTAGGGCTATATAATTCCCGTATCGTAAAACTAATCAATAAAAAAGGACAACTCAAATCGTCTGTCATTATAGATGAACTACCGACAATATATTTCAAAGGGCTAGACAACCTGATTGCTACTGCTCGTAGTAACAAGGTTGCAGTTTGTTTAGGCTTTCAGGATATGAGCCAATTGACAAGGGATTACGGCGATAAAGAAGCGAAGGTGGTGAGCAATACTGTCGGGAATATCTTTTCCGGTCAGGTGGTCGGAGAAACGGCTAAAAACCTGTCAGAACGGTTTGGCAAAGTATTGCAAAAACGCCAGTCGATGACTATCAACAAACAGGATAAAAGCACGACAATCAATACACAGTTGGATTCTCTTATCCCTGCATCCAAAATCAGCGGACTAACGCAAGGGATGTTTGTAGGTTCGGTTGCAGATAACTTCGATGAACGTATCGAACAGAAAATTTTCCATTGCGAAATCGTCGTCGATAATGCCAAAGTAGCCGCGGAAACAAAAGCCTATCAAAAAATACCAGAGTTTACAAATTTCATCAATGAAAACGGGGAGGATATGATGCAACAAGAAACAGACCGAAATTATTACCGTATTAAGGAAGAAGCACAGCAAATCGTAGATTCCGAGCTGGAAAGGCTGAAAGATGACCCTAAATTTAAAGATTTAATAAAGTAAAAATCTGTAATTCAGCCATTTTTTTGCAGTATGTACCGCTTTCAAACTATCGGCGAATTTCGGGCGCTACTTACATTATATAATAATAGGAATAGAAGAAGTGCGAGGGGAACGCGGAGGCAAACCATACCGGGGATTGCTTTACACAGCGTTGGATGCTGATAGGAAGCAAGCAGAAGCTACACCCCTCAAATCTTCCATATTCGGAAAAGCTGTTGGTTTTGATGCGCTGGAAAAATATATGGAACACGCCAAGGGCGAAAATCGAAAAAGATAAGAGCCGGGAGAACCTACGCCATCGCGTTGCCGAAGCGTTTTTGCATGCACCAACCGAGAACGAATTACGTGAGAAGCTGCGAGTTTCACATATAGACCTCTACCTACGTCGGAATGATACGGACGCATTACCCGAGTTACGTTTATTGACCACGAAAATCAATGCGTACTCAAGGCTCACGATTGGGAAAAGAATATTCGACAAACGCCCTGAATGAACGCTACCTTAAACCGATGCAAAATAGAGGTGCGGATCTGCAAATATTTTCTGGTGAAGCCAATAAACGACAGATTAACACCACTAAAAAGTTTATTGAAAAGACGAAAGGGAAAAAGATATAGCTCAGGATATCTCTTGTTTCGCTTTGTCGAGTGTTGGTAATTTCGTACCTTTGCACGTCATTTATTTGCTTATATTCATTTAAAAAACAATGTATAACATAACTGAAATATCGAGGCGTGATATTATTGACCTATTTACAAAAGGCTATGTTGAGCATTGTGTTTTTTTGGATAGCCAAAAAGTTTCCTATCCCTATTACGGTCGTTTATCCGAGATAGATTTTCTAAAAAAACTATATCCTTTGGATAAAATGCCAAGCGATGATAATAGATATGAAAATGCGGAAGGCGACATCTGGCAGCATACAGTCAATAATGACGATTGGGAATCTGATTGGGTCTTCACTGATGATCGGTTTGAACTGCTAAAAGGTGTAGATAGTATTTTATTAGACTTTTTATGTGCGGTCTTTCACCCCGAAAACCGATATGAACAAGGGTATTGGAAAGAATATTTATCGAAAATAAACGGAATTCTTAAAGCTGATGGATATGAGCTTTATGAAAGTGATAAAATTTCACAGCGTTCTGTTTACTCATGGAGAAAGATTACCCAAGAGGAATCGGTTAGTGGAAGGTTTATACCATTTTCTGTCAGGAATAAAAAAGTTATTGAGAGTAAAAGTCTTATTCTGCCGACCATATCAAAGAAGTTGAGGTCAGAGATTATCAAGTTGTTCAACAGATACGATGAAGACCTCTATGAAACTACTGAAACAGGCTTGAATTATTATATAAAAGCTAAGGAGGTAGCCTTTAGAAATATTGGACAACACTACATTCCTCATGCATTCGACAATAGCGGTAAATATTCCAAAACGGAAGATTTCGACCACTTCATCATGAGTAATTATCCTTTCTGCGTGTTTGATGCAATAGAGCTATTTCCACAATTTGACAATGATAACTTCATCGATGAAATAAATCTGTTGTTAAAAAACAATGGAATCGTATATAAACTCGCTGGTGGAAAAATGGAAGTGGCTAAAATGAGCCTAAAAAACAAAGAGGTAATTACGGAACCGGGACTTAAAGAATTGGTAGAACAAGCAACCACTTTATATAATAACAAAACAACGTCAGATAAACAGCTTGCCGTAGAAAAGATATGGGATGCGCTGGAACGATTGAAAACCTACTATTCAGGTTTGGACAAGAAAAAATCGTCGGAAAAGATAATCAACGATATGTCCAATCAGAACGACACATATAAAGAGTTGTTCAATGATGAGTTTTTGAAATTAACAAAAATTGGAAATGACTTTCGCATTAGGCATCACGAAACCAATAAAACAGACATAATAGATAACAACTATTACGACTATTTCTTTCTTCGATGCTATGCCCTGATAGACACAGCTTTGAAATATTTGAAATAAAAATATCGAAAACTTCTTCTTTAAATTTCCTCCTCAATATATATTAATCTCTTCTAGGTGGAGCTATTTTATCACAATTAAATAAACAATACGTAAGACCATAAGGATAGTGATTTTCACACCATCTATAACCTTCAATTGCTATATTGGAATTTACAATTAGCTCCTTAAATACTTTTCCATTCTTATAATCTGTCAGCTGCTGTCCAAACCAAGCCACTTCCAATAATTCTGGATATCCTTGTAATACTCTCGTATTTCTATTGTGATATTGAAGATACTTGATTTTTAAATTCTCAAAACCATAAATTATCATCTCTGAATCATATATATTGATGCCTAAAGAATCAAGAATATCTAACATATCATGTAAGCATTTGCAATTGGAAAAATCCAAAACTCTGATAGGAGACACTGTTACCGTTTTAGTTATAAAATAGTTACTTACCCTATTTTTCTTACAAGAAATTGCTGCAACTACTTTTGTGGTTTCCAGATTATCATATAAGAAATAAAAGCCTTCTGTATTCTTAGGTCCCATATTTCTTAGATTTGCATATTCTGTTTGGTTTGATTGCAAATTAGAGTCCCAATTATCTGGGGGCGTATTTAAGTCGTAACGGCTTAAATCTATATTTTCATTTATTTGAATAATCATAACCTGTTGTAGAATCGAAAAACTAGAATAATAAACTTAAAAAGATTCGTTGATTTTCCGTTCAAAGTATTTCATTATATCGTTTTCGATATCTTCTATAATTTCTTTCGTAAGAATACAACCTTCAGGATATTTTCCAAATTCATCTATTATGACTTGTTGCAGTTCTTCCTCGACCTGCCTTCCTTGCCAAACGTTCATTACTCCATCCACTCTTTGTTGCACATATGGAAGGTATGTAAGATACTCTTCATGGGGTTGGCAGCGAAATTTCTCCAAGTCACCCAATGTCAATGGTAATGAAAAAGAGCGGTCGATTTCGGTTGCCGAAACCGTATCGTATGTGTATGTTTTATTGACAGGATTGCCCTGATAATCTAAACCCAAGACTGCAATATATATGAAAATTCCGTAGTATTCCATCATGGCATAGAGCAAACCCGTGTCTCTGTTTCCTTCAAGATGAATCATGTGTGTAACCTGCCTTTTGTCCACTTCATACGGAAGCTCTTTGAAATGATGGAGGTACAATACTTCTTTAGTATCTTTCTCACCCTTTATGTACGGAATCAAATGCTTGATTGTTGGAATGTCATGAAATATATCAACATAATAGTTGATAGCAGACTTTACAATGCTTGGAAAAGCAGCTTCCGAAATTGTACTGTTTTTTTCCAATCTTGGTCTATATTCTGTTATCGTTGCTTTTTCCATTATCTTGTCGGCATCTTCTTGTGTCAAGGTTTTGTCTTTAACCATGCCTTTGAGCAATCCTCTCAACTCTTCTGTATTACGCGCCGTAATTTGCAAGTGCATTTTTTCACCGTCCTGTTCTTTCTTAACGTATGGATGCCTTAATTTAAGTATCTTACCTGCATCTCCGACAATTATATCATGTCCATATTCATCAGTCATAATCTGGCGATGGAGGTTTTGTCGGTTCTTTTTCACCCGTAGAATGTCTGTATAGAACGATAAGTCTTCTGCTAATTTTGCATCTGCAGTTTCTCCTAATCGACTGTTGCAATCTTTGCACATGATGGTATATGAATGCAGGTGTCCTCCAATAGCATTCAATATGATATGTTCATCCGATTTGTTGTCTTTAATTAATTCATTGTCGCAGATATAGCAATAGTATTTCTTTTCTTCCATTGTTATTATTGTTTAACTTTATTATCTTCCGAAATTCATAGAGGATTCCAAATGCAATTTATCTATCATCACCTTATATTCTCAATAAAGTTATAATCAGGATTGAAGTATATTTCTTCTATGAACTGTGGTAAAGGAGCTTTCCACGCTTCCTGTTTGTGGCTGTCTATTTCCCCCAGCTTATCAGGATTGAATATAAGCTCCCGTGCCATCTGGACATGTTTGTCAGATAACTTATGCCTCTTTTGGGCTATTATCCATTTTTTTATTTTAACTGCCATTTTCTTGGATATTTGGACAAAGATATGGAAAATCACAAAAAAGCCATAATAAACAGTATTTTTTAAAACAATATACTACCACTAGACTGCCAACCTATACCACTCATTTAAAAATCAACTTCTTAATCACTTTTTCATTCTACTTTCGCATTGCATTAATATTGATGCTGTTTAAAAATATATTCATTATGGACGAAAAATTGAATGACCAGGAGGTATTACTGGTAGTAGAAAAAGAGAGTAACGAACTGAAAGCCGTTACAGGGTTAAATAAAGACGGAACACCGAAAACTGTCAAAGCTGAAAGGAAAAACGAGCCAAAGTTCTTAACGGTAGACAAACAAGGCGACATGTTGGAGAATTTCTTCAAGAACTTTATGAAACAGGCGCAAGATCCGACCCATTTTCATTTTTTCAAAATCCCGTTGGATAATATGGAAAAGATGGTTCTTGTAATGAAGGAATTGTTGAAGAATCCGGAGAATCCGACCAACAAGCAAATGTTGGATGAACACAGGGTTCTACCGGAGAACTTCACTCCCAAGCAGTATCAACCGATAGACGAATCCCGTATTGATTGGGAACAGTTGAAAAACATCGGAGTAACGCGCGAGCGACTTGTCAGCACCAATTCACTGGATAAGATGCTTAATTGGCAAAAGTCCCCTGTATTGTTTCCCATAGAAGGCGAGATTAGCGGTATTCAACTTCAAACCGATGCCCGCCTGTCTTTCAGGGAAAATGCCGAAGGAGAACTGAGCCTCCGGGTACATTCCGTTCGCCAGCAACCGGAACTGGATCAGCCCCTTTATGGAACTCAGCTTACCGAAGAAGACAAGAAAAATCTACTTGAAATAGGTAATGCCGGTCGGCAAATCGAATTTAGTACCGGCAAGGATAAAACAATCAATGCCTATGTTTCGATAGATAAGCTGACCAACGAACTGGTTGTTCTCAATGCCGATAAAGTGAAAATTCCCGATGAACTCAAAGGGGTGAAACTCAATGAACAACAGAAGCAGGAACTTAAAGAAGGCAAGGGAGTGTATATAGAAAATATGCTCTCCAAAAATATGAAGCCTTTCAGTGCAACTGTACAGGTTAATGCCGAAAAGCGGGGATTGGAATTTCAGTTTCCGGAAAACCAACGACAGGCTCAAAATTACAGCGAAAAGATTAAACAGGGCGAATCCCCTGAAACTTTCCGCAAGGTCAAACTGAGCGAAGAACAGAAGACAAGTCTGACAGAGGGCAAAACAGTCTATGTTTCCGGTATGGTAGACAAGAAAGGTCAAAATTACAGCGGATACATAACCATGAACAAGAAAGAAGGCAAAGTTGATTTCATGTTTCCCGGTCAGTACAAGGAAGCCCTAAAATCCGGTCTTGTCATTCCTGACAATCGCCACAAAACACAGGTTGCAGCCAATAATAACGGAGAAAAGGCAGAAGTCAATAAGAATGTGAACAAACCTATGGAAAAAGGTCAGACCCAGCCTACCGAAAAGCAACAAGAAAAACAGGAGAAGAAAGAAGAACAGAGGCAGGAACAAAATGCACCTAAGAAATCAAGTGGTCGCAAAATATAATTCTCTTTCTTTTCAACAATATCCACAAATTAATTCAATGTTTGAAGTAGCGAGTGCAGAAGCCAAATTTATTTGGATTATGCCGAGTCTCGCCAAACAACTAATTTCAATGAAATTCAAAAAAATAAAACAGTATGAAAATAGCAATTATAGCAGAAAAACCGTCAGTTGCCCGTGAAATAGCAGCAATAGTCGGAGCGAAAACAAAAAAAGACGGTTACATGGAAGGTAACGACTACCTTGTAACATGGGCATTCGGGCACTTGGTGCAACTCGCCTTACCCGAACATTACGGAGCAAAAGGATTTTCAAGGGAACACCTGCCCATTGTTCCTCATGAGTTTATGTTAGTTCCCCGACAAGTCCGGGCAGGGAAGGGATATAAAGACGATCCCTCAGCCGTCAAACAGTTAAAGACTATTGAGCAGGTATTCAAACAAGCCGAAAAAATCATCGTAGCGACTGATAGCGGAAGAGAAGGTGAATTAATCTTCCGCTACATCTATGATTATCTGGCTTCGGATATTTATTTTGAACGTCTTTGGATTTCTTCCTTGACGGAAAAATCCATCAAGGAAGGACTGGTAAAACTTAAAGCAGGCACGGAGTACGATAACCTTTATGCAGCGGCGGAAGCAAGAAGCCAAGCCGACTGGTTAATTGGTATTAATTCTACCCAAGCACTTAGCGTTGCCGCAGGCAATGGAGTCTATTCGCTGGGTAGAGTTCAAACGCCAACCTTGTCCATGATATGCAACCGGTATTTGGAGAACAAAAATTTCAAACCCGTACCATTCTGGCAGATGCAGCTTGTGACATCCTTTGCCGGAAAGAAGGTAACAGCAACAGGAAAAGACAAAATTTTTGATAATGCGGAAGCAACAGCCTTATATAATAAGGTACGCTATGCAGGCAAGGTTTCAGCCATCAGGGTAGAGCGCAAAGAAACGGAACAGGAGCCGCCCCTGTTATATGATTTAACGACCCTGCAAAAAGACGCCAATAGTAAGCATGGTTTTTCGGCAGATAAAACCCTGTCAATTGCTCAAAAATTGTATGAACAGAAAGCTATTACCTACCCAAGAACAGGGAGCAGATATATTTCGGATGATGTATTTCTTGAAATAGGAGGATTAATTAAAAAACTGAAAGAATACAGCCGCTTTACTGCTTATGCAGAAAAACTGTCGGATATGAACCTGAACATCCGTCCTGTAGATGAAAAGAAAGTTACCGACCATCATGCCCTGCTTATCACAGAAGATCTGCCCGGCAACATGACGGCAGATGAACGCACCATTTATGAAATGGTAGCAGCACGAATGTTAGAAGCCTTTTCTCCACAGTGTATCAAGGATGTAACAGCCGTAACATTCGGTATCGGCGAAACACAGTTTGAGGTAAAAGGCTCTGTGATGAAACATAAAGGCTGGCGTGAGGTACTGAACGAAAAAGAAGAAGATGCGGAGGATAAAACGGAACTTCCCGAAATACGGGAGGGCGAAGCCTATCCCGTTTCTTCTATTGATTTACAGGAAAAGCAAACCAAGCCCAAGCCATTACACACGGAAAGTAGCCTGTTGAGTTCGATGGAAACGGCAGGCCGGGAGTTGGAAAATGAAGAACAGCGCCTCGCCCTGAAGACTTGCGGCATTGGAACTCCCGCTACCCGTGCGGCAATTATTGAAACACTTTTTTCCCGTGATTATATCCGTCGGGAAAAGAAGTCATTAATTCCGACCGACAAAGGACTGTCCGTATATGATATTGTCAAAGACAAACGGATTTCCAATGTTGAAATGACCGGATATTGGGAGGACGCATTTCTGAAAATCGAAAAAGGGGAACAACATGCCGCCAATTTTACCAAAAGTATTGAGGTTTATGCCCGTCAGATTACGGAAGAACTGCTTAATCTTGACTTGGCATTTTCAACCAATACCTATTCCTGTCCCAAATGCGGGAAGCAGGGACTAAGGCTTTTGCCTTCTGTTTGTAAATGTTCCGACGAGTCCTGCGACTTTGTAATGTTCCGTAACTGCGGAGGGAAAAAACTGACCGATGATATTTTCATTGAATTATTATCGGAAGGAAAAACCAAGTTGATTAAAGGTTTCACCAGCAAAGCCGGAAAACGTTTCGATGCTTACCTCATACTCAATAGTGAATGTAAGATTGCGTATGAATTTCCCAAAAAGAAAGGTAATTATAAACGGGGAAAATAAGTGTTTTTTATGAAAACAGAACATAGCCTTATCATGGCAATAAAGACCATGTTTTTATATTATGCCTGATTATCGCTATATTTGCCACAGATTAAAGATAAGTATAAAACTGTTTTTGGTTTGGCTTTGACTTAATTTGTGGAAGGCATCCGGACATGAATAACCCGGATGCCGTTTTCATATCCTACTGTTTATAACATTCCCAACAAGTATTCCCCTAAGACATATTTGTTTTAGATGCAGGAGCCTGAACGCTGTCCCAATCCGTAAACCGGAATGGGAGCGTTCAGCCCTTTTCCTGCCCTTAAAATCAAATAAGTCTTTTAACGTGGAATACTTCTGTGGTCTGTCCCTTATTGCAAGAGAAGCATACTGCTACACTTGCAATGGAATACAAAGGAACAGCGACACCATTCTCGATTTTTATCCACAAATTAATTCAAATCATAATGAAAAAAAAAGATAAACAGGAATTATCCTACTATGGACTTCTTTTATTCTCTTATCTCAAAGAGTGCCATCCCGAAAAGGCAGATGATAACGACTTTATCAGGCTTCGGTCGGAACTTGCTGCCGAAGCCTATACCAGTGCTGTTATTAACGGATACACCCAGCATTCAGCAGAAGAAATAGCTTCGTCAATTCTGTATGAAGGTCTGCTGTTTTCCCGCTATGATACCATACGCAATGTACTGATTAATGAATTTACGATTGTTCCAACCGAGAGGATAAACAGCCTTGCATTGGAATTACTCGCACCTTGTGAGGAAGTTTTTTCGGAATATCCGATTAATGACACGTTTGTGTCCTCTCCCGAATATATTGCACTGTACACAGAACTGGTTGGTTTCGTAGATATATGGGGGGAAGAAAATGAGCTATAATAAAAAGGCTCATTTACGAGCCAACATAGACGCAATTAAAATTGTCCTTTCCCTTGACAGGGAGAACCGCAAGGCGACAGAAACAGAATTGCAGGTATTACAACAGTACAGTGGCTTTGGAGGTTTGAAATGTGTACTTAATCCTGCGGCTAAACTTACCGACACGGCTTCATGGGCAAAATCGGAAATAGAACTTTTTCCCCTTGTTTCGGAATTGCATAGCGTACTTCGGGAAAATACAGATAGCCAACAGGAGTACCGGCAATATATGTCGAGTATCCAGAACTCTGTTCTTTCCGCTTTCTATACACCACCCGAAGTTATCGGAAGTATCAATAACGCTTTACAGGAAAAAGGAATTATCATTGACCGCTTTCTTGACCCATCAGCAGGAATCGGTGCTTTTTCCTCTCAGTTTCAATTAGCGGAAAATGCCGAAAGCATCTGTTTTGAAAAAGATTTACTTACCGGAAAGATTCTTTCAGCCCTGCATCCTGAAAGTAAGGTAAAGATAGAGGGATTTGAAAAAATTGAAAGACATTACAATAATTATTTCGATATAGCAGCCTCTAACATTCCTTTCGGGGAAATGAAGGTCTTCGATCCTGAATACAGAACAAGAAAACCGAGTGTTTATCAGGACTCGACCAACTACATACATGATTACTTCTTTTTCAAAGGTTTGGACTCTGTTCGGGAAGGTGGCATTGTTGCATTTCTGACCTCACAGGGAGTTGCGAACTCTCCCAAAGGTCTTCCGATAAGAACAACATTAATGAATCAGGCGGATTTGGTTTCACTGGTTCGCCTGCCCAACAACCTTTTTATTGACAGTTCAGGCACAGAGGCAGGCAGTGATTTGATAATTCTGCAAAAGAATACCGGAAAGAAAATCATGTCGGAGCAGGAACTCAACTTTGTCAATACTCACAAGAATGAAAAAGGAGAGTCTATCAACAATCTCTTTGCAGACAATAACCGCGAGAGGATAGTACATACCAAAGTTGTAGAAGATACGGATATGTACGGACGGGCCTCGTTTGTATATCTCCATGACGGAGGCACAGAGGGTATTGCAAAAGATTTACAAAAGATGCTGGCAGAGGATTTTTCACAATGCCTGGATGTACAACGTTATCGGTTACATTCTCAAAATGCGTCAAAGCAACTACAACCGGAAAGCCTTTCAGATGACCTCAACCCTCTTTGGCGGACAGAGGATATTGAAAGTTTTGCCGAATATGTTGCTGAATCAGACCGGAAATTATTTAACGAGCGGCTACCGACACCCGAAGATTACGGAATAAAAGAGGAAACACCTAAACCGGAGGAATCTTTGGAGGTCAATGTGTCCGCTCCGATTGTATCCCTTTATGATTTATGGGGGCTTTCTGATGAAGAACGCACACAGATAAAACCCAAACGGAGACAAAAGAGAACGGCAGCAAAAACAAATACTCAATCGGTACAGCGGGATTTATTCGGAAATCCGGTAAACGGAAAGCAACAAAAACAGGAGCAACCTAAGACAACGTCCCCGACTGCAAATCCGGCAAAGGAAAATACATATCCTGTTTCCGATGCACGGAAGGAAGATGCAAAAAAGCAGTGGGAGGAATATATGAAGCCCCGTCCTTATTCGGGAGAACTCAAAGATTTTCATAAGAATGGCACACTGGTAAAAGAAGCAAACAATCAGGTAGGCGTTCTTAAAAACCGTTATTCCGGTGGTGCTGAATTTCATCCGCTGGATATTCCGCAGCTTCAACAGGGAAAACTCACAAAGTATATTGAAATACGGGACTCCTATAATGAACTGTACAATTCGGAAGCGACTGAATTGGCGGAAAATGCCGGTTTACGCAAGAAGTTAAATGACTCATACAACTCGTTCATCCATTTGTATGGCAACCTGAACGATAAACGGAATATCAATACTCTAAAGATGGATGCCGGGGCAACCGTTATACTCGCTCTTGAACGGAGTATTGACGGCAAATTGCAAAAAGCGGATATTTTCAATCATCCCGTAGCCTTCAATCCTAATGAAATAACATCGGTAAATACTTCGGAGGAAGCATTAATTGCATCATTGAACAAACACGGGGAGTTCCGTATGGATTATATGATTTCCTTGTTGGAGAACAAAACACCTGATGAACTAATTAATGACCTTGAAGGACGAATTTATTTCAATCCCATTATTCAGAATTTTGAGATACGTGACAGTTTCATTGCCGGAAATGTGGTAGAGAAGGCAAAGCGTATTGAACGCTATCTGCTGAATCATCCCGGTGATGTGCAATCGCAAAAATCACTGGCTGCCCTGCATGATGCCAAACCGCAACCTATCCGCTATGAAGAATTGGACTTCAATTTTGGAGAGCGTTGGATTCCTATGAATATTTATCAGGAATATGCATCCAAACTGTTTGATACGAATGTTCAGATAGATTATTACGCATCAAGGGATGACTTTAATGTTTCCGTAGCTAACCCCAACCTGATTATTTATGAAAAGTTTGGGGTAAAGAGCGAGTCCCAATTATTCAATGGTACTCACTTAATGAAAAACGCTTTGCTGAATACGACACCCAACATTACAAAAACTGTTGATGTGGTGGATAAAGAAACAGGGGAAATCAAAAAAGCCAAAGTGCCTGATGCCGAAGCCATACAGCTTGCCAACAGTAAGATTGATGAAATACGAAACGGTTTTTCGGAATGGCTGGACGACCAACCGAAAGAATACAAGGACAAATTAACCGGTTTATACAATCAAAAATTCAACTGTTTTGTAAGACCGCAGTACGATGGTTCGCACCAGACGTTCCCCGATTTAGACTTGAAAGCACTTGGAATACCTGACTTATACCAATCTCAAAAGGATTGTATCTGGATGCAAAAACTTCTTGGTGGAGGCATCGCTGATCATGAGGTGGGTGGAGGAAAAACACTGATAATGTGCGTTTCCGCATACGAGATGAAACGTTTAGGCATGGCAAATAAACCGATGATTATCGGATTGAAAGCCAATGTCCATGAGATTGCCAGCACTTTCAAAACAGCTTATCCCAATGCGAAAATACTTTATCCCGGCAAGGAAGATTTTACGCCTGCCAACAGGCAAAAGATTTTCAATGAAATCAAGAACAACGATTGGGATTGCGTAATCCTGACACACGACCAATTCGGGAAAATACCCCAGTCTCCCGAAATACAGCAGGAGATATTTCAAACGGAACTGGACAGTGTAGAGGAAAATCTTCGCATACTGGAAAACCAAACAGGTAAAGCGGCATCCAAAAGGATGCGGCGGGGACTGGAAGTCAGGAAAAACAATCTGGAAGTAAAACTGGACAACCTTTCTGAACAGATAAAAAACCGTACCGATGACACCGTTGATTACAAATTAATGGGTATTGACCATCTATTTGTTGATGAGTCGCACCAGTTCAAGAACCTGATGTTTACAACAAGGCACGACCGTGTAGCAGGATTGGGAAATCCCGAAGGAAGCCAGCGGGCAATGAATATGCTTTTTGCTCTCCGTACCATGCAAGAACGGAAAAACAAGGATTTATGCGCTACATTCCTTTCCGGTACAACAATTTCCAATTCGCTGACGGAATTGTATCTGCTGTTCAAATATCTCCGGCCCAAAGAATTGGAAAGGCAGGAGGTACATTCTTTCGATGCGTGGGCAGCTATTTTTGCCAAGAAAACAACTGATTTTGAGTTTTCGGTTACCAATCAAATTGTGGCAAAGGAAAGGTTCAGGTATTTTATCAAAGTTCCCGAACTGGCTGCTTTTTACAATGAAATTACAGATTTCCGAACAGCCAAAGACATTGGGATAGACCGACCGGAGAAGAACGAGATTTTACACAATATTCCACCAACGCCTCAACAGGAAATCTTTATAAATAAACTGATGCAATTCGCATCTACCGGAGATGCAACCATTTTAGGAAGACCGCCATTATCCGAAAGTGAAGAAAAAGCGAAGATGTTGATCGCCACGGACTATGCCCGAAAAATGGCTTTGGATATGCGCATGATAAGTCCCGCATACGACGACCACATAGATAATAAGGCGTCCCATTGTGCAGCTAAGATTGCAGGATACTATAAACAATACGATGCTCAAAAGGGAACTCAGTTCGTCTTTTCGGATTTGGGGACATACAAACCCAATGAATGGAATCCATATTCGGAAATTAAACGCAAACTGGTGGAGGATCATGGTATCCCATCCCATGAAATACGTTTTATACAGGAAGCTAAAACGGAAAAATCCCGAAAAGCCATGATTGAAGCCATGAATGAAGGAAGGATAAGGGTTTTATTTGGTTCAACATCCATGTTGGGAACAGGAGTTAATGCCCAGAAACGGGCTGTTGCGCTCCATCATTGCGACATTCCGTGGCGACCAAGTGATTTAGCCCAGCGCGACGGTCGGGCAATTCGTAAAGGCAATGAAATTGCCAAAGAATTTGCCGGAAATAAAGTCGATATTATTATCTATGCTGTCGAGAAATCGCTGGACTCTTACAAATTCAATCTTCTTCAGAACAAACAAACTTTTATCAACCAGCTAAAGACAAATACGCTCGGTAGCCGTACAATAGATGAGGGTAGCATGGATGAAGGTAGCGGAATGAATTTTTCCGAGTACGTGGCTATCTTATCCGGCAATACCGATTTATTGGAAAAAGCAAAGTTGGAGAAGAAAATCAATGCCTTGGAGTCGGAAAGACGTTCCTTTGAAAAAGGCAAGTCTTCGGCTATCCATAAACTGAACGACAGTACACGGCAATTGGACAGCAACAATGAATTTATTTCCCGAATGACACAGGACTGGTCTGTTTTTTCTTCACGGGTACAGAAAGGCAAGGACGGAAACTCTTTGAATCCTATTAAACTGAATAATTTCGATAGCGTAGATGCAAAAGAGATAGGGAAAAGGCTCAATGAAATAGCAACAAATAGTACTACCCACGGAGAATATTATAATATCGGCGAATTATATGGGTTTAAGATTGCTGTTAAGTCAGAAGAAAGTCAAAAAGAAGGTATTGCTTTCAATGACAACCGTTTCTTTATTATCGGGGACAGTGGTGTAAAGTATAGCCACAATAATGGACATATTGCCGTCGACCCGATTACAGCATCCAAAAATTTCATTAATGCCTTGGATAAGATACCTTCCATGTTGGAGCAGTATCAGGAGAAAAACAAGACGATAGAGAAAGATATTCCTGTCTTAAAAGAGGTTGTCGAGTCTTCTTGGAAGAAAGAGCCCGAACTCAAAGTTTTGAAAACGGAATTAGCAACATTAGAGAGGCAGATACAATTAACGCTCACTTCCAAACCCGACGCCGTCAATGGAGAAATTATCAGTAAGGAAGAAGCCACCAGATTGCAACAAGAGCAGTCGGAGCGGAAAGCATACCCCGAAGATTGGCAACCTCCCAAGATTGAAGTTCCTGCCAATCCAACTACTTTAAGGAAGCTACCCGAAATGATAAGTATAAAAGAAGCGTTGCAGGGAACACGGACAAGGGAAGAAGCCGTTCCGGTAGATAATTCGACTTCACAAATTCATGTTTCAAATAACTCGGATGATATTCGGGCTTGTAAACCTCAATCCATAAAGGACATTATAGAGTCAGCAGGAGAGAGAATAATTATTGCCGGAGCAGGGCATGGTCAGAAAGAAGCGACGGAAACACCAAAGGTAGAAATGGTACAACAACAGCCCCGACGCTTCAAATTGCGGTAATTTAGGGTATAGAAAAGCCTTTGTATTTCATTATACAAAGGCTTTTAATCCCCCGCACTTCACAGCGAAAGGGATTCCATTTTTTCAATTATGAGTAATGTATTATTGTATAAATCTGACTCAATCCTGAAAATCGTTCCGTTCGGTATTATCTTTTGTTAAGTGTTCTTTGATGAACTGCTTTACATCGGACTCATAATACAAGGTCTTTTGTCCAACTTGAATGTACTTCAATTCTCCCAAGCTGCGATAGCGTTGCAGGCTGCGTTTACTTAATTTCAACATGAGGCATAAATCCTGATTGTCATACAGCCGCTCTCCGTTCAGAATGTTTCGTGCTTTTACACATGAAAGTATTTCATCAAGCCTTTCCATTACGGAGAGAACGGCTGCATCAAACTTTTTCTCGTCTATTTCCATTTGTTTTTGCATTTTAAAATTCAGTGCAAAGGTCTGATTTTGAGATGTGTTTTATTCCACAGTTAGGTAAAGTATTTTTGAAAATAATCTGTAATATGTTGATATTTACAGTAATAAAAAAAGCAATTTAGAGAAATAATAAACGGAAAACTGGGGTATTGCATAAAAAGGAAGTTTTTTCTTAAATATTATATGGTAATAGCATGATTTTTCAGAATGAAAAACTAAGGTGGATTAAAAGTCGTAAAACGTTGATTAATGCAAAAATAAAATGATTCTTTATTCTTGTTTTATATAAGAAAACTGGGGAAAATGAAAATATCAATAACAGAGGGGGTAAAAATAAAAAAAAGTGTGGATAATACACTGCTCCACATAGAGGTACTGGCATACCCATCAAACGAAACAGACATATCCACACTATACTGATGTATAGCATGAACATTGCATCTGTAGTCTCGTTTGATTTGAAAAGTGCCAGTTTTCTATATGAGATTTTCAGCGAATGTATGTTATTATATATGAATGGATTATCGCTATAAAGCCATCCTTTGTTAATTCCTTATACTGCGTACAAAGATAACTCATTTTTTTCTATCTGCTTCATCCATACGCTTTTTTAAGGCTTCTATCATACTATCAAGAAAGGCTGTTCGGTTTGCTCGGTTACGCATTTCTTGAAATGTACCATAATATTCACCTAAATCTATGTTGAAAACAGTTTCAATATAAGTCGCTATTTCTTTGATGTTTGTATGCCCATGATTGAAACACCCTACACATTCCCACGCATAGATAATCTCAACTAAATCAACTTTGTTTCCTGTCCAAGTCATCTTTGTTTTTGGATATGAAAACAGGGAATGCTCCGTTGTATCCTTACCATAAAGATAGTTGGTAAGCAAATTATTACCAGAAAAAGATAATCTGTTTTCCGAAGCAAATTTAGTATTATTATTTGGCGCAGTAACTCGCCACTCCAATACCTGTTTCGCCAGCTCTACCAAATATATGGCTTTAATTGCGATTTTCAAGGCATTTTTTTTCCTGCTCGTCAGATAATCGTTCGCAGATTCCGGCAAGTTTCGAATAAACAAATCCAAGACTGTAATACAGTTCTATCTGATTTGTTTCCTGCTGTATCCTTGTTAATATTTTCAGGGCGAATTCATCATAAGATTCTTCTAATTGTGAAGTAAAACCTTCTTTTTGTGAGTTATCCGACAATATTCGGAATAACTTCGATTTTATTAGTTGTTGCATAATCATTAATTTTAACATTACAATAAATAATCTTTAATTGACTATACATCAGTATTTTTTTCCTTCTACCCATAATAATATATTAATAAAATTTTCTACATTTCATATACCAACAATTTAATAAGAAACTTCCATTATATGAGTGAAATATCTATTCAATAGCCTGTTTTAAGTCAGCAATCAAATCCTCAACATCTTCAATTCCAACAGAAATGCGGATTAATGTATCAGTAATTCCTATTTCAGCTCTTACTTCCGGCGCAACCGAAGCATGTGTCATCATAGACGGAAGTTCTATTAGCGACTCTACTCCGCCCAAACTTTCAGCTAAGGCGAATAGGTTCAGCTTTTCAAGGAATATTTCGGCATCCCGGATTTCTCCTGCGATTTCAAAAGAAAGAACCCCGCCAAATCCTGTGGTTTGCCGTTTTGCCAATTCATGTTGCGGATGACTCTCCAAGCCGGGATAGATGACTTTCTTTACTTTAGGATGATTACTCAGATAAGTTGCTATCCGCAAAGCATTCTTTTCATGGCGTTCTAATCGCACTTCCAATGTTTTAATTCCACGTAAAGTGAGGTAAGAATCAAAGGGAGAAAGAACTGCTCCCACAGCGTTTTGATGATATTGTAATCGTTCGTAATAAGTGGTATTGGAGGTTAGTACGGCTCCACCCAGTACATCGCTATGTCCTCCGATATATTTTGTAGAACTATGCACCACAATATCAGCTCCTAAGTTCAACGGTTTCTGGAATACAGGAGACAGGAATGTATTGTCAACAACCAGAATCAAACTATTTCTGCGGGTAATTTCCGCGACAGCCTGAATATCACATAGTTTTAATAAAGGATTGGAAGGGCTTTCTATCCATACCAATTTAGTATTGGGCTGAATCGCTTTTTCAACAAGAGAAACATCGCTTGCATCTACATACGATACTTTATATTCATATTTGGAAAAAACATGATTAATCAACCGCTTAGTACCACCGTACAAATCATCGAAAGCGATGATATGGTCACCGGGATTTAGCAGAGATAACAATACCGTCGTTTCCGCTGCCAATCCGGAACTGAATACCAGTCCATATTGTGCGTGCTCTAAAGCTGCCAATTTGGTTTCTAATGCCTTGCGAGTTGGATTGAGCGAGCGGGTATATTCATATCCGCCGGTTGGTTCGCTTACTTTCTTACGGGCAAAAGTGGTCGATAAATGAATGGGGACTACCACATCACCTGTTGCACCTTCTCTGAAATCAGGTTCTTCACCTGCATGTATGGCTCGGGTTGCAAAGCCATAGTTTTTTGTTGTCTTCATATTGTTGTCTTGTTTAATTTGTTTTCATTAATGCTACTTTGAATCCATCGTGAGAGTGCGGAAAACCATAATCCCGATAAAACCGTTGTTCCATTGGACAGAATTCGTATTTCTATTTTTCGGATAATCTCAACAGTTGCATAGTCCTTAATCAATCCCTGCTCCATTGTTTCTTTTGCTTTGGAGAAAAGCGGCACAAGCAATGTTTCCGAAACATTTTGCAATTCCGGCTTGTAAAAGTGTGCATTTTGCATCGTTATCTGAATTTTTATATTTCCTCTGTACTTCTTGTCTGCTGTAGATAATTGATGAAGTCAATTTTAGTAATTAGACCTTCAAAGTTATCCTGGTCGTCAACTACTATTGCCGTCAATCCTGCTATAAGGAGGTTTGCCAGTTTTTTTTCATCTGAAGTGTAGGATATTGTCGTTATTTTTTTTGTCATGACATATTCCACAGGGAAATTCCGTGCCTCTTCATTCTGGCATAATGCCAGCAACAGATCTGATTCATCAATAATACCGATTACTTTATTCTTGTTCAACACAGGCAGTTGAGATATATCATACTGCTTAAATTTTGCGTAAACGGATTTTAATGTATCGTCAGGCTGGGCATAAATGCTTGAATTATCTTCATAACGACGTGATATTATATCGCGTAAGTCTCCATATAGTTTGCGTTCTATAAGCCTTAAATCTTGCAGCCAGTAATTGTTATACATTTTGGACAGATATTTGTTTCCGCTGTCGCAGGCAATGGTGACAACACGTTTAGGCGTTGTTTGTTCCTTGCAGTATTTTATGGCAGCGCTAAGTAACGTGCCTGTAGAAGAACCTGCGAGAATACCTTCCTGCCGTAACAGATTACGAACAGCCTCAAAACTTTCTTGGTCACTTATGGTATACGCCTGTTTTGTTTGGGAGAAATCGGCAATCAAGGGAACAAAGTCTTCACCGATACCTTCTACCAACCACGACCCGGCATCGGTTCGTAATACACCATCATTTATATAGTCTGCGAGGATAGAACCTTTGGGGTCGGCCAAAATGAAAGAAGTTTGTGGTGATACTTTAGAAAAAAAGCGAGAAAGACCAGTGATAGTTCCCGACGAGCCGACACCGACTACTACCACATCGACCTGATGTCCCATTTGCTGCCATATTTCCGGACCGGTGGTAGTTTCATGAGCCAAGGGGTTGGCCGGATTCTCGAACTGATTGATGTAGTAAGCTCCCTGTTCTCTGGCTATCCTTTCGGCATAATCCTGATAGTATTCGGGATGTCCTTTACCCACATCGGAACGGGTGATGATGATTTCTATGCCCAACGCCCGCAGGTGGTTAATCTTTTCCTGACTCATTTTGTCGGGAATGACTAATACGAGTTTATACCCTTTTAATTGGGATACTAAGGCAAGCCCTAATCCTGTATTTCCGGCAGTTGCCTCCACAATGGTGTCGCCGGGTTTGATTTTCCCCTCACGTTCGGCAACATTAACCATGGATAAACCTACACGGTCTTTGATAGAACCTCCGGG
>JAIRRS010000007.1 GCA_031255855.1 Tannerellaceae bacterium | reverse complement strand
TTGGAAATAGAAACGTATCTGTCCGACCGTGTGGTGTTACTACTCACGGGATGCGAACGCATCCTGTTTGGTTCGGATATGACAAAGTTTCATACACAGTTCGGGGTCGGTTTACGATTTATGTTGAATTAAAAAATAATCACAATGAAGAAAATAAAAAGTTTTTTCGGGATAACGGCGTGGCTGGTGGCTATGATGCTGCTGGCCTTAGCCTGTAGCGATGATTTGGATATTCGTACACGCTATTTATTTGATTTGGAAACTATGCCGGTGCAGAAGAAAATCATTCAAGGCGAAACGGCGGAAATTCGCTGTCAAATCGTAAAGGAAGGCGACTACAAAGAAAACCGCTTTTACATCCGTTATTTTCAACCGGACGGCAAAGGCGAATTGCGTATGGATGACGGTATGCTGTTCGCTCCGAACGACCACTATCCATTGGAACGGACGGAGTTCAGGCTCTACTATACCTCCCGCTCGTCCGACCAGCAGAAGATAGATATTTATATCGAGGACAACTTCGGGCAGGTAGTTCAAAAGTCGTTCAGTTGGCAGAATGAGGTAGAGGAAGAATAAAGTGATGAGGGCAGGTGTCCGGAGTAATTCGGATGCCTGCTTAACTTAAAAACTATGAAATACATCATTTTATCGTTCTTGCTTACTCTGGCGCAATTACCCGTATGGGGACAAACGTGTGGTTCCGGCGACAGAAAATCGGAAATAGAAAAACTCACGGTAAACGCTTATTCTGTTCAAGAGTTTTGCCAAATAGCAGATTCATTGCAAATGTCAATCAGCGAATTGTCGAATTATCCCGTAATTTTCCCGGTTAAGGAACCTGTTATCTCATCGGGTTACGGGATGCGGAAGCACCCCGTATATAAGGTGCGAAAGTTTCATGCCGGAATTGATATAAAGGGGGTTAAGGGTACTCCCGTATATGCCGCCGGAAACGGCGTAGTCATTCGTAAGGGTTATAATTCGGGGTACGGGATTTTTGTCGAAATTCAGCACATGGGCGGTTTCCGGTCGTTCTATGCCCATTTAAGCAAGACACCGGTAAAGGTAGGCGATTCGGTAATTATTTTCCAACAGATCGCTTGTGTCGGAAATACCGGACTAACAACAGGTAGCCATTTGCATTACGAGGTAAGGAAAGGAAAACGCTTCCTAAATCCGATTGGATGGTGTTGTTGTCTGTTGGAGAGATTATAGAGATTGTTGATAAATACGACTTTACGCAACTTATTGAAAAACACCTGAAAAGCAATTTCTCTACTTCTTTAGAGCCTTCTTTATTTCTAAACTAAGATTTCAGAAAAAAACATAGTCAATTCGCAAGGATTTAGTATTTTTGTGGTCGATAAATATACATTGCAAATTATTAGAAATGAATATTCTTTACGGACATATCGATAACAATTATCGTTCATACCACGGCATTACTGAGAATGAACAGCAATGCCGTGCTCATTTGCAAGGTACTGTAAAGGATAATTTATTAGACCGTGAAGAAAGACAAAATACATTAGATATATTAAGAGCTTTACAACAGGAAACAGGCTTTAATGCAAATGATGAACTTATTGCAGATATCCAGGCTTTGGAAAATGAGCAACTGGAGTTGCAACAATTTCGTGTAGGTGAGGCTTATGCTGAGGTTGTATTGGAAGAAGCGTTTTTATGTCGGTTTCATTGGAATGAGAATAGGGATGCCAGAAATCCTAAGGGAAATAAAACTGGTGCTGATTTGGTAGGTTTTATAGAAGTGGACGGGCAAGTGTTATTTATGTTTGGAGAGGTCAAAACTTCTTCGGAAATAGCCAATAGACCACCACAAGTAATGACAAGTTCGGATGGTATTGAAAAACAACTTCGGGATTTGTATGATGACAGAGCAAAAAGACAAATACTTATAACTTATCTTCAAAGTAAGATGAGGCATTATCCTGAAGGACACCCGTTTAAAACAGATTATAATGCAAGTTTCAGAGCTTACTATTCTAACAATTGTCAATTTCAGTTGATTGGAGTTTTGGTGCGTGATGTGGCTCACGACCACAGAGATGTTTCTATAAGTTACAACAGATTATCCCAGCATATATTAGAACCTAATGGAATAAAACTTTTAGCATTATATCTTCCTGTACAAAAAGAGGAATGGCAAACGATAATAAATGAACCGATAGAATGAGCATACAAATAAAATACAATTATTTGGAGCAAGCCTATCCTGATATGCTTGAAGGAATTGTTATGCTTATTCAAAAAGCAAAATTGTCTGCTCGTTTTGATAGTGTACAACTTTCCGGAGAAGAAATCGAACAACTTCAAAAAGCCAAAGAACTCTGCGAACTTAGGATAATAGAATTTTGGGACAATAGAGAACATGTAGAATTTAAAGCTTTATGCTCTACGTATTTTGATATCGCCAGTCAGTTACCTATTCAATTGGATAGTGAATTATTAGTTTACGAACAACTCAAATTAATAGCATTCGGTTATTTGGGAGAACATTGGCATTTCGTAAAGCAATATATCAAAAACCATAACGGAGATTTTGATTCTATTCAAGTCGGTGAAACGTGGAATCAACGTATTCTCTCCATTTCATTTAAAGCTATTATTCAACTCATTAAGAAAGAAAACTGGCAGGAGATTAGTCAGTCAGTAGCATTGATAAATCAGCTTAGACAGGAACAGGATGATTTTGAAAATACGTTTCTGAATCAGGTAAATGAAGAAAGCCGTCCTTATGGAGCGGCAGAGCTTGTTTCATTATACCATTTTGCAAAATGTGTTGATGTTCTGGGTAATTATTTAATGGAAGGACGACCATTAGAGCCGGAAAACGAATTACAATACCATATAGGAATAGCATCAGAATATGCGCAGAAATCAGGGAACATAAGCCTCAGATTATTATATCAATTTTTTGAAGCCTTTGCTGTAAAAATGGTACGAAATACCATTTGGTACACCACACGTGGTATCAATAATTGGGTAACTCAGTTCAATCAGTTTGTATCTCATCGGGATGATAAAGGATTATTTGAGTTGCTATATCCGCAAAGAGAATCTATTATTGAAGGCGAATTACTGAATCCTGCACACAGGGCAGTTGTAGTCAATTTACCCACATCAAGTGGCAAAACATTGATTGCTGAATATAGAATATTACAGGCTCTCAATCAATTTAGAGAGCGAGGTGGTTGGGTGGCTTACATAGTTCCTACCAGAGCCTTAGTAAATCAGGTCTATATACAGTTAAAGAAGGATTTGTCCAACATCGGAATGAGAATAGAAAGAGCAAGCGGAGCCCTTGACTTGGATGGTTTTGAACAACATTTAGTAGAGGAGAATGGTAATCAAACAGACTTTGACATTCTTATAACCACTTATGAAAAGATGAATTTGCTTGTACGTCAAGGTCTTGGTTCAACTACTGAACGACCGTTAGTTCTTGCAGTAGTTGATGAGGCTCATAACATAGAAGAATCGTCAAGAGGGTTAAATCTGGAGTTTTTACTTTCTACTATAAAAAATGATTGCGAAGAAGCCAATTTCTTATTGATGACACCGGACATTTCCAATTCAGAGGATGTTTCGAGATGGCTTGCAGGCGATAGAGGAAATGTTATCAATTTAGAATTGGATTGGTGGCAACCTAACGAAAGAATTGTAGGAGCTATAGAAATTGTAGGACGAGCAAGAAACTACGACTATGTATTACGGACACTCCATACAGATAAAGGTACTTATGATATAGGCTGTACAATACCACTGAATAGTGGTCAAGAAGCCGACCAAACGGCATCTCAAGCCAGAGTTTCAAAAGTGAAAATTGCTTCTCAGGTTGCGTCTGATATTCTGAACTTGGAATCGCCAATAATAGTGCTTGCTTCAAACCCAAATGAAACATATAAAATTGCAGAGAGTCTATATGAAAGTTTCGGGCATGATGTAGAAACAGATGAAGATGTCGAACTGGTTGTTAAGCTTGTACAGAGCGAATTGGGAGAAAATTTCCCATTGAGCAAATATTTAGAACGAAGAATTGCTGTACATAGTTCAGTTCTTCCCGATGAAATTCGTTTTCTGATTGAAGATTTGATGTCCAATGAAAAACTTCAAGTCTTAGTGGCTACAACAACAATAGCACAGGGTATCAACTTTCCTGTTTCAGCAGTCATAATGGGTGCATATAATTACCCTTATTCGGGAGCAATGCCCGTGCGTGACTTTTGGAATTTAGCCGGAAGAGTTGGACGTGCCGGACAGGATAGTATGGGTTGGGTGGGAATTGCAGTAAAAAATCAAGCAGACCTTTTACAAGTTGGAAATTATGTAAAAAAAGCATCAGATGACTTGCATTCTCAGTTGGTTAACGCTATCGACAATGCATTACGTCATGCAGAAGAAGATTTTGAGCGATGGCTTTTTGTAGATGAACGGTGGTCAGCTATATTACAGTATATATCGCATTTAAGAAGGCAAACTCAGCAACAAGATACTTTTCTCGCACAACTTGAATTAAAGTTACAAGCTACTTTCGGTTACAATCAACTTTCTGGCGAGAAGAAAAGATTTTTACGAGATAATCTACGTAGATATGTAAGCACTTTATCATTAGCGGATGCAAAAAGAGCAGACGAAACAGGCTTCTCTTCTGTTTCTGTACGTCAGATGATAGGCAGGTTAGCTTCATCTAATATTAGCCCGCAAGATTGGCAACGGAATCAACTGTTTTCTGAAAACAACCAAACAATGCAAAACCTTGTGGGAATAATGCTGAATACTTATGAAATAAAGAAGTCAATTCAGGATTTAAGTGAAGGAGGACTGCCATTAGACCGTTCCAGTATTGCCAGATTGATAATTGATTGGGTAAATGGTAGGAACTTAGCCAGTATAGCATTAAGAATGTACCCGGATATAGAATCCACAACAGCTATTCAAAAAGCTACAAAAGCACTATATAAAATTGTGGCAAATTCTGCTACTTGGGGACTTGCCGCATTGCAAAAAATGCCAACGAGTGGTGTTGATTGGGAAAATTTATCAGATATTGAAAAGAAAAAAATGGCAAATCTTCCTGCATATTTACATTACGGTGTAAACACGGATGAAGGTGTGCTTATGAGGAAAAATAATGTGCCAAGAAGTATCGCTAACAGTTTAGGGGAACTATACAACGCTTCTGTAAATGGAGAAATATTTAACCAATCCACCGATACTGTAAACAATTGGCTTTCTCAACAACCAAATGAAACTTGGAACAATGTTAAGCCTGTTGGTTCAAGGTTATCAGGAGAGGATTATAAACGAATTTGGGAAAAATTAAATGGAACTATTTAAAAATAGTTCGGCTTTTTGTTACTTTTTCTCCCCGTTCGTTTGGTAAGTCATGGAAAAAGTAACGGGCGGAAATTCCGCCCGTCGTCCTGTTATTTAATATCCGTCCCGAAAAAGGCGTTGAAATGCCTTATCATGTCCGCCCGTGTGTAACTGTTCCAATAGATGGATGCGGGATGGTATGCCTCGTGGCA
>JAIRRS010000041.1 GCA_031255855.1 Tannerellaceae bacterium | reverse complement strand
GTGTAATAGCCACACATTTTCAACTCTCATAAAGAAAGATGTTGACTATTAACCTAAAGTGTCAATGTGGAAATAAAAATATAGTATTAATTAAAACAATTTTTGAACATGAAAAAAGCGAAATTTAAATTAGGATTAATGATCTCTATGTTATTTATGGGAGCGAATGTAATGAATGCGGCACATGATATCTCAAAACCGCATTATGGGAGCATAAATGTAACTCTTTCGGCCAAAGCATCCGAATTTTATGATGGAAGTGGTATAATCGATGGTAATAAGGGTATTACTTTCAAACAGGTTGCTATTGATAAGAATGGTGTATACCAGTATACAGCAAGCGAATTGCTATGGGATAAATTTCCTATTGAAAACGATTTTGGTCCGGAAACAAAAAAGACGTGGAATTATGGTAGTGGAAAGAAAGGAGATCCTGATTTTTCTATTAATGAAGACAGAACATCTTCGGGATTTCTCAACTATTACTATCAGAATCCCGTTAATGGATTCGCGGGTCTGTTCTATTATCAGGTTAAAAGTCAGACAACGGTATACAACGAGATCAATATATACTCGAAGTATTTTAACGGAAATGAATTGACGCCTGTTATTAAAAGAACTATTACGTTGGGTGAATGGGTACCTCAAGGTGATCCGGATCAGACAAAAAATGATCCGGTAAGAAATGAATTGAGAGCTATTGAGAGTCCAATCATCGTTGACTTTCTGGAACCCACCGACTTCTGGTTTCTGCCGGAGATGGATCGCGCGTCAAGTTTCGCTAAATATACTTACCAGGATGATATGCTTGCATTGCTTGACAAATACCCGATCATCAAAGCCATTAAATACGAAATTTCCCTGAACGATGAAGTGGGAACACCGGGTGAAGGCGACCATCAACTTCCTGTGTACGTAGACAGGACTACGATGCGTGGTCTTACCATAGAGGCTGAGGATGGAATCACGACCAATCCGAACACAATAGGAACCGGAGGCATTATTTACGTACAGTCACAGAAAGATTTTGTATTTACAGCTTCTTGCGATGAAGAAATAGAAGTCATTACAGACCGTGGCATGGCGAATGATGTTGATGTAAAATCCGACGGCGAAGGAACTTACACGATCAAGATCAAGAAAGTGCAGTCTAATTTCAAAATTTATCTCAAAAAAGTTGTGATCACAGAAAGCGGTGCAGGCGGCGATAATGATGAAACGGGCAACGAAACCCTTTCGGAATACGCCGCATGGGGGGCAAACGGTACATTATATGTCAAGACAGCCGCAGCAGCTACCCTTACCATCTATAACGTCACAGGACAACAAATTAAACAAACCAAAGTTAATGGAAATGCTTCATTCCCGATGCCAAAAGGCTTATACATTGTTCAACTGAACGGCAAAGCCTACAAAATAGTCCTTTAAAACAAATAAAGAAACACAACCTCTTGCTTAAATTGAAACTGTTTTTGATTTAAGCAGGAGGTTTGTTTTTATTCTTGCGATGATTATACACAACAGCCATGAAAGATCATTTGAACAGGAGAGATTTTCTTTTTCGCTTGGGAGCAGGGACATCATTGGTTATTGCAGGATTTATTACATTCGATCAGCGGCTGTCGCGAGAGTCGTCCGCCGCCAGAATCGCAAAGGGTGATTATCCTTCCGCAAAGCCTGAATTATCGGCTGAGATCCGGACATACAGCGAAGAGGGGCATTTTATATTGTCCGGGAAAGGGCATTTATGTTCGGTAAACAAAACGGGTGAAAAGATGATTGGTTTATTAAACGGAGAGCATACGGTATCCGCTATTTCGTCGCAACTCGCAACGTATTTTTCCGTCGAACATACGGAAATGCTGGAAACGGCTGTTGCCGGTTTCATTTGCCAATTGGCTGAATTAGGCATGTTGTCGGCGCCCTTTTATGTTACGATGTATGAAGCCTGATGGAAGGACTGCCGCTTTAAACGATAACTTGTTTGTTATCCGACGAGATGAGACTACTTTTATCCTCTATTCCCCACTGAACAGGAAAGCCGGAGTGATCAACCGGTCCGGTGTGAATACAATAGCCCGGTATTTTGAACAGGAAACACTTTCTGAAAAAGAAGCGGATTATATCGGTTTGCTGTATGAAAACCGGTTTCTGAACAAAACCGGACTGCCGAAACCCATATTCCCCGACAACTATAGCTTTATGCCCCATGAAGTAACATTGTTCCTGACCAGCCGGTGTAACCTGCGGTGCAGGTATTGTTACGCCGAAGCCGGAAAAAAGAACGAAGACATGGCGTTTGAAACAGCCCGAGCGGCGATCGACTTAGTGGCGCATAACGCCGGATTGGCAGGTCTGCCCCAATTTACGGTAGGCTTTCATGGAGGAGGGGAACCAACCATGGCTTGGGAGTTGATGACCGAAACGGTAAAATATGCATATCAAGTAGCTGACGACAAGGGGCTTGATGTGGAAATATTTGCCGCCAGCAACGGTATGTTCAACGAAAAGCAACGGGATTTTATCCTTCACAACTTTACCAACCTGAACATTTCCATCGACGGGCCTGCCGATATACAGGACTACAACCGCCCCGCAGTGAACGGCGCCGGTTCATTTGCCGTCATAAGGGATAACTTGAAATTCTTCGACGAAAACGATTTTTCTTATGGGGTAAGAGCCACGGTTACGGAACGGAATGTCCGCCGTATGGAGGAAGTAGTGGAATGGTTTAAGGCGGAATTTAATGTCCGTTACCTGCATATTGAGCCGGTCTGGCAATGCGGCAGATGTCTGACGAGCGGCGAGAAAGCGCCATCCGACGAGGATTTCATACAGTATTATATAAAGGCCTACGAGAAAGCGGAACAATTGGGCGTCAATTTAATTTACAGCGGATTACGTTTAGACGCCCTTCTTTCCAAGTTCTGCGCCGCTCCTGGCGACGGCTTTAATGTCCTGCCCGACGGGAGCGTCACGTCTTGTTACGAAATTACGGAAAAGGAGGATCCGAAAGCAGAACTTTTCCATTACGGCAAATACGATCCGGAAAAGAAAACGTTTGAATTTGAACAGGAAAAGATCAAGCGCCTGCAACAATATTCGGTAGAAAACATCGCCTGGTGCCGGGACTGCTTTTGCAAATGGCATTGCGCCGGCGACTGCATCTCCAAAGTGTTTGACGAAAGCCACTCTTTTGAACATCAGGGCAGTTCAAGATGCAAACTGAACAGGCAACTAACAATCATGCAACTGGAAAAACTAATAACAAATCCTAAAAACCAGACCATATGAAACCTGACGACAAACCCAGCAAAACAGAAGAAATCTTTGAAGACCCGAAGCTCTTCATTGTGATTGAGAGTGACGTCTTCCCCAAACCCGGGCTGGAAACAGCTTTTGTGGATTATTCCGGCATATCTTCGGACACGCAGGAAAAGCTCTCCGGTTGTATCTGCGACCCCGTAGGCGGAGGAGTTATATGCACCTGCAACAAGGTGAGAGTATGTAACTGCGTCGGTTATACCCGTGAATCCACAAAAAGCAGGAGCCGGAGCAGCGGCGGATCCAGAAGCGGTTGCCGATGCGCTCCTGTCCATTGATAATTACACACTTAATCTGATAGGATATGAAACCGATTCAATTTACAAGATTCATAACATTCTTCTTCTGCCTGGGACTATCAGGCATTATGCAAGGAGAAGACTATAAGAAAATGACGGTTGAGACCGATTTACGCGATCCTTTCGCTTTTGAGACCGCAGCAGATATGTACAAAATCGCTCCGGTAAAGGCAATGGATTCATCGGCGAAAAAAATCATCCGGAATATCTCTGCATGGATAAACGAAGGCTTCCAACCTGAAGATTCAATCGTTTGGGAAAGTCTGCAGCAACTGGAACCTTACCGGATGGATGGCACCGTACAGGAGGTTGTGAAATTATGGGCGGAACAGGTGGTCCAAAATATATCCCAGACTGATAGCACGCCTTCTGCTTCAAATTTAATTTCAATATCGAACGATTACAAAAGGGAATATTTCGCTGTCATGATAAATGACTGTCGGAACCTTCTGAAGAGCTATCCCAATCATTACGATACGCGCAGTAACCTGGCGCTTGCCCTGATACATACCGGCAAGGATCTCTGCGCGCAAATAGAATTGGAAATCCTGACCCGGCAGAAAAAAAACCATGCCGCCGGACTGGTCAACCTGGTTGTCGTTTATGAACGGATGAACCAACCGGCAAAGGCGGAACAAAAGGCGAGAGAACTGGAAAAAATGTGGTTTTACGGCAATTCCATGGCCCGTTTCAACGCCGCCTGGTACCGGAACAAGAACAGAGAATACAAACAGGCAGAACGTCTCCTGTCGGAGAGAAACACATCCGTTGAAAAACACAACACATTCCGGGAGCTGAATTTAAAGCAGTTGCAAATGGAGTACCGGGAATATACGTTAGACAATATCATCCGGAACGGCTTATTGTATAAGTCACAACTCTTTGTCACAGACGAGGACAGGACGAAAGGGGAAATAATCGCGGCAGGCATATTGCTTGCTTTCCTGATCATTTACGGCATAGCGTTGGGGAAACTGCACGATGCTAAAAAAACGACAATCTGGTTTCTGATGATCATCCTGATGCTATTTACCGCTCTGTGCTGGGTGACGGCTTTCGGTATTTATCAAAGCCTGGCGGGACAGATCATGGCTGTTCTCTATTTTCTTGTACTGCTGATTATTTTCCGGAGGAAATATAAAAAAATAAGATTCGGTTGATGCGTTGGGTATTGATCAGACCATTGAATGAAAGTTTATTTTACGATCCTGAAATACAGGAACCGTTAGGATTGGAATATTTAGCTTCCACATTGGTCGAGCAAGGGTGTAAAGCGCTTCTGCTTGATAGCGCGCTGGACAATCTGGACAACTGCAAACTTGCCCGCAGGGCGGCTTCTTTCCAGCCGGACGCCATTGGATTTTCCATAACGACAGACCGGGAACTGGACTCCATATGGAGTATTTATTCGGATTGCAAGGCATTACTGGCCGGAAAGGAGGTATTTTGGATTGCCGGAGGGAATTATGTCACGGCAGAGTTCGGCAACGCACAGGTCAAGCTTCCCGGCGAGTTCCATCTCATGCGCTACGAAGGAGAGACATCCCTGAAAACCATCTGCGCGTATTGGGAAAAGAGTTCTGTCCATAAAATACCGCGTCTGATATCCGGTTCGCCTGCCATACCGCTGGATAAACTTCCTTTCCCCGCCCGCCGTTATTCCTACCATCTGAGGAAGTACGGCTGGGCGTTCAATCTGCAAGGTTCCAGAGGCTGTTGCAGCGCCTGCGCGTATTGTGCCTCAAAAGGAATGAGAAAAGAACATCATCCTTCCTGGAGGGGCAGAAGCCCTGAAAATATAGTCCGGGAACTGACGTATTTATACGAGAAATACAATGCCCGGGCATTCAATTTTGTTGATGAAGACTTCCTGGGGCCTCCGTCCATGGCGCTTGATAGAGCCGCCCGGTTTGCCGAGGGAATCCGCCGCAACAAGCTGAAAATAACGATGGGTATCCAAGTCAGACCAAACTCTCTTTCGGAAGAGATCATAGACTATCTGGCAACTGCCGGGCTGACGTATGTGTTTCTGGGAATAGAGTCCGACGATCCTCGCGATTTCAAGGCTTGGAGAAGGGCGTATTGCGATAAGACCTGGGATTGGGTATCCCGTTTGCAGGAAAAGGATATCGAAGTGAACGCCGGCACATTGCTGTTCCATCCCGACTGCACGCTGGAAGGGATAAGACGTTTTGCCTCCAAGCTTCGCCAATACGGGCTGCTCAATTGCCGGACAGCGATAAACCGGTTGGACGCCATGCCCGGATCCTCCATGTACGACGAATACGCCGCAGCCCATCCGGAACACAAATACCGGGGCATACACACCTTGCCTTTCCGAAATGCCGGGATTGAAGGATTGTACCAAACGCTGGTCGACGTATTGGCGCCTGTCGAAGCGCCATCCATGCATGCATTATGCGCCATGCCCGTTTGTCGAACCAACAAAGTATATGATAAGGATGAATGGCAATTACCGGTTTTAAGGCAAATCAACCGGGTCTGCGACCAAAGGGTGTCCGCCTGCTTCTTCTCCATACTCGACATGTTTGAAACGGGGACGATGCAGCAAACCAAAGTGGAAAGGATGATAAAAGAAAATATCTGTTTCGGCAGATCCGTGGCGAAAAACTTGATAGAACATGGATTCGTCCGGTCGCCGGAGGCGTTGTATGCCGCCATAAATGAGGATTGAGAGATGAGGGAAGGGAATATCGTGGCACCCGTATGCGCTGTTAGCGAAGTAGCGCCCGTACTAAGGGAGGGGGCTTCCGAGGTGTATTTCGGGATCATGACGGAAGAGTGGGTAAGGCAATTCGGCAATGCTGCCTTTATTTCCCGCCGCCAGAATGAATACGCCCATATATCGACGTTCGACGAGTTGTCGGAAATCATTGAAACAACCAACCGCTATGACAGCCAGGCTACATTAGTCCTGAATACGCCCTATTCGGAAAGCCAGTTACCATACATTTACGAAATACTGGAACAATGGGAAACAAGAGGCGGCCATTCCGTCATGCTTTCCGATATGGAAATCCTCCTGTGGCTGAGGAACCGCAAAAGCCGCCTCAAACGCCATTTATCCGTCATGGCAGGTGTATTCAACCCCCTAAGCGCGGATTTTTTCAAATGCCTGCACATATCAAGAATTGTCCTGCCAAGGGAAAAGACAAAGGAAGAAATCGACCACTTTATGGCACAGGCAAGTCCCGACTTGGAATACGAGATCATCGTTATGCTCCAAAAATGTGAATTTATTGATACGTTTTGCAATTTTTATCATGCTTCTCATGACGAAACCGGTTACGAAGGGCACGGTTGCCGGTTGTCCTATACTTGCGGCAATAAAAAGGTAAGACACCAGTCTGCGAATGACCTTGAAACACCGGCTTGCGCCGCTTGTTCCTTAGCTGCTTTCCATAAGGCCGGTATTACCAATTACAAGATAGCCGGGCGGGGATATCCGCCTGAAATCATCCTCAAATCTGTTCGTTTCATACGGCAAGTGCTGGAAGATCATCACACGGCCCGGGTAAAATACATGTCCACTTTCGGAAATGATTGTTCAGGACTGCGCTGTTATTATGAATAATCATGGAAACCGATAGAGAAATAGGATATATGATAGACTGCAAGGCGGTCCGGCAAACAGATCTGTCCGGTTGTCAACGCATCTATTTCGGGCATGAAACCTGCGAAAAACGCCTACCCGCTTTTCCCGAGACAGAAGAGTTGCTGGAAACAGCGGAAAAGGAAAAACTGAAACTGAGCCTCGTCACGCCATTCCTGACCGGAAAAGGCATAAGCAAAGCCATCGCTTTGATCCGACAATTAGTAGCAATAAAACCAGATATTGAAGTCATAACATCCGATTGGGGTTTATTATATTACCTGGTAACCACAAAAACAGGAACACCCGTAATAAGCCGTTTCCTGACCGGACAGCAAACCGATTTCAGACTGAACCGACTATCACCGGATCTATTTCCGGGACGGAAAGAACATATCGCCTCATGCGCCTTATTAAAAAGCAATACAATACAGTTTTTGAAGGAGACAGGCATCCGTCGGTATGAAGTAAACAATATCTTCCAACCGTTTAAACTACCCGCAAATCCCCCTATCCATTACTCGCTGCATGTCCCGTTCGTCCCATTGACCATTTTCAAAACATGCCCTGCAAACCTGGATTTCAACCGAATAAAGAGAACCTGTGCCCCGGACGCCTGCGACAAAACCAGCTCAATATGGCACAATGCGAAACTGGAACACGAGATCCATCGCATAGACAATGCCTTGTATTATAAAAATCCGGATTACCGGACAACGTTAAATGCAAATCCTATGATAGACAGGATCGTTTTCCATCAAATGTGAAAATCGACAAAGCATTTGTTTCTCTGAAAAGTCACACGGTCTTTTCCGGTTAAAAGATGATTCAGAGTTGAATCAGTCCTTTCCCCTGCCGGATGATTGCGAAAGGTTCCGTCGTACAATCGACCACCGTAGAACCTTGCGTATCCCCATACCCTCCGTC
>JAIRRS010000140.1 GCA_031255855.1 Tannerellaceae bacterium | reverse complement strand
GTAATCAGTAAACTCAAAATTGTCGGTGATCACATCCGCAAACTCCGTTTGTAAGACTTGACATTGTTTCATAACACAAAGATAATCCTACCTGGAGAATGGCTATCTTTGCAACCGGGGTCTCGGACTGATCCCTTTTAGAAGACAGTTCAGAGGCGTGTCCGACATTCCGTTCTTCCTGTTTAGATTATCTATGTTATGTGCATAACACAAGAAAAAACACAACCGGGGTTTCGGACTGATCCGTTATTTCCTTCACTTTTCTTCGTTTGCCGGCAAGTATCTTCCTCAGATATTTTATCACCGTTTCAGTCGATGTTTCCCTGACAATGGCTACAATAGGACCTTTACAACCCTTTGCTTCCCTGTTGGTGACAATCGTATAGAGTTCGTCACAGTTTAATGAGGTTTCGTTGATACTCAACCAGGGGTCTGTATTCTCATGGAAAAGCAGGCTGTCCGCGCTGTGTTCGCGCACCTTCCACTGGTGGAAATCTGGAAGATGACATTTGTAATACTCTTCGAGCCTTTTTCCTTCTGGATGAAAAAATTTACCTGGGGTGCTATAGTTGACAAGCTCGCTATCAAGACAGCTCTTTTAAAAAAGCGGCGAACTCGCGGGTCAGGCGAGTGCCGTCAACTATTTATTGCCCAGTCACGCATACAGGGAGCACCCGTTTGCCTGCCTATCAGCGGGACGACGTACACACACAAGATACACCCCCCACTGTCCCGGACCGGGAAATCATGAATATCCACAGCCGGATAAAAACCTTTGGATATAAAATTTCTACTGGATACCCCCGATGGGGATAAACTCTTCTCTTTCAAATGTAAAATAATTGTCTTGCCTATCTCTTCAAAAGATACTGCATCAAAGTAGTCCGTCATACCCCGCGGCAACAATAAATCGTAGCCTATATTCATGGATACAAATGTAAAACTTTTCTAACCCCTTCACAACTTTTAGGGTTGATCTAATTTGGATCTATCTCGTAATTTTTTATTCCACATCGCAATACACAAACATAATCAAAACCATTTTCTGTCAGCATCTGAAAAAAATAACCCGATCTGAGGCCGATTGATGGCAACAATAAATATACGCCCGACTTATTACAAGTAGAAGCTATTTCTTTTGACCGCTTACCAAATTCGGATTGGACGGCACAGACACTCCCATCTCTATTCTTTCTTTTCCGGACATTGTACACGAACCATTTAACTTAGCGCCCGGTTCTATCTCCAAGGTCTGAATAAAGATATCGCCTTTGATTATGGCGGACGACTTCAGAACAAGACGTTCGCGCACACGTATAATACCATCTACGCTCCCGAAAATTTCCGCATTGTCTGTCATCACATTTCCTTTGACATAACCTTTTGGCCCAACAACAATTTTACCCTTACAATTGATCTCTCCTTCCACACGTCCGTCGAGGCGAAAATCCGATTCCGCAACAATTGTTCCTGTTAATACCGTACCTGCTGCTAACACATTATGTAACCCTCCACAAGGATCTTCATTCGCTTTTGCCATGATATTTCTATTATTTGTTTGCCGCAAAGATAATACAAAGGAATGGAATACAAAATAAATCCGTTTATTTTTATTTCAAATTTCTGTATTTATCCCAGATGACCCGGTATCTTCGGGATGATTTCAATAACGATTAACCTCCTCCGTATCCCCAACATCAACATCTTCATCCTCCAAAAAGGGATAAATAAGAGGTTTCGGCCCCTTGTCACGAAAATAAAAAGCAAACAGTATGCCGGCGATCAGTCCGGAAAGATGTCCCTCCCACGAGATGGACGTCCCCCCTATAAAGCGTAGGAAAAAAAGCCCAGACAAAACCGCCATAAAAAAAGGCGACCAGCAGTGCAAAAGCGCGTTGACGAAGTTCTTTCTTTATAACACCGCTTAAAAAATGAAATGCTGCGAGTGCATAAACAAGTCCGCTTGCACCTATGTGTGTAGAATTTCTCCCCATAAGCCAAGTCAGGAATCCGCTCAAGAGACATAAACAGAGCAAGATCGGCCATGCATCGCGCTTATAGAACAAAAACAATCCGAATATCAGTAACCACATAGCAGGCGTATTCGAAATAAGATGTTCCCAGTCTGCATGCAGCAACGGCATTGTAAAAATACCGGATAATCCTTTCCATTCAAGCGGCTTCAACCCAAATTGCTTTAACTGCAACGAAAACACAACGCTTACAAACTGTACGAACCATGGCAATGCCGTTAATAAGGCAGCATAAACCACGGCTAACTTAATTTCTTTCTTTTCGTCTGTCGTCCGATCATTCATTATGCAATAAAGTTCGTATTAAATTATCAGATTATACACAAACGGATCAAAATAAGCGCCCCCGTCTTCGTTATTGCTACTCGTCCAGAGAAGTCTAAACTCAATTTTTCAACTGCATCAAGGGAAAGTAAGCAGCAGTTGCGGATGGAGTTTATGCTCGGAATAGCTTACAGCAGGTTCAACGCTTTAGCGTTTTGTAGCAATCTGCACCGTGTTATGCACACAAAGTTACAGGTTCAGCGCTTTCCGGTAACTGCGATTACACACACAAACAAACAAAAGTTTCCAACAAAATTCACAGAAAATTTTTAGCCGGATTTTTTTTATTTTTACCGTCGCATCAGCCCTGAATACCCGGTATAAATTACATTCCGTTGAAATCAACCTGATCAAACAGAAGAGACGGGATTCGCCAGCTTGACGAAAGACGGGCATCGTTGCCTGTTTCCTGCAGATTGTTCCACAGTTCGATCATATTGCCCGTAATATTCATCTCGCTTACCGGCTGCGTTGTCTTACCGTTTTCAATCAGGAAACCTTCTATA
>JAIRRS010000138.1 GCA_031255855.1 Tannerellaceae bacterium | reverse complement strand
AAGCCATAGATAATCCCGGTAATAGTAACACATACTGCTCCCGGTATAATAAGCCAATCATCCACCAATTTCATTATAAGCGAACGCATGAATAATTGATGACTTTCATGTGGCGAGGTAGTTAACAGAACTATCGCCATACAAAAACTTCCGCCAACCCACATGATGACAAATAATAAATGTGTTATTTTTAGGATTTTAATTCCTTTCGTTGACAACTTTTTCATACTTATTCTTTTGCTTTAAGGAAATATTATATCAATATGTTCTTGCAAAGAGATAAAATCCTAATGAGCTAATATGTTCAAATCTGACATTTTAATATCGCTATCCGACTTTTTGTTTTAGTTTCTATTCTATTTCTGTAATATTGGAAAAAAAACATTCCTGGCAGGAGGTTATGTGGCGGAGGCGAGTGTCAGGATACTGATTTTTACTTGAGGAATTCCGGTTAAGACCTCGGCGCAGGAACATAATGTTGAACCCGAGGTTACCACATCATCTACCAAAAGGATGTGCTTACCTTCTATCAAGTGTTTGTCTGTTAAGGTAAAAATCTGCCGGACGTTTATCCAACGGGCATAGATTGTTTTGTTTGTCTGAGTGCTTGAGCGGGTCATTTTTTGCAAGGCCGTTGTATTCACCGGAATATTCCAGACGGAAGCTATTCCTGCGCATAATTGTTCGGATTGATTATAACCTCTTTCCCGTTTCCGTTTCTTATGCAGTGGCACGGGAATCAACAAATCTATTTCCTTGTAGAAGCCGGTCTTGCCTAATTCCATTGCCATCAGCTTTCCTGATTGGTAGGCCGCTTCTTTGTTGTCGTGGTATTTGAATGAATGTACCAACTGTTGCACTTTTCCTCCCTTCTGATAATGGAGCCAGGATGAAGCATGGGTAATGTACGCTTTGCCTATGAAACGCTGGTATACCGGATTTTCTTCTTCCCAAGCATAATTTGTTCGGGGTAAATCATACAGGCATTTGAGGCATAACAGCTCTTCGTGCCGGATTAAAGGTTCTTTACACAGTAAGCAAAGCTTTGGAAAGAAGAGGTGGATGAGGTCATTCAAAACCTCCTTCGCAGTCGATATCATTTTCATAGTCATTCCCATTGAATAGTTCGCGGAGGCAGGCGATGCTTTCGCTGCTTTCGAAACCGCGTCCGGCAGCAAAGCGGAGTAGTTTGTTGAACAGGTCTCTTTCGTCTTTCCCCTTTGTTGTTTTCTTTTTTGATTTCAACAACATCAGAAGGATGGTGCGGTAGGTTTGGTTATCTATATTTTCCAGCGCTTCGGCACGTATGGCGGGAGGAATATTCCGCCGGTTTAATTCATGCGCGATTTTAATCTTTCCCCACTTGTTGAAGTGCAGTTTGTCATTTACAAAGCTACGGGCGAAACGGTTTTCGTCGATAAATTTTTCTTTTACGAGCCGGGTAATGATTCGTTCCGAAGCCTCCGGGGGTAATTCGGCGTCGGCCAGTTTTTTCTCTACATCCCGGATGCACCTTTCAGACAGGGAACACCAGGCAGCCATGTGATGCAATATTTCGGATTCGTTGTTTTTTTTCATATGTGGGCTTTTATCATCCGGTCTTTGCCGGAAATATCAGGTAGCAATTCAATGGCTTCGTAACCTTCTTGCCGGAGTAATTCCACAACTTGCTTGCCACACTGTGCGTTAATTTCAAAATATAAGTATCCTCCTTTGTTTAGCTTTTGGTTTCCAAAGCCAATAATAGCACGGTAAAACCGCAACGGGTCGTTGTCGGGGACAAACAAGGCCTGCCAAGGCTCATACAGAAGTACATTTTTCTCCATTTCATTTTTTTCACTCTCCAACACATATGGAGGGTTGCTTACGATGAGGTCGAATGTGCCGGGAATGTCTTTTCCGGCTTGCGGAATATCCAGTATGTCTGTCCGGACGAAGGCGACCGGCGTGTTGTTTCGCCGGTTGTTTTCGCGCGCTGTGGCCAAAGCCTCTTCCGAAATGTCTATAGCCATTATTTGGGCTTCGGGAAGGTATTTACTTAATGTAATGGCGATACATCCGCTTCCTGTGCCGATGTCAAGTATACGAATAGGTTGCCCTGTGTGTTTTTTAATTACGCGATCTACCAGTTCTTCTGTTTCCGGACGGGGAATTAATGTGGCGGGATTCACACGGAATGTAAGCCCGTAAAAAGTGGTGGTTCCTAAGATATATTGGATTGGCTCCGCCTTGCGGAGGCGTTCAACAATTTCTTCGATGGCCAGCCGGTCTGTTTGGGATAAAACCCTGTCGCGTATTAAAAGTTGGTGATGGGACAGACCGCATACATGTTCCATTATCAGTCTGCTAAAACTTTGTATTTCGCCCGGTGGATATAGGCTTTTTAATGATTGGTTGATATAAGAAAGCGTTTCGTTCACACTGTAAATTTTGCTACTAACAATTCAGCAACAAAAGTACCTCATTTTATTGATAAACCTCGACATGAGGTAAGCCAAAGAACGTCAAAAACAAAAACACAAAAAAAATCAAAAAAAGGACGACAAGTCTTCCTGCCGTCCTCCGAATTTGTACGGTGCCGTTTTTCCCGCCTCCACGCTTTGAACGGAAGGAACGGGAGTGCCGCCGTCGGCATCGAAGGTTACGGTGTAGGTGGTTACTTCGTCGCCGTCTTTATTGCAGGACATTAATGCGGTTGTACACATTGCCAACGTGATAGCCGCGATTTTCAGATACCGTTTCATAATCATATTGTTTGAAATCAAACTCAATGCTAAAAACACTCCCGAAGCAGTGAAAAAGGGGTATGAAATGAAGTTGATTTGGTAATAAATGAAACCAATATACGGTTTTCAAGCCCTTTGTCTATATTTGCATGTGGAAATGTAAAGGTAGGAATTCGAAACATGAACGAAATGGACGAAAAATATATGATGCGTTGTGTCGAATTGGCACGCCATGGGGAAGGGAGCGTAAGCCCGAACCCGATGGTAGGTTCTGTAATCGTATACGACAACAAAATTATAGGGGAGGGCTACCATAAAAAATATGGAGAAGCGCATGCCGAAGTAAATGCGATCGCTTCTGTGGCAGATACGTCCTTGTTGGAGAAATCTACGTTATATGTGAACCTGGAACCTTGTTCCCACTATGGGAAAACCCCTCCTTGCGCCGAATTAATCATCCGCAAACGTATACCGCGCGTAGTGGTAGGATGTGCAGACCCGTTTCCGGAAGTGTCGGGCAGAGGCATCGGGATGTTGCGCGAGGCCGGTGTAGAGGTGACGACCGGTGTTATGGAAGAAGAAGCATATGCCTTGAATCAGGTGTATATGGCGAATCAGGTGCACAGGCGTCCGTATGTCTATCTGAAATGGGCGCAAAGCGCGGATGGGTTTATTGACAAGCTTCGCCGGGACGCGTCTGTGAAACCCGTCGTGCTTTCTTCGTCTGATATGCTTCAACGCGTCCATAAAAAACGGGCGGAAGTGGCGGCTATAATGGTAGGGACGCGGACGGCCTTGCTCGATAACCCGTCGTTGACGGTCAGGTATTGGCCGGGAGCATCTCCCGTGCGGGTGGTGTTAGACCGTGATTTGTCTATCCCTGTTGATTATCATCTGTTGGATGGCGCCCATCAAACACTTGTTTTTACAAAAAAGGAAGGAAAAGACAGACCAAACGTTACCTATATAACCCTTGATTATTCACAAGAAATATTGCCGCAGGTTTTGTCTTGCTTGTATGACCTCCGGCTGAATTCCTTGTTGGTAGAAGGAGGGACTTATCTGTTGCAACAGTTTTTACAAGAAGGATTATGGGACGAAATACAGGTTGAAACATCTCCTGTTATTTTAACAAATGGAGTGCCGGCGCCTCTCTTGAGCGGGAAATACCCTCCCGTGTTGAAAAAAGTTTCTACAATAATCAATGGAAATGTGAATAGGCATGTGGTAAGTGTTTATTCCCGTGAAAATAAATTGGAAAACGGACGGATTGTCACTAAAATATTATAAATATTGTATTACTTTGGTTATAAAGCCAAAAATGTTTCTACTTTTGTCGTTCAATACGCAATCAACTTATGTATTTTGATGAAAAATAAGATAATACTATTTATTACTGGATGTTTTACGTTGTTGTTAGCGTCATGCTTAGATTCGGATGATTCTTCTACCGTTTCTGCGCCAAGAGATGCACAAATATCTTCATTTAGTCTTTCTCACGATTCCATTGCCGGGCTGAGTAAAGTGAAATTTACGATAGACCAGTTGAATGGCCAAATCTTTAATAAGGACTCTATGCCCTACGGTACAAAAGTTGGCAAAGTGATTTGCAATATGACGTATCGTTCAAGTGCTTTGACTGCGGCGATTACGCAAGACGCTTACCCGGATTCTATGTTTTATTGGAAAGAGGGAGACTCAATAGATTTTTCCAAGCCGGTAAAAATAGTCGTTACGGCTCTTGATAGAGTAATGACAAAGACGTATACAGCCAAGGTAAATATACGTCAGGTGAATCCGGATTCCATGTTGTGGACGCTTTACGCTTCTAATCCCATACCGGAAACTATCCGGGAGCAAAAGGTAGTTGTGTATCCGTATAATAATACGGACGCCTATTTTATGTATGTGAAGACAAACAGCAGTTATAAATTGTATTATTCCGCCTTGTCGGATGCCGCGAACTGGAATGAATTGCCGCTTACCGGATTGACGGGCGATTTGCTTATTACTCAAATCGCCTTGTTGGACGGCTATTTATATGTGCCTTCGGAATCGGGAATGCTTTACCGCTCGGCCGACGGCCTTAATTGGATGTTGGCAAACAATGCTCCTTCGGTAAAAAGTGTGTTAGGTGTTTTAAAAGAAGGCAGAGAGCAAATCCCGTTGCTGGCAACTATTGTGGAACAAAACGGTACACTTCACTTTGCCGGTATGGATGCCAATCAGGAATGGACGATAGGAGAGCAGGTGTATGCCAAGTTTCCGGTTGTAAACTTCGCGACTACGCAATATGCCAATATGTATCATAGCTATTTGATGGCGATAGGCGGGAGAGATAAAGATAATCAGCTTACCAATACAGTTTGGGCTACAATGAATGCTACGGATTGGGTATTGCTGACAAATGAAAACAGAGATTATTTCGAGAAGAAAGAAGGTGCTATCCTGACACGGTACGACGATAAAATCTTCCTGGCGGGAGGTATCAATGCCGAAGGTAAAGCATCCAAAGAAATACACGTTTCGAAAGATTATGGCGTAACCTGGACATTGCAAGATTCATTAAAAGCTTTCCCTAGCGGATATAAGGCAAGAGGTTTTGCTTCTGTACAGGTGGATACAAATAATTACATGCTTATTTTCGGTGGAAAAACAAGCAAAAATGCCGAATCGCTAAATGAAATTTGGCGAGGACGCATAAACCGGTTGAGCCTTTAGCGAGAAGGGGAGGGGAATTCGTTCCTTTAATGTATAATTTTATGGGACTTTTGACGTTAGAAAAAGAAGGTGCGGTAATTAACAACTAGGGTATGACTTCAACTTTTTTTCAACGGATTGCCTTCATTATTACACTAACAGGACTGTTTTCAACCATTCAGGCTCAGGAATACAAGTTTGAAATAGGCGGAATGGCAGGTGGCGCGTTCTATATGGGCGACGCGAATAAAAACACCTTGTTCAAAGGTATGAATCCTGCATTCGGCGCTGTGTTCCGTTATAACGCGAACTTCAGGTGGGCTATGAAAGCCGATTTAATGTGGGGACGCGTTTCGGGTACAACAGTCGGCCTGGACAATGTGTTTCCGGGGAATGCACAAGCATTGTTCGACAGGAACCTGTTTGAACTGGGCGGGCAAATGGAGTTTAACTTCTTTGCTTATAGCGACAAGTTTTTGTATATGAATACGAAACGCTTTTCCCCTTATGTCCTTTTAGGCATGGGTGTGACTGTTGCTCCTGGAAGTGGGCGAACTTTTACCGGTTTGAATATCCCTTTGGGGATAGGCGTAAAATATAAACTGAAGAACAGGATTAATTTAGGCTGCGAATTTTCGTTTCGCAAGTTGTTTGGAGACAACTTTGACGTGACAAACGATAGTAACGCGATCTTTGATAATCCTTACGAAATGAAAGGGAGTATTTTGAAAAACAAAGATTGGTACTCTTTCTTGCTCTTGTCTGTTACCTGGGATTTTGGCCCGCGAAGCAGACCGTGCAATAATATTAACAGTATTTTGGGCTTTTAGAGAACGAAAAACGCATGTCGTTGATAGATAACATAGACAAAGATCATTTACCGCGGCACATTGCCATTATCATGGATGGTAATGGAAGATGGGCGAAATCAAGAGGCAAAGACCGCAGCTACGGACATCAGGAAGGTGTCGTATCTGTCCGTAAAATTGTAGAGGCTGCGGCGGCTATCGGTTTGAAGTATGTTACGGTTTATACCTTTTCCAATGAAAACTGGAACCGCCCGGAAGCCGAAGTCATCGCTTTGATGGAACTGCTTGTAACAGCTATCCACAGGGAAACGCCTGATTTGATGAAAAACAATGTTTGTCTGAAAGCTGTCGGCAACCTGACCCGCCTTCCGGGGAAAGCCTATACTACATTGATGGATTGTATTCGGCAAACATCAGCCAATACCGGGACAACGCTTGTTTTGGCGCTTAGCTATTCTTCGAAATGGGAATTGACTGAGGCAACTAAACGAATCGCCCGTGAGGTTTTGGAAAAGAAAATAAATCCTGATGATATAACAGAGACAACCGTCTCAAACCATCTGGCGACCAACGGTATTCCAGACCCCGATTTGCTGATACGTACAGGGGGGGAAAAACGGATTAGTAACTTTCTGTTGTGGCAAATGTCGTATACGGAGTTCTATTTTGCGGATACCTACTGGCCTGATTTCAGAGAAGAAGAATTGTATGAAGCTATCGTGTGGTACCAACAACGGGAGCGCCGTTTTGGTAAAACAAGCGAGCAATTAAATTGATAAATATTAGCTGTTAAATATGTGCAAGAGATTAGTGCTGTTTTTTATCTTCCTTGGGTCTTCCTTTGGGATGGCTGCCCAGGAAATTACTGACACTACCCATGTTGAGCCTCCGGCAGAGGTGCCAGTTATTTCATATTCGCTTTCGAAAAAATATAAAATCGCCGACATTAAGGTGACGGGTATCAAGAATTATGAAGACTTTGTTTTGATTAATTTCTCCGGACTGTCTGTTGGTGATATGGTATCCGTCCCGGGTGACGAAATTACGGGCGCGGTGAAACGTTTTTGGCGGCATGGATTGTTTTCCGACGTAAAAGTATTAGCCACCAAGATTGAAGGCGACGAGGTGTGGCTGGAGTTCCAATTGAAACAGCGACCCCGTGTTTCGGAAGTTAATTACAGTGGAATAAAGAAAGGCGAACGGGAAGATTTGCAATCGCGGTTAGGGCTTAGGAAAGGCTACCAGATTACCCCTAATTTGGTGGACAGGGCTAAGATTGTTATCCAAAAATATTTTGATGGAAAGGGATTCAAGAATGTGGATGTTGATATCGTACAAAAAGACGATTTAGCGAATGAAGGAGAAGTAATCCTTGATATCATTATTGACAAGAATGAAAAAACAAAGATTAACCAGATAACCTTTAGCGGTAATAGCGCCTTGACTGATATCCAGTTGAAAAAGGCAATGAAAAAGACAAACGAAAAATTTTCTCTTTCTAAGCGTTTCTTAACAAGTGTTTTAGAAATATTCAGCGCAAAGAAATTTACAACGGAAGAATACGAAAACGACAAGAAGAATTTGATTGGCAAATACAACGAATACGGATACCGGGATGCCGTCCTTTTGTCGGATACCGTTTATAATCATAATGAAAAAACGGTTAATATTGATATCTCCATAGAGGAGGGGCAGCAATATTTTCTGAAAGACATCCGTTTCGTGGGGAACACTCAATATCCGACCGATTACCTTGAAACCGTTTTAGCTATAAAACCGGGAGAAGTATATAATCAAAAAAAATTGAACGAGCGTTTGTCTTCGGATGATGATGCCGTATCGAATATCTATTTCAACAACGGATATTTGTTTTTTGGCGCCGACCCTGTGGAAGTTGAAGTGGAAAACGACTCTATCTCGTTGGAAATACGTATCCAGGAAGGGCCTCAGGCTTCTATCAATCGGGTTATCATCAATGGAAACGACCGATTGTATGAAGATATTGTACGCCGGGAGTTGCGTACTAAACCGGGTATGTTGTTCAGCCGCGAAGATTTGATTCGTTCGGTTCGCGAACTTGCCCAGATGGGGCACTTTGATCCGGAAAATATAACTCCGCTTCCACTGCCTGACCCTGAAAACGGTACGGTAGATATCCAATATAATCTGGTGTCTAAGGCCAACGATCAGGTTGAGTTCTCTGCCGGTTGGGGACAAACCGGCGTGATTGGTAAATTGAGCCTTCGATTTACGAATTTCTCAATGAAAAACTTTTTAAATCCCAAAAGCTATAAAGGTATTATCCCGCAGGGAGAAGGACAAACACTGACATTAAGCGGGCAGACAAACGGCCGTTATTATCAAGCTTATAGTGTCTCGTTTGTCGACCCATGGTTTGGAGGAAAACGTCCGAATACATTATCCATAAGCGCTTATTTCTCCAAACAATCAGATGTAAACAGCCGCTTTATGGCTAATAGCATGTATAGCTACGGAGGCTACCCGTATTCTGGCTATGGTGGCTATGGTGGCTACGGCGGTTATGGTGGCTATGGCGGGTATAATCCTTATGGCGGAAGCTACGAATTAGCTTACGACCCCGATAAGTCGATTATGATGTTTGGTGTAGCTGCCGGATACGGAAAACGTTTGAACTGGCCGGACGATTATTTTCAATTTATGGCTACGCTGAATTATCAGATGTACATAATGAAAGATTGGGATTATTTTAGAATTGCCAACGGAGTTGTTTTTGCCAATGGTAAAAGTCATAATATTAACCTGGAATTGTTGTTGCAACGTAGTTCGATAGACAATCCGTTGTATACTCGTAGAGGTTCGCAGTTTGCGTTGTCGGTAGCGGCAACTCCCCCTTATTCATTATGGGATGGTAAAAACTATTCGGCGCTGAGTGATTATGTCGAAGCCGATCAAAAAGAAAAATACAGATTCATTGAATACCATAAATGGAAGTTTAAGGCAAAGATATTCTCGCCATTAGCTCCGCTGACAGTAAAACGTACTCCGGTATTGATGTCGCGTGTGGAATACGGATTCTTAGGGCAATATAATGTGCATAAGAGGTCGCCGTTCGAAACATTCTATATGGGAGGAGATGGTATGAGTGGCTACTCTAGCACCTATGCAACCGAAACCATCGGTTTGAGAGGATACGAAAATGGTAGTATCATCGGTAACGACGGCCGGGGCTATGGTTATGCCTATTCTCGTATGACGTTGGAGCTTCGCTATCCATTCTTGTTGGAACCTTCTTCTACTATCTATGGCGCTGTTTTCGTGGAAGCGGGTAACGCATGGGCTGATTTGAAGAGTTTCAATCCGTTTGCTTTGAAGCGTTCTGCAGGTCTTGGCGTTCGTATCTTCCTGCCTATGATTGGATTGATGGGAATCGACTGGGCGTATGGATTTGATGTTCCCGATAGCCCCTATTCAAACAAACGAGGCGGAAGTAATTTCCACTTTATTATAGGACAAGAGTTTTAATTAACTTAATTTAGAAGCTTAAATCTAAACCCGCGATTATATTTGTAGTCATAAAGATTGAACACAAAAAGAATGAGTATGAAAAAGATTATTGTATTATGCAGCTTTATGTTTCTCTGCTCTTTTGCAGGAATGGCTCAAAAGTTTGCCTTAATTGATATGGAATATATCTTGAAAAATATTCCGGCTTATGAAATGACAAACGAGCAGCTTAGTCAGATTTCAAAGAAATGGCAGAATGAAGTGGAAGCTATCCAACAGGAAGCTCAGAACATGTATAAAACGTATCAAAGCGATTTGGTGTTTCTTTCGGCAGAAATGAAAACCAAACGGGAAGAAGAAATTGTAAAAAAAGAACAAGAAGCGCAGGAACTCAAACGCAAATACTTCGGAGCCGACGGTGAACTTTACAAAAAACGTGAAAGCCTGATGAAACCTATCCAAGACGAGATTTATAATGCTGTGAAAGAAATCTCGGAAGACAAAGGCTACCAGTTAATACTCGACAGGGCTTCGGCTATGAGTGTCATTTTTGCTTCCCCGAAAATAGACATAAGCAATGAAGTGCTTATGAAATTAGGATATTCAAAATAAATGCTTACATTTGTGCGCTTTAGTTGGAAAACAGCTTGCTTGATTAATAATAAATAGTAATATAGAATAAAGATGAAGAAACTTATTGTTTTATTGATTATGTTCCTTCCATTGGGTGTAATGGCCCAGGAAATAAAGATTGCCTATGTAAATGTTCAGGAAATATTTATGGCGATGCCTGAATTGTCTAATATTGAAAAGCAACTCACAGAAATGAATGAAAAATACACGCAGGAGTTGAATGTGATGAGAGACGAATACCAGAAAAAATATTCAGACTATGTTGCTCAACAAGATTCATTGACTGAAAATATCAAACTGAGAAGAATGCAGGAAATAGAAGACATCCGTTCACGTATGGAAAACTTCCTTCCGATTGCCCAACAAGATATGCAGAAAAAACAGGAAGAGTTGTATAAACCAGTACAAGAAAAGATACAAAATGCGATCAAATCAGTAGGTGAGGAAAAAGGGTATACATACATTATCGACCCACAAGTATTTCTTCATATAGGAAATAGCGCTATTAATGCAACTCAATTTGTTAGAACAAAATTAGGTATTTGATACGATATCCATTTTGGAAGAAAGGATGCTTTTCTGGGAAAAGCATCCTTTGTCATATATAAAAGAAGAAGATAAGTATGTTTTCACAATTGTCGGGTCCGATAGGTGTTTTTGATTCAGGGTATGGAGGTTTGACGATCTTCGACAAGATACGCACACTTCTTCCCAGCTATGATTATGTCTATTTGGGTGATAATGCCCGGGCTCCTTATGGACCTCGTTCTTTTGAGGTTGTTTACCGGTTTACCCGTCAGGCTGTGATACATCTTTTCAATGAGGGCTGTCCGTTGGTGATTCTGGCTTGTAATACGGCATCGGCAAAGGCATTACGTACGATACAGCAAAAAGATTTGGCAGAACTGGATGCTTCTCGTAGGGTATTGGGCGTCATCCGCCCTACGGTGGAAATAATTGACGATGTTAGCCGTACCAAACATGTGGGGATATTGGGAACTTCAGGAACCATTTCATCCGAATCGTATTCTATTGAAATAGCGAAGATGTATCCCCATATAAAAGTGACGGGGGAGGCCTGTCCTATGTGGGTGCCGCTGGTCGAGAATGATGAATTTGATTCCCCGGGAGTCGACTATTTCGTAAAAAAACATATTGGGCATATACTTTCTGCCGACCCGGATATTGATACTCTTGTACTGGCTTGTACGCATTATCCTTTGTTGATGGGAAAAATCAGGGATTTTTTACCTAAAGGAATTACCCTGTTCTCTCAGGGAGAACGTGTAGCTGAAAGCTTGGATGATTATTTGAAACGACATCCGGAAATGGAGAGTCGCCTGACAAAGAATGGAACATCCCGTTTCCTGACAACAGAATCTGCCGATAAGTTTTCCGAAGCAGCCTCTATCTTTCTTCACCAACCTATCACAGTAGAACAAATCACAATTGATTAATTGATGAAGGGACTTGTTACTTTTTCCTTGTTGCTGTTTTTTACCATAGCCTATGGCCGTTCCGGAGAATTAGATCGCTATTTGTCTTCGAAAGGGATGGTGGACGTGTTGCGTATAGATACGACGATTCGGGTATTGCTCAAATATGCAACTACGGATAATTTGTTTAACACAGCAGTGTATTCGGGTATAAATGGAATTTGGCTGCATCCGCATGCGGCATCTAAACTGGTAAAAGCACAGAAGCTATTAAAGGAGAAATATCCCGGCTATTCGCTAATCGTCTACGATGCTGCCAGGCCAATGTCTGTCCAAAAGAAAATGTGGAACTTGGTAAGGGGTACTGATAAAACGAATTATGTCAGTAATCCGGCAAAAGGAGGAGGTTTGCACAATTACGGAATGGCTGTAGATGTTACGATTATCAATAAATCAGGACGCGCTCTTCCGATGGGTAGCACATATGATTATTTTGGCGAAGAGGCTCATATAAACCAAGAAGAAGCCTTGTTGCAATCTGGAAAAATCACCCGTGAAGAATTTGACAACCGTCGGTTTCTCCGACAAATCATGCGTCAAGCAGGCTTTCGTACAATCCTGTATGAATGGTGGCATTTCAATGCCTGTTCACGCGAAGACGCAAAGCGCAATTACACCTTAATTGAATAAAAAGAGGTGAGAAATAAAGTGCCAATCTCTTGCCAGCCTCTTTTATCCTGCCACTTAATCAATACGTTTTCCAAACGGTGTTAATGCCAAAGTAGCCATTTTGAAGTGTTGCATGCCGAAGGGGATGCCTATGATGGTGATGCATAGTATTAGCCCGAAGACCAAGTGCGTCAGGCAAATGCAGATACCGCCAGTGCATATCCAGAGAAGATTCATGATAACAGACAGACATCCGCCGGAATTCCCCCTGTCGGTAACCACGCTTCCGAAAGGCCATAATGCCAGCCGGGCAAGTTTTAACGTCTGAAGTCCGAAAGGGATACCGATGATGGTTATCATCATTCCGATACTGGCTATGAGATATTCTATAGAGATTATGATACCGCCGAATATCAGCCAAATAATATTTCCTGAAAATTTCATTGTTCCAAGGTGTTTAGATTCATGTGAAAACTGTCTAACTCAGCCAATACTTTTTGCTTGACCAGTAAAAAACTATCTCTTAATTCCGGTTTGACGGGATCTCCGGGTGGAACTTCCATCGTAAGCGGATTGATCGGCTGTCCGTTTTTGTGTACTCTGAAGTCGAGGTGCGGCCCGGTAGATAACCCTGTCGAGCCTACATAGCCTATGACATCTCCCTGCTGTATCCGCTTGCCTGTTTGTAGCCCGTTCGCAAATTTGCTGAGATGCATATATGTAGTAGTGTAAACCGAATTGTGTTTTACTTTCACGTAATTCCCTCCCCCGCTTTGAAAAGACTTGGCTATAACGGTTCCGTCTCCGATAGTTCGTACGGGAGTCCCTGTTGGCGCTGCATAATCGACTCCGTGATGGGCGCGATGCCGTTTCAAGATGGGATGAAAGCGCGAATTGGAGAAGCGTGAGGTAATTCGGAAAAAATCAAGCGGTGCTTTCAAGAATGCTTTTCGGAGGCTGTTCCCTTCTTCATCGAAGTATTCGGATATACTGTCCTGTATGAAGGGTATAGCATAAAAAGCCTTCCTTTGATGGGTGAATACGGCGCCTTCAATTCGTGTGATATTCAATGGAATGGTGTCGTCTATATAAGCCACATCGTATGCCACCTGGAAGGAATCGCCTTCTTTTACATCATAAAAATCAATTTGCCAGGCAAAGACGTCGGATATTTTAATAGCGAGTAAAGGGTCTATACCGTTGGCCTTTAGTACATTCCATAGAGATGAATTTAATGTGCCTTCGGTATATAACCGTCTGAGGGTAATGTCTTTATTAAATTCGTAAGCACAGATAGTGTCGGCTGTGAGGTCAATGATAGCGAAATCGGTAAGCGATTTAGCAAATGCAATATATTTAATGGTTGCAGTCGTGTCGGGAGTGGAAAAAGTGCAATAATGCATACCTACCCGTAGTTTTGTAGGGTTTAATATTTGCATGGCTGCTTTGCTTATACTTTCCGCTTTGCTGGGAGAAAAACCCAGACTGGTAAGGATTGATGCCGGATTGTCTCCACTTTTGATGGGGTATTCAACAACATTCAGCGAGTCGATACAAATACCGTACAGGAATGTTTGCGGCAAATTGTCCGCGGGGTTGTCTGCATTATCAGCGTTTTGCCGGGCTATACGTTTGCAGGATAATGTCATTAAAAAAAGAACAAGTAGTAGGTATATAGGCAATAGTTTTTTTATTGTTCGCTTCATAATCAATCCTCTGTAATACAAAAATAAAGAAAATATAATTGATTTGAAACCCTATTGTAATTTATTCAACAATAATAGTCTTCTTTTGTTTCTTTATACTCCGGTAAAATAGTGTCATTTTTTTTTAATCGTTATCTTTGCATCCGGTTAATATTCTAAAAATAAACATCATGTCTACTTTTCGCTTCAACGCAGTGGAGAAAGCATCCAATCGTAAGGCTATAGAAGCCGTCATTCCCAAACAAAAAGTATCTGAATATTTTGGCGAGAACGTTTTCAACCGTAAGGCAATGAAAAAATATCTCTCAAAAGAAACGTTTGAAATACTTACGCAAGCAATCGATACAGGTACGCGTCTCGGCCGCGGGATAGCCAACCATATAGCTGCGGGCATGAAGATGTGGGCGTTGGAAAAAGGTGTTACCCATTATACGCACTGGTTTCAGCCGTTGACAGACGGGACGGCAGAAAAACACGATGCTTTTGTGGAGTTTGATGGAAATGGCGGCATAATAGAAGAGTTCAGTGGAAAGCTGCTGGTTCAGCAAGAGCCGGACGCGTCGAGTTTTCCGAGTGGTGGTTTGCGTAACACGTTTGAAGCCCGGGGATATTCGGCCTGGGATCCTTCTTCTCCTGCTTTTATTGTAGACGATACGTTGTGTATCCCTACCGTTTTCATTGCTTATACAGGTGAAGCGCTCGATTATAAAACTCCGCTTATCCGTTCGATCGAGGTATTGAGTGAAGCGGCAAAAGAGGTGTGCGACTATTTTAGTGAAAATGTAAACAAAATAACCTGTTTCCTGGGATGGGAACAAGAATATTTCCTGGTAGATGAAGACTTGTATTCGGCCCGGCCTGACTTGTCGCTTACGGAAAGAACCTTGCTGGGGCACGAAAGCGCTAAAAACCAACAGTTGGACGACCATTATTTCGGAGCTATTCCTTCACGTGTTCAGGAATTCATGAAAGATCTTGAAACGGAATGTTACCGGTTGGGCATCCCCGTGAAGACACGGCACAACGAGGTCGCACCTAATCAATTTGAGCTGGCTCCTATTTTTGAGGAGTGCAACTTGGCAAACGACCATAACCAATTGTTGATGTCGGTTATGAAGCGGGTTTCACGCCGTCATAACTTCCGTGTTTTATTGCACGAAAAGCCGTTTATGGGAGTAAATGGTTCAGGCAAGCATTGTAACTGGTCGATGGGCACTGATACGGGCGTCAATCTTTTCTCGCCCGGTAAGGATAGTGAAGACAATCTGCGTTTTATTACGTTTGTTGTTAATACGTTGATGGCTGTCCATAGGTTTAATCCGTTGTTGAAGGCAAGTATAGCTTCTGCGTCGAATGCTTACCGGTTGGGCGCTAACGAAGCTCCGCCGGCCATTATATCATCGTTTTTGGGTAAGGAAATTTCAGAGGTGTTAGACCGCTTTGAAAACAGCTCGATAGAAGACGCTGTCAAAGTGGACGACAAAAAACGGCTGGCTCTCGGATTCGGGCAAATCCCGGAATTGTTGTTAGATAATACCGACCGGAATCGTACGTCGCCTTTTGCATTTACTGGAAACCGTTTCGAATTCCGCGCCCTTGGCTCATCGGCCAATTGCGGTTCGGCAATGCTTGCCCTTAATTCGGCGGTTGCTTATCAGTTAAGACAATTCAAAAAAGATGTTGAAAAGCTTCGTTTGGAGGGTAAAAGCAAGGAAGTTGCCATTTTTGAAATACTAAAAGCATATATCAAAGAATCGAAGCCAATCCGTTTTGACGGAAATGGCTATAGCGACGACTGGAGGGAAGAGGCCGAACGCAGGGGATTAGATTGCGAAAACAGCGTACCTCTACAATATGACGCTTACCTGACACCCCAGGTTGTTGAGATGTTTAAAGAGACAAACGTGTTGAACATCAAAGAACTAAAGGCGCGGAATGAAGTGAAATGGGAGATTTATATCAAGAAAGTACAGATTGAAGCGCGTGTATTGGGCGACTTGTCCCTCAATCATATCATACCGGTTGTTATTCAATATCAGTCATTGTTACTGGATACTATCGCGAAATTGAAAGATACGTTCGAAGGGGAAGAATACGAAGACCTTTCGGCCGAGCCCCGGAGACTTACGCGTAAAATAGCACAACATATCTGTGCTGTTACACGTATGGTAGACGAAATGATTGAAGCACGTAAAAAGGCGAACCGAATCGCCGATTTGCGGTCGAAAGCCATCGCTTACCATGATACCGTAGCGCCTTACCTGGATGAAATCCGCTGCCATATTGACAATCTCGAATTAATGGTCGATAACCAAATGTGGCCACTGCCCAAATACAGGGAATTACTGTTTATCCGGTAAGATACCGGAATAAATAATTGAAATAACTATGGTTTTCTGGTTTCAATCAGGTTTTGCCTTGCATCTATTAGGATTAGGATTAAAAGTAAATCAGTCGGCGAAGAAAGCTGATCTGGATGATTTTAGGAAAATATCCAGATGATTTTGGACGATCATCCCAATGAAACCAGAAAAACATCCCAATGAATTTTTCAAACAATACGATCAAGGTAATGCGTTTATTTTGAGCTATTTGTAATAAGAAGGCAACGGCTCTGTTTTTTAAATGTATTTGCTTTGAGAAATTTGGTGCGGAATTAAAAAATGGCTATATTTGGCTATTAGCCATTAACGAATACGAAAAACCATGAAACAGCCGGAATATCATAATGATTTTGAGGAAAAACGGAATGAAATAGATTATTTTTCCTGTACATTCCGTTTGCAACGCACCGATTCTTTTCTTTCCCATCCTTTGCCACGTAAAATAATAAAAAAGTTTATGAAAAGAGCAACTACAATTTTAGTAATGATCCTGTTTATAATGGCAGGATGTGGAGGATGCAAACAGTCAAACAATGATTTAATCATCGTTGACGTTTCGAAAAGTTATCCGAAGAAAGAACTGATCCTTCAGAATTTGATGGATGTAGAATATATCCCGCTGGAAACCACTGACGAATTTCTTACACAAGGTTTGGTACAGGATGTAGGGAAGGAATACATATTGGTGACAAATCGAACGGGTGATGGGGATATTTTTATTTTTGACAGAAAAACCGGTAAAGGAGTAAGGAAGATAAACCGCATGGGACAAGGGGCGGAAGAATATGAAAGAGCTAACGGGATTATTCTTGATGAAGCCAATGGTGAACTGTTCGTAAAGTCACCGGCAAATAAAATCCTGGTTTACGATATTTACGGAAACTTTAAACGATGTTTGAATTTTAGCCGGGAACTTTCATCTGTTTTCGATTATGACAAAGATAATTTGATTTGCTATGATATGTCGGATTATTATAATAAAGGAAAGGACAGAAGCAAATCATACCATGTTATTATATCAAAACGGGATGGAAGTATAACCCGGGAAATTTTTATTCCTTTTAAAACGATAAACACACCGATTGTGATTGAGGGAGATAGAGTTGTAGCAGGTTATTTTTACCAAATACGCCCAAGTCACGGCAAATGGATACTTATGGACACCTCATCCGATACATTGTATAACTATGCACCGGATGGCACATTAAGCCCCTTTATTGTAAGAACCCCCTCCGCACATTCTATGGATCCTGAAATTTTTCTTTTTATGGGTATTTATACCGACCGTTATTATTTTATGGAAACCGTTAAAAATGTATTTAACTATGAAAAGGGCAGCGGATTCTATACGGATGACCTGATGTACGACAGGGAAGAAAATGCCCTGTTTCAATTTACCGTCTACAATGATGACTATACAGAGAAAAGAACGGTAGCTATGACATCAAGGTCACTTAATAGCGAAATCGAATGCGCTGCTAATTTAGATGCGTACCGGCTTGTTGAGAATTACAGGAAAGATCAACTGAAAGAGGGCAAATTGAAAGAAATAGCCTCAAAGCTGGACGAAGAAGACAATCCTGTGATTATGCTACTAAAGCATAAGAAATGATAAAAGGTGATTTTTGAAGGTCATCGTAAATCCTTTGGGAAATTCATCACTTAAATAGAAAATTTCCGTAACTTTTTTACGTATTTCTTATATCGAACTATTTATCCGGGTTATGTTTTGGCCGGGTTGCATGGATTCAAATCCAGGGTGCAGGCTATGTTTACGGCCGTAAATAGGTCAGAGATATCCATACGGGAAATTAAAAAATGCCCCTATTGAAAATAATTCCTACTTTTATGGCAATTTTATCAGAGAAGACGCATGCAAGGAACCAAAGATTTGACAAACGGGCCAATCAAACGCCAACTTTTTAATCTGGCAATGCCCATTATGGGTACTTCTTTCATACAGATGGCATATAGCCTTACAGATATGGCATGGGTAGGGCGGTTGGGCAGCGAAGCTGTTGCCGCTATTGGGGCGGTGGGCATCCTTGCCTGGATGACAAGTTCCATCGCCTTGCTTACGAAAGTGGGTTCGGAAGTTAGTGTTGCTCAAAGTATTGGGGCAAAAAACGAAGAAGATGCCCGGTGTTATTCATCACATAACCTCACGATTGGTTTGATAATGGCCATTTGCTTGGGCGCCCTCCTTTTTATACTGGCTACTCCTATACTCGGATTATACAAGCTGGAAGCTTCTATTACGGATAATGCCGTTGATTATTTACGAATCATAGTTACTGCTTTCCCTTTTGTCTTTTTGTCTTATGCTTTCACAGGTATACATAATGCGGCCGGGTTAAGTAAAATTCCCTTTTATATTAATGGTATGGGATTAGTCATAAATATGATACTCGACCCTGTGTTTATACTCGTTTTCAAATGGGGAACCGATGGCGCGGCTTGGGCAACATGGTTGTCGCAAGGGGCTGTTTGTTTCGCTTTTGTTTATCAGTTAAAAGTGCGGAACAAACTGTTGGGAGGCTTTCCTTTCTTTGTCAGGCTGAAAACTCAATATGCCAAACGTATTATACGATTAGGATTGCCGGTTGCCCTACTTAACACCTTGTTTGCTATCATAAACTTGTTCATGGGGCGGACAGCTTCCACCCAGGGAGGCCATTTAGGACTGATGACGTTAACAGCCGGTGGCCAGATAGAAGCCATCGCCTGGAATACGTCACAAGGGTTCAGCACGGCGTTGAGCGCTTTTGTTGCACAAAATTATGCTGCCGGCAAAAAAGAACGGATAACGGGCGCTTATCATACCACCCTGGCGATGACTTCTATTCTTGGCGTGTTCTGTACCCTGTTGTTTGTTTTCTGGGGCAGCGAAGTGTTTTCTCTCATTGTTCCTGAAGAAGAAGCCTATATTGCCGGAGGTATATTCCTACGTATTGACGGATATTCCATGTTGTTTATGATGCTTGAAATTACGATGCAGGGTCTTTTCTATGGAACAGGGCGAACGATGCCTCCGGCTGTAATCAGTATTACATTTAATTCTCTCCGTATACCTTTGGCGGTAATTTTGTCTTCCATAGGGTTGGGTATAAACGGTGTCTGGTGGGCCATCAGTATCAGCAGCATGTTCAAGGGTCTTATCGCATTTATCTGGTTCCGCTTATTGCAGCAGAAAATGCTAAAATGATAATTGCTGGTTGAAGGTGCGTTGAAATGGAGCGTGTACGTTTTTTTTATCATTTCCGTATACACTTGTTTTTCAGTGTGTTTGTTGATTAGTTCAAATTTTCCGTAAAAAAAGGGGTTTAAATATTTGGAAGATGTTCATAAAGGTTATACTTTTGCACCCGCGTTCGAG
>JAIRRS010000112.1 GCA_031255855.1 Tannerellaceae bacterium | reverse complement strand
TAATAATTCTATTAACATGTCATTCACTATAGGATATCGGTTGTTTTAATCAGTTGTTTACTTAGAAACTGTTTAAGTTTATATTTAAAAAATTCTTATGAGTTCTTTGCGAGTCACTTTAAATTTAAACAGTTTCTTAGTCGTGAAAACGTTTGTGTTTCCTAAAATCTGCGAGCTCCTTCCCGCTTGTCGGTTAGTCTGAAGAGACCGCAATTGGTAAATTCTTCGATGACGAAAAAAATTCCCGCTAAAGGAGTGGTCGTTTGTAATTGTTTTTGTAATTTCATCGCGCAAGACCTTGTTTTTGGGGTAGTACATAAAAGTAAGTGAAATCTTGCACATGGCAAAGTGTTTGGTAACTTATTTAACTTCAACACTTTGACTAATATGTAAATACAAATATCTGCGGATTTAAGGTATCATTTGAAAACTAAACCTGGACAATAAATTATATAATAACAATGGAAAAGAAGAGAAAAATCACCCATGTGGAAGGAGGAGAACCCTCTTCCGACAAGCAACCTAAAGGCTTTGTACCCACAGCAGAAAGCAAAGGAAAAGCGACTCAATTGCGCGTAATAGCCGGTATTTTGTGGCTTTTGGCTATCGCGACACAAATAGGCGCGATCTCTTTATTATTCAAAGAGCCTGTCAGCATGCTTTGGCTTATAGTTCTGATAGTTGTCGACCTTATTTTGGTAATTATCGGTTCTATATTATGGAAAAAGTCTAACCGTTTAGACCCCGCTTCGGAAAAAGAAAAGTTCAAATTCTTTATGCAAAACCAATTGGGAATGGTCGCTGCTATTATCGCTTTTCTCCCGTTGGTTATTTTTATTTTGACAAATAAAAACCTGGATGGTAAACAGAAAGGTATCCTCGGCGGAGTGGCTGTAGCTGCGCTTTTAATTGCCGGCGTAGTAGGTTATGACTTTAATCCTCCTTCCGTTGAGCAGTATACCGAGGAAATAAACAGGGTAGAATGGCTTAACAATGGGGTAGACCATGTATATTGGACGAAATCGGGTAAAGTGTATCACTTGTATGATGATTGCTCCTATATAAATACGGCAAGAACTGATGAAATATTCGAAGGCACTGTTCCCCAGGCAAGAGAATTAAAGAACATAACCAGCCTGTGTAGCCGTTGCGAAAGCCGGGCGATTAAAGAACAGTCGCTCAACGAAAGTGACTACGTCGGTACAAAAGAACTCCAAGAAGCTGTTGCTCCGGCAGGTGAGGAGTAACAACAATAATTTAAGCCACAGAATTACGGGAAATATCCCGGCACTTCTGTGGCTGATTTATAAATATTTGAGGAAATACCGGGCGGTATTTATTCCTCTGATAGTTCTTTTCCTACTATGGTTTGTGGTGTTCCTGATCGTTCCGAAAACTTTGTTTCGGGTTCCTTATTCTACACTTTTGTATTCATCGGAAGGAGAGTTAATGGGTACGCGTATTGCTACCGACGGGCAATGGAGGTTTCCGGCCGCCGAAGCGCTTCCCAACAAATTTATTACCTGCCTGACGACTTACGAAGACAAACGTTTCTTTTATCATCCGGGTATCGATCCTGTCGCTATCATACGAGCTGTCCGTTTGAATAGCAAAGCCAATAAAGTAGTTAGCGGAGGAAGCACCATAACAATGCAATTAGCGCGCATTGCGCGCGGTAACCCAAATAGGAGTGTGTACGAAAAGCTTGTGGAAATATGCTGGGCTTTTTATTTGGAGTCGGTATACAGCAAGAAAGAAATATTAAACCTATATGCTTCACATGCGCCGTTTGGAGGGAATGTAGTGGGAGTGGAGACGGCTGCCTGGCGGTATTTCGGGCGCGACGTTTCGGATTTGTCGTGGGCGGAAAGCGCTACGCTCGCCGTACTACCTAATTCCCCGGCGCTAATACATCCGGGACGCAACAGGGAACAACTAAAGAAGAAACGCGACCGTTTGTTGTTGCTGCTTAGGGATAGAGGAACATTCGACGAAATGGAATACGAACTGGCTTGCTTGGAGCCGTTGCCCGAAGCCCCCGTTTCCTTACCCAACGAAGCTCCCCACCTGCTGGAACGGTTGGCCGTAAAAGCACGGGGTACGAAAATCCATACGTCGGTAAGACACAGGCTGCAGAAGCAAACGCGGGAAATAGTAGAAAGGTATGCGAAACAATATAGTTCGAACCATATTTACAACCTCGCGGCGATAGTGGGCGATGTTGAAACCGGCGAAGTGCTTGCTTATGTGGGGAATGCAAGTTATAACTCGGACGATCGAAAGGGAAATAGCGTGGATATTATTACATCGTCCCGAAGCACAGGCAGTATACTGAAGCCCTTTCTGTACGCGGGTATGCTGCACGACGGGATGATTCTTCCTTCTACGTTGATATCCGACGTGCCCCTCAATATAAACGGCTTTATGCCTCAAAATTATAATAAGACTTTTTACGGAGCCGTTCCCGCCCATCGCGCGATAGAACGCTCATTAAACGTACCCCTTGTAAGAATGCTTTCGCGATACAATACGGGGCGCTTCATGACACTGCTCAAACAATGGGGGATGACTACGCTTCGCTTTTCGGAAGAGCATTACGGAGCGGCATTGATTCTGGGAGGCGCGGAAGGCACCTTGTGGGATTTGTCGGGCATGTACGCTTCAATGGCGCGTACACTCGTGCATTACAGAGCGTACAACGGCCGCTATAATCCCGGGGATATACATCCTTTGACACCTTTCCCTACTACAGGCGACGACCCGGTAGCGTCTATTATTGATAAACGTTTGAGGGACAAATCGTCGTTGTCGGTTGCTTCCATTTGGTTTACATTCGAGGCCATGTCGGCATTAAATCGCCCGGAGGAAGAAGCGGATTGGCAGCAGTTTGAATCGATGAAACAGATTGCCTGGAAAACAGGAACCAGTTATGGCGGACGAGACGCTTGGGCCATAGGAGTGACCCCCCGTTATGTCGTAGGCGTGTGGGTGGGGAATGCGTCGGGAGAGGGGAGGCCCGGACTTACAGGGGTGGGGAATGCAGCTCCGGTATTGTTCGATATATTCTCGTTGCTTCCGGAAAGCCATTGGTTTGATATACCGTATGACGAACTCGAACGAACGGCTGTGTGCCGTAGCAGTGGGCATAAAGCCGCTTCCGTTTGCGAACCGGTCGATACCATTTATATACCTCGTTCCGGATTGAATTCGTCCCTATGTCCGTACCATCAACTGGTACACCTTTCACAAGATGGGCAGTTCAGGGTAAACAGTTCGTGTGAATCAATAGACCGTATAATCACTCGTCCTTGGTTTGTACTTCCTCCGTCGCAGGCCTATTATTACAGGAATTACCATATTGATTATATTCCGCTTCCCCCGATTAAGCCGGGGTGCGAACAGGAACCAAGCAGGCAGTTAGATATTATTTATCCCGAACATCATTCAACGCTTTACCTGCCCAAAGGGTTTAGCGGGGAATATGAAAAGTTTGTTTTCAAGGCAGCACATACCCGTCCGGAAGCGGCTATATACTGGCATGTAGATGATGACTATTTGGGTGAGACGATGGAAAATCATCAAATTGTATGCCAAATAAGTGCAGGCAAACATTTACTGACATTAATTGACAGTTGGGGCAACCAGCGGAAAATTTTGTTTGAAGTCAAATCGAGGGACTAATGGTTTATATTTCTAAATAGTAGTTAAATGGAACAGAATCTATACATTTTGGCATCATCCCGCATTTAAAGTTTATATAAATTTGTGCATTTAATAGGTTAAAGATAGTTTAGTGTCTATGGATAAGAAAATCGTTCTTATTTTCCTTTTTATTAGTTTCACATGGATTGCAAGTAGTCAGAATACGATTATAAGAGGGGTGGTAACCGACTCAATAACTGGCGAAACGCTCCCTTATGTGTCACTTATATTGGAAGGGACAACTATCGGAACCACAACAGATTTAAGCGGAAAGTTTAACCTGTCTACTACTTCAAGAGAACGGACATTGCTGGTTTCTTATTTAGGATATGCTGAAAAAAAGCTAACTATCAATCCGGGTCGTACAAACACATTGAATATAGAACTTGCCCCTTCTACGATAAATCTTTCCGAAGTATTAATAAAACCGGGGAAAGAACGTTATTCACGGCGTGACAACCCCGCTGTTACTTTCATCCGGAACGCCATAGACGCGCGTGATAAAAACGATCCCCGCAATCATGATTACTTTACTTACAACCAATACGAAAAGGTGGTTTTCGCGATGAATGAATACGAACGGAAGCCGCGGACAGACGGTAGAGTAGGGCGTTTTGATTTTTTTGCGGATTTTGTTGATACACTTGAGGCGGGAACAACCATCTTGCCTGTTTCCGAAAAAGAGAAGCAGGAAACGATATATTACCGGAAAAGCCCCCGTTTGGAAAAACGTTTGGTGTTGGCTCAGAAGTCTGCCGGGGTAGACGAGATATTCTCCCGGGATGGTATTGCGCAGATATTGAATGAAGTATTCAAGGAAGTAGATATTTTCCAGAATGATATATCGTTGTTCCTGCAACGTTTCGTAAGCCCGATGTCTACGTTGGGGCCTACTTTCTATAAATATTATTTGCTTGATACGGTGGTGGTAAACAACCAACCTTGTATAGATTTGGGGTTTGCGCCATTTAATTCGGAATCCTTTGGCTTTACGGGACATTTATTTATCACGCTTGATTCAACCTACTTTGTGCAACGCACTATTTTGAATGTGCCGAAAAACATCAACCTGAACTTCGTAAGCCGTATGGTAATAGACCAAACGTATGACAGGACAGAAGACGGAACACGTATTATACTGAAAGATGATATTGAAGTAAATTTCAAAATCAACGAAAAATCAAAAGGAATGTATGCCCGGAGGTTGAACGTTTATTCGAACCATTCATTCAACCCGCCCGAAAATATGCCTATATTCAGAGAATCGGCGCCGATTATAACTGTGGAAGACGCTTTCAGGAAACCGGAAACTTATTGGGAAGAGGTACGTCCGCCGGAAGGGCGAAGAAAAAATCCAAATTCAGTGGAAAAACTTATGATGCGCCTGCGCGAAGTGCCGCTCTTCTATGTCACGGAAAAGGTTGTTTCGTTGTTTGTAAACGGCTATATCGCAACGAATACCAACCCATTGAAAAGTAAGTTTGAATTTGGCCCCGTAAATACATTTATAAGCGGTAATGCGATTGAAGGAGCCCGTTTCCGTCTTGGAGGAACAACTACCACAAACTTCAGCAAACGTCTTTTCCTGGATGGTTTGGTAGCTTATGGCACAAAAGATGAGAAGTTGAAATACAATTTAATAGCCGAATACTCATTCCACGACAAAACAGATTACCGTAAGGAATTTCCCGTACATTCCATCCGCGCCCAATATTTCTATGATATCAACCAAATCGGTCAGCAATACATGTATACCAACAAAGATAATATATTCCTCGCCTGGAAACGTCAGAAAGACGACCGTGCGACTTATCTTCGATTTGGAGAACTTACCTATTATAATGAAAGTTATAACGGGCTTGGTTTTGGCGCCAGTGTACGTAACAAGAGAGAATATTCCACGAAATATGCCCTATTCGACCGTATTGAAGCCGATGGTAGCATTAAGCCTGTCAAGAGTTACACGATGAGTGAGTTGGAGTTTAAAGTGAGATATGCTCCAAACGAAAAGTTTTACCAAACGCGTAATTACCGTTATCCGATAACCCTGGTCGCACCTATTTTCACGCTTAACCATATAACAGCCGAAAAAGGCTTCTTGGGTGCGGATTACTCGTATAACCGGACAGATTTTAGTGTCCAGTATCGTTTCTGGGTTCCTATGTCATTAGGTTATATTGATATAATAGGTAAAGCAGGAAAAGTATGGAGCAAGGTTCCTTATCCAATGTTAATATTGCCCAACGCCAACCTTTCATATACTGTGCAGCCCGAATCGTATAACTTAATGAATGCGATAGAGTTTATTAATGATGAATACGCTTCATGGGATATAACCTATTATATGAATGGAACTATCTTTAACCGTATGCCGCTAATCAAGAAATTGAAACTAAGGGAGGTTGTTACTTTCCGCGGGCTGTACGGCAATTTGACGGATAAAAATAATTCTTTTAAAGGACGTCAAGGGCTTTACCTTTTCCCCGAAGGTTCATACCCCATGGGTAAAGATCCTTATATGGAAATAGGCGCCGGCATTGAAAATATTTTCTCTTTCCTTCGCCTCGACTATGTATGGCGTTTAACTTATCGTGATAATCCTAATATCCAGAAGAACGGCGTCCGTTTTGTAATGAGGCTATCGTTCTAACTTCCGCACTATCAGCTATAGGAGGTTTTATCATACCGGGGCAACAGCGGACAACCTGAGTACACATATGTAAAAGCGCTCCAGGATTATATTAAAAAAATAATTTTAGCTCTTAATCACACCAACCCTTATCTTCCTTGAACCTCTTCAAATACTTCTCGTGCTTACGCTTCTCATGAAAGGTTATAGAAACTTAGAAATAAACAACATCTCCGCTTTCGGCACTGCGTTTGGCAGCTTCCAGAATGGATACAACAAGAAGGTTATTATCAAGAGAAGACAAATCCATTGAATTAACCGGAATTTGGTTGCGAACAACAGCTTTCAGATAACGGAAAGGATCATTCAGGAGGGTATCTAGCGGAGGGGCTTTTAACTTAACCTCTTTTGTATCGGAAAAGACACGAAGGTTGGTTGCATTATCCTGATAAACGTAGCCTTTCTGTCCGTAGATGTGCATATCTTTCCGGTTGATAGGCCAATTCCAGGAAGCCATGATTTGTACTGTTAAATCACGGTAGTGGACAATGATGGTAGCATCATCGTCTACTTCGGGATAAAGCGCCGGTTTTTGTTGGTTAAGGATCGCGTAAACGCTTATCGGTTCCTCTCCTTTAAGCAACCATGTCGCTAAATTAGCACCATAACAACCAAAGTCCATTACGGCGCCTCCACCATTCAATTTAGGGTCTGTGAGCCAGTCTGTAAACTCTTTACTGCAACCAATTTCAAAGGGGCCTTGGTGTCCGTCGTAGACGTTAATCCGGATTATGTCGCCAATTTTACCTTCTCTTACCATGCAATATGCTTCGTAGTTGCTGTCATACCATGTAGTTTCATAGTTTGTCAACAAATGAATTTTATGCTCATTAACCAATTCAGCCATCCGTTTGGCATGTGCCGTACTTACAGCCAGCGGTTTTTCAACCATTACATGGATTCCTTTGGGAGCACAGGCTTCAACGACCCGTAAATGGTCGAAAATAGGTTCGTAAACAATAACCGCTTCCGGTTTTGTTTCAGTAAGCATTGTTTCAAGGTCGGCATAAAAGAGATTGTCGGCAATCTTACCTCTTAATCTATTATTTGCCCTTAATGAATCGTTACTTTCAGCTACACCGACAACAACAAAGTCGCCCCGGTCTACACGTCTGATAACTTCCCATACATGTCCATGGGAGAGGCCCGCTACACCTAAACGTAAAGGTTGATTATCTTGAGCAAAAGCAGAAAGAGTAATCATGCATAAAAGATTAAGCAACAAGGCAATATTTTTTTTCATCTTATGTTTTTCTATTGGATATTTTGTTTTTTCAGCAGCTTACTTCCAATCCACCAATGATGATTTGAAATAATTCCATCCGAAACGTTGCCATAATGGAGCTTGGGAACCTAAGCGTACGCGGTATTCATTCCAATCGCCTGTTCCGTTATCACTCCAAGCTTTTTCGGCCACTCCCGATAATCTCGGTAGAACCAAAAATTGCAAATCGGAAAAACTTTCGATTGTTTCGCACCAAATAGCACATTCTACACCGGCTATATTTTCGGGTTTTATTGATGGATTAAACGTTATTGGATTCCAATTGAACATTTCTTCAACTGTTTGTTTGGGATAAGCAGGCATACCTAAGCGGTCGGCTTCAGCTTGCTGGTTAGGGTCTGTACTTGTTTCTTTATAGCTGTGATCCAAATAAACGAATCCTGATGGAGACATTATTATTTGCGCATTTTTACCAAGGGCGCGTTCCACATCATGAGCCGCTTCGGCAAAAGTCGATTTAAGTATTTCAATAAATTCTGGCGAAAGCATTGAAGACAAATTATCATTCTCTTCAAAGGCTTGTTCTGTATTCAGATAAATCCAATGTTGGATCAGGTCGCCGCTTCCGATAGATGCCCGGGATGTTTCTTGCCAGCCAACCATCTTTTTCCCTAATTTATGAACCATCGGGCGAACCTTGTCTATAAACATGATAAATTTATCTTCAGGCATGCCGAATGTTTCGTCTCCTCCAATATGTAAATAGCTACCCGGAGTCATGGCAGCAAGTTCAGTCAATACATCTTCAACAAAGCCCATGGTATTCTCGTCGTCAGGGTCAAGGGCTCCTAAAGCCTGTCCCGGAATATTAAATTTGATATTCTGAAGATTAACGGCATTCTTTAATTCAGGATAAGAGGCAAATACGGCAGCAGTATGTCCCGGCATGTCGATTTCAGGAACGACGGTGATAAACCTGTCTGCTGCATATTGAATGATTTCTTTGTATTGTTCCTGTGTAAAATACCCCCCTTTACGGTTTCCGTTCGGGATTTGGCTACCGATTTCCGTAAGTTTCGGATATTTTTTTATTTCCACACGCCAGCCCTGGTTGTCAGTCAAATGCCAATGAAGTACATTCATTTTGTATAGGGCAAGCATATCTATCATCTGTTTCACTTCATGCATGTCGAAAAAACATCTTGAAACATCGAAAGAAATTCCTCTCCATGCGAATTTCGGACCGTCAATCATTTCCCGGGAAACAATTTGAAAAGAATTAGCATCCTTCGTACTGCCGTTTACTATTTGGCGTAAGGAACTGATACCTCTGTAAACACCTTCAATAGCAGTTGAAGCAATTTCAATCTTGTTTGAAGAAACGGATAATGTATAGAACTCATCCTTGGGATTACCGTCTTTGGCACTTATGCCGATAGGCTGGGGGAGAGGCTCCAATGCATTGATTGCCGGAGCTACTTTAAGATGAATGGATTTTGATTTTGCAGCCGACGGAGTGTTTTCTACTTTCAACGGCAATCCGGTTTCTTTACTTAAATGTCCGGAAAGTAAATGGGCAACCTCTTGAAGTGACGCGTCTGAATAGGTAATTGTAGTTGATTCATCTAAGATAAAAGGAGAGCCACTTTTGCCGGTAAGATGGTAAGGGGCGGGGATTAATGAAGTGTTATCTAGAGGAACATTCTCGGCTTCAACACAACTTTGGAAAAAAATAAGCCCGACGGCAAATGCCATCATGTACATGACTCTTTTCATACGTCTTAAATTAATGAAGTAAACATTATTATGGTGAAATATATTCGGCATATTATCCGATTTTAAGTAATTGTCTTTTGGATGACTTTAGCTGTCCGAAGGTTCTTGCGGTATGGATTTGCCTTCATTAATTACCTGTATGGCACGAAGTACGGTTACGTCGTCACGATAAAAAATGGGATAAAAACCTTCTTCTTCGAAGAAATTCCGTGAAATATAAGCCATCAGATGGGTTTCGATGAGTCTTCCGGATATTTCAATTAGAGCCGGACGTTTCTTAATTCCTTTGGTCACTGCAAAATCAGTAAAATCAGACACCAATGGTTGTTGTGTCAGATATTTATATAGTTCCTGACGAGTGCCGAAAGACGACAGCTTTTCGAAATTCTTGTCGGAATACTCCAGCGCATACAAATATAAAACATTCGAATTGCGGGCTACGCTATTGAAATACGAAGTAATACCGCTTGTATCGCTTGGGATAAATATATCAGGCATAATACCTCCCCCGCCGAATACTGTACGTCCTATCGTCGTGGTATATTTTGGCAAATTATCTGTCTTGATACTGTCGGCCGAATAAAATTCACCATGCATGTAGCGGTTATAGATATCCATCTCGTAATCCTCTGTTTTACCCATTTCATACTCTTTTTGGATAGAACGTCCCGAAGGTGTATAATAGCGGGCTATGGTAAGACGTAGCTGCGAACCGTCGGTCAAGGCTATTTGCGACTGAACCAATCCTTTACCGTAGGTACGTCGTCCGATAATCAGCCCCCTGTCGTTATCTTGTATTGCTCCGGCGAATATCTCGCTTGCAGAGGCAGAACCTTCGTCGGTTAAAATCACAATAGGATTCTCCATGCAAGTACCTGTCCCATTTGAATAAACGTCACTTCGCGGATAGGCTTTCCCTTCTGTATAGACGATAAGCTTTCCTTGCGGCATGAATTCGTTTACCATATTGATTGCCACTTCCATTATACCTCCTGAATTACCCCGTAAATCAATAATAAACGAATTACAACCTTCCTGTTTTAACTTGGCAATGGCGGTAATGAATTCATTATACGTGTTGCGCGCGAATTTGGAGATTTTAATGAAACCTATACCTTCCTTTACTTCATAGAATACGTCGACTGAATAAACCGGCACATCTCCGCGAGTCACATCGAAATAAATGAGGTTGGGATTGTCTTTCCGTTTTACACCAAGCTTGACAATACTGTTTTTGGTTCCACGGAGATTTTTCATTACTTGGTTTTGATCTATCTTTTTACCTGAGAAGATGGAGTCATTAATCGTTATAATTTTGTCGAAAGGCAATAAACCCGCTTTTTCGGAAGGCCCTCCTGAGACTACATTAATCACCAATATCGTATCGGTTTGCATATTGAACGAAACACCAATACCACTGAAAGAGCCTTCCAGTTCTTCTTTTACGCTTTCAGCGTCTTCAGCCGGAATATAAACCGAATGGGGATCTAATTCACTGAATATTTTGGGGATGGCGCCTGCTACCAATTCAGGTATATCGACGGTGTCAACATATTGTTCATTTATGATGTCGAGGATATAATTGATTTTGTTGCCGCTTCCATATGATCGGCGGATACTTTTGTCAATGTTGCTACGATTAAGATAGTAGTTTCCTATAAATATGCCTAAAGCGATACTTACGGCAATAATTACGGGAAGCCAAGTAGTTAATTTTTTATTATTAGTTAGTTCTTTATTATTATCCATCATCATTGTTATGAATATTCTTATATTTCAATATAATCTAAAACAATACCGGCGCGTTCTAAAAGGTTACAGCCGTCTTCCACACGGTATTTTTCGGAATAAACCACTCGTTTGATGCCTGACTGTATGATAAGTTTTGCACATTCAATGCAAGGTGCGGAAGTAACGTAAATAGTAGCGCCTTTGCTACTATTGGAAGATGCCGCTACTTTGGTAATCGCATTTGCTTCGGCATGCAACACGTAAGGTTTGGTGACATTATTTTCATCTTCGCAAATATTTTCAAATCCTGAGGGGGTACCATTGAAACCATCAGAGATAATCATATTATCTTTAACAATTAAAGCACCTACTTTACGACGTATGCAATATGAATTTTCTCCCCAAATCATTGCCATCCGAAGGTAACGTTTGTCTAATTCATATTGCTTGTCGTTCTTTTCCTGCATGTCTTTTTTGCTATTTCAAGACACAAAAGTAATTATATTTGGCTTATATCTTGTCTGTTTCGATTTATTTTTTAATACCGTTCCTAATCAGCAGGGCATCAATGGTTGGCTTTTGTCCTCTGAAACGTTCATATAATATTTCCGGGTCTTCACTTCCTCCTTTCGACAGGATGTTGTCACGGAATGATTTAGCTACCTCTTTATTGAAAATCCCTTTTGCTTTGAATACGGAGAATGCGTCGGCATCCAGTACTTCCGCCCATTTATATCCATAATAACCGGCGGCATAGCCTCCTGCGAAAATATGTCCGAAACTGCTACTCATCAATGTCTCTTTGACTTCGGGAAGGATAACGGCGGAAGCCCAGGCTTTTCGTTCAAATTCAACTACGTTGCCATCAAAAGGGCTGGTTATTGTGTGCCATGCCATATCCAGTAACCCGAAACTAAGTTGGCGGCAACATAAATAACCGGTATTGAAATTAGACGCGTCTACCAGGTTACGCACCCATTCGTGAGGTATTTTTTCGCCGGTTTGATAATGGATGGCTATTTGGTCGAGAAATTCTTTTTCTGTCAGCCAGTTTTCCATTATCTGCGAAGGTAGTTCCACGAAATCCCGGTATACATTCGTTCCGGTCAGTAATGTGTATGTCCCGTCAGACAAAATACCATGTAGCGCATGCCCAAATTCGTGCAAAAACGTGTTTACTTCGTCGAATGAAAGAAGAGATGGTTTCGTTTCGGTAGGACGGGTGAAATTCATTACAATAATAACTTGCGGGCGACCTCCATATTCTTTAATTCCTTTGGACTGAGGGCGGATTGAATTCATCCAGGCGCCGGATTGTTTTCCTTTCCGGGGGTGGAAATCCGTATACAAGATAGCAAGGTATTCACCATTTTCATCGTATATTTCATAGGCATTTACTTCAGGATGGTAAACGGGTATTTCTTTATTCTGCCTGAAGGTGATGCCGTATAATTGTGTTGCAAGGCCGAATATTGCCTTTTTTACGTTTTCAAGCTCGAAATAGGGCCTTGTCATTTCATCGTTCACTTTAAAACGCGTGTCTTTTAGTTTTTCGGAATAATAGCTCCAATCCCAAGGCATGATATCGGTCAAGTTTGCCTTTTCAATCGTTAAAGCGAAATCTTTTACTGCATTATACTCGTCGATGGCGGCCGGTTTATAGGCATCCAACAATTGGTCAAGCAAATTATACACATTTGCCGGATTCTTTGCCATTGTATGTTTTAGTATGTATTCGGCATAATTATCATATCCTACTAGCTGGGCAAGTTCGAGACGTTTGTTTACGATTTGTCTTATGATTTCCTGATTGTCGTATTCGTCGTCTTTGTTTCCGACGCTCATATATTCACGATACATTTTTTCGCGAAGTTCCCGAATATCCGAATAACGCATAAAGGGTATATAACTTGGGGCAGACAGAGTGAACAGCCATCCGTCTTTGTCACTTCCTTTTGCTAGGGTGGAAGCTGCGTCGCGAATGCTTTCCGGAAGACCGGACAATTGACTTTCATCCGTCAGAAGCATTTCAAAACGGTTTTTGTCTTTCAATGCGTTTTGTTCGAACCGGAGGGATAACAAGCCCAAATCCGTACTTAGTTTGCGGTACTTTTCTTTATCTTCTTTGCTTAAGTCGGCTCCTTGTACAATAAACGAATCGTATGTTTCTTCCAGCAACCGGGCGTCTTCAACCGATAGGCTGAGCTTGTCTTTTTGCTTATATACTTTTTTTACACGTTCAAAAAGCGTTTCGTTTAAATAGATATTGTTTGAACTTTCCGTAAGTTTTGGAGAAACACGTTGGGAGATATCCATCATTTCATCATTTCCTTCGGCATTTAATACATTAAAAAACGCTGAACTTACCCTGTCGAGCAATATCCCGCTTCTTTCCAATGCCACGATTGTATTTTCCAATGTTGGTTTGTCGGGATTATTGACAATATCATTTATTTCATTTTTTAGTTGCTTGATAGCCTCGTCGAAGGCTGGTTCATAATGTTCGGTTTTAATTATATCAAACGGGGGCGTATCAAATGGCGTTTGGTATTTTTGCAACAACGGATTATTTTTTGCCTGTATCATAACTAGCGTAATTAATGACAATATAATTATATATATACTTCTTTTCATGAGATTAAAAATTAGCAAATAGGTATTTTTATAAAAAATCAATGTTTGGAGGAGCCACTGGGGGAGTTTTTAATTGTTTTATTGTTTTTAAAACCGGGGGGTCTACCTCTTCGTGAACGCCCTTTCCATTTACCGGTATGGGTATGTTTGCCGGGTTCATATGGTGGCGCTTCTCCGAATTTTGGGTCGATGGGTATTTTATAGATGGTCTTATCCAAAAACGTCTCAATACGTTTGAATGGCGCTTGTTCTTCAATGGATACGAATGTAATGGCAAGCCCTTCACCATTAGTTCCCCTTGCGGTTCGGCCTATCCGGTGGACATAATCTTCAGGGTCATGGGGGATGTCAAAATTAATCACCAGTTTGATATCATTGATGTCAATCCCTCTCGCGACAACATCGGTCGCGACTAAAATATCAATATGTCCGTTTTTAAACTCTTTCATTACCTCTTCCCGCTGTGACTGTTCCAAATCGGAATGCATGGCGGCAACATTAAACTTCATTCGTTTTAAAGTAGACGCTAATTCTTTCACTTTCATTTTAGAAGATGAAAAGATAATAACCCTTTGCGGACGGTTTTTCGAGAATAAATCTTCTAATATTTTCAGTTTTTGAGTATCATGACAGATGTAAGCTGTTTGCATAATCGTATCCGGCGGACGCGAGATGGCCACTTTTATTTCTTCAGGATCTTTTAGTATCGTTTTGGCCAGTGTCCGGATTTTAGGGGGCATTGTGGCCGAAAACATAATAACCTGGCAGGAAGGAGGCAATAATTTATGGACTTGCATAATGTCGTCGTAAAAACCCATATCCAGCATACGGTCGGCTTCGTCCAAAACAAAGAAAGAAGCATGTGATAAATCCACTGTTCCTAATTTGATATGGGACAACAAGCGGCCGGGAGTGGCAATTACAATATCGGCTCCCGATTCCAGCCCTTTTTTTTGTTGTTCCCAGGCAATACCATCCGTACCACCATATACGGCTACGGCGGAAACAGGTATAAAATATGAAAATCCTTCTATCTGTTGGTCTATCTGTTGCGCAAGTTCGCGGGTAGGAGCCATGATAACAGCATTTACCGTATGTTCCGGAAAACCTCCTTTACTCAATTCATTGATAAGCGGCAAGACGTAGGCTGCCGTTTTCCCCGTACCTGTCTGCGCGCAAGCAATAATGTCCTTGCCTTCTAATATAACCGGAATCGTTAATTCCTGGATAGGTGTTGTTTCCTGGAAGTTCATGGCATCAAGGCCATCTAAAATAGCATCTTCCAGATTTAGTTCGTCAAATTTCATCCTTTAATACAAAAATTGCGCGTAAAAGTAGTTAATAATTATGAATTATTTGCGTAGATTGTCATAATAGCGTTGATATATCTTGTCATACAAACCGTCTTCCCGTATTCTTTTCAGCCAGCTATTTAAGCTATCAACCAATGCGACAGCGTCTTTCCTTATTGCCCAAGCCTGCAATTGGGTGAAACTTATATCTGTATCGATATCTATTTCAGGTAAGTTCTTTTTGAAGATATTGGCGGCTTGCAAGTCGCATACGGCATAATCTATATCTCCCTTCGCCACCATGATGGCTAGTTGTTCGGATGAATAGGCAGGGTCTTCCACAATAAGGATCGTGTCGCCAATTTCATTTTCCAGATGTTGCAGGCGAAGAAGGGCAGGGGAGTTGACGGGGACATAGATGGTTTTTTTTGCCAAATCCAGTTGGTTGCGAATGGGTTCTATACCTTTGTTAGCTTCGCTTGTCCGTTGGACAAGTATTTGCTTGTTCATAACAATAGGGTCGGTAAAAAGGTAATCCTCCCTGATTTCACTCGTGACAGGGATATTACGGGCAATGATATCACACGCGTTGGCATCTAATGCTTTGAAGCTTTCAGACAGGCTCATTTCCAACTGTGTTTGAACTTCCAGACCCGACATATGCGCGATTGCCTGGCTTAATTCGTATTGGAACCCTTCTATCGTGTCGCCTATTATAAAATAATCGGAAGGGCTGTATTCCGTTATAATACGCAGTATGCCTTCGGCTTTGATTTCAGCATAATCTCGAAGTGGGTTCTTTTGATTTTTGTTGTGGTTAGACCACCATATACCAACCATAGTTGATACGGCCAACAACAGTAAGGCCAGATAGAGAATAAGTAATTTGTGGGATTTCATAATGATTAATTATTGAATACAACTGAAATACCCATTTTAAGGACCATGGGGTTGAGAGGATAATGATACAATGAGAAGTATTCGGGTTGGTCAATAAAAAGGGAACCCAGGTTATACCCCATCACGAAAAACCGGGCTTGTTTTAAGTGGAAGTTCACGTATCCATTCAACAACGGGTAATTTCCTATCTTCTTTTCATTCTGCAACTGGAATTGCTGGGTGGCGGGTTCGTAATATGGAGCGTAATATTGGGTATGGTAATGAACATCCGCGCCAAACTGAACCGTCAATACTTTGGCCAGTTTAAAGTGTACATATATGTTTGAATACACGCTGAAGTCGGGGAGCGGAATGATATCTTTGTCGCTACTCAACTGATAAACGGCCTCATTTTCCCAACCCAACGCTTTGTATTTGAAATCTTGTTTCAACCGGGCAGATATAACCTGCAAATTAGAGCCATGTTGTCTGGGATATCCATCAATGTCGAAATATACATAGTTTTGTATACTCTCTACCCCGGCCGACAGAGTGGTTTGCGTAGAAGCCAGGTATACTTCGCCCCCGGCATGGAATTGTTGTGTATTCTTCAACTTGGGTGTATTGTTTTCCGGTATGCCGGGATCCCACCAGTAATAACGGGAATGGTTATACTGTTGATAAATAGCCGGAGTGACATTTCGTATATATCCGTTAGCTTTTATAGATGCTTCTTTTCCGAATAAAGGGAAGGTGGTTCCTAATTCTCCATCAATACGGAATTCTCCCAAATCGTTTCCAACCAGGCATAGTTCCCCCCGGGCATTGTAAGTCAACAATGAACCTCTTCTTTTGGATAATTCTCCTCCCAGGTAAGTGGAAAATTCATCATATATTTTGGCCAGTGGAAAATCCAACGTAGCCGGTTTGGGGTTAACTCCGCTTCCCTGAATCCTGTCGTAGGTGAGTCCTTCGATGGCTGCGGGCAGTTTGAATCTCCGTTTTTCAAATCTCGCAAACGCCGTCAGCCCGAACTTCACCCAGTCTTGAAAGCCTTCTCTAAGTGAAAGGGCAAACGTATTCTTTAAATTCCAAGCGGAAGCAACATCATTCAAACCGGCATCAAGGCCAAATACATTTTCCAGCTTTCGTTGATTCGGATTATAAACGGTAACGCCTGCGGCTGGCGCCAAATAAGCGCTATCAATATCTATATTGGAAATAAACCTGCGGCTGTTGTCTTCATAATGGATGGTATGAATAATACTGGAAACGGGCACATAGACCTCAAGCGGGTTTCCTTCTTCGTCTGTCTTTTCCAATTCCTTGTAGAAACCTAAATTATAACGATGGGTAAGGAAATATTGTTTCCCGCGTATACGGTTCCATGTATCATAATACCTCACCGGAAAACTTTTTCTATCCAAAGTGCCTCTTCCTCCCGGGTTATATTGTTCAGGATTAAGTATGTAGTTGTCATTCGTTAAACCTCCGTTCTCATAATTGACGAAATTGAAATTGCTTAAATAAGCATTTAATTCATATTTGTCCGAACGGTAACTTCCGAAAAGGCGATAGCTGAGCAAGCTGTTTCCGTTCGAACGGTATTGCCCGCGGCTATATATATAATCTATTTCTCCGCCTATATTTACTTTTTTCCCGAAGTTCCAGGTCAATACGCCTTTCAGTTGGTCTTCTCGTTTTATGGAGGCTCCGCTTTGGGCAAACATGATGTTTGTGTAAGGGAGTTTTGTATCGTAAAAACAGGCGTTCTCGGGAGTTGTTATATAATAATCGTAAGCGTCCGCGAAAATAAAATCCCGGGATTCTTTTCGTTCTGAAAATATTTTGGTTTGTGTCGGAGAGCCCAAGTTGCCCAGATAACCGACAGCTACAGATTTAGCTTCCACCAACGTGCTGTTTCCGAAATTAAAGTGATTGGTATCCATGGGTGCATCATAAGAATCGCCGATATAGGGTGTAAGGCGATAAACAGTGAGGCGTTTAGACTGTAAAGCGGCGCTGTCGCCCACTAATAAACTGTCGGGTATTTCCTGAGAAGACGACCGACTGGACAAGGAAAAACCGCCCCGGCTACTTTCTCCGCGCCCTTGAGCAGATACCGAATCTGCCACAATTACCCCCAAAACGGCTATGTATATATATAAGGAATACCTCATGGCTTGCAAATATATAACAAAAGGATATTTCCACGAAAGAAACACCCTTCTTTATGTTTTTTTATCAGCGCAGCCTTACCAAAATAATAAAACAATTCAGATATAAATCTTTCAAATCAAAAACAAACAATGATTCTCCTAAATCCGCTTTCTATGTATATTATTTTACAGAAAACAGGCATGTTTCCTATCATTTCAACCATAAAAAGATAAAAAACTTATCTACTTATTCATTTATTTGTGTAATTTTGTTTGATTTTGTAACTAATCCCTTTTAAGTGAATGCTTTTGATTTTTCTGCCTGAAACAAAAGGAGAGAAAAAACTGTTTTGTAGAGAATAGAAAGAATGCTTTTTAAACAATGAAAAAAATAGAAACAAGAATAATTCCTGTATTAGAAATGAGTTGTGCAGTTTGTGCAAACAATGTTGAAAATACAGTAAAGAATTTGCCGGGCGTAGAGGATGCTTCCGTAAGCTTTGCCGCCAATACATTGAAAGTAACCTACTATCCAGCCGATATTTCACTGGGAGATATGCAAACGGCCGTACAATCGGCCGGTTATCGTATGGTGATTGAAGAGAAAGAAGAAGACGCGGTGGAAGTACGGGACAAGATAAACCGGAAACATTATGAGCGGTTAAGGCGCAACACTATCGGCGCCTGGATATTGGCTATCCCCTTAGCTGTATTGGGTATGGCGTTCATGCATCTCCCTTATGTAAACTGGGTAATGATGGCGCTGGCATTGGCAATCATGGTGTTGTTCGGACATTCCTTTTATGTGAACGGTATTCGTCATGCGTTAAATAATAAGGCTAATATGGATACGTTGGTAGCCCTTAGTACGTCTATCGCTTTCCTGTTTAGTTTATTTAATACGGTCTATCCTCAGTTCTGGACAAGCCGCGGGCTGGAACCTCATGTATATTACGAGGCTTCGGGTATCATTATTGCTTTTGTATTGTTGGGTAAATTGCTTGAAGACAGAGCAAAGAACAGGACTTCTTCAGCCATTAAAGGATTAATGGGGCTACAACCCAAAACAGCCCGCAAAGTGACAGGCGGACGCGAGGAGGAAGTACTTATTTCCACTTTGCAAACCGGAGACAGTATCAATGTCCGTCCCGGCGAAAAGATTCCGGTAGACGGAGTCTTGATCAAAGGAAGTTCCGCTGTTGATGAAAGCATGTTGAACGGAGAACCCATTCCTGTCGAAAAAAATATCGGAGACAACGTACTGGCCGGTACCATCAACCAAAAAGGCGCTTTTACCATACAAGCTACCGGAGTAGGAGCGTCTACCATGTTGGCTCAGATAGTCAGGATGGTACAAGAGGCGCAAGGTAGCAAAGCTCCTGTACAGCGTATTGTTGACAAAATCAGCAGGATATTCGTGCCGGTTGTCGTTTTGATTGCCATGCTTACATTTATTATCTGGCTGGTAGCGGGAGGTACGCCTCATTTCTCGTACGGACTGCTGGCCGCTGTATCGGTATTGGTGATTGCTTGTCCCTGCGCGTTGGGGCTTGCCACTCCTACGGCTTTAATGGTAGGCATGGGTAAAGCTGCCGGACGGCATATCCTGATAAAAGATGCCTTCGCCCTCGAAAACTTATGTAAGATTAATACGGTTGTACTTGATAAAACAGGTACGTTGACGGAAGGTGTCCCGCAGGTTGTTGACTCTTATTGGATGTCTGTAGCCAACGTTTGCTACCTGGATATTCTGTACACGGCTGAATTAAAATCGGAACATCCGCTGGCTTCGGCTATTGTTAAATGGCTTGAAGATTCCGGCGCTTCTACATTTGAACCGAAGAGTTTTGAAAGTATCACCGGCCAGGGTGTACGTATGGAAGTAGGTGATGAAACCTATTGGGTAGGAAATAGGACGTTGCCGGATCGTTTCCAGGCAATCATCCCCGATAATGTAGTCAAGCATATAGAACAATGGGAAAAGAACGGATACAGTATTATATATTATGGTGGTGATTCAACCCTTTTAGCTGTATTGGCGATTGCCGACCGTATAAAGCCTACCTCTTTATTAGCCATCGATTCGTTGAAAAAACAAGGGATAGAAGTGCATTTGCTTACCGGTGACACACAACATAGCGCCGGAATGGTAGCGACTGCTTTAGGAATTGACAACTATAAAGCAGGCATGCTGCCCAACGATAAAGACGAATACGTGAAAGAGTTGCAACGCAAAGGTAAAAAAGTTGCCATGGTAGGCGACGGCATCAACGATTCGCAAGCGTTGGCTCGCGCCGATGTAAGTGTAGCGATGGGTAAAGGAACTGATATCGCGATGGATGTAGCAATGGTTACATTAATGACTTCGGATTTGTCTTTGCTGCCGGAAGCTATACGCCTTTCCAGACAAACAGTTCGTCAAATCAAGCAAAACCTGTTTTGGGCGTTTATCTTTAATGTAATCGGCATACCGTTGGCTGCCGGAGTTTTATATCCGGTAAACGGGTTGTTGCTTAATCCCATGATAGCCAGTATGGCTATGGCTTTCAGCTCTGTTGCGGTAGTAACAAACAGTTTGCGATTGAAGGCAAAATAATCATCTGGATAAATTTTAGAAACATCCCAATGATTGCGGAGAATCATCCCAATGATTTTCCACGATCATCCCAATGAAAATAGAAAAACATCCGGATGAATTTTTGTAAAAAAATAATAATTCACCCGTAAAACAAAATAATCCCGAAAAAATATAGACCTTTGCATATCTAATAAACAAACAAAAAACAAGATATGTACGGAAAACTAAAAGATTTCTTGACAGATGAACTGGCCAACATCAAAGCCGCCGGACTGTACAAGAACGAGCGTATCATTACTACGCCTCAAAGAGCTGGTATTCAGGTAAACGCCGGCGAACATGTGTTAAACTTTTGCGCTAACAATTATTTGGGATTATCAGACAATCAACGCCTGATTAAAGCTGCCAAAGACGCTATGGATACCCACGGATACGGCATGTCGTCTGTCCGCTTTATTTGCGGAACCCAAGATCTCCACAAAGAACTGGAAGCTGCCATCGCTGATTATTTCAAAACAGAAGATACGATTTTGTATGCTGCCTGTTTCGATGCCAATGGCGGTTTGTTCGAACCATTATTTACCGATGAAGACGCTATCATTTCAGACGCGTTGAACCATGCTTCCATAATTGATGGCGTACGTTTATGTAAAGCCAAACGATATCGTTATGCCAATGCCGATATGGCCGATTTGGAACGGTGTCTGCAAGAGGCACAGGCTCAACGCTTCCGCGTTATTGCCACAGACGGTGTATTCTCTATGGACGGCAATGTAGCTCCGATGGATAAAATCTGTGAACTGGCTGAAAAGTATGATGCCCTGGTAATGGTAGACGAATCGCACTCTGCCGGTGTTGTAGGCCCGACAGGACGTGGTGTTGCCGAAAAATATACTTGTTATGGTAAGATAGATATCTTTACCGGTACGTTGGGCAAAGCATTCGGAGGTGCTATGGGTGGATTCACTACCGGAAAGAAAGAAATTATCGATATGCTTCGCCAACGTTCACGCCCGTATCTTTTCTCTAATTCATTGGCTCCTTCTATTGTAGGCGCCAGCCTGGAAATGTTTAAAATGTTAGGCGAAAGTGACGCGTTGCATACCAAATTAATAAATAATGTAACCTACTTCTGCGATAAAATGATTGCTGCCGGATTTGACATTAAACCAACGCAATCAGCCATTTGCGCCGTTATGTTATACGATGCGAAACTGTCGCAAGACTTTGCTACCCGCATGCAGGAAGAAGGTATTTATGTAACCGGCTTCTACTATCCGGTAGTTCCTAAAGAACAAGCGCGTATCCGCGTACAACTATCTGCAGGACACGAAAAAGAACATCTTGACCAAGCCATCAATGCTTTCATTAAGGTAGGAAAAGAATTGAATGTCATTAAGTAATTACCATAGTCATTGTATATTCTGTGACGGAAGAAGTATGCCTGAAAACTTTGTGAAATTTGCTGTTTCAAAAGGTTTTCGGGCATATGGATTTTCCTCCCATTCTCCTCTTCCATTCGAAACATTTTGGAATATGTCGGCAAGCGATATGCCCGAATATCTAGCTGAAATCGAACGGTTGAAAAAAAAATATGCGGATAAGCTGGAAATCTATGTAAGCCTGGAAATTGATTATCTGGATGAAACGTTCAACCCATCTATTTCCTATTTCCGTGAGTTGCCGTTGGATTACCGGATAGGGTCTGTCCATTTTCTTCCTTTGTCGGAACATTTATCAGAAGATAATATGGTTTGCATTGACGGAGGATTCGCCGAATTTAAAGATTCCGTGGACAAGCATTTCGGCGGCGATATCAGAAAACTGGTTACTCAATATTTTGAATCGACCATGAAAATGGTCGAATATGGCGGAATAGATATCGTTGGGCATATAGATAAGGTATATATGAACGGGCAACGATATAAAGAATTATTGATGGAAGAAGCATGGTACCGGAATCTATTGAAAGATTGCCTTGATTTAATCGCCCAAAAAGAAATAATGGTGGAAATAAACACAAAAAACCTTAGCAAGAAAAATCAAACCTTCCCCCATGTATGCCATATTCCCTTACTCTTGGAAAGAAATATCCCGGTAATGGTAAATTCTGATTGCCATTTTCCCGACCTTGTTAACGATGGCCGCCCCGAAGCTCTTAAATTCTTAAAAGATTCAGGTTTTCGCGCGACAAGGGAATTAATAAAAGGAAAATGGGTAGAAGCACCTTTGTAACAGGCATATATCCCCTAACAAGAACGAATTTCCAATCCCCTTTTATCGTCAAAAAAACTAAAAATAGAGTCAACTCTGTTATAAAATAGAGTTAACTCTCTGTTATAAAAAAGCGTGTTTGGTTGCAGGAACTGAAAATTTTACATTACGGAACATTTCTTTTAAATTTTTGTTGTAAATTAAATAAAATCTATATCTTTGCATCATTATTATATGGTTTGAAAATATATGGTTAGTCTTAAAAAGTAAGAGGGATGCTTGTGAAAGTACCCCTTTTTTGTTGATAACTATTCACGGCATAATAACCGGTATTTAAGCTACAAAACGGAATAATTGAGGGAAGTTGTCAACATTGGCACAGATTTTGATGTTACATAGACAAAGATTACTAACTTTGCCTAAAGAGCATTAAAAAGAGCATTAAATTGATGATATGAAAAATAATTATTCCAAAAAACTCATTGATGTTATCGGCTATAGCCGGGAAGAAGCGGCAAGGCTTCAAAACAGCTATATCGGTCCCGAACATTTGATGTTGGGTATTATCCGCGACGGTGAAAGCAAGGCTATAACAATATTGCATGAGTTGAACGCCGACATATTCGAGATAAAAAGAAAAATAGAAGAAGAAATACGCAATACATATGATGCTGATGAAGTAGCCGGTACTGATATTATCATCAGTAAGACATCCGAACGCGTCTTACGCATGAGCATGCTTGAAGCGCGTATGTTCAAAAGTGAAGAAACAGAAACCGAACATTTACTTTTAGCCATACTGAAAGAGGAATTCAATGTCGCAGCTAAAGTATTGGAACATATAGGAGTGACTTATCGTTCGGTATTACACAACATGACGAATGGGGAGGATGTCTATGATTTTGATTTAGAAGAATTAAACGAGATAAATGACGGTTATACCGACGACGACGACGATGAAGAAGATGAAGGTCTCTATTCTAAGAAAGAGTCGTCGCGTTCATCCGGAGGCTCGCAACCGAAATCGCCGAACGACACGCCTGTGCTGGATAATTTCGGTACGGATATGACACGGGCTGCCGCCGAAGACCGCCTCGACCCAATCGTGGGACGTGAAAAAGAAATCGAACGCTTGGCGCAGATACTAAGCCGCCGTAAAAAAAACAATCCGGTACTTATCGGTGAACCGGGGGTAGGCAAATCGGCCATCGTAGAAGGATTGGCATCGCGTATTATCCAACGGAAAGTATCGCGCATATTGTTCGACAAACGCGTTATCAGCCTTGATATGGCATCTATTGTGGCCGGTACCAAATACCGGGGACAATTTGAAGAACGTATCAAAGCCATACTGAACGAATTATCCAAAAACCCGAATATCATCTTGTTTATAGATGAGATACATACCATTGTTGGCGCCGGTTCGGCGTCGGGTTCAATGGACGCGGCTAATATGCTGAAACCAGCCCTGGCACGTGGCGAAATACAATGTATAGGCGCTACGACATTGGATGAATACCGCAGGAATGTAGAAAAAGACGGCGCATTGGAACGTCGTTTCCAAAAGGTGATCGTAGACCCGACGACTGCTGAAGAGACCTTGCAAATCCTCCGGAATATCAAGCCCCGTTATGAAGAACATCATAACGTTATCTATACAGACGAAGCATTGAAAGCCTGTGTAAACCTGGCGGAAAGGTATATTAGCGACCGGAACTTCCCCGACAAGGCCATTGATGCTTTGGACGAAGCCGGTTCGCGCGTACATACATCTAATGTCGTAGTCCCGAAAAGCATTGAAGAACTGGAAGCCAAAGTAGAAGAGACGAAAGCAAAAAAACTGGCCGCTGTTAAATCACAGAACTTCGAGTTAGCAGCCAGCTACCGGGACAAAGAGCGTCAGTTATTATTGCAATTGGAAGCTGCCAAAGCCAAATGGGAACAGGAGTTGCAGGAACACAGGGAGACAGTTGATGAAGAAAAGGTAGCCGAAGTAGTTGCCATGATGTCAGGCGTGCCTGTTCAACGTATTGCTACTGCCGAGAATGTGAAACTTCTCGAAATGGGCGAAAAGCTGAAAAATAAAGTTGTTGGACAAGATGAAGCCGTTTCGAAGATCGTTAAAGCGATACAACGTAACAGGGTTGGCCTGAAAGACCCGAACAAACCAATCGGAACCTTCATGTTTTTAGGCCCGACAGGCGTTGGTAAAACCCATTTGGCAAAAAAACTTGCGGAATATCTATTCGATTCTTCCGATGCGCTGATACGTATCGACATGAGCGAATATCTGGAGAAATTTGCCGTTTCCAGACTAATCGGCGCGCCTCCCGGATATGTGGGTTATGAAGAAGGTGGACAGTTGACGGAAAAAGTACGCCGTAAGCCTTACTCTGTTGTTTTGTTAGATGAGATAGAAAAGGCTCATCCCGACGTATTTAATATCTTATTGCAAGTATTGGATGAAGGTCGTTTAACCGACAGCCTGGGGCGCCGTATCGACTTTAAGAATACAATCCTGATATTAACGTCCAATATAGGTACCCGCCAGTTGAAAGATTTTGGCAGGGGAGTGGGTTTCAACACAAAAAGCTCCGACGAAACAGACAAAGATTTCTCCCGTAGCGTGATTCAAAAGGCGCTGAACAAAGCTTTTGCCCCTGAGTTTCTGAACCGTATCGACGATATTGTCATGTTTGACCAATTGGATAAAGAAGCCATCTATAAAATTATCGATATCGAATTGGAAGGTTTATACGACAGGGTTCGGAAATTGGGTTATTCACTCGTCCTTACGGAAGAAGCCAAAGATTTCATCGCTTCCAAAGGATACGACGTACAATTTGGCGCCCGCCCGTTGAAACGTGCTATCCAGAAGTACCTGGAAGACGAAATGGCAGAGATGATAATCAAAGCTTCAGTAAGCGAGGGAGACACCATTCTTGTCCAATTCGACAAAGAAGGACGAAAGCTTATAACAGAAGTGAAAAAGAAAGAATAAAAATACAGGAGACAGCGTTTCGTTAAAATCTCCGTGTCTCCGTACCTTTTGTTTAAAATGAATAAGACAAAATGTCAGACTTGTATTGTCTGGCATTTTTTTTGCAAAATAGTATGCAACAAACAGAGATCAACATATTAAATAATAAGATACTTATAGTTATGGCAAAACAAGGAAACATCGGGGTAACAAGTGAAAACATATTCCCCATCATTAAAAAGTTTTTGTACAGCGACCACGAAATTTTTCTTCGTGAAATAGTTTCAAATGCCGTAGATGCTACGCAGAAGTTGAAAACATTATCGTCTGTCGGTGAATTCAAAGGCGAATTAGGCGACCAAACAATCCACATTAAAGTCGATGAAAAAGCCGGAACACTCACCGTTAGCGACCGGGGTATCGGTATGACGGCCGAAGAGATAGACAAATATATCAACCAGATTGCATTCTCAGGCGCTGAAGAGTTTGTTGAGAAATACAAAAATGATGCGGCCGCTATTATCGGGCATTTCGGACTTGGATTTTATTCTACTTTCATGGTATCAAAGAAAGTGGAAATTGTGACTAAATCTTACAAAGAAGGCGCCGTTCCCATGAAATGGAGTTGCGAAGGCAATCCTGAATACACCACAGAAGAAACAAAAAAAGACGATTTTGGTACCGACATTATCCTCTACATTGATGACGATAACAAAGAATTCCTGCAAAAGGATAAAATTAGTGGTTTATTAAAGAAATATTGCCGTTTTCTTCCTATTCCGATAGCTTTTGGTAAAAAACAAGAATGGAAAGATGGTAAATATGTTGATACGGAAGAAGACAATATCATCAATGATACCAAACCGGCTTGGGTGCGTAAACCTTCCGAACTGACCGATGAAGATTACAAAAAGTTCTATCAGGAACTTTATCCAATGACTGAAGAGCCGCTTTTCTGGATTCACCTGAACGTAGATTATCCGTTTAACCTGACAGGGATCCTTTATTTCCCCCGCATCAAGAATAACCTCGATTTAAATCGTAATAAGATACAACTGTATTCCAACCAGGTATTTGTTACCGATTCCGTAGAAGGTATCGTTCCTGAATTCCTTACCTTATTGCATGGAGTATTGGATTCGCCGGATATTCCGTTGAATGTTTCCCGTTCTTACCTGCAGAGCGACCAGAATGTCAAGAAAATATCCAACCACATTACCAAGAAAGTGGCCGACCGTTTGGAAGAAATCTACAAGAACGACCGTCCGCAGTTTGAGGAAAAATGGAATAGCCTCAAGCTATTCATCGAATATGGTATGCTGACCGACGAAAAATTCTATGAACGTGCCGCCAAATTCGCTTTATTGAAAGATGTTGATGGCAAATACTATACTTTTGAGGAATACAAGACATTGGTTAAAGAAAACCAGACAGACAAAGACAAGAATTTAATCTACCTGTATACCAACAGCACGGAAGAACAATACAGCTACATCCAGGCAGCAAAAGACAAAGGTTATAATGTGTTGACGATGGACGGGCAATTGGATGTGCATATTGTAGGACAACTGGAACAAAAGTTTGAAAAGACACAATTCGTACGGGTAGACAGCGATACCATCGACAATATTATCCGCAAATCCGACGCGGAAAAGGTAACCCTTGAAGAAAATCAGAAGAGCGCCTTACAGGAAGTATTTAAAAGTCAGGTACCTAAAGTAGAAAAGGCTGAATTTTACGTTACTTTCGAAGCATTGGGAGCTACGGCGAATCCGGTTATGCTTACGCAAAGCGAATATATGAGACGTATGCGCGAAATGTCGGCTATGCAACCGGGTATGTCGTTCTACGGAGAAATGCCCGACAGTTATAATCTGGTACTCAATACCGACCACGACCTTGTTAAGAAAGTCCTGACTGATGAAGAACAAGCATGTGCCGGAGAATTAACCCCGGTTGAATCCGATATCAAAGGCTGGGAAGCCCGGCAATCCGATCTGCAGAAGAAACAGGAAAAGAAGAAGGAAGAAGAAATTACAGCAGAAGAGAAGGAAGATTTGGAAAATACAAACAAGAAGCTCGATGAATTACGTGAACAACGCAAAAAGATTCTGACAGAGTATGCCTCTTCCAACAATCTGGTTCATGAATTGATAGACCTTGCCTTGTTGAGCAACGGTATGCTGAAAGGCGAGCCATTGAGCCGTTTCATCAAAAGAAGTATCCAAATGATTGGCTAATTGATTGTAAATTTACACAAAAATGGCTTATTTTGCGTTCAAATATAAATGACGCGAAATGAACTTTATAGAAACAAGCATCCCCGGGATATGGATTATTGAGCCAAAAGTGTTCAACGATTCCCGGGGATATTTTTTTGAAGCATTTAAAAAAACCGAATTCGAACAACATGTCGGCAAAGTAGACTTTATACAAGATAATGAATCCCAATCGTCTATGGGCGTGTTGAGAGGATTACATTACCAACTTAATCCATATTCGCAAGCGAAGTTAGTACGCGTGATACAAGGGGCGGTTTTGGATGTGGCAGTAGATTTAAGAAAAGGTTCTCCCACCTTTGGTAAACATGTGGCCGTAGAACTTACAGCAGATAATAAACGACAGCTTTTTATTCCGCAAGGATTTGCCCATGGTTTCCATGTACTTTGCGACAATACGGTTTTCACTTACAAGGTAGACAATCCATATACGCCGTCCCATGAACGGAGTGTACATTTCGATGCTTTCGGTATTGATTGGAAAATAATTTCTTCTGATTCACTAATCATGTCTGATAAGGATAAGGAAGCTCCCATGTTGGAAAATGCTGACTATAATTTTGAATATAAATAAAATAAATATGAGAACATATTTGGTGACCGGCGCCGCCGGATTTATTGGAGCAAATTTCGTAAAACACATGTTGGCAACCTATCAAGACATCACGATTATTGCTTTAGACTTACTTACCTACGCCGGCAATCTGAAAACAATTGAAAAAGATATAGACAACGATCGTTGTATCTTTGTGAAAGGAGATATCTGCGACCGTTCGTTGGCCGACGAACTCTTTAAGAAATATCAATTTGATTATGTAGTAAACTTCGCTGCGGAAAGCCATGTAGACCGAAGTATCGATAATCCTCAATTATTTCTGATTACGAATATCCTGGGGACCCAGAACTTATTAGATGCCGCCAGATATGCTTGGACTACAGGTAAAGACGGTTCCGGTTATCCCACTTGGAAAGACGGTGTACGATTTCATCAGGTGTCGACGGATGAAGTATACGGTAGTTTAGGGGCGGACGGCTATTTTACAGAAACAACGCCATTAGACCCTCGTAGTCCTTACAGCGCGTCTAAAACAAGCGCCGATTTATTTGTAAAGGCATATCATGAAACCTATAAAATGCCTGTTACCCTTACCCGTTGCTCTAATAATTACGGGCCATACCATTTTCCCGAAAAACTAATCCCGCTTATCATTAAAAATATCCTTGAAGGCAAACCATTGCCTGTTTATGGTGACGGTACGAATGTGCGCGATTGGTTGTATGTGGAAGACCACTGCAAAGCAATTGATATCGTTATTCATCATGGGAAAACCGGGGAAGTTTACAACGTAGGGGGACATAACGAAAAGCAAAATATCGAAATAGTAAAGCTAACGATACAAACCATCCGGCAGATTATGGACGAACAACCCCGGTATCGCCAGGCATTGAAAAAGAAAGAGACAGATATCAACGGAGAAATCAAAACGGATTGGATTAACAATAATCTGATTACTTTCGTAAAAGATCGTTTAGGACATGACCAACGTTATGCTATCGATCCGGCAAAGATAACCCACGAATTGGGCTGGAAACCGGAAACCCGCTTTGAAGATGGTATCGTAAAAACAATTTACTGGTATTTGGACAACCAATCGTGGGTAGACGATATCCTGACCGGTGATTATATCAGCTATTACGATCAGATGTATCACAAACGGTAAACCCGTACAATTTTAGAAACCGTTCATGGAAATAAGTACGGTAGGTATCAGTAGGAGAAAACCGAGGATTACCAGCAACAGAATGAACTTCCACGCCCATTTGAACCATTTGTCGTAAGGGATACGGCTAACGCCCAATACAGCAATCAAGACACCCGACGTAGGAGTAATCAGATTGGTAAAACCGTCGCCAAACTGGAATGCCATTACGGTAGCTTGTTTCGACAAACCGATAAGCTCGGAAAAAGGAGCCATAATGGGCATCGTCAGCGCGGCTTTGGCACTTCCCGACGGAATAGCCAGGTTGATAAGCGTCTGGATAACATACATCATCCCAACAGTGGCGACTTGCCCAAGCCCTTCCATGCTTTTGGCCAAGTTATAAAGAATGGTATCGATAACCATTCCCTCTTTTAATATGACTATGATACCACCAGCAAGGCCAACAACCAAAGCCGCACTCATAATATCCTTACAACCTTCGAGGAACAGTTTTGTCAACTCATTCGGATTACGTCCGTTAGCTGTGCCTGCGGCAAGACCAAGGGCGAAGAACAGGGTAGCAATCTCCATGATATACCATTCATACCCCATTACACCTACGATAAGAAAAAATATCGTAAAAAAAAGCAGGTTCAATATATACATGTGGACAGTTTTCCGAAGAGCAAGTACGGAGGTGAGAATAAAACAAACGGTAAGTATGGGAATCAGAGGGAGCCCTTCGACGACGCTGTTGCCTATTTTCAATGTAGTAAACGGATAGAATATAGAAAAAAATATCAGGACAATACTTATGAATCCGGAACTCCACCAAGCAGCTTTAGGTGTATGATAAGTAAGGTCTAACATCTGATTGCCGTGCAAGTCCCGCCAGTACTGGTCTTCTTCGTATACAGGAGACCATTCCGGGTTCTTTTTTACCTTACTGGCATAACGGAGTATCCAGGCAAAACCTACTATATTAATAACGAACCAACAAAACAGACGGTATTCAATTCCTGAAAATAACGGGATACCTGCTAATCCCTGCGCGATACCGATTGTAAAAGGATTGAGGATAGCTCCGGCAAAACCCAGTCCGGCGGCTACAAAAACCATACAAACTCCTGTGATGGAATCGTAGCCCATCGAAATAGCCATTGGAACCAAAACAAGGCAAAAGGCAATCGTCTCTTCACTCATACCGAACACAGCTCCGAAAATACTGAACAGGAGCATGATCGCAGTTATGATGAAGTTTTCAACACCTATCTTCCTCAAGAACTTATTGTGCTCCATTTTCCGGGCTTTTTTCAAAAAACTGAGGGTGCCGATGTCGAATGCTTTGCTGTCGTTTACAATCCAGAAAGCACCTCCTATAATGAGAATAAAGACAATGATATCTGCCCGTTCAATAAATCCTTTATAAAAAGCGCTTAAAATCTGCCAACTTTGCGGAGCACGTTCGACAGATTCGTAAACAACAATCTTTTGCCCTGATTCATTGATGCTTTCCACATACTTTCCTCCGGGTATAAACCAGGTAAGGAGGGCACAGAAAAGGATGATAGAAAAGATAATTACATAAGTGTGCGGGATTTGTCTTTGCTTCATATCTGTATGCTTTCCTCTTCTTCCACAACTTCTGCTTTTTCCAGAGGCCCTATCTCAGGAAGTATGCTGCGGGCTTCTTCATCACTTAATGTATCAACATCTTTCAGCTTGCGCTGAATAGCACGGGTACGTGTACCGAGTACTTCTTCAATCTGTCCTCCGGCCATGCGGATATTCCTATGCGCCTTTTCCAACATACCACTTACTTTTTCAAACTCTTTCTTTACGGCTCCAAGAATAGCCCATACCTCGCTTGAATATTTTTGAATGGTAAGTGTACGGAAACCAACTTGCAAACTGTTCAATATAGCAGCCAAGGTAGTCGGTCCTGTGACAATTACTTTAAAATTGCGCTGTAAATCTTCCAATAGTTGTGAACGGCGCACCACCTCGGCATAGATACCTTCAAAAGGCAGGAACATGATACCGAAATCAGTTGTATAAGGAGGGTTGATATATTTATCATGAATGTCTTTAGCCATCTTTCGTATGGTAGACTCCAACAGTTTGCCATATAATTCTACCGTATGTTGATCGCCCAAATCGTATGCATGCAACAATTGTTCGTATACCTCTTTAGGGAATTTGGCATCGATAGGAAGATAAATGCAGGTAAGGTATTTGTCTTTCCCGGGAAGTCTGATGGCGAATTCAACGGTAGTATCCGATTCCCTTTTTATCCGCACGTTGGCTTCGTATTGGTCGGGCGAGAGGATTTGTTCAAGCAACATACCTAATTGTAATTCGCCTAAGTTGCCACGGGTCTTCACATTGCCGAGGATACGTTTTAAACTGCCCACGTCTTGTGCCAGCGAGTTCATTTCCCCCAGACCTTTTTGTACGTTTTCCAGATAATCACTAACCATTTTGAAGGATTGAGTCAATCGGTCGTCGAGTGTTTTTTGGAGTTTTTCATCTACAATATGCCTGATTTCTTCCAATCGTTTTTCCGTGTTATCTATCAGATGTTGCTGTTTTTTGTCTAAAAGGTCTAATCGTTCCCGTTGTAAATTGTTCATCATATTGACGTTAAGCTCGAATGTTTCACGGAAACTGCTTAATGAACGCGCCAAATCTTCTTTCGTATCATTGGCGGCACGTAAGGTTTCTTGTCGTTGGAGGCTTGCATCTTCACGGAAATTTGAAGATATTTCGTTGATGGTACTTTGGATATTTTTCAATAATCGTTCGGACTCTTCCGTATCTATTTTACGATTAAGAAAAAGGGTAATTAATTGAATGATAACAATTAAAGCGATTCCGCAAATTATTATTATTTCCATGTGCCTTATCTAAATTGTGACAAAGATATAACTATAATAGCCTTTTGGTATATTAAAATAGGTTAAATATCGGACAAATGTAAAACATTTTGGACTTTCTATTGGTTTAATTTACAAAAAGGTATTACATTTGCCATACCTTAGATAGTAAAAAAGTATAGATTAAAATCGGATAGAAAAAAACAAAAATGGCTGAAATTGCATTCAAAGGGAATAAAGTCCATACCAACGGTACTCTGCCAGCAGTTGGTTCTACAGCGCCAGACTTTGTAGGTGTAAAAGGAGATTTGTCAGAAGTTTCTTTATTGTCCTTAAAAGGAAAGCGTGTTATATTGAATGTTTTCCCGAGTTTGGATACAGCTGTATGCGCAACTTCCGTACGTCGTTTCAACAAGGAAGCTGTTTCTCTTAATAATACGGTTATTTTAGCTATTTCAAAAGATTTACCATTTGCTCAAGGACGGTTTTGTACAACAGAAGGTATCGACAGAGTAGTTGTCGTATCTGCCTTCCGAAACTCCACATTTGAAGATAATTATGGCATGCTTCTTACCGACGGTTCACTTCAGGGATTATTAACTCGTGGAGTGATTGTTGTCGACGAAACAGGCAAAATTATATATACGGAACTTGTTCCGGAAATTACCGAAGAACCAAACTACGGAGCCACATTAGCTTCATTAACATGATAAAGTTGTAGATTATTGTTTTTCATTGGTTAAAGTTAAGGGTTAGTGTAGAAGGCCGTGAGATGTGAATCTAGCGGCCTTCATTTTTTGAAGTTTCTTGGAAAATAAATAAGAAAGGCCGGATAAAGACAATACTTATCCGGCCTTTCTTATTTAATCATTGAATTACTCAGTCATTCACTTTGAAATATCCTAAATCTTCACGGTCGAAGCTGGTGATATAAGAGTATATCTTGTTTACTTCGGCTTGTCCGTAGCTGATATATACTTCAGCGGAACGACGGAAGTTTTCTTCGTCTTTGTTTGCGTCTTGTAGCAGGAGATATCCCATGATGCAATGTCCGGCAGCTTCAACCAGTCGGCGAGCGTGGAAATCAAGGTATTCACTATCTTTAGGTTCCAAAGCTAATCCAACCACCTCGTCGTATCTTGAAGTCATTTCAATTAACTTCTGACGCAAGTCTTCCAACTCCGGTTTGTATTCCAACGCTTCGTACTCACGGATTTTGGTAAGGTATGTACCAGTTGTGACGTGGCGGATAGCAGCCACTACCTGCAACTGGGTCGTACCTTCATAAATATTGGTGATACGTGCGTCGCGATACAAGCGTTCGCAGGCGTAATCTTTCATGAATCCCGATCCTCCATGAATCTGTATGGCATCATATGCGTTCTGATTGGCATACTCGGTAGTCATACCTTTACCCAGTGGAGTGAATGCATCTGCCAATTTTCCATACTTTTTCATTTCCTGGCGTTCTTCCGGTTCCAGTTTACGCTCCCTGCTGATATCATCTAAGGCCTTGTAAACATCTACAAAACGGGAAGTTTCATACAGCATTGCCCTTGAAGCGTCTGCTTTGGCTCGCATAAGGGCGACCATTTCGTAAACAGCCGGAAATTCAATAATGGCTTTACCAAATTGTTTACGTTCCGAAGCGTAGGCATATCCTTCGCGAAAGGATGCTTCGCTGAGGCCGACAGCTTGCGCCATAATACCAAGACGGGCGCCATTCATCAAAGCCATCACATATTTGATGAGTCCCAGTTTGCGCTCTCCGCATAATTCGGCTTTTGCATTTTTGTATACAAGCTCGCAAGTGGGGGAACCTTTGATGCCCATTTTATTTTCAATACGGCGAACGTCTACACCTCCGTTTTTCTTATCGTAGATAAACATGGAAAGTCCGCGTCCGTCTCGTGTCCCTTCTTCCGAACGGGCAAGTACCAAGTGGATATCCGAGTCGCCATTCGTAATAAAACGTTTTACACCATTGAGATACCAGCAACCATCTTTTTCACTGTAAGTCGCTTTCAACATTACTGATTGTAAATCAGAACCGGCATCCGGCTCGGTTAAGTCCATCGACATGGTTTCTCCGGCACATACACGGGGGATGTATCGTTGACGTTGGTCATCGTTCCCAAATTCATATAATGTTTCCGCGCAATCTTGCAGCCCCCAAAGGTTTTCAAAGCCTGCATCAGCACGCGATACCATATCGGCAGCCATAATGTATGGAGTAATCGGAAAGTTCAAACCACCATAACGGCGAGGCATGGAAATTCCCATCAAACCGGCTTTACGTACGGCATCCAGGTTTTGCTGGGTTCCCGACGCGTAGGTTACTCGTCCGTCTTTTACTTTCGGTCCTTCCTGATCTACCCTTTCCGCATTGGGCGCGACAATTTCATCGCAGATCTCACCTACAATTTCCAACACTTTTTCATAGCTGTCCATTGCATCTTCGTAGTCATATGGAGCATAATCAAATGAATCCTTATCCGTATAATTACGTTCTTTCAATTCAACGATACGTTTCATCAAAGGATGATGCAAATGATGTTTTAACGCGGGAGTATCTAAAAAATAATTGGCCATTTTACTTCGTATTTTTCTTATAGTATTTAATCATTTTAGGAATCACATCTTCCACTGTGCCGGTGATTACATAATCGGCAATTGTATTGATAGGAGCGTTGGGGTCATTATTTATCGAAATAATGATAGAACTTTCCTGCATTCCTGCAATGTGTTGAATTTGGCCTGAGATACCACAGGCGATATAGAGTTTGGGACGAACGGTTACACCTGTTTGTCCTATCTGACGTTCATGTTCTGTAAATCCCGCATCGACTGCTGCACGCGAACCTCCTACTTCTCCACCGATAACGGTAGCCAAGTCATGTAATAACCGAAAGTTTTCTTTTGAGCCTACGCCATAACCTCCGGCTACGATAATAGAGGAACCTTTGATATTGGTTTTACTCTTTTCCATCTGGCGGTCGATTACGCTTACGACATAGTCGGAATCGCTTACAAACTTACTGATGTCGTGTGTTTTAACTTTCCCTTTATGATTAGCATCCAGGATTTCTTTTTTCATAACACCTTCGCGAACAGTAGCCATCTGCGGACGACATTCAGGATTGATAATCGTTGCTACGATATTACCTCCGAAAGCCGGACGGATTTGATACAGCAAGTCTTTGTATGTTTTGTTTTCCCTTTTCTCTTCATGGTCGCCAATTTCCAGGGAAGTACAGTCGGCAGTCAGACCGCTCCCCAAAGCAGATGATACACGAGGGCCGAGGTCTCTTCCGACACTGGTAGCGCCCATCAATGCAATCTGCGGTTTTTCTTCTTTAAACAATTTGACCAAAATAGAAGTATGGGGAAGTGATGTATAAAGACTCAGCCGTTTATCGTCAAACAAATGAAGCACATCTACACCATAAGGAAATACCTGCTCCGCAATGCCATCCAGCTTATGGCCGATAGCTACAGCTTCCATTTGGCAACCAAGGGTTGTAGCCAGGGAACGTCCCTTCGTGAGCAGTTCCAAACTCACATCGGCAACAATACCGTCTTCTATTTCACAGTATACATATAAATTATTCATATTTTCAATAATTAGCGTAGTTGGTAATTATCCGATTGTGTGATTAGTAATTAATTCTTTCATTAATTCATCAATGTTTGCGTCTGTCGGCTCAAGTGTTTTGCTTTCTTTGGCATGAAAGACTACATTTTCTATTTTCTTTACTTTGGTAGGAGAACCGGACAGGCCACATTGGACTACGTCGGCGTTCACATCGACTACGTTCCATTCAACAAGGTTAAGATATGGACGGTTGCTGAACAGGTCTGTATAGTCTATCGTAGCTTCCTGTTTTTCAGTAATAGTTTTCGCATGTTTATATTTTTGAATATATTTTGCGTTACGAGGACGACATTCGGGAGCGCTTCCGTTTACAGTAACAACAAGGGGAAGTTTGCCCTCTACCGTTTCCACTCCCCGTTCCAAACGGCGTTTAACGGTTATATTGCTTTTTTCTATTTTTTGAATTTCTTCAGCATAAGTAATTTGGCTCAATCCCAGTTTTTCCGCAACTTGAGGACCTACTTGCGCCGTATCGCCGTCAATTGCTTGCCGACCACAAATGATAATGTCGAAATCCTTGATTTTACGAATAGCCATCGAAAGGGCATAAGAAGTGGCGAGCGTGTCGGCTCCTGCAAAAGCGCGATCGGTAAGCAAGTACCCACCATCTGCTCCGCGGTATAATCCTTCACGGATGATTTCAGCGGCACGACCTGGCCCCATGGTCAGTAGCGTAACCGTAGTTCCCGGATACTCATCTTTCAGGCGTAATGCCTGTTCAAGAGCATTCAGGTCTTCCGGATTAAAGATGGCAGGAAGAGCCGCACGATTTACCGTACCATCGGCTTTCATGGCATCTTTACCCACATTGCGCGTGTCGGGAACTTGTTTCGCTAAAACAATAATTTTTAAGCTCATAATTTATTGATATTAGAAGTAATATTAATCCGGATCTTCTCCATCCGTTTACAAAACATGCGTGCAAAAATAGTCAAACATTCTAAAATTCAAAGAAGAATAAACCTAATTCTGCACACTTTATGCTTTTTTGAGCATTATTTTACTGTGTCACTTTTATTAATATACTCTGACAGAGTTATTCCGGCAATTAATTAATCAGTCTTACCAATTACAACACAAATGAGAAATGGAAGATTATTATTAACGAAGAAATAGAGATTCCATTAGCAGCGATTACCGAATGGACAAACACCGTCTCTTATAGACAGGCTTCGTGAAGTTTTTAGAATCTTTTTTTACTTTTTCCTACGGCATGATAGTTGAAAGCATCCCGAAAACAGGATCATGAGAGAGACAATAGGGACAAATAAAATATGTTTCATGTTCATATCTTTAAAAAGAAGTTTTAAAACCCGAAGGTTCCGAAATTTTCTTCTGAACTCTCTTTTTCCTTTCCTGTGATATAGATATAGTTTGTGCCAATATCTATTATATCGCCGGGAGAGATTTTTCCTTTTATCCTTTCTATTTCTTGATTATCAGATACGTATATGTATGCCTTGTAGTTTTTGGATGGCTTTTCCGAAACAAACCAAATTCCGCCATATGATATGTCCTTTACCAGTTGCGACAAAGCAACATTGACCGTCGATACCGATAAAGGCCCTTTCAAGTATTTAAGTTTACCTGAATATGGTTTTTCCTGTTTAAAACAATCCGGTATAGTGGGAGGGGGGGTGCCTTCCATTGACACATACATTCGTAAGACTTCGTCGGCGCCCTCTTTTGCTTTGTTAGCGCCTGATGGGAAAACAACCGACACATACATATTTTCCGATACGGCTTGTAGCTGATAAGGTGATAAACAGTCGATGCATCCTAATGTATCAGCCCGTTGACATCTGAAAGTATGAAGGGAATAAATGCCGAAAGCATCTTCAGGAGAAGGCATTTCGTATATTTCCACACTGTATTCTTCTCCTTTGTAAACGATGTCTCTTGCCGTTAGCTTTTCTACGCCATATTCAAGGAATTGGTCGGCTCCTCCATTCATAAAACCATATAAGCCCGAACCCGTAAAGAAACGTTCACGTTTTAGTTCCGCCTCTTGGGCAAAACAGTTGGCAAGTGGCAGTTGACATGCGGTAATGATTATTCCAAACAGTAAAAATCTATTCATAAATATTCTTGAGTTATAAAATTATCAACCCTCATTTGTCAACGGTCAATTCTATAAGGTTTATCTTATCACGATTGGCAATTCCCAATTGCAGTTCTTCGGCTAATTCCATGAAGCGGCGACCTGCCGGTTTTTCTTCGTCCTGCACGCCTTCTTCAATACGTTTGGCTATTACTATGTCGTAGCAAATACGGTCTACGGCAACAGGGTCGGTTCCGGCCAAAATCGTCTTATACTGGCAAATATATTGTGGATTGGCGGCCGGACCGCCTTCGAAACAACCTATTATTCCATCTACAATATTCAATACCACTTTGTCGCGCAAAGGAGGAAAAGCACAAACGTAAGCGCTTGTCTCATGCCATAAGTCTTTATGCAAACGTCCTGTATTGGATATAGAACCATAAGCGAGGTTCTTCATACATACTGTAATAGATGTACCGGCATTTTTAAGAATAGGGACATTGATTATTTTTGTTACTTTTTCAGTACAAATTTTTGAGAAATAAGAATGTTTGCCTCCGTTTACCATATAAGGTAATGTATAGGCATCGTATTCGCCTTCCACGTCTGCAAAAAAGAATTGGTTTTTATCTATCCAGTCTTCACTGTAAAAACGGCCTTCACTATTAAAATAACTTTTGTTTTCGTCGTAACATTCCGTTGACATGAAACTTATTCCGGGATAATTTTCTTCATTAAAGTCCGCATCGTCAAGGCTTTCTTGTCTTCTGTCCCAAATAATTAATTTATTTCTGGATATCCCGGCTTCTTCCAGTTGTTTTACAATTGATTGGGTAATTGCATGTGAGGTCGACAATAATTTGCCTCCGATAGGATTTACTTTAATGCCAATGACATCTTCAGGGGTTACGAATTGCAGCCAGGCCTTCTTCAAGTCTGTCTCACCAGTCAGGTTCAGCATACACGATTTAACCATTTCATATGTCGGGGTTTCGTATGGTTTGCCATCTACAATACAATTCTCGCAATCAGCTTTTACTACTTTGCCCGGATATTTGCCCGGCATAGATTTTTCATTTCTTGGAATAGTAATGGCATTTGCTATATTAGTAGCCGGTTTCACAAGTTCATTAGAACTTACAGGAGCAGGAGCAGCTTTGATAACAGGGGACAATACAGCACCTGCACCACCCAAAGCGAGGGAACGAAAAAATTTACGTCTTTGCATGATATTAGATATTATGGTTACTTAATTCGCAAATATATAATCAATTTTGCACATAACCTATCTTTAGTTTAAGAATGAATGAATTGGGAAGAACTCACTTTGTAATGCGGGTAATATTTTTACAAAATATGGCCTGCTTTTTTATCTAAATGATTTTCGCATTTCATTTGGATGATCTTGGAAAATCATCTAAATATTTGTCCAAGATCATCTGGATGAATTTTTCAGCTTTCTTGTCAAAGATATCATGTTTGATGAGTTGACAGTCTTATATTGATAACCATTAATAATAAAACCAGTGAAGACAATATTCTTACTTTTTGTATTGAGCGTTGCCACCTGCGGCATGTATGCTCAACATTCTATTACGGGTATTGTGAAAGACAAGGTAAAAATACAAAAAAACAGCCGCAGGTATATAAGACAGTATCAATCTTATGGCCTGCGGCTGAGTATGATTATGTTATCAGATGTTTACGACAAGGCAGCGATGGCCGAACCTATCAGGTTGGCATTATCCATATGGTGAATATCTACTTTTACATCTTTGTATCCGAAGCTACTCAACTGTTTGTGCAATTCTACGATAACAATATCTTTATAGTCTACACCTTTGCGGTCTTCACTCCAGAATAAACTGCCTTCAGCTATCAGGCGAATCCTTTTGATGGATGAATTGTGGGAAACCATTACCAGGATTAAGCCGGCAAGCGAAGCAGCCACCAATTTGGCCGAACGTTCATATATCCAACGGGCTACACGGACATACTTTTCTCTATGGATATCGGGATAGCCCATTATATTGGTTAATTTCTGCGCATCGAATTTATCTTCAAACTCGTCAAAAGGAAAGACAGCTTTTAATATCTCACCAAGATACATACCCGAAACGGCTTTTTCAAAACGTTGGGCTCCAAAACTACCTGAACTGGCATCTACAATAGCGTCGATGTCTGTAAGATGTGGAGGGTCGAAGTTTCCCGATTCCAGGTTGACAGGTAATAAACCAGAGAAATTTCCTTTTCCGTTTAGCTTCGTTATCTTGTCTGCATCAATGAAGGTTGCCATATTTGTACCGGTACCTACAATAAGACCGATGTAAGCATCGTAATCGCTCCGGGTAAGTCCAGCGAACAAGCTGGCTACCGTATCATTAATTACATTGGCTTTGGTAAACTGTTTTTTTCCGGCCTTATTATTCAGGTAATTTACTAACGACTCGCCAATTGGCTTATCTATCATTTCAGGAATGTTTACACCTTTTGTCCAACGTAACAAAGTAGCATCACCATTAGGCAGTGATTCGGCCGGATAAGAGAAACAATATCCTATGGGCATTGGTTCGTCTATCTTTATTTCCATGATAGGGTCGGCTTGTTCTTTGTAGAGTTGTTCTTCGGTAAATCCCGGTTTTTTCATGATAGAAAGGTCTTTTTTCCAACCATTTTCCGGCCGGATGATGTTTTTCCCTTCAGAAAAGTCTACAGTTGCCACCCGGTAATTTGTACCACCTAAATCCAAAACAAGGGATTTTCCTGTGGCTCCGGCTTTGGGATTAATAAATGTCGGGATACATTGAACTTCTTGTTTTTCTTTACCAAGGCCTTCTTCCACTTTACTTTGCAAAGATTGGGCAATTTCCTTCAATTGTTCTGTACTTAATTTAAAAATGTTTTCCTTCATGATTAGTTCCTAGTTTTTATTATTAAAATTTTCAAAAGTAAGAAACTAATTTTATTTACGCTCTCAAGATGTTCTAAAAACAAGTTAATCCGGCTGTATAAATAGTCAAATACAATAGCCACGTGAGAATGAAATTAATACATAATTAAATATAATTAAATGTGATTGAAAGTATTTATTTCTCCATACCTTTGCGGCAAAATATTAAAATACTTAAAACGCGATGAAAAATGTATTAGTAATTGGTTCTACCGGACAAATAGGAACCGAGTTAACGCTGGAACTAAGAAAACGTTACAACGGGAATATTGTAGCCGGATACATTCCCGGGGCTGAACCCAAAGGGGAATTATTGGAAACCGGCCCCGCCGAAATTGTAGATATCACAAATGGCAAACAGATTGCAGAAGTAGTATCAAAATACAAGATTGATACAATCTATAATTTGGCCGCTTTGCTTTCTGCCGCAGCGGAATCCAAACCACAACTTGCATGGAAGGTGGGTATGGACGGATTATTTAATGTATTGGAAGTTGCCCGTGAACATTCATGTGCCGTTTTTACTCCCAGTTCCATTGGTGTATTCGGTAATAATACGCCTAAAGATAAAACACCACAAGACACGATACGGAATCCCCGGACAATGTATGGGGTAACGAAAGTGGGTGGAGAATTGTTGAGCGATTATTACTTTATCCGTTTCGGAGTAGATACCCGTTCGGTTCGATTTCCCGGTTTGATTTCTTATATAGCTCCTCCGGGAGGTGGCACAACGGATTATGCCGTGGATATATATTACGAAGCAGTGAAAGGCAACCATTTTACTTGCCCCATTGCCGCCGGAACATTCATGGATATGATGTATATGCCGGATGCTTTGCATGCGGCTATCCAATTAATGGAAGCCGATCCTTCGCGCCTTGTACACAGGAACGCATTCAACATAGCATCCATGAGCTTCGACCCGGAAATTATTTTTAATAACATTCGGAAATATGTTCCTGACTTTACGATGGAGTATAAGGTAGACCCGTTACGCCAAGCTATTGCCGATTCATGGCCAAACTCATTAGACGACACTTGCGCTCGCGAAGAATGGGACTGGAAACCTGAATACGACCTCGACATGATGACACAAGACATGCTTGCCAAATTGAAAGCAAAACGTTGATAAAAATGGTTAATTGCTAACGATTAATGGTTTGCAATCCATCATTAGCAATTAACCATTATAAAAAAATATTCCGCTTTTATTTCTTTCCGTTTAGATTGCTGCTTATTCCATTCATAGCATTAAAGCCATAAAATGAAACTGACGTATCATACATTCCGGATTACAATTATAGTCGTCCTGTTTTTGATACTTATGATATCAAAAAGCGGGGATATATTCGTGTGGTATCTTATTAAGCCTGAAATTCGGGCGATAGAGGAACAACATGATCTTTCTATCCGGTATAAGGCGATATTATTAAAAGGTTTTCATACGATACAACTTAAAGGGTTAACAATAGCAGCCAACCATTCGGAACCTTTACTACATGCCGCTTCATTTAATATACAGGTGAAATTGAAAGACCTCTTCACAAAAAAGATTGAAATAAAAGATGTTGAAGCGAATAAGTTGAACATAGATTTTATCAAACACAACGGCTCATCCAATTTTGATTTCATCTATCGACAATACGATAATCCTTTTGCAGAAGAAACGTCTTCGTTCGATATACGTAATTATACCTTTCAGGCGGAGAGAATATTGAAATCAGTCTTCAAGTTTCTTCCTCCCAACGCATCTGTCAAGAACATGCGGGTTTGCTATAATAGCGACAACAATGAATTGACCCTCGACATTCCTAAGCTTACCATAGACAACAATAATTTCCATGCGGAAATTAAAAGTAGGGAAAACAAGGTGGAAAGCGAATGGGTTTGTTCGGGAACCGTACAAGACAAAGAACAAAAATTAAATATCCGCCTATATACAAAAGACCAATCAAAGAAAATAGCGTTGCCCTTTTTCGAATACAAGTGGGGGGCTACTATCCTGTTTGATACATTGGCCTTGGAACTGAATGGAAGTATCAAACACGCGGATATCCAAACCATACAGGGGAAAGCAGGAGTGAAAGGACTTGCTTTGTATCATGATTTACTTTCGCCCGATACAATCCTTCTCGAACGTGGGTTTGTAAATTATAAAGTAGATATTGGGAAGAACTTTCTTTTAATAGATAGCGCCAAAACAAGTGTTTATCTTAATAAACTGAAAGTAAACCCGTATATCCGGATTGAAAAAAATAAAGACTGGCACGTCCGGGCAGCGTTGGATAAAAACGACTTTCCGGCAAGTGACTTTTTCCCTTCTATCCCTAGAGGTATGTTTCACAATATAGAAGGTTTGAAAGCCGAAGGGATGTTGACTTACCATTTCCTACTGGATGTAGACATGGCAAAGGTTGACAATCTTGTATTCGAATCGACTTTACATTCCAATAACTTCCATATCCTACAATACGGGAATACGGATTTGCGCAAGATGAACGGACCTTTTACCCTTACTATTTATGAAAAAGAAACGCCTGTACGGACGTTCACTTTAGGATATGATAACCCTGACTTCTGTTCATACAGGTCTATCTCCCGTTATTTACCTTATGCGATTATGCACGCTGAAGACGCCGGTTTCATGTATCACAGAGGATTTATCCCCGACGCATTCAGAAGATCGTTGGTGGAGGATATAAAAGAACGTCGTTTTGCCCGTGGCGGAAGCACATTGAGCATGCAACTGGTAAAGAATGTTTTCCTGAGCAGGAATAAAACAATCGCCCGTAAATTGGAAGAGATCATGATAGTATGGCTGATTGAAACTTGCCGGCTGACCAGCAAGGAACGCATGTTTGAGGTATACATGAATGTTATCGAGTGGGGGCCGAATGTATATGGCGTGACCGAAGCTTCCCGTTTTTATTTTGCCAAAGAACCGTCGGCTTTGACGCTGGGCGAATGTGTATTCCTGGGATATATCATTTCTTCCCCGAAAACAGTAAGGTATCATTTTAACGGAACACAAATCAAACCCGCCTTCTATGCCTTCTATCGCGATGCCGTCAAACGAATGCGCCAAAGGGGCTGGATTAGTCCCGCTGAAGAACTTTCAGGCAATCCGAATATTTATATCAAAGGGCCATTTATGGAAAAGCTATTCGTACGGTAGTGCCTCTGTTCAGCGTAGACATGATGGCAACTTCCGCTCCGTAAATGCTTAAAATACGTATGGACAGGCTTAAACCAATACCGTTGCCTGCATATCCCCTTGTGTTTGTTGCCCGGTAAAAAGGCTGGAATATCCGTTCCAATTCTTCGGGAGGGATACCGATACCTTGGTCTTCTATCTCTAAAACCGTTCCCCGGATGCGTATTTCTACAGTCTTATCTCCTGAATACTTCAGGGCATTTCCTATAATGTTTCCTAAAGCTGTTTTCAGCAGTTGGGGATTAACTTCTATATTGAAGGCAAAGTTATCGGGAGAGAATTGTATCCGGTTTTCCATAAACTGCATGAGGAATTCGGCAAGGAAAACAGGCTCCGTTACTGCTTTCAGAATCTCTTCTTCACCTTTTGACAGGAACATCAGGTGCTTCATCAATTGAATGATCCGCTTTGTTTCGGATAAAATACGCTGTAAGGAACTTTGGTACTCAGCCGGAGTACGTTCGCGCATCAAGGCGATTTCACATTCGCCCTGTATGGCTGTAAGGGGGTTGTTAAGCTCGTGGGAGGCATTGCTGATAAAGGCTTTCTCGCTTTGATACGTGCTGTCTATGCGCTTTATCATATAGGTTGCATACCGTTTTCCTACCAAATAAATGAGCACGCCGTTGATTATCAGGAAAGCGACAAATATCCAAATCCTATAGGGCAGGAAAATCCCCGGGAAAAGAACTATCAGCACATAGAACACAATGGATACCACCGTAATAACTCCTACTGTAAGGTAGGTATAATAATATGCTATACGCTTGGCGGATGTCATGCTTTAATCATGTAACCGATGCCGGAGATGGTATGGATAAGTTTCTGGTCGAACTCTTTGTCTATCTTCGTCCGGAGGTAATTTACGTATACGTCTACGATATTCATATTACGTTCCGCGTCTTTATCCCATACCTGCCTTATTATATGTTCGCGGCCCAGGGGGCTTCCTTGGTTCTGCATCAAGTATTCAAGCAGGCGGTACTCACGTACTGTCAGGTTAATATATTTGCCATCACGAATGGCGCGGCGATTTTCGGTTTCGAGCATCAAATCTCCGCATGTTAGTATCTTATTGGCAGTAACGTCAATATTTATGCGTCTTAACAAAGCCTGGATACGCGCTTCCAATTCCTGAAAACTAAACGGCTTGACCAAGTAGTCATCGGCTCCGGCAGCCAATCCTTTTACGATATCATCCGTAGTTCCTAATGCTGTCAACATAACAACCGGCGAGGAATAGCCATACACTTCCCTGTACTTGCGGCATAGCTCCAGACCGTCCATTCCCGGCATAATAATATCGAAAATGAGGAACTGGAAAGATTCCCGCCGAATCAATCCCCACCCAGCTTCTCCGTCGTGGGCCACCTTCACTTCGTGTCCGAATTCTTGTAGGCCCCTCTCAATAAAAGAGGCAATATTTATTTCGTTTTCTACTACTAATATTTTTGCCATAAGTAATCATTCAATCATTGAATAACTCAATAACTGATTAAATCCTTTTATGCAATTTTCCGGTTATTGAGTTATCCTGCTATTATCAAAGTCCTGTTGCTTCAAGCCACATATTGGCCATTAACTGGCGTCCGGGGAGGCCGGGGTGTACGCCGTCGTAGGCCCAATAGCGCGCAGGCGCTTGCTTCATGGCGGCGTCGAAACCTGATTGGAATGGTACGAAAACGGCCTTGAACTCACTTGCCAATTTTTTGGCTATTGTACGATATTCGTCGAACATCGGAAACCATCTCTCATTTTCAATAGCCGAACCGCCTGTTAATGCAAAAGGTTCGCAGATAACGAATTGAGTATTGGGTGATTTTTCCTTTGTGTATTTCAAAAGAGCCCGGTAGTCGTTTTCATATATTTCAGCAGTGCCTTTATATCCACCTCCCAATGTATGCCAGTAATCGTTTACACCTATGAGAATACTGAGCACATCCGGTTGGAATGCCAGACATTCCATCTCCCAGCGGTCGCGGAGTTCAAATACTTTATTCCCGCTGATACCTCTGTTGTATATCTTCAATTGCTTGTTGGCGTACTTGGCTAACAATTGGGTAGCAATATAAAGACTGTAACCAAAGCCTAGCTGTTCTTGCGTATTACAGCTATTGTTTCCATGTGTTCTCCCGGCATCGGTAATTGAGTCGCCTTGCATGAGGATGACCGCGTCTTTTTTCAATGTTATTTTTGACGCACTTACCGATTGCTGTTCATGCACAACTGCTTTGGCCAACTCCGGAATCATTAATGCGCCGACGCCTGCCAATACTCCTTTTTTCAGGAAATCCCTTCTTGAATCTTTCATAAGACAAATTAAATTTATAATTAGTGATTTTATCAGTTACTCTACAAATCTATTAAAAATTTCACGGAATATATGTTACATATGCTGTACAACAGGGGTATAACTTTCTTATATTTTCGAAACCAACTTGCTGAATAACCTTGTCATTTTCCCGGCGGCTTCGTTGGCGGCTTTGATTACGTCTTTCCCGTCGTTTACAAAATCGTCGGCAAAATGATAGCCTTCGTTTGTTATGACAGACATGCCGAAGATTCGGAGTCCCGCGTGCCGCGCTACGATTACTTCGGGAACAGTACTCATGCCAATGGCATCGCCTCCGGCTTTTCCAAAGAAAGCATATTCGGCTGGTGTTTCATAAGAAGGGCCGGTAAGTCCTACATAGACTCCTTTTTTCAACGGGATATTTTCTTCGGACGCAATCTCTTCTATCAGGTGGATAAAGTCGCGGTCGTATGTGCGCGTCATGTCGGGGAAACGGGTTCCGAACATTTCATCATTCGGTCCTATTAACGGATTCGGCGCCATATTGATATGGTCGCATATAATCATTAAATCGCCTACTTTGAAAGTGGTGTTGATTCCTCCGGCAGCATTGGAAACCAAGAGATTCTTAATTCCCAATAGTTTCATAACACGGATGGGGAATGTTACTTGCCGCATGGTGTATCCTTCATAATAATGGAAACGTCCCTGCATGGCTAAGACTTGTTTACCACCCAGTTTGCCGCAAATCAGATTTCCTTTATGCCCTATTACTGTTGACTTGGCAAAGTGTGGAATCCTGCTATATGGGATAACTTCTTTTTCTTCTATCTTATCGGCCAATAATCCCAGACCGCTTCCCAGTATGATACCTGTCTCAGTATTCTCATTCACGTACGCCTTCAGGTATTCGGCCGCTTCCCTGTATGGGTTATTTAATTCTTCTTTCATCTCGACATCAGATTATATGCTATTTGGGTTGTTTGTTCTATAATTTCTTCTTCTCCAGGGACTTGTTTGTTTTGCATCAGTATTTTACCGTCGCAAACAACAGTGTCGACACAACTTCCGTTTGCTGCATAAACCAGGTTGGATACAAAATTGAAGTTGGGTGCGAATGCCGGGGTATTCAGGTCTACCAGACACAAATCGGCCAGATATCCTTCTTCTATACGCCCGGCTTTGAATCCTAACATACCAGCCCCTTCCTCTGTTGCGGCAAATAACATTTCGCCGGCCGTTAAGGCGACAGGGTCTTTCCGCCAGCCTTTCCCCAACAGGGAGGCCAGTTTCATGGCCTCGATCATATCCAGGTTGTTGGACGAAGAACATCCGTCGGTTCCTATCGCTACGGGAATACCGGCCTTTTTCATTTCAGCGAATTTGAATTGTATGCCCGAAGCCAGTTTCATATTTGAGGCCGGGTTATGAACAACTTTTACGCCCTTGTCGGCCAGCATTCGGATCTCTTCATCGTCGACATATACGCCATGCGCGATCGTCAGGCGGGGGGATAAAATACCCAAGCGGTTCAAATACCGTACCGGGGTGTAGCCAAACTGGCTGATGGAGTTTTTTACCTCCGTTTCCGTTTCAGCCAGGTGAATATGTATGGGGGTATTAAAGTTCTCTTTTGAAAACGTATCAATCCATTGGAGCAATTTGCCTGAAACCGTATAAATCGCATGCGGCCCCAAGGCAAACTTTATCCGTTCGCTGTATGCGCCCATTCCTGCAAACAATTTATTTGTATGAGCTTTGGCCTTCTCGGCCTGTTCCGGCTGGAAATGGTCGAAACAGGCACTCGACAGCATGGCGCGGATTCCCATTTCTTCTACAGCTCTGGCGGTTGCCGGAAACTTGTGGTACATATCAAAGAAAGCTGTTGTTCCGCTCTTAATCATTTCAAGGCAAGCCAGTTTTGTTCCCCAATATACATCTTCATGGGTTAATTTGGCCTCGTTCGGCCAAATTTTCTCTTCCAGCCAGGGCATTAACGGCATTTCATCGGCATAACCCCGGAAAAGGGTCATGGCTGCATGGGTATGCATATTCACCAGCCCCGGAATAACAGCTTTCTTACGCCCGTTGAGAACGATATTGGTTTCATCCGGCAAATACCTGGCAATTCGTTTGATGATATTACCCTCAATTAATATATCAACCGGTTTCCCGTTTAGTTCTACACTTTTTATCAGTATCGTTTTCAAGGAGATGTTTTTTGATTATCCGTTAAACTTCGCCGTCATGTTTTTTATCTTCTCATTGCTGATCCGGATGAGCAGTCCGGGTAGTTTATTTCTCTTTACGGCAGCATACGAGCAACTCTCTTTTACTTCTACTACTCCGAGTTCGTTTTTTTCCAGCCCTCCTTTCTGAAACAGAAAGCCGACAATATCTTTTTTACTCAGTTTGTCGCGCTTCCCGCGATTGATGGTGAGCGTAGCCCATTCCGAAGGTAAGGGTTGCCTGGCCTTCGCTGGTAAGAAAAACTCTTCCGGCTCTTTTTCGATATATTCGGGGACGGTTTCTATTTCATTCAATATCAGGAATATATTCCCTTCGGCACGCACACGGGCTGTCCGTCCGTTGCGGTGGATATACGCTTCTTCATTCAACGGCAAATGATAGTGGATAACATATTTTACGTCAGGAATATCCAATCCTCTTGAAGCCAGGTCGGTAGAGATAAATACCGTTGCGCTTCCGTTTCGAAAGCGAGATAGCGTTTTTTCGCGGACGGCTTGTTCCATGCCACCGTGGAAGTATTCGTTGTCTACTCCCATACCGGTTAGGTAATTGCTCACCCGTTCTGTTGCTTCACGCAGGTTGCAGAATATGAAAGCCGACTCGCCATTCAATTCTCCCAATAGCTTGTAAAGCGTTTCCAGCTTGTCTTTTACGGGTGACTTGACAATATGTACCTTTAACCTTTGGGGGTGTTTTCCCGAAAGGAACGAGAGACGTACGGGATGGTTTATGCCTATAAACGAGGGTATCTTTACCGCTTCCGTGGCTGATGTAAGCACTCGCCTCCGCAGGCTGGGTAAATGGGAGAGGATTTCTTTCATTTCCGGCAGGAATCCCAACTCCAGCGATTTGTCAAATTCGTCTAATATCAATGTATGAACTGATCCGGTCTCTATATTGCCATGTTCGAGATGATCGACAATCCGTCCGGGCGTACCTATCAATATGGTGGGAGGATGCTCTAATTGCTTCTTTTCCGTCCGTACCGGATGGCCTCCGTATACACAATTCACTTTGTAACCGGCTCCCATTGAGCGGAAAACCGTTTCTATCTGCAAAGCCAGTTCGCGGGAGGGGGCTACAATCATGGCTTGGATGTTTTCCGTCACGGAGGTAGGAGGGGGTAAAAGGGTAAGCAGCGGAAGCAAATAGGCCAATGTTTTGCCGGAACCTGTGGGACTGATCAGCACCATGTCTTCCGTTGTCCCGGCATCCAGTGCGGCTTGTTGCATTTCGTTCAACGCCTCAATTCCGACATTCTTTAGCGCTTTGGCGATTGTTGGACTTGTTATCATTAACAGTTTTCTTCTTTATTTATATTCCCGGTAAAACTCGGCGACTGACTCAATCCCTTTATAGAAGAAATCGAGCATCATGCTTTCGTTGGGTGAATGAATGGCGTTTTGCTCTAACCCGAAGCCCATTAAAATGGTTTTAATGCCCAATACTTGTTCGAAAGTAGAGATAATGGGTATGCTTCCTCCACGGCGGACGGCCAGAGGCGTTTTGCCAAAAGCAATTCCGACTGCTTTCTCGGCTGCTTTATAAGCCGGCAGGTCTATCGGGCAAACATATCCTTGCCCGCCATGTGTAGGGGTGACTTTCACTTTGACGGATTTGGGAGCTTTGCTTTGGATGTATTCTTGAAACAGGGTCAATATTTTGTTGTAATCTTGATGGGGGACTAAACGGGTGGATACTTTCGCGTAGGCTTTGGAGGGTAATACGGTTTTGCTGCCTTCTCCCTGATAGCCTCCCCATATCCCGCAAATATCGAATGACGGGCGGCAACTGTTGCGTTCCAGCGTGGGGTATCCTTTTTCCCCGGATAATTCGTTGACTCCAATGGATGCTTTGTATTTTTCTTCGTCGAAAGGTATCCGGGCTATCATTCCGCGTTCGGCGGGCGATATTTCTTCTACATCGTCGTAGAACCCGGGGATGGTGATTCGTCCGTCGGCATCAACTATGCCGGCCATTAGTTTGCAGAGGGTATTGATGGGGTTGGCAACTGCTCCTCCGAAGTGTCCGGAATGTAAATCGCGGTTTGGGCCGGTGATTTCTATGTCCCAGTATGCAAGGCCTCGCAAGCCGGTGGTGAGCGAAGGTATTTCCTGACTGACCATGCTGGTGTCGGATACGAGTATGATGTCTGCTTCCAGCAGTTCTTTGTTTTGCTTGCAGAAGGTTTCGAGGCTGGGGGATCCGATTTCTTCTTCCCCTTCAAAGATGAACTTTACGTTACATTTCAGGAGGCCTGATTTCAGGGCTGTTTCGAAGCCTTTTACTTGCATCATGGCTTGTCCTTTATCGTCGTCGGCGCCTCTTGCCCAGATGCGGCCGTCGCGTATTTCCGGTTCGAAGGGGTTGCTATTCCATAGTTCGAAAGGTTCGGCGGGCATCACGTCGTAATGGGCGTACACTAAAACGGTTGGCAAGGCTGGGGAGATCGTTTTTTGGGCATAGACAACCGGGTTGCCTCCGGTGGGCATAACGACAGCTTTGTCGGCTCCTGAAGATAGTAATAGCTCTGCCCATCGCCGGGCGCACGCTTGCATGTCTTCTTTGTGTTCGTGTTTTGCGCTGACGGAGGGGATGCGTATGAGGGAGAAGAGTTCTTCCAGAAATCGCTCTTTGTTTGATTGGATATAAGCCTTTACTGACATGTGATATTATTTTATATAGTTTTAATAAGAAAGGCAAAGATAAGGAATGCTTATTTTAATCCAATGTAAATTTTAAATCATTGTGAAATTTGAGACAAAAAATCATCTGGATGAATGGAGGAAAACATCCCAATGATCTTGGACGATCATCTCAATGAAACCGGGAAAACATCCAGATGAATTTTTCAAACAATATAATCAGCCTTTTTATCCTGTGAATGATGACAGATAAAAGCAATAATGCTTACCTTTGTCCCCCGTTAAGACAATTTATAATACATTTTTGAAAGATGGCAAAAGAGTTGAAAGAACTTACCAAAAGAAGCGAAAACTACTCGCAATGGTATCAGGATTTGGTCATTAAAGCTGAATTGGCAGAAAATTCTGCTGTTCGCGGATGTATGGTTATCAAGCCATACGGCTACGCGATATGGGAAAAAATGCAGCGTATCTTAGACGACATGTTTAAGGAAACCGGTCATGTGAATGCTTATTTCCCCTTGCTGATTCCCAAGTCATTTCTGAGCCGTGAAGCCGACCATGTGGAAGGTTTTGCCAAAGAATGTGCCGTAGTAACCCATTACCGTCTGAAGAATGCAGCCGACGGTTCAGGCGTAGTTGTCGACCCCGCGGCCAAACTGGAAGAAGAATTGATTATCCGTCCAACTTCGGAAACGATTATATGGAATACGTATCGCAACTGGATTCAGTCGTACCGCGATTTGCCTATCCTTATCAATCAGTGGGCAAATGTGATGCGATGGGAGATGCGTACCCGTCTTTTCCTTCGTACGGCTGAATTTTTGTGGCAGGAAGGGCATACGGCCCATGCTACAAAAGAAGAAGCAGTGGAGGAAACAATAAAAATGCAGGGTGTTTACGCCCGTTTTGCCGAAGAATTCATGGCAATGCCTGTAATAAAAGGGGTAAAGTCTGAGAGCGAACGTTTTGCCGGTGCATTGGATACATATACTATTGAGGCTATGATGCAAGATGGTAAAGCGTTACAGGCCGGTACGTCTCATTTCCTTGGACAAAACTTCGGTAAAGCATTCGACGTGACGTTTATTGATAAAGAAGGTAAAACAGACTATGCCTGGGCAACCTCCTGGGGATTATCAACCCGCATGGTGGGTGCTCTGATTATGTGCCACTCCGACGATAATGGATTGGTTTTGCCTCCACTACTGGCTCCTACACAAGTTGTTATTGTTCCTATTTATAAAAACATGGAACAGTTGGCTCAAATATCGGAAAAGGTTAACGGAATTGTTTCCAAACTGAAATCAATGGGTATTTCGGTAAAATTTGATGATGCCGACAATAAAAAACCGGGATGGAAATTTGCTGAATATGAATTAAAAGGCGTTCCTGTACGCCTGGCCATGGGTGGACGCGATTTAGAAAATAACACGATTGAAGTAATGCGTCGTGATAAATTGGAAAAGGAGACGGTTACATGTGATGGCATCGAAGAATATGTAAAAAACCTTCTTCAAGATATCCAAAAGAATATTTATAGGAAAGCGTATGATTTCCGTACATCGCATATTGTTTCCGTAGACACGTATGAAGAATTTAAGGAAAAGATTGAAGAAGGTGTATTCATTATGGCTCATTGGGATGGAACTCCGGAAACGGAAGAGAAAGTAAAGACCGAAACAAAAGCAACGATTCGTTGTATTCCACTGGAAGGAGATAAAACACCTGGCAAATGTATGGTGACAGGAAAGCCTTCGGCACAACGTGTTATTTTTGCAAGAGCTTATTAATCGTCGCCCCATAGTCCTGTCTCGAAACCCTGAACCACATCGTTAGCCGATGAACGAGATTTTGTAACTACAATAGATGGATGTTTTTATATTTGGGGAACGCCTAAAAATGGTACGAATGTACTTAGGTCTTACCCAGGAACAGCTTGCAAAAAGGCTGACGGAGGAAGAAAGAATTAAAGTCGCATATGCACAAAATGCGATTTCACGTTTAGAAACCGGCAAAGGTGGGGATGTTGGGTTTTTAATGAACCTTTTAAATTTCTATTCAAAATTCATATACATAGATTCTGTTTTCAGAAAGGATTTTGAAATTGTCGGAAAGGAAGGTCATACTATAAAGTCTGGGTATATAGGCACAATCGCTAAAGCTAAAATAGAAATGTTGAAAGATTATCTTGATGCCCAAATTCAAGATATTATAAATATTTTAGACTAAAATACTGAGTAGGGTAATAAAATCAAAATAAATGCCCTTCTTCTTGCATATGTGATATATATGCGATACATTTATATTACATAAATACATTGTATCTATGGAAACAACAGTAGAAAGAAAGCAGACCTCGTTCCGGCTTAGAAAAGACTTACTAGAACGCTTACAGGTTATTGCAAAAGAAGAAAATAGAAGTCTTAACAACTTCGTAGAAAGTGCACTTATGGACATCATCTACCATGAACCCAATGCGGTCACATTAGCAGCAATGAAAGAAGCACGTTTAAGCAAGAACCTTGAAACGGTTGATATGAGTAGCTTTGAATCCTTTGTGAAATCCTGTAGCGAATGAAACAAGTAAAGACTGGAAAATATAAAATAATGAAACGAAAAATCTACTTATCAGGAAGTTTGTTGATTGTTAGTTGCATGATGATAATCGCGCAAAATGTTATTCAAGGAAAAATCGTGAATACAGGAAATAGCGGGATTGATGGAGTAGCGGTGATAGTACAAACAAGGGATTCCGTATATGTTAATACCGGTATCACGGATAGTTTAGGTGTATTTGCCCTTGAAGTTGCAAGCGGACAATACCGGTTGTTGCTCCAACATCTGCTATATGAAACTAAACAAGTGGATGTTTTGCAAAATGATATTGGGATTGTTACCCTGATAGAAAAAGATTACCAGTTAGACGAAGTGGTAGTAAAAGGCGAGCGTCCGCAGGTGAAGGTCAGTGGAGGCGCCTTAATATATGATATACCACAACTGATTAAAAATAAACCGGTTAATAATGCTTTTGAAGCAATAAAAGAATTGCCTGGCATAAGTGGAAACGACGAGAAAATCGAACTGTTGGGAGCACGAAGCCTCCACATCGTATTGAACGGTCAACTCACTACCATGTCGGCCGAACAACTTATAAACCTGCTGAAAAGTATACCTGCATCACGAATCAAAAGTACTGAAATCATGTACAATGCACCCGCCCGATATAATGTAAAGGGCGCTCTGATTAATGTTATTATAGGACAAGAAAGTGATACACAAGGAGAAACATTGCAAGGTGAAGCAGGGACAGAATACCGGCAACATCATTACGCGTCGGGATTGGCGCATGCAAACATCGTTTACATAACTCCACAATTAAGCATTGATGCTTTGGTAAATGGCAGTAAGGGTAAAAGGTATGGCGGGGAAAATTTATTCACACGCCATGCTTTAAAAGATAATATGGTAGAAATAGACCAGGAAAACAGAAGTAAATCTAAGTCGAACGAAGGTTCTTTCCGCTTAGGAATGGATTATACCTTTAAGAATGATGACAAATTATCCGTTTCTTACTATATAAATGCGGGTAAATTTGATGGGACAAGGACTTCAAACAGCCTCTTTACATATTTGAATAATGGAAATGAAATCCCAGCCTTTAGCGTTACGAATGTAGATAACCATAGCACATTACAAAATGTCCGGCTTCAATACAAAGGATATAAGGAAGTTACAGCCGGAGTAGACTTTACAAACTACCGTAACCCGGAACATCAATTTTTTGTTAATAACAGCGAAGTTGGTTCGTCTATTGATTTGTTGAACAACAGCGACCAAGATATATCCAAATGGATGGCTTTCTTAAACCATACATATTTATTTAAAAATAACACGCGACTGAATTATGGGATAAATGGTAGTTGTACGGTATCTGATACAAGATCCGAATACCTTTACAATGAAGAAAAGGGATATATACTTGATAAAGAAAGCAGCCTAAATGACGAGCAGATTGAATACGGGGGAAATGTATTTGCAGAGTTGTCTCACACATTCGGACGCTTTTCGGCAACCGTTTCCTTGAAAGGGGAATATTTTAAATCGGAATATACTTCAAACGGCAAAAAATCCGTCTTATGGGACGATTTTACGCTTTTTCCTAATGCCTCTCTGAGTTACACGTTTTCACCTTCCCATATCCTGCAATTCAATCTATCAAGCAACAAAACCTATCCTTCTTACTGGAGCGTCAATCCCCAAACGTCTTATCTGAACGCTTATTCGGTAATACAGGGAAACCCGTCATTAAAACCCAGTCGTTCATACGATGGACAGCTGTTATATCTTTTGCGGCAAAAATATGTTTTTATGGTTTTCGCCCAATATTCGCCCGACTACTTTGTACAAGTACCCCATCAAAGCGATACAGAACTTAAAACAATATTCCGGTTTGAAAATTTTGATTTCAATGTATTAACAGGATTCGGGGTAATTATACCCGTCAATATCGGCCACCGAATTGATTCGAGAATAACCATCCAAGGGATACGTATGCAGGAAAAAAGCGATAATTTCTACAATATCCCATTCAACAAGAGTAAATATTTAGGCCGGATAGGGATGAATAATACAATTAATATTTCTGATGCAAAGCCAAACATGAAGCTTACATTAAACGGATATTATGTTTCTCCCGCAATACAAGGCGTTTACAACTTAGGCAGTTCATACGATGTGTCGGGAGGCCTAAAATGGACATTTGCCCAAAACAAGGCATCGTTGACTTTAAAATACGAAAATATCTTTCGAAGCCGTACGCCCAAAAAGATTGAAATAGCTATGGGAGACTGGTATAGCAGGATGAAAAATATAGATACAAGCTGGTATTGGGGTATCGCCTTTACATGGAAATTCGGAGGGTACAAGGAGAAAAAGCATGAAAAAATAGACGATTCCAGATTCGGCAGGTAGGATTTATTGCAAATTATTTTATATTTGATGTCATTTCACGTGAATATAGAAAATGTAGTGAACAATAAATTTTGATTGACCATGGAAGCAAAAAAGAAAAAAGGTAAAAAGAAGAACTTTGTATTAGACACGAATGTTATCCTGCACGACTACAAGTGCATCGGGAACTTTCAGGAGAATGATATTTATCTCCCGATCGTAGTGTTGGAAGAATTGGACAAGTTCAAAAAAGGAAGTGAGCAGATTAACTACAATGCCCGTGAATTTGTGCGCGAATTGGATACCATAACCAGTAATGACCTTTTTCTGAAAGGCGCGCCGCTTGGCGCCGGACTAGGAACACTTTATGTTGTTACGGGTGACAAGTTCCAGGATAAAATAGCCAAATCGTTTCCCGAACGTACGGCCGACCATCGAATCCTTTCGTGTGTCTGGTCGGTAACTGAAGCGCACCCCAATATGCCAACAATCCTGGTAACGAAGGATATCAATCTACGTATGAAAGCTCGTTCATTGGGTATCGAAGTGGAAGACTACATCACTGACAAGGTAGTAGATGTGGATATTTTCGAACGCGCGCAGGAAACATACGAAAATGTAGAACCTGAAATCATCGATCAATTATACGCTTCGACGGAAGGAATAGACCTGGACTTGTTGAAGATTAAAGATGTTATCCAGCCAAATGAATGCTTCATATTGAAAAGTGTACGCGCCTCTATATTAGTGCGCTACAATCCTTTCACCGGTAAAGTGAAAAAGGTGGAAAAAGGGGTGAACTATGGCATCCATCCCCGTAATGCCGAACAGAGTTTTGCCTTTGAAGTATTAAATGACCCGGATATCAAGTTGATTGGCATAACCGGAAAAGCAGGTACAGGAAAAACCCTGCTGGCATTGGCTTCGGCCTTGAAACAAGCAAACCGATACCAGCAAATCTTATTGGCTCGTCCGATTGTTGCTTTAGCAAATAAAGATATCGGATTCCTTCCGGGTGACGAAAAACAAAAGGTAGCTCCTTACATGCAGCCTCTGTTTGATAACCTGAATGTCATCAAATCGCAGTTAGGGCAGGGCAGTCCCGATTCACGCAAGATTGACGAATTGCAGAAGAACAACCAACTGGTTATCGAGGCTCTCGCGTTTATCCGCGGACGTAGCCTTTCTGAAACATTTTGCATCATTGACGAAGCACAAAATCTTACTCCCCATGAAGTAAAAACGATTATTACCCGTGCCGGAGAAGGAACGAAAATGGTGTTTACAGGCGATATCCAACAAATTGACTCGCCTTACCTGGATGCGCAAAGTAACGGTTTGGCTTACATGATAGACAAGATGAAAGGCAACAACATCTTTGCCCACATCAACCTTGTCAAAGGCGAACGAAGCGAACTTGCCGAACTGGCATCTGATTTGCTGTAAAAAGATGGTGGGCGTGATTATGTGATATATATGCTAAAAACTACAACCAAATCAACAAAAGGGGTTTAATCGACATAGGAATACTACCGGAATACAGTGACAATGCTTCTCTTATCCGGTATGAGTCTTGATTTCCAAATCTGCTGAAAATGGAGGCTACTTGTTGTTTAACAGATTCATCTTTACACAAAAACAGGGCCGCTATTTCGTTACATAAAATTTCAAGCAATTCTTTTTGGACAAATCCTCCTGTGAATAATCCCAAAAGTTCGTCGCGGAACGAGAGTATTTCGTGTGTACTTGGTTTCAACGACGCAAACAACGTAGCATACCAAGTGGAGGACTTAGGATTAACTCTCTTGCTGATAGCGGATAGACATTGTTTGAATAGAGTAGGGCGGCTGATGATACCATTGTCCGCATATCTTTGGAAAGCATTAATCCAGATATGTTCATTTTCCGGGTTATCCACGCCTGAATATTCATCATAAAACACAATATCGCTTTCATATTCAAATAAATACCAAATATGTTCATTTAATGTTTCAGGAAATTCTTCGAGTACATCGATGGAATAATACCCTTTCATCTTATCTGGTATTTTAACCCATAGAGCTGATGATAACGATTTAGCGATCAATCCCTTTTCAGGAGTTAAATAGCCCGCGTTTTTCCATCTCATCAGATATTTGTAAGGCAAAGTCTTTACCCTGTTGAAATATTCCGAAAACCATTCCGGCTGATACCACTTCAGAATATTGTCAATAACTTCATCTTCGGGTAAATCATAGCGGGGGAGATTACGAATATGTGATTTATCCAAACAAACAAAGTAACAAATTTCAAGCATTTCAATTTTGCGGGATATCGCCGGACAATTTTCAAAATTCCATTTATATTCGTCGCGTCTTCTTAGTTCTAACTCCGGAATAATAATCTTTCTTTCTTCTAAGGTCAGTTTTTTCAAAAATGCAAGCAAATTATTGATATCCCCTTTTTCAAAAAAGCTATGCAATTCTTCAATCATGATAAACGGTCAATTTGGTTCCAAGCCCAAAGATATAATCTAATTTCTAATTATCAATAGTTTGCCATATTTTTTTACATATTAGTAGCTGAATTAAAAATATTATGCAATAATAAAATAAAAAAAAACATTTTTACAAAAGTCCGATAAAGGTAATATCTAATTCTTTATTCTTATCCCTGAGGAGTGAGGGTAGTGGGGATATTAAAATAAATTCATGGCGTTTTTAATTACTGCAGTACCTATTAAACGGTCGTAACGAATGCCCATCGGACGGTAGTAAACATATATGGAATATTCATTTTCCACCTGATAGTAATTCCCCTCTATCACACCGGGTTGTCCCATGCTTGTTCCATTTCCTGAGAAGGTATATTGATAGTTATAACTGCCTTGTTTAAGGAGAATAGATTTTTCATACCGGCCTGTTTCAAAATTATAGCCCATCTTACTTCTTTCGTCTAATACATTATTAAAAAAATCCCCGTTCAGGTATACCGAACCGTCGAGGAACGGCTCGCAGGCTAAGGCGAAATGTACAATATAATAATCGGCTTCCGTGTCGGGATCGCTGCAATTGCTGCAACGGATAAAGTAACGCCCGTTTTGGTCTTGGTCGTAAACATACGGCTGGTTATTACGTGGCCGATCGGTCATTAGTTCAATATGATAATAAGGATTGTAAAACTGGATACTGTTCACACCCATGCCATTATATCTGTTGCTCAGAAATTCCATCCGGCGGTATTCGTTTCCCGCTTCAAATATAAGGTCGCGATTATTGTCGTATACCAACTGGTCACGCAATATAGTAGTAGGCTTCAGGTTGGTAACCACGTTATCCCTCCGATTGTTTTGATAGACAAATAGCTTTAAATCACTTTGCGGGTAGGTGATAGGCATGCTTTTATGATGTATCGTAAAATTGATTTGCTGATGTTCATGGTTGAAATCAGTCATGGTATTACCGGTTATTCCGGCATCGATGGTAATTAATGGTTCTTCTATAGAGAAACACGCTGTGAAAAGTACCTTATGCGGCTCATTCTCCAAGCATACCTGTACAGCATAATTACCTGATACTTTAAACCTCACATCTTCATTGGGAAGTTGTAGGATGTAGTTGGTATATTGTGTTGTGGTATTAACAGAGGTAGCAAAATCGTCAATTGTCAAACCCTGAAAACCGTCCAGATATTCAATGGGCGCCAGCGCAGATTGCGACCAATCTGCGTTGCAGTGCGTGACAGAGTAAACAAACCGGTTGTAATTATGGCCTATTGCGTCAAAATTGATTTCTATCTGTCCGTCACCATCCAATTTGATGATGGGAACAGATATCATACTGCCTGATACTTTTACTTGAAGTGTATGAATCAGGTTGCTATTTATGCCGGTTTTGTACTTTTCCTGTGCATTTGTTTCAAAAAAAAGAATTGAAACAAGCATACTGCATATAAATAATTGTTTCATATTTATTCGAACTGTTTTTCGTGTCAAAACTAAGGAATTATTTCTTTATTAATTCATTTTACTACTATGAAGGATGAAAATATTGCTTACTTTTGCGATAAAATTATAAAAACACTTTATAGTTGTGTCATGGCAAATGTGATAAAGATTAAAAAAGGTTTAGACATTAATCTGAAAGGCAAAGCTTCTGACGTACTATTAACTGGTAAGGAAAGCGATAGTTACGCCATCATTCCCGACAGTTATGACGGTATTGTCCCCAAGGTTATTGCCAAAGTAGGAGATAGTGTAAAAGCCGGAACGGTTTTAATGATTGACAAAAACCGTCCGGAAATCAAATTTGTTTCGCCGGTGAGTGGCGAAGTAACAGCCATTAACCGTGGGGAAAAGCGGAAAGTGCTTAGTATCGTTGTGAAGCCTGATGCTGAACCCGGCTATGTAGAATTCGGGAAAAAAAGTCTTTCTTCCCTGAAAACCGAAGAAATCAAAGAGGCTATCCTCGAAGCCGGTATATGGCCGTTTATCAAACAACGCCCGTACGATATCGTGGCTTCCCCGTCGGAAACACCGCGTGATATCTTCGTTTCTACTTATTATTCCGCCCCGTTGGCTCCTAACTTCGACTTTATTGTACAAGGACAGGAAGCCGATTTTCAAACAGGATTGGATGCACTTTCAAAACTGACATCGGGCAAGGTGTATGTAGGAATTAAGAAAAATTCGTCTTTGAAGGTGAACGGTGTAGAAACGGTTGAAGTAGAAGGCCCCCATCCGGCAGGTAATGTCGGTGTGTTGATCAACCATACTAAACCTGTAAACAAAGGAGAAACGGTTTGGACAATCAATCCGGACGATGTCATCATCATCGGACGCTTATTTAATAAAGGTATAGCCGATTTCAGCCGCTTAGTGGTAATCACCGGTTCGGAAACCACTGAAAGGGGATACATCAAAACCATTGCAGGTTGTACCATTAAAAGCCTTATAGAAGGAAAAATATTGGAAGGGACAGCACACTTCCGCATCATCAGCGGCAACGTACTTACAGGCCATAAAGTAGGTAAAGAAGATTACCTGTATGCCTATGACAACCAAATTACAGTAATACCCGAAGGCGACGACGTGAATGAATTCGTTGGCTGGGCAATGCCCGGCTTCAGTAAATATAGTATGAGCCATACATACCTCACCTGGCTGTTTGGAAAGAATAAAGAATATGTGATAGACGCCCGCATACGAGGAGGGAAACGCGCCATGATTATGTCTAACGAATACGATAGCGTATTTCCGATGAATATACTTCCGGAATACCTGCTTAAAGCCATTATCGCTTTTGACATTGACAAGATGGAAAACCTTGGAGTCTATGAAGTAGCTCCGGAAGACTTCGCGCTATGCGAATTTGTAGACACGTCAAAAATAGAAATACAAAAAATTGTACGCAACGGATTGAATCTGTTGTACAAGGAAATGAATTAATAACATTAAAATTAGAATACATTGAAAGCGTTAAGGAATTATCTCAACAAGATTAAGCCTAACTTTGAGGAAGGCGGAAAGCTGTCGATGTTCCGTTCTGTATTTGACGGGTTCGAAACATTTCTGTTTGTTTCGAACAACACGTCGAAATCGGGCGTACATATACACGACAGTATTGATTCAAAGCGTATCATGACAGTGGTTATCATAGCTTTGATACCGGCTTTACTTTTTGGAATGTATAACACCGGCTATCAACACAACTTGGCTATTGGCGTTGATCCAGGCTTTTGTATGACATTTCTTTTTGGTTTTTTGGCTGTATTGCCTAAAATCATTGTTTCGTATGTAGTGGGATTGGGTATTGAATTCATTGTTGCCCAATGGAAAAAGGAAGAAATACAGGAAGGATTCCTGGTTTCCGGTATGTTGATTCCAATGATTGTCCCCATCGATACACCGTTATGGATGATTGCTGTAGCAACCGCCTTTGCCGTAATATTTGCAAAAGAAGTATTCGGCGGTACAGGTTATAATATATTTAACGTGGCGCTCGTTACCCGCGCGTTCCTGTTCTTTGCATATCCTGCAGCCATGTCGGGCGACCAGGTGTTTGTGCGTACGACGTCTACTTTCGGAATAGGTGGCGGACAGATAGTTGATGCTTTCTCTGGCGCTACTCCTTTAGGGCAGATAGGTATCGCGGGAAAAGAAATGATTGGCTCGTTCCATACTGTTGACGTATTAGGAAATCCGCTGACAACATGGGATACGTTCCTCGGATTAATTCCGGGTTCGATAGCCGAAACATCTGTTTTAGCCATTCTAATTGGCGCAGCTATCCTGATATTCACAGGTGTGGCAAGCTGGAAAACAATGATGTCTTGTTTTATAGGCGGCGCATTCATGGCGGCTATTTTCAACCTCGCAGGTACAACAGTTCCCATGACCGTGTCTCCGATAGACCACCTGCTTTTAGGAGGTTTTGCCTTTGGTGCTGTATTCATGGCTACCGACCCGGTAACATCGGCTCGTACGGAAACGGGTAAGTATATCTATGGTTTCCTTATAGGCGTAATGGCGATTGTCATCCGCGTATTAAATCCGGGATATCCCGAAGGTATGATGCTTGCTATCCTGTTGATGAATGTATTCGCTCCGTTAATCGACTATTATGTTGTGGAAAGCAATGTGAAGCATCGTTTAAAAAGAGCTGTAAAATAACTTTATAAATACGTACAGATATGAATAGAGATAGTAATGTTTATACTATAATATATGCTTCGGTGATGGTTGTGCTTGTCGCAGTTGTCCTTGCTTTTACTTCTGAGTCGTTGAGAAGCTTCCAGAAAAAAAACGAAGATAACGATAAGAGGCAACAGATTTTACGATCCATCAACATACAAGCCACTCCCGATAAAGCAGAAACTACATACGCAGAATTGATAAATGAAGCATTTCTTGTAAATGAAAAAGGTGAAAAGATTGAAGGCGACGCTTTTGCCGCCGATGCCTCCAAATCGTTTGCAGAACATAAATACCCTGTATTTATTGCCAATGTAAATGGCAAAACCAAATATATTATGGTTTTACAAGGAACGGGGCTTTGGGGTCCGTTATGGGGTTATATTGCGTTGGACGATGACAAAAACACAGTGTTTGGCGCGGATTTCAGCCATGCCGGTGAAACTCCGGGATTAGGAGCTGAAATCACAACGCACATATTCAGTAGTCAATTTGCCGGAAAGAAGATATTCCAAAATGGCGAATTTAAATCTATTGCAATTGTAAAACCTGGGAAAAGTGCTATCGGTCAAGACTATGTAGATGGAATTTCAGGCGGAACAATTACCAGCCAGAGTGTTGACAAAATGATATTCGACAGCTTGAACGGGTATGCAAAGTTTTTAACCTCACAAAACCAATAAGAAAAATGGGATTATTATCAGGTAAAAATAAAGAAGTATTGGTAGGCCCGTTAAGCAAGAACAATCCGGTCATCGTCCAGATGTTGGGTATTTGTTCGGCGTTGGCCGTAACATCCAAGTTGGAACCATCTATCGTAATGGCTCTTTCGGTAACAGCTGTAGTCGCTTTTGCCAATGTTATTATATCACTTTTGCGTAATACAATACCCAATCGTATCCGTATTATCGTGCAATTAGTTGTTGTGGCCGCATTAGTGACGATTGTTAGTGAAGTATTAAAAGCTTTTGCTTATGATGTAAACAAACAGCTTTCCGTATTTGTGGGATTGATTATTACAAACTGTATCCTGATGGGTCGCCTTGAGGCCTTTGCTTTAGGGAATGGTCCTTGGGAATCGTTCCTCGACGGCATCGGCAACGGGCTGGGATATGGTATCATTTTGGTAATTATCGGATTTTTCCGCGAATTGCTGGGTTCGGGAACATTGCTTGGTTTCCAGGTGATTCCACAAGCATTCTACGACTTTGGTTATGTTAATAATGGATTGATGATACTTCCGCCTATGGCGCTTATTGTTGTGGCGGTCATTATATGGGTACATCGTTCCAGGAACAAAGACCTTCAGGAAAATTAATGCTAACCATTAAACAATTAATAGAATGGAAGAATTATTAAGTACGTTTGTACGGTCTATTTTCGTAGAAAACATGATATTCGCATACTATCTGGGTATGTGTTCATTCCTTGCCGTTTCCAAAAATGTAAAGACTGCTTTAGGATTAGGTATGGCGGTAACGTTTATCCTTGTATGTACGTTGCCAATCAACTATATGCTTGAAAATTATGTACTGAAAGAAGGTGCATTAAGCTGGTTGGAGCCACAATTCGCCGGGGTAAATCTCAGTTTCTTATCACTGCTTATTTTTATTGCGATTATCGCGTCTTTCACACAATTGGTAGAAATGGTAGTTGAGAAATTCGCACCGGCGCTTTACTCTTCTCTGGGAATCTTTTTGCCTCTGATTGCTGTAAACTGCGCTATCCTTGGAGGTTCATTGTTTATGCAACAAAAAGCATTTTCGAATGTAGGTGTAGCCACTGTATACGGGTTAGGTTCCGGTATCGGTTGGTTACTAGCTATTGTAGGTATGGCTGCTATCCGCGAGAAGCTGGCTTATTCGGATATTCCTAAACCGTTGAAAGGTCTTGGTATCACCTTTATCATTACAGGGTTAATGGGTATCGGATTCATGTGTTTCTCCGGTTTGAATATTTAAGTATTAACGCATTTACAAATATATAAAAATGATTATATTAATGTCGGGCGGACTTACAATTGCTACAGGGGCTGTTATATTCCTGATTATAACACTGATTCTTGTAGGTGCATTGTTGTTCGCTAAAGCAAAATTGATTCCATCCGGAAATGTTAAAGTTGTAGTCAACGGGGAAAAAGAGTTTGAAGTTCCTATGGGTGGAACAGTTATCAACGCGCTTCAAGGCCAGGGCATTTTCTTGTCTTCGGCTTGTGGAGGTAGTGGTAGCTGCGGACAATGCCGTTGCCAAGTACCTGAAGGAGGAGGCAATATCCTTCCAACAGAAGTAGGTTTCTTTACTCGTAGACAAATTAAAGACAACTGGAGATTGGGTTGTCAAACAAAAATTAAAGAAGATATACAAATACAGGTGCCGGAAGAAGTATTTGGCGTAAAAGAGTGGGAGTGTACCGTTGTTTCGAACCACAACGTGGCTTCTTTCATCAAAGAATTTACGGTAAAACTCCCTGAAGGCGAAGTAATGGATTTCTTGCCGGGTAGTTATGCGCAGATCAAAATACCTAAATACAATTTGAAGTTCACCGAGTTTGACGTAGATGAACGTTTCAGACCGGAATGGGATAAATTCAAAATGTGGGAATTGGCTTGCAAGAATGACGAGGAAACCATTCGTGCATATTCAATGGCCAACTATCCTGCCGAAGGTAACATCATTACTTTGAACGTACGTATCGCTACTCCTCCGTTCGACCGTCAGAAAGGTGGTTGGATGAATGTGAAGCCGGGTATTGGTTCTTCTTATATTTTCAACCTGAAACCTGGCGACAAAGTCACCATGTCAGGACCTTATGGGGACTTCCATATCCTTGATACCAAACGCGAAATGTTGTACATTGGTGGTGGCGCCGGTATGGCTCCGTTGCGTGCGCACCTGCTCCACTTATTAAAGACAGTGAAAGAAACCGACCGTAAGATATCTTATTGGTATGGCGCCCGTTCCAAGGCTGAAATATTCTACGAAGAAGATTTCCGCGCAATAGAAAGAGAGTTCCCGAACTTCACCTTCAACATTGCTCTGTCAGAACCACGTCCTGAAGATAACTGGACAGGCTATGTAGGATTCATCCACCAGGTAATTCATGACAACTATCTGAAAGATCATGAAGCTCCTGAAGATATTGAATACTACATGTGCGGACCAGGTCCGATGGCCAATGCCGTGAAAGTAATGTTAGACAGTTTAGGAGTGCCGCCGGAAATGTTGATGTTCGATGACTTCGGATAAGTAAAAAACAGTTACATAATAACTTCAAAAAGAAGCGGAAGATACTTTTTCCGCTTCTTTCATTTTTAACATAATAATATGCAGCGTTATCCGTTTATAAAACATCTTTGTTAACATAGCCATCAAAACAGTTATTTATGAAACCTCTGATTTTATCATTTTTTTTAGTAATACTTGGCTATTCTTTTTTCGCGAAAGAGAAAGAAGAAACAAAGCAACTTATTACGCCAACTATGCAAAAAAACGCTGTGTATTATGATATACGTCCTATCTTGGAGCAAACAGATTCGGTAATTACGATAAAAGATAAGACAGCTTTGCTTAAATAAAAGTTCATCAATACCGTTTTTTTACATTCCATACCCTAATAAATTACATTCGGTATTTCATACTGGATATAATATTCTTATGTTTGTTTCCGTTTAACTATAAAACATTCGGAACCATGCATATCATGACTAGTAACAAACACTCCCGCAGGATTATATTTTTTCTGTTCGTTACCTTTCTTATTCCTTTCATTTCCTGCACCCAAAAAGAACTGTCAATCAATGATTCTATTCGTTTAAACCAATTAGGGTTTTATCCCGACGAAGAGAAAATAGCAGTCGTAGCCTCAGAAGATGCGGCTTATAGGAAATTTGCCGTTCGCAATTTGGAAACAAATAAAGTAGTTTACAATGGCATGCTATCCGCCCCTCGTTCGTCGGCTTTTTCTCCAAAAAAAACAGTGGTCATGTCGTTTTCGGAAATAAATACTCCTGGCGAATACCAGATAGAAATCCCTTCTATCGGCAAATCACACCCTTTTGTAATAAAAGACAATCTGCTACAGGATATCGCCGTAGCCGGACTGAAAGCTTTTTACTATCAACGGACAGCTATGCCAATAGATGAACAATATGCGGGAAAGTGGAACCGGCCGGCCGGACATCCTGACGACAGAGTAATGATACATCCGTCTGCCGTATCCAAAGGAAGACCGGCCGGGACTTTGATATCTTCGCCGAAAGGCTGGTACGATGCAGGCGATTATAATAAATACATTGTGAATTCTGGCTTTACCGTTGGCGTACTTTTGTCTCTTTTTGAAGATTATCCAACGTATGCCATGAATATGGAAACAAATATTCCCGAAAGTAACAATACGACTCCCGATCTTTTAGACGAATTACATTGGAATTTAGATTGGATGCTTACCATGCAAGATCCTGTCGACGGAGGCGTATACCATAAACTAACAACTCCTGGTTTTGAAGGATTTATCAAACCGATTGATTGCAAAAAGCAGCGGTATGTGGTTGCCAAATCGGCAACTGCCGCGTTAGATTTCGCAGCTTCGATGGCTCAAGCTGCACGAATCTTTACCGTTGTAGAAACAGATTATCCCGGATTTTCAGACAAAATGCTCGCTGCCGCACGTAGGGCTTTCGATTGGGCAGTGAAAAATCCGGATGCATTATATAAGCAAAATGAAATGAATAAACTTTTCGAACCGGCGGTGACTACCGGAACATATGGTGACCATTCAGCAGACGATGAATTCTTTTGGGCAGCTACCGAATTATATATCACAACCGGCGAAGCCAACTATTTTGATGTTGCAGAAAAACATGCGCCAAGGCAATTCGTACTTCCGGTATGGAGTAAAGTGAGCAGTCTGGGATGCTTTACACTAATTCGTTACGGAAAATCACTGGACGAAAAAGGGAAAGTGCTGGCAGACAAAATGAAAGCTATTATGATGGTATACGCTGACAATGCCACAAAAAATGCTGAACTTTCACCTTATGTTGCCTCATACGGACGTAATGCAAAAGATTTCTTTTGGGGATGTAATTCAGACGCGGCATCGAACCAAGGAATGGTTTTTCTTTATGCCTGGCATCTGACCCATGATAAAAAATACCTGACCAACGCTATCCGGAACATGGATTATATCCTGGGAAAAAATGCCACCGGATATTGCTATATAACAGGCTATGGTCATAAAAGTCCGATGTATCCTCACCACAGACTTTCGGCAAGTGATGGTATAAAAGAACCGATTCCCGGATTTCTAACCGGAGGACCAAACCCCGGAAAACAAGACGGCTGTGAATACCCCTCCGACATACCCGACGAATGCTATGCTGACGTTGAACCTTCATACGCATCGAATGAAATTGCTATCAATTGGCAAGGTTTGTTTACTTATTTTTCAGCCGCCTTGGATGCTTCAATAAACGAAATGTAATCATATATCCAACGTATCGTAAAAAGGGATTTGCCCAAGGAAGTCATAAACTTGGTTTTCATAATCAATTTTGCAACAAAAGTGTTCTAATCCATTGCTTACGATAAGATAAGGCACCCTTAATGAAATGTTATAACGGGCTATTTGGTCAAATACAGTTTTTTTTACCATTACGGAGGGTGCTTTATACTCTATAACCATTACCGGATTTAGAAAACGATTATAAACGATTGTATCGCATCGTTTTGTTGTATTGTTCAAATTGATTGTAATTTCATTGGCCAATAAGTCTTTCGGGTATTTCCTTTCTGTCATCAAATAATTTATGAAATGTTGACGCACCCATTCTTCGGGAGTAAGGGCAACATATTTACGGCGCAAAGGATCAAATATCACGGGTTTTCCGTCTTTCCTGATTACTTTGGCATCAAATCCTGGTAAATTTAACGGGAGCATTTACTATATTTGTCGTTATTAATTTAGTAGATATCTACTAATTACTCATATAAAAAACAAAGTTAGCTATTTATGAAGACAAAGCAAGAAATCGTTGAAAATTGGCTTCCTCGTTATACTGATAGAGCATTGGCCGATTTTCCTCCATATATACTGCTTACCAATTTCACCAAATATACAGAACTCTTTGCCGAACATTTTAATGTAGAAATCAAAGGGCTTAAGAGTTCCATGCCTAATGCCTCGAATGGCGATATGATGATGATCAATTTCGGTATGGGTAGCGCGAATGCAGCTACTGTAATGGACTTATTATCTGCCATAAGGCCTAAAGCCGTTTTATTTCTTGGCAAATGCGGAGGGTTAAAAAAAGCGAATAAAGAGGGGGATTTTGTTTTGCCGATTGCTGCCATACGCGGCGAAGGGACATCGAACGAATATTTGCCTCCCGAAGTGCCGTCGTTGCCTGCTTTTTCAATGCTCCGCGCCATTTCATCGGCTATTCGCGACAATGGTTATGATTATTGGACAGGTACTGTATACACTACCAACAGAAGGGTATGGGAACATGATGACAATTTTAAGGATTACCTACGTAAAACCCATGCCACGGGTATTGACATGGAAACAGCAACATTGCTAACTGCCGGTTTCGCTAACAAAATACCTACCGGTGCATTGCTGATGATTTCAGATATGCCAATGATAGAAGCAGGTGTAAAAACACAAGCAAGTGATAAACGAGTAACGCGGCAATTCGCTGGATTACACGTAAAAATGGGCATTGAAACCCTCCAACAAATTATTGACGGCAAAAAAACGATCCAACATATCCGGTTTAGCTGGTAAATATAATTGGTTGAGTACCTACATCAATTCGTTATTCAATTATTGAGATATTATATTTTATGGAAAAGTACGAAGAGATAGCAAAAGATATCAAAGCACGGAAATTTAGTCCGGTTTATGTATTTATGGGGGAAGAACCCTATTTTATTGACCAATTGACTGATATGCTGTTGACTACCGTACTTAATGAAAGCGAACGTGATTTTAACCAGTTAATCATGTACGGAGCAGATACAAATGTAACAAAGATAATTGAAGCTGCCCGCCGCTTCCCATTAATGTCTGAATATCAATTGGTAGTGGTACGCGAAGCACAATTAATTCGTGATATCGACACGCTTATACATTATGTGAAAAATCCGTTGAAATCAACCATTCTCGTTATAAATTACAAATATACAACGCTAGACAAAAGAAAATCACTAGCTTCTACAATTGATAAAACGGGCGTTTTATTCGAATCGAAGAAAATAAAAAATCATAAGATTCCCTCTTTCATCATTGATTTGCTTAAGGAACGGAATATTTTCATAAATGCCAAAAGTGCACAGATGCTGGCCGATTATTTGGGTAACGACTTGGGTAAACTCAACAAAGAGCTTGATAAATTAACTCTCTTGTTACCAAAAGAAGGAAAGAAAACAATCACTCCCGAGCTTATTGAGCAAAATATTGGTATTAGTAAAGAATACAATAATTATGAATTAATAAAAGCGATTGCATCGAAAGATGTTTTAAAGGCTAACAGGATTATCCAATATTTTGAGAAAAATCCCAAAAATAATCCTATACAATCAACTCTTCCTGTATTGTTCAATTATTTTTCAAACCTCCTTATTTGCCAATATTCTAAGGACCGTTCTGAAAAAGGCATTATGTCTGCCTTAGGATTATATCAAACATACCAAACTACCGATTATAAAACCGGTCTGACAAATTTCTCACCTATGAAAGTGTTCAACCTGATTAGTGAAATCCGGACGACGGACGCCAAGTCAAAAGGGGTTGATAATGCTTCGGTAGATAATGGCAATTTACTAAAAGAACTTCTCTTCAAAATGCTTCACTAAGATTACTTGATTCAGTTTAGAATGTTGTGTACGTCATTGAAAAAGACGCATACAGATTCAGCATTTTTTCACGTTATTTTCTAATATAGTTGTTTTGCAATTTACAAAACTATATTTCAGTATGTCAGTTATAATTTGACCATTGCATAGTTTCCTAATTCATTCATGTATGTAGAATAATTGAGAGAAATCAAAGAAAAACACATTTACAATAATATATACAAAAGGATGATACTATAATAGCCGTAACAAAAGACAACTTGGCAGTAAAATTAACAAACAGAGCGTATTTATATTTGTAAACACGGAAAACCTACTTGATATAAATATATACCGGCACATTAACATCATAATAGTTTACTTTTGTTATACAAAAATATATCAGAACGAATGTATACAATATACTATTTGATAGTTTACATATATACAATTATGATTGCTTGTCCTCCAGTAAATAATACTAAATTTGCTGTAAACCAGCGTTTTGATAAAATTTGATGAAGTAATACGCTAATTAAATGATGAGATAAAGGGAATATTTGTAAATATACTGCTGTAATCACTATTACATATAAAAATAAATACCTATATATCATATATTTAAACAAATATGATAAATAAAAACTTTAATAATTTCGCATGAGATTGAACATGATGTTACAATAATAAAGTGATATACTTTATGCGGTATGTTATTATTGTATATTGGATTTATAAAAATAAATTGCAGAATTGATGTAAATAGTTTATATTTGTACTGTTTATAATTGTCTCTTTGTTTTGAATTGTAAACATGTCAATTTGTCGCATAAAATTAGAATGAACTACTAAATAAAACATATGAAAGACCGAATCATACGAATAATGGAGAGTAAAGGGTATACTCCTTCCAAATTTGCAGAAAAAATCGGTATACAGCGTGCTGCCATGTCGCATATTATATCAGGAAGGAATAATCCAAGTATTGATGTATATAAAAAAATCATCGAACACTTTAAGGACATAGACCCCGACTGGTTATTATCAGGAACTGGGAATATGACGCGAGGAAATGCCAAGCCTTCGGAGCCAAATTTGTTCGCAAATATGCCCGTAAATCAACCCAAAATACAGATTACCTCCGAAAATCATCGGGAAATGAGAGTTGAAGCCCCTAAAAATGACCAGAAACAGGTTGTAAACGAAAAAGTTATCATCCAAAAAGTAGAAGCTAAAAATATCAGTAAAATAATGATATTTTACTCGGATAACACCTTTGACACTTTCGTTCCCGAAAAAAATAAGAAAGACTAACTAAAAGCATGTGAACATACAATCGAATCACGTATCTTTGCCATTAAATTTGATAAATATATATGAAGAAGTACATGCTCGACCTGAAGGTAACCGAAAACAGGAATCTTCATGCAAGTTACTGCCTGCTAAAACTAACTTCAGATAAAACATTGCCGGATATGTTTCCCGGCCAGTTTGTACAGGTTTTAGTAAATAACATGCCTACTACATTTCTACGTCGTCCTATCTCAATAAACTATATAGATAAAAACACGAACGAATTGTGGTTGTTAATCAAAAAAATCGGAGACGGTACCCAGGCAATAGCCAATCATCAACCGGGAGATTATGTAAACCTTTTATTACCACTTGGAAATAGTTTTACGCTTCCTGCTACTCAAGAAAAAAAACATCTTTTAATTGGTGGTGGAGTTGGTACAGCACCAATGCTTTTCATGGGAGCTTATCTCAGAGAATCGGGTTTTGAACCTACATTCTTACTAGGAGCCCGTTCAAAAAAGGATTTAATGCAGTTGGATGTTTTTCAAAGATTTGGAACACTTTATACAACAACAGAAGACGGTTCGCATGGCGAAACAGGGTTTGTAATAAACCACTCCATACTAACCAATAATACATTCGACAGAATATATACCTGCGGTCCAAAACCTATGATGATGGCAATAGCCAAATATGCTGCTGGTAGAGGAATTTCCTGCGAAGTATCACTGGAAAACACAATGGCTTGCGGAATAGGAGCTTGTTTGTGCTGTGTGGAAAATACTACTAACGGCCATACATGCGTATGTACGGAAGGACCGGTATTTAATATAAATAAACTGACATGGCAAATTTAAAAGTAAATATAGGTAGTTTAGAACTGAAAAATCCCGTCATGACTGCTTCGGGTACTTTTGGTTATGGGTCTGAATATGCTGATTTTATGGATATTAATCGTTTAGGAGGTATATTCGTAAAAGGAACAACAATCGAACATCGCGAAGGTAATCCTTATCCCCGAATGGCCGAAACTCCTTCCGGTATGCTTAACGCTGTGGGGCTTCAAAACAAAGGAGCGAATTATTTCATAGAGAAAATTTATCCTGAAATCAAGGACTATAACACCCACATGATAGTTAATGTAAGCGGTTCATCTATCGAATCATATGTGGAATGTGCCGAAAAAATTTCCGGACTGGAGAAAATACCTGCTATCGAACTCAATATTTCCTGCCCGAATGTGAAGAAAGGTGGTATGGCTTTTGGGGTATCTTGTTCCGGAGCAGCTGAGGTCGTACGAGCCGTGCGGAAGGTTTATTCCAAGATACTTATTGTAAAACTTTCGCCAAACGTAACCGATATAGCAGAGATTGCAAAAGCTGTAGAATATGAAGGTGCCGACTCGGTTTCGTTAATAAATACCCTTCTAGGTATGGCTATAAATGTCGAAACAAGAAAACCAATATTATCTACAATAACCGGAGGTCTTTCAGGCCCTTGTGTAAAACCGGTTGCTCTGCGAATGGTATGGCAAACATACAAGGCTGTAAAAATTCCCATTATTGGTTTAGGAGGTATTTCCAACTGGAAAGATGCTGTAGAGTTTATACTGGCAGGAGCTACTGCTATCCAGGTAGGAACTTATAATTTTATCGATCCCACCGTTTCCATCAAGATTATCAATGGATTGAATGAATATTGCGATAAATTCGGCTTTAAGTCAGTTTCAGAACTAACTGGGAATTTAGCAATCACTAAATAACTCACTAAATAATTGAATCATTTAGTGAGTTATATGTTATCCTGTTATTTATCACTTATCCACGACTTCATCGGAAAACTCATAATCTACGCAAGCCCGATCGATTTTTACAGGCCCGATGATATTTTTACTTATCTCCACATGGTCGGGGTGATTGGCATACGTATCCAAATCTTTTAGGGAATCAAACTCTGTAGTAAGGATTAAATCCCATGTTTCGGTAGGATTGATATTAAAATCAACTGCTATTTTGTGAAGGATATCTATTTTGCTTTTCAATGCTTCCAGACGGGTTTTTATCTCTTGCATTTTATCCTGCTTCTCTATAGGAGTAGCAAATTCCTTCAATTTGAACATCACGATATGTCTAATCATTGCTATATTCTGATTTATAGTTTATTATATTTGTTCATTCAAGTAAGAATCCTTATATCCGAGAAAATAAAGAACGCCATCTAAACCAATCGTAGAAATAGATTGCTTGGCCGTTTCTTTCACTTTGGGTTTGGCATGAAAGGCTATCCCCAATCCGGCAATGCTAATCATTGGGAGGTCGTTCGCACCGTCGCCCACGGCTACTGTTTGGCGGATGTCGACATTTTCTACTTGCGAAATGAGCCGGAGTAACTCTGCTTTGCGTTTCCCATCCACTATATCGCCAAGATAATGTCCGGTAAGTTTACCGTTTTCTATTTCGAGTTCATTGGCATAGACGTAATCAATACCCCATTTTTGTTTCAGGTAATTACCAAAATAAGTGAAGCCTCCGGATAAGATGGCTATCTTGAAGCCAACCTGCTTCAAGATACGCATCAGGCGGTCTGCTCCTTCCGTGATAGGAAGTTTTTCTGCTATTTCCTGCATCACAGAAACATCCAATCCTTTCAGCAGAGCCACCCGTTTTTTAAAGCTTTCATTAAAATCTATTTCTCCCCGCATGGCCGATTCAGTTATCGCCCGTACTTGTCCACCAACACCTGCCCGTTCAGCTAATTCGTCGATAACTTCTGTTGTAATAAGTGTAGAATCCATATCGAAACATATTAAACGACGCATCCTGCGGAACATGCTGTCTTCCTGAAAAGAAATGTCCATTTTTAACTCTGCCGAAAGTTCCAGAAAAGACAATTGCATTTGTTCCCTGTCTCTGGGAGTTCCGCGGACAGAAAATTCGACACTTGCTTTTGGAGTCCGTTCGGTTTCATCAAGAGGGATACGTCCTGTCAAGCGTCGGATATCGTCAATATTCATACCTTGATCTGCTACAATACGCGAAATTCCAGATATCTGTTTGGCAGTTAGTTTTCTACCCAAAATGGTTATGATATAACGATTTTTTCCTTGTAGGCTTACCCACTTGCTGTATTCTTCCTTTGAAATTGGGTTGAAGCGGATATTTACATCCAATTCATAACTTTTGAAAAGAAGTTCTTTCAGTATATCACCGGAATCGCCTTCCGTGCTTTGAAACAAAATACCAAGCGATAAATTATTATGGATGTCAGCTTGTCCGATATCGAGGATTAATGCATTTTTTTTAGCTAATATTTCAGTAAGTGCAGCGGTTACTCCCGGACGGTCAAGACCGCTAATATTAATGAATATAATTTCATCTTTTTGCAACATAATTCAGCGTTTTTACAGTAAAGTTAAAAAGTAATTAAATATTTTACAGCGGTAAAGGTACAATAAAGGTTCGATACAAAATAAAAATAGTAAATTTGATGTCTAAAAAAGCGATTCATTCATGGCAGAGGGAACAAGAAATACAGGAAAAAGTAAACAAAAAACAGTAATTGTACCCGATATGGGACGTTTGCAACCACAGGCAAAAGAACTCGAAGAGGCCGTTTTAGGCGCCCTTATGTTGGAGAAAGATGCTTACTTTATTGTCAGCGATATCCTTAAACCGGAATGTTTCTATGAAAAAGCGCACGAACTAATCTATTCGGCGATTGTTGACCTAGGCGTCAGCCAAAGGCCAATCGACATGCTTACAGTTACCGAACAACTCAAAAAACGAGGTGAATTAGACATAGTAGGAGGGCCTTTTTATATCTCACAACTTACCACAAAAGTTGCCAGTAGCGCACATATTGAATACCATGCCCGCATCATTGCTCAAAAATACCTGGCACGCGAATTGATATCCTTCACAGCCATGGTACAGGGCAAAGCATTCGATGAAACCATAGATGTAGACGATTTAATGCAGGAAGCGGAAGGAAAACTCTTCGAAATTTCACAGCGAAATGTAAAGAAAGACGTCACTCAGATTAACCCCGTTATAGGTGAGGCTATTGAATTACTTAAAAAAGCTGCCCAGCAAAAAGAAGGATTAAGCGGTTTGCACTCCGGATTCCATGGACTGGATAAAATGACTTCCGGATGGCAAAATTCTGATCTGGTTATTATTGCAGCGCGTCCGGCTATGGGTAAAACAGCATTTGTTTTATCTATGGCCAAGAATATGGCTATGCATCATAATATTCCTGTGGGTTTATTCTCTTTGGAAATGAGTAATGTACAATTGGTAAACCGTTTGATTGTAAACGTTACTGAAATTACAGCCGATAAGATAAAGAGTGGTCGACTTGAAGATTATGAATGGGAACAACTAGACTTTAAACTGGCCGATTTGTATGACGCACCTATTTATGTAGACGATACCCCCAGTCTTTCGGTATTCGAATTAAGGACAAAGGCACGCCGTTTGGTTCGCGAACACCATGTCAAATGTATTATAATTGACTACCTGCAATTGATGAATGCCAGCGGCATGAATTTCGGTAGCCGCGAACAGGAAGTAAGTATGATATCCCGGTCGTTGAAGGGACTGGCGAAAGAGTTGAATATACCAATTATTGCCCTTTCACAATTAAACCGTGGAGTAGAAAACCGTCAGGGAGCTGAAGGGAAGCGCCCACAACTGGCCGATCTTCGCGAGTCAGGCGCCATTGAACAGGATGCCGACATGGTTTGCTTTATCCATCGTCCCGAATACTATAAAATAACTGAAGATGAACGGGGTAACTCCCTTATCGGAATTGCCGAAATTATTATAGCCAAGCATCGTAACGGAGCTACCGGAGATGTTCGCCTGCGATTTAAAAGTGAATTTGCCAAGTTCATGAATATAGACGAAGATATCCCTGTCCGTACCTTTACTTCGTCCATAAGTGGAGACCCAGACGCAGCATTGCCTCCGATTCCTCCTGCGGGACCCGATTTTCTTTCCCAGAACAATAATGATTATCCTTTCTAACAGATGTATACCGGTGAGTTGATTTCCTTGGGTGTTGCAGTATCTTGGACTGTAACGGCTCTTTTTTTTGAATACGCCGGTAAACGTATCGGTTCTTTATCACTGAATTTCGTACGTCTCGTTATGTCTATTATCATGCTGGGTACTACACTATTTATCTTTACCAATAATTTTTTTCCAATAGATGCAGGAAGTAAAGCTTGGTTTTGGCTCGGGATATCCGGTTTCATCGGCTATATCATAGGAGATTATTGTCTTTTCAGCTCTTATGTGTTGATTGGCTCGCGTTTCGGACAATTATTCATGACACTTGCACCTCCTTCGGCAGCTTTGGCGGGAATGTTCATCCTGAACGAAAAGATGAATGGGATGGCCATTCTAGGGATGTTTGTCACACTGTCCGGAATTGCCCTTTCTATCGTTGGGCGGAAGGATAGCAACACAAAGAAATGGGAGTTCAAACTCCCGATTAAAGGTATTCTGTTTGGGGTAGGCGCCGGAATAGGGCAAGGTGTAGGCTTGGTATTCAGTAAATTGGGCATGGACTATTACATGCAAACCGTAGATTTGCAAGATAAGGTAGCGGTCTTTATGGTTCCTTTTGCATCCACACAAATACGTGCAATTACAGGCGCAATAGGATTTCTTACCATCATACTTTTGACGGGAAAGCTACAGACTCTAATCAGGTCGTTTACAGACAGAAAAGCTATGGCGGCTTCGGTAGGAGGAACTTTTTTCGGCCCTTTTCTGGGCGTTTCATTTTCACTTATGGCCATACAATATACCAATGCCGGTATTGCTTCAACATTAATGGCGCTCACTCCGATACTCATCCTTGCCCCGTCTTGTTTCATATTCAAGCAAAAAGTGTCTGCCAAAGAAGTAATCGGAGTCATTATCAGTGTCGTTGGGGTATCGTTGTTCTTCATGTAATGCTTTAAGTTTGCCGACAATTGTCGGCAAACTTAAAGTTACGATTGTTTCTTATCATTTTGTACAAACCAACCGACATTGTATAGTTATTCCTAATTTTCAACTACTATTTTGGAAGTACTATACTTGTAAGCGTCACATTACGGAATTGGATATCTTTTCCTTCGCTTTGGAGTCCGATATGACCTGTTTTTACTTTGTTAGTTCCTGTGTTCTGGTATACACCATTGATATAAACAGTTATTGTACCATTCTTTACAAAGATATTGGCATAGTTCCATTCGCCTGCAGGCTTTTCACTTGATCCATTGGCTTTCTTTACTACCGGGAAAGCAGGACGTTCCTTACCTTTGGGTTGTTGAAACTCTAGTAAGTCTGAACCTCCCAAACAAACGAAATCACCGGCGTTTCCGGCTGCTAACTGGCATTCGATACCATTAGGGAAAGGATTCTTCACTTCTTCAATCAAAAGAAAGATACCACTATTGGTAGCTTCTTGCGGCCAACGCCATTCTACATGCAATTTATAATTACCATATTTTTCCTTTGTGTACATATAGCCGAATGGGGTTCCTTTTATGTGGATAACGCCATCCTTTACTGAATACACCTGGTCGGCCGGAACGGAATTTTTGTCTACTACAAAATCCCAGTTAGAGAGGTCTTTTCCATTAAACAGTTTAATAACCTGTTGAGCATTTGATTCATGAGTAAAACAAAATAAGGCAACAAACGACATCGCCAATAAAAACACATTTCTTTTCATGATATTCATTAATTTTATTAGTAACTGAAAACTCAATAATTGAATTGTTGAGTCATTTAATCATTCAATCCATTAACTTCCGGTAACGTACACGTTTGGGTTCCTCATATCCGGGTTGTCTCTTTTTATATTCTTCATATTCAGAATATGAACCTTCGTAATAAACTACATGAGAGTTGTCCTCAAAAGAAAGGATATGCGTACATATACGGTCGAGAAACCAACGGTCGTGCGAAATAACAACGGCACAGCCTGCAAAATTCTCCAAACCTTCTTCCAACGCACGTAAAGTGTTTACATCTATATCATTTGTAGGCTCGTCAAGCAGCAATACGTTCGCTTCAGCCTTCAAAGTAAGAGCCAAGTGAAGCCTGTTACGTTCCCCGCCTGAAAGGATGCCGCAGAGCTTCTCTTGGTCTGCTCCCGAAAAATTGAACTTAGAGAGGTAGGCTCTGGCATTTATTTCTTTGCCACCTACACGGATAAACTCTTGTCCGCCGGAAATAACCTGATAAACCGATTTGTTAAGATCAATATCTTTGTGAGTTTGATCGGCATAACCCAGCTTTACAGTTTCACCCACTTCGAAAGTACCTTTGTCAATAGTTTCCATCCCCATAATCATCTTGAAGAGGGTTGTTTTCCCTGCTCCATTCGGTCCAATAACACCTACAATACCATTGGGTGGAAGCATGAAATTCAAGTCGTCAAAAAGTAACTTATCGCCAAAAGCTTTGGCTACCTGCTGCGCTTCTATTACTTTATTACCCAAACGAGAGCCATTGGGTATAAACAATTCCAATTTAGCTTCACGCTCTTTTTCGTCTTCATTCAAAAGTTTCTCATATGAATTCAGACGGGCCTTCCCTTTGGCCTGCCGGGCTTTTGGAGCCATATTTACCCATTCCAATTCACGTTCCAATGTTTTACGACGTTTGCTGACTTGTTTTTCCTCCTGTGCCATGCGTTTGGTTTTCTGGTCGAGCCATGAAGAGTAATTTCCTTTCCAGGGAATACCTTCACCACGGTCTAACTCAAGAATCCAACCAGCCACGTGATCAAGGAAATAACGGTCGTGCGTGATACAAATCACCGTGCCGACATATTGTTGTAAGTGTTGTTCCAACCAGTCTATCGATTCGGCATCCAAGTGGTTGGTAGGCTCATCAAGTAATAGAACATCCGGTTGTTGTAACAATAAACGACATAAAGCTACCCGGCGACGTTCTCCTCCGGATAAGGTGTCCACCAATTGGTCTTCCGGAGGGCAGCGAAGGGCATCCATAGCCCGTTCGAGACGGCTGTCGAGATTCCAGGCGTCTGTTGCGTCTATTTTGTCTTGTAGTTCGGCCTGACGGTTTATCAGTTTGTCCATTTTGTCGGAGTCGTCTAATACGTCCGGATCACCAAACTTCTCGTTTACCTCTTCGTATTCTTTCAGAATATCAACAACCGTCTGCACACCTCCCTGCACAATTTCTTTTACTGTCTTACCTGCTTCCAATTGAGGATCCTGCTCAAGATAGCCAACCGAATAACCCGGAGAGAAAACAATTTCTCCCTGATATTCTTTTTCAATACCTGCAATAATCTTCAATAAAGTAGATTTACCAGAACCGTTCAAACCTATAATTCCGATTTTCGCACCATAAAAGAATGAAAGGTAGATATTCTTCAGAACTTGCTTTTGAGGTGGGTATATCTTATTTACACCCACCATAGAAAAGATAATCTTTTTATCGTCTGTCATAAGTAATAATAATTGAGTGATTCAACAAACTGAATTATAGAATAACACAATAATAAGTCAGATTATTCTAATTCTGTTGCCATTGTTTATTTCGCCTACAAAGAAAAAGAAAAATAGCGATAACAGAAAGAAGTAGGAGAGGGGAGCATTCGTTTTTAGACAAAAAACTCGAAAATTGCTCCAAAAGCATGTTTTAAAACATAAAATTGTTAAACATGGTTAATAGCGACAATTTAATTACTGAATAATTATGCTGCATAACATACAAATGCATATCTTTGCAATGTGTTTTTCATGGTATTAGATTTAAGGTTAACAATGAAGATTGGTTGTCGGGAGACAACCTTTTCTTTTTTATATCGTATAGTAAAGGATTCTCCTTATCCTTATACGCCATCGGCGACTCGTCAAGCGTAGCTTTCTCCTACGGCATTCGTTTATATGAAAAAGCAGAAGTAACAAGCGAAAAGAGTAACGTAACGGGGCATAGCATTGCCGGAGTCGAACCGGATAGTCTCGCCGATTTTACGACCTCACTATTCCTCCCCTTGATTGGCTGCTGAAGTATCTCTTCTCTACGACATTCTGTTTTAGTTTCTCAATAAAAGCAAGGTAACAGACAGTAAGAAACTTTGCGAAATAACATACGCATAAAACTTGGAAATTTATAGTTCGAAGCAACTCTATACTACGACATCCGCAAAGTTTCTTATCCATTACAGTTCAGTTTTCCGTATTTCGTCCAAGGCATTGCCACCGCAATCTATGGCTGCTATGATATCAAATACCTTGTCAGACCAACCCGCTATCAGGTACACATCATCACGGGTGATATCTAAAGGCGTGGTTCCGTATCCCGACAAGTCGAACAGATACAGCTTACTGTTTGGCGATATCTTTTTGTAATCGTTCCACAAATCAGCTATTTTTTTGTCGTTGTAGCTGTTCCACAACTGGCAGTCGGTAAACATCATCACTTTATCCATTTGTTGTTTGCTTTCCAACAAATCTTCTATCACCAAGTAGCCGTTGGTAGCATAACCTACTTCACCTTCACGGCGATAGAAAGCATCCACATTAGACAGTATGCCTTTGGTCGGAACGTTTATCACTTTCCACTTGTCGCCGAACATACCTGTTATAGCATTTTTGCAGCGTGATTTCAACAGCATAGCCAACATCAAACCTATATCGTAAGACAATATTTTGCTTTTTGGTGACACAGCGTTCTGCATCGAACCCGATACGTCACAAGCTATCAATACTTTGGTATCTTCGCCGAATCCGGTTATGTTTTCAGCCGATACAGTAACAGCTTGTTCCAATGCATCTAAAACACGTCCTGAATAAGCCGATTTTACTTTCGATATTTCACGATAAGCGGCAAGGAAACGGAATGGCAACTGTTTCGAACGCCGCACCGCTTCTGCATTCGACAACGCTTTGCATACTTTCATGATATGTTGCTTCGATACCTCAGCTTCCAATATGTTGCACAAGTTACGCATCAATGCCATATAACCCACTTTACGACTATCTATCAGTTCTTCCCATTTCATACGGAAAGCGATTGACTTTTTTTTATCGGAAGCAAACTTCGTTTGTCCCAATGCTGAAAGTTCTGTTTCCCAAGTATATGGTGTTTCAAGTTCGTTGTTCACTATTTTGTTGAACAAGGCTTGTTGCGATTCATCTTTTGCTTTTGGGTGAACAAGAAACAAGGCGTCACGCAACTTTACTTCCGCATCGCGGTTGTATTTTGCAAACTGATATTCATCGAAACGATTGAAAGCATCCTGCAATCCGGCTTGAAGCTGTTTCGACAAGCGGTTCAGTTTTTTAGTATCCTTGCGCTCGTTAGCCATCTGATAGTATGCCAGCAATTCAGTTATTTCATCAGCACGTTGTATAATACCCGATACCATTTTGTTTACGGTGGAATCTCCACTATGTACCTTTGCCAACTCTACGGCCAATACCAATGGTATGGAACGCATATTCATCTTCCTGCGGACATATACTGCCAGTTGCGCTACGAACATAGGATCGCACTGGGCTATCAGTTTACGCAATGTTTCTACTCTTGTTTCTGCCCCTTCGTAAAATTTGTCATTCAACGAAGAGGTAACGGTGGCAGTATACAATTGCCATTCCGGTGACAGGCGGTATGCTTGTTCGCCTTCGTGATTCATCACCTTGTTTTTTCCTTTTGTTGTAAAATTGAATTTCATAACGACACTCTTTTTTATTGTTTGACATTACAAAGATTTCAATACGATTGCGCAGCGTTTTTGCGCAACTAAAATTATTTTTTATTATTTTTGAAAAAAACTTCAAATTCTATTCGTAAATAATTCGTATGCCAGTTAATCGTAACGCTCTAATTCGCTATAAAACAATAGATACCTGCCTGCGCAATAAATACCGCCAGTGGACACTCGAAGATTTGATAGATGCCTGTTCCGATGCACTTTATGAGTATGAAGGAATAGACAAGGGCATCAGCCGCCGCACTGTTCAGATGGATATTCAAATGATGCGCAGCGAAAAGCTGGGTTACAATGCACCTATTATCGTCTACGATAACAAATACTATAAATACGAAGACGAGGATTATAGCATCACAAACATCCCGCTATCGGAACAGGATTTGAAAACCATGTCGGAAGCTGTAGAAGTTCTTCGCCAGTTCAAAGGCTTCTCCTACTTTTCAGGAATGGGCGATATCGTGAGTCGGCTGGAAGATCATGTAACATCGGCTCGGCAAAAGACAATTCCTGTAATTGATTTTGAAAAGAACGAAAGTCTGAAAGGTCTGGACTTTCTCGATACTATTTATCATGCTATTGTCGACAAGCAAACGTTGAATATGAAATACCGTTCATTCAAAGCCCGTTCAGCCAATACATTTATTTTCTATCCCTACTTATTAAAGGAATACCGCAATCGCTGGTTTGTATTCGGTAATAGAAAAGGGAATTTAATCAATCTGGCATTAGATAGGATACACCATATTGAAATTGCCGAAAAAGAAAAATATGTTGAAAATGACCTTTTCGATCCGGAAACATTCTTTGACGATTTGGTGGGAGTAACCAAAAATGTCAGCATGAAAGCCGAAGCAGTTCGCTTTTGGGTCGACAAACAGAATGCACCTTATGTACAGACTAAACCTTTCCATAAAAGCCAGGAATTGATAGAAACACTGGAAGATGGTTCAATGGTTTTCGAACTTCATGTAGTTGTCAATCAGGAACTGCAACGGGAGTTCTTTGGGTTTGTTGACACTATTAAGATATTATCTCCGCAATCTTTAGTTGATTTTATGACGTGGAAATTTAGACTGGCTAAAGACATGTACAGAGAGAGCGATTGAGTACAAATTGTGGTTGGAAATTCATCTGGATGTTTTCCCGGTTTCATTTGGATGATCTTCCAAAATCATCTGGATATTTTCCCAAATTCATCCAGATAATTTATGCTCATTTTTTACTCGTTTTCTTATATCGAACTCACATTAAATTGATAATTTTGAAAAGCATGCAAAATAAAAAAGTATTAGTTTTTCTAGCAAAGGCATTTGAAACTATGGAATTTAGTGTTTTTATAGATGTACTTGGTTGGGGAAGAGTGGATTATGGGCATAACATATTCGTTGACACTTGTGGTTTTACTGAAAAAGTTATAAGCACTTTTAATGTACCTGTAATAGTCGATAAAACCATTGAAGAAATAAATGTTGACGAATATGACGCCCTAGCAATACCGGGTGGATTCGGAGAATTTGGTTTTTATGAAGAAGCATATAACGAAAAATTCTTAAAATTAATTAGAGAATTTGATGCAAAAGGTAAAATTATTGCGTCTATTTGTTCTGGAGCTTTCCCTTTAGGAAAAAGTGGAGTTCTTAAGAATCGAGTTGATGGTAATATTATTACGTCTTATTGCCCTGAGACAGCTCCAAATGTCGCATTTGAATTATTAAAAATGCTGACCTCAGAAGAAGAAATGACAGTAATAAAGAAAGCTATGGGATTTTGAGAAGATGGAAGAATGACACAATTAAACATAATCGTAATTATGAATTTTACTCAAAAAAAATAAAAAAGCCCGTATACAGCTTCTCAGCAACATACGGACTAAACAAATAACAAACTCTACTTATATGAAAAAACAAATACTACTTTGCTTGCTTAATTTCTCAATACTTTTATTTTTTGTCTTTCTACATACAGAACAGCCGTTTTATCAATAAAGTTCTGGCATTAATTTGAAAAAACGTTAAAAATACAATTACTTTAAGCATGCAGGATTAACAATGGTGTATCTGTATGGAATAACATTTTCCGTGCAATACTGGGATTGAAGATCCTGGTTAATATGTTCCTTCGATGTATAGACACGGCAATCACATCAATAAATTTATCGCGCACAAATTTTTCGATAGACAACAACAAATCACCATCGTCTAATACCGTATATTCGATATCAACACCTGGATATTGTTTCTCGAAGTAACTTTTAATGCCCGACAACCGGATTTCGTTCCATTCGTCTTTACTTGTGGATATATTGAATAAATGTATCTTAAAATTAAATCCCTTCAATAATTCCATAAATGTATCGAATACCAATAAATCATGTTGATTAAATGATGTGGCAAAAGCAATATTCTTGCATTTGGACAAGTCTTCAAAGCGTATATTTTCGGGTATTGCCAAAACCGGAACCTTACTTATTTCTATAATTTCGCCGGTTACACTACCAATCAAATCCAAATCTTTCTGATTTTTTCCGCGTGTACCCATCACAATCAATGTAGGATGATATTCCTTGCTATACGACAAAATTTCCTCTTCGGGAAGTCCTTCACGAAGAGTATAATTATGTTTTACCTGCGGTAACTTTCCTTCTTTTATCTTCCTTTTTATTTGTGTACAGAGGTTTTCCATATCAATTTGTACACGTTTCAGAATGTTTTGGGTTGTTTCCTCTTCGTTTATCTGGTAGGCCAATGTATCTCCCAAAGGAATGGCCGTTGGAAAATATGGGCTGAAATAAGCATGCAATATCATAACCTCTGCTCCCACTTTGCTCGCATAATTGAAACCTAAATCACAGGCTTTCATTGAATAATCAGAGAAGTCTACCGGAATCAATACTTTCTTTTCCTTTTTAGGCGGATCTTCTTCTTTAGTTTCTTCCATCCATTTATTATCTTCGATAATCCGGAGGGCATGTGGCAAATCACTTTCTTTAATACGCACCCTTACCCCTGCGGAAACCACAGGCTGAATTTGATTGACATTATGTATATACACTTCTATACCCTCTGATTCAAGTATAGTTTTCAAGATTTGAGCCTTTTCAAAAGTGTGAATGGCCAACGTAACCAATTTGTCTTCTTTGTTTTCCATACTTTCTTTCTTTTTTATTAATTAAACAATTGAAATATAAGGAATGTTGCCGAAATAAAAAAATCCCAAAGCCGTCTTAATAAGTAGCTTTGGGATTTCAGGCAAACCTGAACTTTTTTACTCTTGAGGCGCAGTTGGGATATGACTTTCATCAAGTATTTCCAACGCACGCTCTAATATTGAAGTGTCATTTAAAATTACCAAACCACCATCTGGTCCTGGTTCGATGTGTATACCACAACTTTTGCCTTCACGAAAATTCTGTCCTCCGAAATAATTCCGGACGGTTTCTACTGACACACCCAACTCGTCGGCAATACGGTGGGTGGTACCATCAGGCAAGCTGTCTTTGATCCTGCGCAATTCGTTAAATGTGATCGTTTTTGTCATGGCTTCAATATTTTGAAGGTTAATATTAATATTATTTATTATGATGCCACTAACTTAGTGATTAAATGCAATAAGAGCAAATAAAAAATTGTGAAATAATCCTGCTTTACGACATATCAGAAAAGATATCAATGTAAAACAGTAGTCAGGGGAGCATTAAATAATAAAAGGCTTAAAACCGTGACAAGAATACCAAAAACAATTAGTAGTTTTTGTTTATTGGAGTACAATAAATAAGAGGGCTTCTCCTCTACCCCACTAATGAAACGCTTTCGCGCAAATACATAAATAACATAGACCAGCCATCCGAAAAATAGTCCGGTTAAAGCCCCCGGAACAATGTCGGATATAAAATGTACACCCAGATAAATCCGTGTATAAGCCGTTATAGCTGCCCAAAAAAATATTGTAACTGTAAATATGCGGTAGTGGAAAAGTAACGACATGAACATAGCAAAGCCAAAAGCATTGGCGGCATGACTTGAAATAAATCCGTAACGACCTCCCCTATAGCCAAATACTATTTTTACATCTTCCATAAATTCAGGATGATGCGTCGGGCGGAAACGAGCAAAATTCGGTTTGATAAGATGGGACGCAAATTGGTCGCATAAGGTAACTATCAACGCAATGGTTAACAGGATAAGTAACGACTCGCGCCAATTTTTCTTATAAAACAAAATGAATAAGATAAAAATGGCTAATGGTAGCCAGACAATTTTCCCGGTATAAAGCCACATGAAACGGTCGAGAAAAGGAAAATCACTACCATTAAGCATGAAAAATATTTCACGCTCATAATCTAATATTTGTTCAAGCATGCATCATATAATTTGAACGTCTTTTCCCGGCATCCAACCTATATTTCCATCCTCCAACTCGATTTCCTTCCACTCTCCTAATGTACTTTTTATAGATACTTTAGTTCCTTCATGTAAAAGAAATAAATCTGTTCCGCTGGCATCAGGCGAACTTTTTACCGTAATAGTAGGTGAAAATACAATCGCATGCGAATGGTTTACAATCTCGTTCTTTTGGTTTCTTGCAAAGATATTCGTAAAAATTACAAATATCATACATAATATCCCTAGATAAAAGCCGACTTTTTTCATCCGTATCCATCTGGAAAAGAAAAATAGCAATAAACAAAAAATTAACAACAGGAAACAAACGATGCCAAGTAATGCCCATGAATCTGCGCTTCCCATATTCTGAACCGCATGAAACCATTTAAGCAGGAAGAATTCTCCAATAGGTTCTATCTTTTCGACGGTCCTTTCCCGTGCCATTTGCAGGTTGAAACGAATATCAGCATCACCTGGATCAAGCAACAAAGCTCTTTCATAATTCAAAATGGTCGGAGCTACTTTATTCGCTTTATAATAGGCGTTTCCTAAGTTGTAATAAATCTCGGCTGAAGCTCCGTTATTGGTCAATACTTTTTCATACAGTTCGATTGCTTTGTTATAATCTTCCTGTATATAAGCTGCTTCTGCCTCTTTTATTATTTCTTCCTGGGCAAAAACATTCCAAGTCATACATTGAATAAATAGAATAAACAACGTTTTCCTGATATATATACGTATCTTCATATTTTGTTATTTTTTAATCGTATTTTCCATATTACCAATCGCATCTATTGTTGATTCATACAGCTTATCCATAGCGTCAGATGCCTGCGAAGGTGCGTAGCGGGCAAACTCACAGGTATTCAATATATCCATGAATTCATTGATTAACGATTTATCTACCCCGTATTTAGTAAGTTCTGTTTCCACATTATCTTTTGTTAGGTTTGATTGCGGAATATTCAATTTGTCGCTAAGATACCCCCATAAGGCACGGAGCACTTCGTCGTAGAACTCTTCTTTTTTATTTTCCTTCAATAGCTTACCAGCATTTTTCAGACGGCGTACAGCTATTTTATTTGCTTTTTTCGTACGTACAAGGGCTATATTGGCATTTTCTTTCACCTGCTTACGATAGATAAAGAAAAAAACAACAAACAACAAAGCTGGTATCAGATAACACATATAATACATGAATGAACCGAAGAACAACTCGTCGTTCAAGACGAAATTGATATCCTTCACTTTCAGATAACGAATGTCTTGCCCAAGGTATCTGACATTCTCCCTGTTACTGAAGTTTGAAACAGCCGGAGTATTTCCTTCTCCTTCTTTTCCTTTTTCGACATGTAGCTTGTATGGTTCGGAAGAAAGTGTTCTATATATTCCCGATTTTGTATCGAAATAAGAAAATTGTATCGCAGGTATTTCAAAATCGCCTCCATAACGGGGAATAGCTATGTATTCAATCGTTTTCGTACCGCTTACACCAGCCGTTGTTGTCCGGATATTGTTTTCAACCTTCGGATCGTAAATATCAAAATCATTCGGGAATCTAATTTCCGGATTCTTTATTAAACGGATGTTTCCGGTTCCTGAAATAGTAACCTTCACTGTAACCGCTTCATTAACCTTTACATTATTGGAACTGATACTTGTCGACATTTTAAAATCACCTACCGCATTGGCAAACGAGGCGGGTTTTCCGGATGGCAATGATTTTACGTCAATTGTAACAGGAGTTGTTGTCAACGTCTTGTTCACATCCTGATACGTATCGAAGAAATCGTCAAAGAAACTACGTACCCGTTGCTGGGTTCGTATTCGTACCCTGACATCGAATTTTCCAGCATCAATTGTTATTTTGCCTGAACGTTGCGGATATAAAACCGTCTGTTTTAATGTCACAGCATAATAGTTTCTTCCATTATAGTTTTCCATTGTCCATTGTTTATCACTCGGAAGCTCTATTTCCTGCGCCAGAAATCCTTCAAATTCAGGAAATTTCACACTGGGTAATCCTACTTGCGCATCCCTTGAATACAACTTGAAAGTGACAAGGAAACCCTCCTGTTCGTAAACGTTTCGTTTGGAAACCTGCATGGTGACAAAAACATCTTTATCACTCACATCCGAAACGTGTGGCGACACATTGCTTTGTAAAGCATCATTCGTCTTATCCGGCGGAAGTACCTTGATAACTAATGCATTAGAGGTATAATTTGAATTGCCTACCTTTATTGTTGCCGGAGGTATGTTGAATGTACCTTCGTTTTTCGCAGTTAAAACATACGTATAGGTTACAGTCGTTTCACTATTACTTTGCCCGTTTATCCAACTTGAACTATACGATTTTGATTGCGACGGGCCATAAAGGACATTAAAGTCAGGCATCTCCTGAACTCTTAAATCCCTTCCTTCTCCATTAACCGTAAATGTCAACTGGAATTGTTGTCCGACGATAACGGCGTTCGGAACACTTGCTTTAAAAACAATTTCATTCGCTATTACTACCGAGCTAATCGTTATAATTAAAAAGAACAAGAAAATTAATTTCCTCATTTATATTTGTTTTTAAATTACCATTCTTTATCTGTTCTCCTATGTTGTTGTTGTTCAGCCTGAGCTTTCTTAACCTTTTCTTGCGTATCCTTTTCATCTTGCAGGAAAGCATTCAGGATTTGTTGAGCATTATCCTGGCTCATTTGTTCGTTTTGTTGTTGTTCCTCCTGCGTTTTATTTTCTTGTTGGTCATTTTGCTGCGGCTGCTGTTGTTGCTGTTCTTCATTTTGATTCTGTTGTTGTTCTTCTTCCTGATTCTGTTGATCTTGACTTTGATCTTCGTTCTGTTGATCTTCAAGCAACTTTTGTGCCAGTGCTAAATTATAGCGCGTTTCGTCATCCCGAGGGTTTAACCGGAGTGATTGTTTATAGGCTTCTACACTTTTAGCATATTCCTTATTCTTCATTCCAATATTGCCTATATTATGATAAACATGTGCTAACCGTCCGGCATTATCAGGGTTGTCTTGTAACAGTTTTTCACCTTGCCCGGCAATTAATTGATATTGCTCGGTTGCTTCAGGATATTTTTCTTGTTTGTATAGTACATCACCTAAATTGAAAGTCCCTTCGATAGAACGGGGATTTACTTCTAAACTTTTCCGGTAGGCGATTTCGGATTCTGTATATTTCTCATCATTATACAGTTTGTTTCCTTCACGCACATTCTTCCTTTCGGCTTTTTGTGCGGAAAGTGTTACTACACAAAAAGCAAAGGTTATTATCCATACAACTGTCGTCTTCATATGTCGTGTTATCATCATAAAGTTAAGAGAACAATTTTATTTTTCTGAATATCCGGTTCTTCCGGTCCAATGTCAGGAATTCAGCTATCAACAAAAACAAAGCAATCCATGCAAGTGTTTGAAATTGTTCATCATATTCGGAATAAGCCTTACTGTCGAGTTCTGATTTATTCATCTTGTCTATCTCATTTTGCAATGCTTTTAATGCTGAATTGGTATTATCGGCTCGCACGTACAATCCTTGTCCGGCTGCTGCGATTTCCTGGCACATTTGCTCATTTAGCTTTGTTACCACTACGTTTCCTTCCCTATCCTTCATGAAATTATTATTACCTCCGATAGGAATTGGTGAACCATTAGGTTGTCCCATACCCACAATATTAACCCGGATGCCTTTTTCTGCTGCTTTTTTCGCTGCACCGATGGCATCGTCTTCATGGTTTTCGCCGTCTGTTATCATGATAATGGTTTTATCAGATGCTTCATTCGGTGTAAACGAACGGACAGCCAGATTAACAGCAGCCCCGATGGCCGTTCCTTGCGTAGATACCATACTTGGGCTTATAGAAGAAAGGAACATCTTGGCAGAGATATAATCAGACGTGATTGGTAATTGCGTAAATGCGTCTCCTGCAAAGACAATCAGTCCAACCTTATCGTTTGAAAAACCGTCTGTCAGCCTTGATAGCATCTGTTTTGCCTTATCCAAACGGTTGGGAACCACATCTTCGGCAAGCATGGAATTAGAAACATCCAGACAAACCATAATCTCAACCCCTTGTCGTTTCACAGTCTCCAACTTAGAACCAAACTGTGGGCCGGTAATAATAAATATAACAATAGTAATTGCCCCGAATAACAACCAGAACTTCCATTGCTGACGCTTTGGAGACACTTCAGGCATCAGTTCAGACAGTAATTCGGGGTTTCCATATTTCTTTATTGCTTTTCTCTTTCTTATGATTGAATATATGTAAAATACAATCAATACCGGAAGCATAAAAAGCAAATACAAATAGTCTGGGTTTGCAAAACGAAACATAAGCAATTTTTTAATAACTTAGAATTCATAACCAAATAACAAAACAACTAAACAACTCCATAATCTGATTATCAAATTATTTGAGTTATTCAGTTATTAAACTATGGTATATTTCTTAACAATGTATTTCTCAATAAAATCTCCACCAGAAGTAATGCAAAGATTAGCAAGGCCCAGTGCTTATACTCTTCCTGTTTCTTACTGAATTCTTGTACACTAATTTTCGTTTTTTCCATTTTATCTATCTCCGAATAGATTTCTTTTAGACTTGCATTATCCGTAGCACGGAAATATTGCCCACCGGTTATGGAAGAAATCTGTTTCAATGTAGACTCATCTATCTCTACCGGAATATTTTGGTATTGTATCCCAAAAGCCGTTTGGAACGGATAAGGAGCCATCCCTTTTGTCCCGACCCCGATAGTATACACACGAATACCGAATGTTTTAGCTATTTCAGCAGCCGTAACGGGAGCGATTTCTCCCATATTGTTCGAACCATCAGTCAAAAGAATAATAACCTTCGATATGGCCTGACTGTCCTTGATACGGCTTACCGCATTGGCAAGTCCTAAACCTATCGCCGTACCATCATCAATCATCCCGCTATGGATGTCTTTGAACAGGTTCAACAACACGGTATGGTCTGTTGTCAACGGGCATTGGGTAAAGCTTTCGCCAGAAAAAACCACCAAGCCGATATTGTCATTCGGTCGTCCATTGATAAAGGATGCCGCTACGTCTTTGGCAGCTTCCAAACGGTTTGGTTTCAAATCCTGCGCAAGCATACTACCGGAAATATCCATCGCCAGCATAATATCTATCCCCTCAGTAGAAGAGTTTTGCCAACTATTTGTAGACTGCGGACGAGCCAATACGATAATCAGCAAGGCTATTGCAACCATTCGCAGGACAAAAGGTATATGCCTCAGGTATACTTTGTAAGAATTTGCTTCCGGCAAATCAAATACTTGCGATGATGATACCTGCAAACTGGCTTGGCTTTTATTGAGTTTCCAGATATACCAACCTATCAATGGGACGAGCAATAACAATAAATATAAATATGTAGGATTCTCAAATACCATTTTATTCTCTTGTTATAGTTGAACCACTCATTTCAGCTTTATCATCTTCATTATTATCAGGCTCAGGCTCGGTAATGAAGGTCTGTTTTGTTTGATTAACGAATAAATATGCATTCATTATACTTAAGTCGTTTTCATCAGGCAGCGGAGTCCATTTCGCAAATTTTACGAAATCAGATAATTGCAGAATCTGTTTAAGATTTTCATAAACGGAATCGGCTTCGCTTTCCTTCTTGATTATATCCAAGATTTCACCAGATGTCATCTCCATGGCATTGATATCAAAACGGTCTACGATATAACGGCGTAACGTCTCGGTAATCAATGTATAATATTCCTTATTACGACCATGTTGCCATAATTTTTGTCGCTTGATTGCGTCCAGTTCCATAATGGCCTGTTCATGTGGCGGAAGCTTAGGAGTTTCTTTCTTAAATGAAAGAACTGGTTTCTTATTACGAAGTCGTTGGAAAACATATCCGGCTACACATATCAAGAACAAAAAAATCAGGACTCCAAATATCCAAGGATAATAATCGGCCAAGACAAAAGGTGGTTTCCAAACTGCTTTTATATCAAAAAATTCTTCCGGATTATCAATATCTACCGGAACAGTGGAAACCTTCAATGCTACTTGATTCGAATAAGCAGTATCAAGTCCGTCTATCACTTTCAGTGGCGGCAAAAGATATAATGCCGAATCGAAAGACGTTATCAGGACATCTTGTTTGATAACTAAACGGTCGTTCTCTATAATGGACGAGTCCGGCTTGGAAAGGTTTAGCACTTCCACCCCGCGCATCAAGGTATCGCCAGGGATGACAATCTGCACATCCTTGCCGTTGTCTGTTGTCACAGTAAGATGTAATACAGTCTGCTCACCTATCAAAATAGCGGCAGAATCAATTTTTACATCTATCAATGTCCTTTGTGCAAATAATTTACCTCCAACAAATAAGCTCTGAATAAATATAAGAAGCAAAAAGCTTTTCTTAAATAGTTTCATTTGCATACTTAATTACGTTTTTCAAAAAGAGCTATTAACGATTTCACGTAATCATCTTCGGTACGGATAGAAACAGAATCGACACGGCACTTTTTAAAAATCTCACCCATCTCCTGCTGACGCTTTTTCCACCATTCTTTGTATACATTACGTACTTTGGATGAAGAACTGTCAATCCATCGTTCTTCACCAGTTTCGGCATCCTTAATCTTCATTAGCCCGACCGGAGGTAATTCCGTTTCCCGATGATCATATACCTGTATGGCAACCACGTCATGCTTACGATTGGCAATGGTTAATGCATCTTTAAAGTTTCCTTTATCAATGAAATCTGATATCAGGAAAACCGTACAACGTTTCTTAATCGCGTTTGTCAGGTATTTCAAAACCTGGCTGATATCGGTCTTCGTATCATCCGGATGAAAATCTATCAATTCACGGATAATATAAAGGATATGTTTTTTCCCTTTCTGCGGAGGGATAAACTTTTCTATTTTGTCTGAAAAGAATATTACCCCGATTTTATCACTATTTTGAATTGCAGAAAAAGCCAAAGTAGCTGCAATCTCGGTAATGATGTCTTTCTTCATTACATTCACGGAACCGAAATTCCTGCTACCCGAAACATCAATCATTAGCATTACTGTCAGTTCACGTTCTTCTTCAAATACTTTAACATATGGGCGAACGTAACGCGCAGTAACATTCCAATCAATATCACGGATATCGTCGCCAAACTGATACTCACGTACTTCACTGAATGCCATCCCACGTCCTTTGAAGGCTGAATGATACTGCCCGGCAAAGATGTTGCGAGACAAACCACGTGTTTTTATCTCAATCTGGCGAACCTTTTTTAATAGTTCACTAGTTTCCATAATTAAGGTACTTCTACCTTGTTCAATATTTCACTTATAACCTCTTCAGATGTCAGGTTGTTGGCTTCTGCTTCATAACTCAAACCGATACGGTGGCGCATCACATCATGGCAAACTGCTCGAATGTCTTCCGGAATTACATATCCTCTGCGTTTAATGAAAGCATATGCCCGTGCAGCCAATGCCAAATTTATGGAAGCACGCGGAGAAGCACCAAACGAAATCATATTCGCAAGGTTAGGCATTCCGTGTTCCTGTGGATAACGGGTGGCAAATACGATATCGACGATATAACGTTCTATTTTTTCATCCAAGTATACTTCACGAACAACTTTACGCGCTTCGAGTATTTCCTGTTTAGTTAAAACAGGCTTAATTTCTATCTTTTCGCCGCTGATGTTTTGGCGGATGATTATCTTTTCCTCTTCTTTCTTCGGATAACCGATTACTACCTTCAGCATGAAACGATCCACCTGCGCTTCGGGAAGCGGATAGGTACCTTCTTGTTCAATCGGGTTTTGGGTAGCCATTACAAGGAAAGGTTCAGGTAATTTATATGTATTCTCACTAATAGTTACCTGGCGTTCCTGCATTGCTTCTAAAAGGGCACTCTGTACTTTGGCTGGTGCACGATTGATTTCATCTGCCAATACAAAATTTGCAAACACAGGGCCATGTTTCACTAAAAACTCTTCTTTCTTTTGGCTGTAAATCATTGTACCGATTACGTCTGCAGGAAGCAAGTCTGGAGTAAACTGAATACGGCTGTATTTAGCATCTATTAACGATGCCAACGTTTTAATGGCTAACGTTTTTGCCAAACCGGGAACCCCTTCTAATAAGATATGTCCATCGGAAAGCAGACCTATTAACAATGATTCAACCAAATGTTTCTGACCAACGATTACCTGGTCCATTCCTATTACAATATTACTTACGAATGAACTCTTGCTTTCTATTCGTTGGTTCAACTCACGAATATCCACTGTCTGACTCATAGATTTACTATATATTTTATATTTATGTTTATAATTTTGTGCTTTTTCTTATTCGAAGCACAAAATTATAAATGTAAAAATCGTATTCTCAACTTTAGCAGTTAAATAATACTAACCAATCTCCGGTCAATTATTTTAATTAATAATAATTAGGAGATTGTCCGTATTGATTTTGGTTATTGTACGGATCGCTGTATTGATACGGATCATTATATTGATACGGATCGTTTGGCTGATTGTATTGGTTATACTGGTTATACTGATTATAAGGATTGCTATACTGCCGATATTGAGATAATATTTGCGTTTGCAATACTGAAGCTTTCCTTATTGAAGCCGGATTGTTCGCATCTATATTGTAAACACTTTTAGCCGGAATAACCAAGTCTAATCCTACCGGAATACTATTCGGATTGGTTATCTTCGATTTATTGTGTTCGTAGATATATACCCAGAACAGCTTGTTCCCGTAATATTCAAGAGCAATCAAGTTCAAACGATCGCCTCTTTTAATACGTACATTGGCAATAATATCAGAACCTCCTGTTGCTGATGAAGCAGATTTCACTGTTTCTTCTGTTGCGGGCGTACCTTCATCACCAAATTCATCTTCTATTCCCCATTCATCTTCGAGGTTATCAACTTCCGAATCACCGGAAGGCAATGTAAACGTATTCTGGGAAGGTGTCTGTGTTGTAATAACTTTCTCTGTACCGCTTTTAAAGAGTATATCTTTACTCATGTACAATACGGTGCTCAGTGCTATGATTAAAATGATAACCACTGCCAGCAAAAGAATCACCAATGTATTCTTGTTGTTGTCAGAATTTTTCTCACTGTCCCTCTCTCCAGACCGATGATAAGACTCCCTTCTTCTGTTTTCATTATATTCATCCATAACGTCTTCATTTTTTTGGTTCGTTTCTTTTATTTCATAACTCACTCTATGTTCTTTCGGTGTTACTGATTCAGCTTCAATTTTCACCTTAGGTTCATCATGTGCCTGTTCGGCCGAATAAATCGGAAGTTCCTGTTCTTGAGTTTCTTCCACAACTTCTTCAACCTGCTCTTGTTCATTCACAACAGGAGGAGGAATTTCTTTTATTGTTTCAGTCACAATTTCATTTACAACCAAAGGAGGAGCGGGAAGAATTTCTTCTTCAATCTTCTCTTTTTCCTTTTTATTGATTTTTTCTATTTGGTTAAGTTCTTCCAGAATTTCATCAATAAGAGGTCTTTCAAAAATAGGATCGCCTATTTCTTTTTCTTCTTCGTCTGTAATCTCAGGCTTTGATTCTTCTTTTTCAACGATAATGTTCACTTTTTCTTTAGAAATCGACAATTGTTCGTTTACTACTATTTCCGCCTGCTCCTCCTTTTCGTTTTGTTCTTCCTTTTTCTCTTGTTCGTATATAATTTCTTCTATTTCAACATCTTCATCCTGATCATCGGCTTTATCTCTCTCTTCAGTTTCACTTGCAAAGGATGCAAAATCAGAATCGTCATTGATTTCGATGGATTCAAAGAATGAAAATGGCTTATTCACTGTTTCTCGCAGCTCTTTTTCCGGAGAAAACGAGAGCTTGTAATGTTCAGGAATAACGATACGTTCCTTTGTATTTACATCAATACTTTCTCTCTTTTCTACCTGAATAATTTTAAATGTACCTATACCTTTAATTTGTACTAGTTTGTCGGTGAAAACACTTTCGCTAACGACATTGATTAATTCGTTAACGAATCGTTCCACGCTTTCATAGTCTTTTCCTATCGATTTCGCTAATTCAGCAGCTATTTCTTTTATTGTTAAACGGTTACTCATTATTTCCTAAATCTTTAAGTTTTGTTTTAACCGTAGCACTCGGTTTGAACACTGGAACCAATTTGGGTGGAACCAAATAACGTTTCCCGTTTGCCGGATTAACGGAAATACGTTCTCCTTTCTTTCTGGCCTCAAATTGTCCGAAGTCTTCCAAGGAAACAGTATCACTTTCTACCAAGTGAGAGCCAATCAGGGAACTAAGTCCAGACAACATCTCCGAAACCTCAACGGACGTCCATTTTAAGCGAGTAGCAAGTTCTTTAACTAATTCTTTGTTTTTCATATTCATCAATTATATCCGGATTTTATTGGCGATATTAGTTATTTTTTTGTAAATGAGCAAATTTGTAAGCATTTTTTATGATTTCATCGTTGAACCGTACAAATCAAAAGCATCTGCGTTGTCAATTTTTACGTTATAAAAAGTGCCCATATTAAGTGTCTTTTCTTTGGATATAAGCACTTCCGGATCTATTTCCGGAGAATCATATTCTGTCCGTCCGATGTAAAAATCTTTTTCTTCCCTGTCTACAATTACTTTCTGTATTTTGCCTATTTTCTGTTCATTTATTTCAGTGGAAATCTGTTCCTGAATACGCATTATATAATCCAGACGGTCTTGTTTTATATCTTGTTCTATCTCGTCTTTATAGTGCTTATATGAATAGGTACCTTTTTCATGGCTGTAGGTAAAAGCACCCATACGTTCAAAACGTATTCCTCTGACGAAATCAACCAATTGTTCGAAATCTTCATTTGTTTCACCAGGATGCCCCACCATCAATGTGGTACGCAAATGGATTCCCGGGACTTCTTCACGCATCCTTCTTAATAATTCATATGTTTCCGCTTTCGTACTATTTCGTCGCATTTGTTTCAGCATATGGTCGCTGATATGCTGCAAAGCGATATCCATGTAATTGCATACATTTTCGCGTTCACGCATTACCCGAAGCAAATCATAAGGGAAACGTGCCGGATAAGCATAATGAAGACGTATCCATTCAACTCCTTCTATATCCGAAATACGCTCTACCAGCTCGGGAAGTGCCAAGCGTTTATAGCAGTCAAGTCCATAATATGTCAGATCCTGCGCTATCATTTGGTATTCTTTTACCCCTTTTGCCACCAACAGACGTACTTCCGTTTCGATGTCTTCTATCAGGCGTGATTGGTACTGTCCGGTCATAATGGGAATAGAGCAATAAGAACACATACGGTTGCAGCCCTCGGCTATTTTCAGGTAAGCATAATGTGGAGGAGTCGTAAGCACTCGGTCAGCCGCAATGTCTTTATGGTATGATTTACCTAAATCAAGCAATAGGTCTTTCCAACTGAATTTACCGTAAAACTTGTCTACTTCCGGTATTTCGGTCTCCAATTCACCCAAGAAACGTTCTGAAAGGCATCCCATTACATAAAGTTTTGAAATAAACCCTTTTTTCTTCGCTTCCCCCAGTTCAAGAATCATATTAATTGATTCTTCCTGCGCATCTCCGATAAAGCCGCAGGTATTTACCACAACAATTTCGCCCGAAACTTTTTCAGGGTCGTGCGCTACCGTATATCCGTTAGCTACGAATTGGCGCATAAGCTGTTCGGAATCGACCAGGTTTTTCGAACAACCTAATGTTATTATATCTACTTTGTTTTTCTTCATATTGCCTTTTTTACTGTCCGCAGTCGTAGAACTTCAGTTCTAATAATGGCATGTATAGTTATTCTCCAAAGAGGGAATCTACAAATTCTTTCTTATTGAATAGCTGGAGGTCTTCTATCCCTTCTCCAAGGCCGATATATTTAACGGGAATATGGAAATGGTCGGAGATGCCGATTACTACACCTCCTTTAGCAGTACCGTCGAGCTTTGTTATGGCCAAAGCATTTACTTCGGTAGCCGCCGTGAACTGTTTAGCTTGCTCAAAGGCATTTTGCCCTGTTGAGCCGTCCAAAATCAGCAACACCTCATGTGGAGTGTCAGGAACGACTTTCTTCATTACATTTTTTATCTTGGTAAGCTCGTTCATCAGGTTTATTTTGTTGTGCAAACGGCCTGCGGTGTCAATAATAACGACGTCGGCATTGTTTGCTTTTGCCGAAGTCAGAGTATCAAATGCGACAGATGCCGGGTCGGCGCCCATCTTCTGTTTAATGACAGGTACTCCTACCCTTTCGCCCCAGATTACCAACTGCTCAACGGCTGCAGCCCGGAATGTATCGGCGGCACCGAGATAGACCTTTTTCCCTGCTTTCTTAAACTGGTATGCCAGCTTGCCTATCGTTGTCGTTTTGCCTACACCGTTTACCCCCACTACCATGATAACATAGGGGTTGGAGTCGTCGGGCAAGATGAATCCTTCTGCATCGGTTATATTGTTTTCAGTAAGCAAACCGCCAATTTCTTCCCGCAAAATCGCTGTCAATTCCTGGGTAGTAACGTATTTGTCTTTGGCTACACGTTTTTCTATCCGGTTGATAATCTTCAAAGTCGTATCAACTCCTACATCGGAGGTAATCAATACTTCCTCCAAATCGTCTAACACATCATCGTCTACCTTGCTCTTTCCGGCAACGGCACGTGTCAGTTTTGAGAAAACGCTCTCTTTTGTTTTTGATAACCCTTTATCTAATGTCTCTTTTTTATCCTTATTGAAAAAACTGAAAATACCCATTTTTTTTGCTTTGTGATTTCAAACCGCTAAAATAGTGTATTTAGTTGATAATTGACAGTTGGTCATTGACATTTTTTCTGATTTGATGCTCAACTGTCATTTGTCAACTGTCAACTATTTCTTCGCTTATAGTCTTCGTATCCGAATGTCTTATAAATAATCAATTCGTCGTTTCTGCTCCATAAGGCAATGGAAGGATGCGGGATACCATTGAACATGTTGGTCTTTACAATGGTATAATGAATCATGTCTTCGAAGATTATTTTATCTCCTACGTTCAATGGTCTGTCGAACGACCAATCTCCCATGAAATCACCGCTCAAGCAACTATTACCTCCTATGCGATAGGTCGGCTTACCTTCCACGGCGTCGGTTGCATTTCGGATGGCCGGTTTATAAGGCATTTCAAGGCAATCAGGCATATGGCAAGTAAACGACGCGTCAATGATAGCTGTTTTTATCCCATGGTTTTCTATAATATCCACTACGGTTGTCAGTAAAAATCCCGTTTGCCAGGCAAAAGCACTTCCCGGTTCCATAATGATTTCCAGGTTAGGATACCTGGCTTTGAATGATTGGAGTAAAGAGATGAGGTGCGCCGTGTCGTAATCCTTACAGGTCATCAAGTGCCCTCCTCCCATATTCAGCCATTTGATTGTAGGGAGAAAACGCCCGAAACGTTTTTCTACGATCTTAAGCATTTTTTCCAAATCGTAAGAAGAAGACTCACATAAAGCATGGAAATGCAAACCTTCTATTCCTTCGGGCAGGGTATCTCCCAATAAATCGCTGATAACACCCATACGCGAACCCGGAGCAGTTGGATTATACAAATCCGTCTCCACCACCGAGTATTCGGGATTGATTCGGATACCACAGGAAACCTTTCCTCCACCGACTTTTACCATCGGGTGAAAACGTTCGAACTGTGAAAGAGAATTAAACGTTATATGGCTGCTGTATTTCAATATCAATGGAAAATCCTCTATCGTATATGCCGGAGAGTACGTATGTGCGAGGCTTCCCATCTCTTCAAAAGCCAGTTGGGCTTCATATTTCGAACTTGCCGTAGAATAAGGTATATACTCACGGATTATCGGAAAGGCTTTCCACATGGCAAATGCCTTAAACGCAAGAATTATATTTACACAAGCCTGTTCCTCCACCTGCCTGATAAGCAACAGGTTCTTCCGGAGCAACCTTTCTTCCATCACATAACAAGGCGAGGGTATCTTCTCAAAATCTATCATTCAGTCTTATCTGTTAATCATTATTTTTTCAGAAAATCCATTGAAATTCACAATGTACAAGTCTCTTGGCAATTGTATTGTCGTCAATCCAGCAGGAATGTATCTTTTGTTGTGCAGACTGCCGCTGAACTTATATATATACAAATCGCCGGGGGTATTAGTGTCGAAATACAAGCCGCTTCCCGCTGCAGTACAAGTAAACGGACGTTCTACTACCGGGAATATACCGACGCTTGATTTGTTGTGCATCGGATTAGGAATATCCGGTTGTTCAAACGATACATTCGCCAGTTTAGGCATAAAACAGTCGGTGGGATCGAAGTCCCAAACAGTCTCGCCACCATCATTCCATACAGATAACGGCATGAAGTTCATTGTCCCTTTCCAATCTTCCCCATTCTGCTTATAATGCTTTATCTCATTGGTGAAGCTACGGTTTTCCACATAGGCGTAGTTTTCGAAGAGGGGGGCTTTGTCGTATTTGTTCGTTTTCAAAATACCTGCGATTCGGTAAGAGCTATATAGCTCCGGCATATCTGTCAAAGTCACGAGATTATTTTTGATATGTGTAGAAACATTTTCGGCAAAGGGTATAATATTATAGCTATCATCCGCTTTTCCTAAGTCAATCTTTCCTATTAATCCTCCTATAATCGCATCATTTTCTATTTCAAAATCATATGCCACATAATTGTTGGATATCATGATTTTTGTCGCAGGGAATGGATAAGACACATTCTTTTGCAACTCACCAACCAATCCTCCCACTACACCAGTTGATTGATAAATTTTTGAACTGGCATAGCAATTGGAGAGTTTTATACTGCCATTCATCTGCTGTTCCACGTTTTCGATATCTTGGAAACAATAAATGGAGCCTATTATTCCTCCGGTCACGCTTTCTGCATAGGTATCAATTTCCCCCGTATTTATACAAGATTCCATGATTAATGAATTATAACCATTTTCTCCGTTATATGATATATTGGCACAACCGATTATTCCTCCGGTTTTCGCTTCGTTTCCTGAGGTAAGTATTCCTTTATTACAAGAATTTTTAATAACCGACTGCTCATTCTCCAGATAGATTTCTCCTATTAAACCACCAATGGCGCCTATATCGGTATGTAGGTTTATATTGCCTTCATTTATACAGTCTTCGAAGACAAACTGTCCTCTGTTATTAATACGGCTTACTATTCCGCCCACCTGTTGAGTGGTTATTTTTCCGGATTGGTCAATTTCCCCTTTGTTCCGGCATGAACGAATGACAACAACAGCGTCTCCTTTTCCATATCTGGTATCAAAATTGGCTGTATTCATAATACCGCCAATAATTCCTGAGGTAAAATATGTCCCGTTAACCATAGCGTTATTCGAACAATTTTCCAATAAAAAAAGACTTTTACAATATGATTTTTCAGAGTAGCCAACCGTGTTTTGAACATAGCCGACCAATCCTGAAGTATACGAATCCCATCTTATTCCCGCGTAATCGGAATAAGTCACCGAGTTATTTACTTCAACATTTAAATTATGGCAATTACGGATAATAATTGAATCCGTCTGCCTGGGATTAGAATAAACATAGCCCACAAGGGCTGCTGTTGCGAGAAAACAATAGGTATAAGCGCTATCAACAACTATCGCCCCGCTTTTGTACACTTTCCCTTTGTTAAGCGTTAGATTCTCTATTTTCGCCCCGTTCTCGATATAACCGAACAATCCTGTTGCGGGATATTTTGCTTCTATTGAAAGGTTACGGATGGTTTTATTGTTTCCATCGAAATGTCCCCGGAATGACTTCTTTGAATCAGGATGGTAAGGCGCATGACTAGAATATTCCATCCGTCCTATGGGTTCCCATGGGATGTTTTTCAAATCAATATCGTTTAATAAAATGATTCTCTTGTCCTCGAAAGAGAAAAGTGAATCATTAACCAGTTGTGCCAGACGGGCTAATTGGGCTGGCGTTGAAATGGCAAACTCGGTATGTGTCAGATCTTCCGGCCAGCTTTCATCAATACTCCCATCCCAAACATTTTTGGCGATGATATCCGCTGAAACAAGGAATAACAAGAATATATAATAGAAAAGTATTTTTTTCATATTTCAGGATTTAATCACATAAAAAGTTAACCGAACAAGATATGATGCAAATATAAAAATTGTATTACAGTCAGAAGAGGATTGTGTAAACTTTATTATCATGTATTCGGTACAAAGAGACCTTATTACCTATAAAAACAGAGTCCGTTATGCCTGATTGCGCGATTTCTTCAATCAAAATGTCTAATTGGCTTGGAAATTCTTTAAGCATTGCTGGTTTATTCAGGCTATCGAGCGGAATAAGCAGGCCATCACAAAATTCAGTTCCGCCAATCTCGCCCTCTAAAGGGAAAACGCCATTGAATACATTATCGTCCGATAATTCTATATAGCTCATCCGGCACAATTTCCGCCAAAAAACATAATGGGAAGCTATCCGGCGCATAAAGAATGATTAGTTTATTGAATCAGCCGGAGCAGCCGCATCCGGAGAACGGTAATTATATTTCATCAGGTTTAGGCTGTCTACATACACTTTATGATAACCGGTTTCTGCATTATCCATACGTATATAGCCGTACACACGACGAATTTGCTTGGTAGCCACACCTTTCAATATAGTTTCATGGTAACCGTCTTTGGTAATCTTTTCGTTTATATATAAGATAGTATCTATTTGGTCGATCGCCATCCTGATTTCAGGAACATGATGCATTTTGTTGTTGATTCCCCACACACGCATGCCTAACACAAATGAACTACCCGACGTATATACCTTATCGGGCGTGATATCGAATGTCACTCCATTGAACAAAGCTTTCGAATGAAGCACAAGGAAATCTCGCCGGGGCCAGATGTCCACTGAGTCCTGGTTCGAACTGGGCGCTGCACTGGCCTGTACATCTCCCATATAGCGGATACGTGCATTTATCTCGGCTAACACCATGTCCAGTACCTGCATGTAAATATCCATATTCTTTCCATACCATACTAATGAACTGTCATACATCGTCTCGGTAATGTTATGCTTGCGGAAAACCGATTGGAACACGGCTGCTTTATGGACACTGTCGGGGTATTGTGTGCTATTCGAGCTAATCAACGCTTCGGCCAATGAGACATCAATCATTACGTCGTGCATTTTCCTTTCGGACAGGATACCATCGGGCACCTTGCTGCATGCTATCAATACGGTTGTAGCCAGTAAAGTAAGACTGTATTTACACAGTTTTTTCCGCATGTTCTTCTTCTTTATGCTTCTCTTCTTTAGTAAGGCTTTTTGATAATGTACGACGATAAAAGATAAAGAGGGCGAATACGCCTACACAAATAGCCGAGTCGGCAATATTAAAAATAGGACCGAAAAAGACAAACTCTTCCCCTCCCCATATAGGTACCCACTCCGGCAATACGGTTTCTACCAGAGGGAAATAAAACATATCCACCACCTTTCCATACAGCCAGGTAGAATATCCGCCATTTTCGGGCATAAACGTAGCAACATGGCCAGAACTATGGTCGAAAATCACGCCGTAAAATACCGAGTCGATGATATTCCCTATAGCGCCGGTAAAGATAAGTGAAATACAAAGTATAAAACCGAAGCTATAACCCTTCCTGATAATAGTATACAAGTAGTAGCCGATAGCTCCCACGGCTATGATTCGGAAAATGGATAAAAATAACTTGGCAAACACTTCTATACCAAAAGCCATCCCCGGGTTTTCGACGAAACGAATATAGAACCATGATGTTATCTGATAGCTCTCATGGAGTTGCATATGGGTCTTCACCCATATTTTCAGTGCTTGATCAAGAATAAGGAGCAGCATTATAACGAATACTGCTCCCAAACCTTTCGGAAATTTCATTTATTTGGCGCCTCCTTGTTTTGCTTCAATACTCAATGTTGCATGAGGAACGGCACGAAGCCTCTCTTTAGGGATCAATTTACCGGTTTCGCGGCAAACGCCATACGTTTTATTTTCTATACGGATTAAAGCTGCCTGTAAATTCTGTATAAATTTCATCTGCCGTTGAGCCAAACGACCGGCTTCTTCCTTGGATAACGTTGCAGCACCTTCTTCCAACACTTTAAACGTTGGAGAGGTATCCGATACATCGTTTCCATCAGAGTTTGTAACGCCTGCTCTCAACAAGTCGTAATCCTTCTTGGCTTTCTCCAACTTCTCTAATATAATGGCGCGGAACTCTTCGAGTTCAGCATCCGAATATTTTGTCTTTTCTGCCATAAGTCAATAAATTTTGCTTTTACATTAATTACATAAGTTTTTTCTTATTATTAAGTATTCCAAATATACATAATATTCTCAATGCCGCAAGAATAAACCGTTTATTTATACTTTATGCCTTATCTATGCGGATAGAGATGTTGAAATCTTCAAAATCAAAAATAACAGCATCACTCAGGATGTCTACGACTTTCATAGATACAGCCAGGACTTGTTTTTTGATATAATCACCATATTCCTGTATTGTTTCATCCATATCGGGAGAAGTAAGGATATGAATCTTTATCTTGTCGGTTATATCCAAACCATTACTCTTACGAAGATTTTGGATACGGTTTACCAATTCGCGGGCCAAACCTTCTTTATGGAGCGTGTCGGTAATGGTTATATCCAAGGCAACGGTCAATTTTCCCTCGTTGGCTACCAACCATCCCGGAATATCTTCCGATATGATTTCCACGTCGCCACGTTCAACAACGGCTTCCTGCCCTTCTATCTGAAATGCAAATGTTCCGGAAGACTCGAAAACAGCGATATCATCCTGGCTCATGCACTGTATCCTGGCTGCCAATTGTTTCATTATCTTCCCATAACGTGGACCCAACTTCTTGAAGTCCGGCTTCACCTTCTTTACAAGGATACCCGCGGAACTGTCGACAAACTTCATTTCCTTCACGTTTACCTCGTTCAAGACAAGGTTCTTTACTGCTTCCAATCCCTCTTGCTGACGAGTATCAACCACCGGAATCATTATGGCTTGCAGCGGTTGGCGCACTTTGATATTTACTTTCCTGCGAAGCGCCAATACTATCGACGAAACATCCTGAGACATCTTCATCCGCTCTTCCAGATCCTTGTCTATTAAAGATTCATCAAAAATCGGGAAGTCCGACAGGTGGACAGATGCCACACGCTCACGCCCGGTAACAGCAATCAGATCCATAAATAATTGGTCGGAATAGAAGGGAGATATCGGAGCCATCAGTTTGGACACAGTCTCCAAGCAAGTATAAAGCGTCTGGTAAGCTGAAAGTTTGTCGGTAGTCATCCCACCACCCCAGAAACGGCGACGGTTCAAACGGACATACCAGTTACTCAGATTATCATTTACAAATTCGGATATCGCGCGTCCGGCACGGGTCGGCTCATAATTTTCCAATTGTACGTCTACTTCCTTAATAAGTGAATTCAGCAGCGAAAGAATCCATCGGTCAATTTCCGGACGCTCATGGTGAGGTACATCCGGATCGGAATAATCGAAACTGTCTACATTAGCATAAAGGGCAAAAAAGGAATACGTATTATACAAGGTGCCGAAGAACTTTCGACGGACTTCATCCAAACCGTCCGAGTCAAACTTCAAATTGTCCCACGGCGAGGCGTTGGTTATCATATACCAGCGCAACGGGTCGGAGCCATATTGTTCGATTGTTTCAAACGGGTCGACACCATTCCCCAACCGTTTAGACATCTTATTCCCGTTTTTATCCAATACCAAACCATTTGAAACAACTGTCTTAAACGAAATACTGTCAAACACCATCGTTGAAATGGCATGAAGCGTAAAAAACCAGCCACGCGTTTGGTCAACCCCTTCTGCGATAAAGTCGGCAGGAAACCGGCCCGCTAATCCTCCAAGCGGGGAAAGTTCTTCCGTGGGATTCAGGGAACTCCCAAACGGATAATGTATTTGCGCGTAGGGCATGGCCCCCGAATCAAACCAAACATCTATTAAGTCTGCCTCGCGTTTCATGGGCTTGCCGTTCTTCGAAACAAGTATTATCTCGTCTACATAGGGACGATGCAAGTCTATTTTGCTATAATTTTCTTCGGTATAAACGCCCGGCCGGAACCCTTTAAACGGATTCTCTTCCATCAATCCGGCTTTGATTGACTTCTCCATTTCGGCAAACAATTCTTCAATCGATCCGATACATATCTCTTCGTCACCTTCTTCCGTGCGCCAGATAGGAAGCGGCGTCCCCCAATAACGGCTACGGCTCAGGTTCCAGTCTTGCAGGTTTTCGAGCCATTTGCCAAAGCGACCTGTTCCGGTACTCTGAGGCTTCCAATTGATTGTATTGTTGAGTTCGATTAAACGGTCGCGGTGGGCAGTCGTGCGGATAAACCAGCTATCCAGCGGATAATACAATACCGGCTTGTCTGTACGCCAACAATGCGGATAGTTGTGCACTTGCTTTTCGATGCGGAACACCCTGTTCTGCGCTTTCAACATTATACAGATACTTACATCAAGCGTTTCGTCGCTGTCAGACAAGTTCGGATCGTAGGCATTCTTAACAAAACGTCCGGCAAACGGGTCGTAGTCTGCCGCATTCATATATCGTTGAACAAACACCGGATCCAAATCTTCCAGCAAGTAAAATTTACCGGTCTGGTCCACCATCGGACGCCTGTTCCCTTCTTTGTCTATCAACATCAAGGGGGGGACGCCGTTGGCTTTTCCAACTCTATCGTCGTCGGCTCCAAACGTCGGGGCGGTATGAACAATCCCGGAGCCTTCGTCAGTAGTCACGAAATCTCCCGCAATCACGCGGAAGGCGCCTTCTCCCGGGTTCACCCACGGAATAAGCTGTTCATAATGCATACCGACCAATTCCCGGCCACTCCACTCTCCCACTACTTTAAACGGAAGCAGTTTATCTCCTTGTTTGTAGTCTGTTAATACCAAATCGGCCGCTTTCGGATTAAAATATACCGGCATCAGGTCTTTAGCAAGGATAACCGTTACCGGGAATCCAGTATAAGGGTTATATGTTTGTACAGCCACGTATGTGATATGAGGCCCTACAGTAAGCGCGGTATTCGAAGGCAATGTCCAGGGGGTGGTGGTCCATGCCAGGAAAAAAGCATCCCCATGCCCCGTCATTTCCGGTTTGGGGTCTGTTATCTTAAACTGTGCCGTACAGGTTGTATCTTTCACATCTTTATACGTCCCGGGCTGGTTCAGTTCGTGTGTACTCAAACCCGTACCTGCCGCCGGCGAATAAGGCTGTATCGTATAGCCTTTGTATAACAAGCCTTTTTTGTACAGTTCTTTAAGCAAAAACCAAAGGGTTTCGATATAACGGGTGTCGTATGTGATATACGGATGCTCCATGTCTACCCAATATCCCATCTTGTTTGTCAGGTCTTCCCACTCCTTCGTGTATTTCATTACCGCTTTTTTACAAGCAGCGTTATAGTCAGCTACAGAAATTTTTTTACCGATATCCTCTTTGGTTATGCCCAATTCCTTTTCAACACCCAGTTCAACAGGCAAACCATGCGTATCCCAGCCGGCCTTGCGGTTAACCAGGTATCCTTTCATGGTCTTATAGCGGCAGAAAATATCCTTAATCGAACGCGCAATCACATGGTGAATACCGGGCATACCGTTAGCGGAAGGAGGGCCTTCGTAAAATACAAATGAGGGAGCGCCTTTGCGTATTTCAAGACTTTTGTGAAAGATATCACCGTCTTGCCACTTCTTCAACATCTCTTTATTGATGTTCGATAAGTCTAATTTCGAATACTCTGCAAATTTCTTGTTCATAATCTGTTTAACGATGAAGATTATTAACGGTAATACGATGATAATGATGATTAACAACTAACCGTTATTCCAAAATCGCCACAAAGGTAACGCTTTTCTGAATACTTCACAATCTTTCCTTTGAATGATTAGGGCAACCGCACCAAAAGTATCTAAGTAAATGTTCATAATTATTTCACAAAAAGCCCGCTCTTTTGAAGCGGGCCTCTGTACTGAGCTTCACACACCATTAGAGAGCTGATTCTTGCGAATTATCCTTAGTGTGTACCCTTGCGACAACGCTCTCCCGGCTTATCGGTTTTCATCGCTTGAGTTGATGGATATTTATACCGTACCGAGAATAATATCGGCATCAATATTCAATTTTTTATGCATTTTTCGGGCTACTTGCAAGGTTGGCTCCGATTTTCCGGTCAGATATTCGCTTACCCTTGGAGGACTTATTTCTAATATTTCCGCTAATGTCCTTTGAGTCAAATTCATTTCAGACATGCGAGATTTGAGAATATCCGTTAAAGTGGGTTTTCCAATTGGGAAATACTCTTTTTCATAAGCTACCACCAAATCAGTAAGAAAATCCAATTCAATATAATCCTTATCTGTTTGAAGCGTATTATCATCTACTATTTCTACGAGCTCATCAATTCTTGACATAATGGCTTCATATTCTGTTTTATTGGATATTAATTTCATAATTTTATGAGTTTAAATTTTCGAACAATCTTTAATTTTATCATATTCCGAGTGAGTACCTATAAAACAATTCCATTCACTCTGTTCGGATTTGATATACCATTCATCTAATGCCAATTTCACATCCGGATATAATCCGGAATACTGGTCAATTGCTTTGTATGTTATAATTCTCATTTACTATCTATTTAATACAATAATAATATTAATATTTTGTTTTTCAAAATATCCAATACGCAAATTGTAATTTCATTTATTCTTTAACATTTAAGAAGTATAGATTCCTGCTCCTTGCGGAGTATCCTGGTTCTTATCGTTCACTGCCGAGCCGGCCGGACAATAAACAGCGAATTTCTTTATTACTAAAGGGGCAAACAAGATGGAAGACAGTATTACCATAATAATATGGAAGGGGTATAATAGCCAGCCCGTAAAGGGGAAAGGCAGGTTATAGATATTGCACAACAACGAAATGCCGGGAAATAAGAGGCGGATATAGGCGCCCATCCCGGAAGCGAACCGGTCGATGAAAAGAAACTCCCAATAAACGGCTATAATTCGATCGGTCAAACGACGGCTGAAGCGGATATCCGGCTTGCGAAGTAATCGCTTAAACAGGTAATTCCGCCCGATATCCATGAGCGGTATTTTTATTTCGTCAGCAGGATAGTAGCACCGTAAACAATGGCCAACTGCCGTAACAACACGTTTGAAATGGAATCGTTTGGCCACGATAAGAAGTTCCGCAATCTCCTTTTCCTCAAAATACGATTGAAGAAGGTATAAGTCTTTCAGCCATTTTTCTCCTGAAAACAGATGAAAACAGTAATGCTGGGCCAAATACAACCATTCGTCTACCGGCGATAAAAGTGGGATATTTATCTGCCGGTAGACAATCGTATGCAAGCGGCTTAATGCAAAGGAGGTAAATCCGACGGCCGTTTGTCTGAAAAACTTTTTAGTAATCAGATCTACATGTATGTCCAAATCACAAAAACGAGGGTCGTCGTTTACCATGTCAAATTTTCCTTTCGATTGTATCCGCTTCGTTGCCTGTCGGGGATTCTTGGTTTTATAGCCCAAGGCATGTACCTTCCCTGTAAAATAATCTATCCTGTCTGCCGGGATAAAGAGATCCATATCTCCCACATTCCGCGAATAGTCGTCTTTATAGAGGGTAAGCAACAACGACATTCCTTTCAGGGGAATAATCGGGCAACCGGATACGCACAGTTCGGCTATTCTGCAAAATTGCCTGAGCAGCATACTGTTTTTTACAAACTCTATCACTGCGGGAGCGGCTTTTATTTCGTCAAACATACAATCTTTCCGTTTATGATTTCATACAACCGTGTAGAATTCCGGATCAACATTAAATCATGGCTGACGCACACAACCAGCGTGGATGCTGCTATTTTGCGGATATGCCCTATAATTATTGAGGCGTTGTGCGCGTCCAGGTTGCCGGTCACTTCATCAAAAAAGATGATGTCCGCTTTTTTCACCAAGGCCCGTATGATAGCAATACGTTGCTTTTCACCGGTAGACAACTGGCGGTTCCGGGGGCCGATTGTCTTGTAAAGTTCCTTCTCGTCTTTGGCCAGGTGGGATAAGTCGAACTCATCAAAAAGCTTTAGCAGCAAAGCGATATCGGGTTCGTTATCGAAACAGATATTTTCGATAAGCGTTCCTTCAAAAATGAAAGGTTCTTGTTCAACCAACGCTACGCGGGCAAACAATTGTTTTTCCGATAGAGTACTTACATCTTGTGTATTATATAGAATCGTCCCGCTATCCGGCGTGCATAAGTGCATACAGAGGTTGATAAAGGTTGATTTCCCCGCCCCGCTACGCCCCATAAGGGTGTTTATTTCTCCTTTATGCATTGTTACATTAGCTGCGTCAAGCAGCGTGCCCGACGTTTCGTTATACCTGAAAGTTACGTCTTTTAAGGTCAATGTTTCGATTGGGCCTTGAAAAGATTTTGTTTTTCCTTGCCTGCTCAACGGGTATTCTATGATGTCAATAATCCGCCGGGCAGCGCTTTCCGTACCGGCAAGCTGCATATATCCGTAAATAATATTCAATACTTCGCCCCGTATAAATAAAATTGCCGCCGGAAACAACAACAATCCTCCAATGTCGGACACTTCATCCATAGCCATGCGCCGGGCGGCAAACCATACAAATACAATCGTTACAATTATTGTAATAATCTCTATAAAAATTGTTTGAACAGCTTTCACTTTAGCTGCCTGCTTGCTTAGCCCGGCAGATTCGGTTGAAACGCCTATCAGTTGCCTCTCCATAAACGTTGTAGCATTCGAAGTAACGAATACGTTGTAGCCACCCAACCATTCCGAAAAGTATTGATGCAGATCTGCTATCCGGTTGTAGATATCCCTGTTCAGCCTTTTCATTGTTTTCCTGAACAATAGGACACCCGCCATGATAGTGGAAATCAACACAAAGCATATAATTGTAAGCAGTGGTGAAATAAACAGCAACAAACCGACAAATCCCAAGATAGTGACAGGAGCTTTGATAAAAGAACGGTATACCATCGGTACAAGGTTGGATATCATTCCCGATTCTATGCTTAAGGTCATTATTATACGGTTGTCTACAGAACTGGATATATACGCATGGGGCAGTATGGAAAATTTACGGATACAGTTGATTTCTATATTCTTTTTTATATTAGGCATTGTATATCCCATGATAAGTTGCGACAGCATTTTAAGGAATATACCGGATATTATGAGCGAAAAAAACAAGGCCAAATCGTCTTTATTCAAAAGGTTGGCGAAATTCAAGGCATTGTAATCAATATACGTTTTAATAAAATAGGCAATACCGGCCGGTAGAATGGCCGAAAGGATATTGATAAAGATTGTAGACAGTATCCTTCCGTGCTCGCCTTTTGCCATTTTCCAAACGAATGCGAGTACATTTATTTCCCGCTTTATGTCATGAATCTTTTTCATATACTTTGTCTTTGGTCTTTCTTCTCCCTACGGAAAATGTACTGCTTTTGTACCTCGGAAGTACGCATTGTTTACAAATTGGAAGTTTGGAATACCGCTGCAGATAATGACACGCCCTAATCTTCCGGGCTTCGGTCGAATTATAGATTTCGCTCAGTTTGTCAACCGACAAATTCCCTATTATCAGCTTGCCTGAATAGTCGTAGCTGCAATGGGTAACGTCTCCATTCCAGTAAACGGCCACACTGTTTGATATCTGGTTGCACAAGTTCCGTTTTTTTGATAAACGTTCCGCTAGTTCACCGGTATAAAAATATTCCGGCCATGGAAATTTGCTCCCAAAAGATATTTTTTTCAGGCAATCGTATTGGGCGAACAAGCCGTCGCAAATTCCGCGAACCACCTCCCAATCCTTGTCGCCGGTAATCATTGATAGCTCATAAGTACGCCGGTGTGATTTAAAAACGCTGTTGATCTGCCGCAAACAATGAATCATCTTTTCGTATGATGCCGGTTGCCGGATACTTTCATAAGATGTTTTGCTTATTATGTCTACCGAAAAAGAGAAGCGTGTCTTCCTGTATGCCAATACTTTATCCAAGAGTTCCAAATCAATATCATAGCCGTTTGAATAGATTGTAGTCATAATGGCCCGTTGGCTGATTTGTCCGACAAAATAGTCCAGGTTTTTGTTTAAAAAAGGCTCGCCATGCAGATACAGGCATATTTCCTTTACCGGGGTATCTATATTCCCTATTATCGAATCAAACAAAGAGGGATCCATACAGCCTGAAGGCCGCCCGGTTTTTGCCGCATTTCCATGAGGGCAACAGATACACGTCAAATTACACCTATTTGTAGGTTCTATTATGATGGTAGTGGGTATTTTTTTATGATATCCCCGCAATACCAGTCCGTTAATAAATAACCGGCGCAGGAAACGGAAAAAAGAACGTATATGTACGACCCACTTCTTCATGGTTTCTTTTTATATGACAGACAACTACCCTGGCACAATTTCCGGTCATAAAGAAAACAATCCGTACAGGCGTCAAACAGAGGCTTTCGCAATAACGGGCGTATCACATCCGTGCAGAAATCCTCTATTGTTTGCCAAGAGATATATTCATCAAATCGTATGACGCTGCCGGTCACTCCAAGACATGGACGAATGCTAAGGTCTGGATAAATGCAGACATTGTGTGTGAAATTCCTGTGATGTGTCCCGCAGACAGGCAAAAAGTTGGTGTTGGACGCCAATCGGCGTTGCATCTCTTTATCAAACAGGCAAAGAGGGATTGGCTTCGCAAATAATAATTGAAGGCCTTTTCGATATCCCTTTTCGATAATAGAACTTACCAAGCCTGCATACCGGGCAAAGTCGTCGACTTTCACATATTGGTTTTTCTTATCGCCCGAAGGAAATGTCAATGCTATATTAAGCGCCGTAATTCCTGTTTCACCCATAATATCCAGCCAATCATCGATGCCGATACTTACATCCGGGATATTTACCCTGTACGCCAATTTTATCCCCAATTGCTTTGCATATAAGACATGGCTGATAAACCGCTCCCTTAGCAGTGGTTTTATCAATACTGGTTTGGTTATATGGATATAGATTAAGTCTATGATTTTATGGTTGAACGCGTCAAAGGAGGAACAATCGGTTGTCAGGTTGCTGGCAAAATAAGTCGTAAAACCGTAGCTGCCTGTCAGGGAAAGGATTTTGTTGAATTGAGTATGTAAGGTAGGTTCGCCTCCACACAGGGTTACACGTTTTATCCCGTTTTTCCGCGCCCATCGCAAAATGGTTTCGAAGTCGGCCAGCGACATCTCTTTCCGTTCCAACGTGTTTGAAAAACAATACGGGCAATCCAAATTGCAATTGCCTGTAATAAACACCATCAACTGGCTCTTTGAATCGTTTCGCGGTTCAACAGATAAAGGATAGGATGGATAATAACTTCTTAAATCCGGACGGATACCGGGGAAAGTGGCATAAAGCGTTTTCAGCAGTCGATGCCCGTCTGTTCCACCTTGATTAATATATTCTTTTAATTTGATAAAAAACAACGAGTACTCAACAAACAATTCAGAGAAACACGAATATCTTTCCTTATCAGGGAATAAAGATGCTTCTTCAAACCCGGCAACCAGAAAAATAAACCGTTGATTGGCAAATTTTGCCAAATCAGCAGTTATTTGATCCGATGAAATATAGTTGAAAAACAACGAACTGTAGGCATGAAAAGCATCAACTATAGCTTTAGACGCTATTTTCCGGAAGTGAGGATCGCCCGATTCCACCAATTCAATAATTTGTTCCGAATCAAAATCCACCTTACAGTATATCATTTATTAATTCATGTTCAAAGTATTCCTTGTCTGCAAACATGAGTGTATAGGCCGGAAAGGAAGTCGCTTTCTCGCAAATATCCATCCACAACCGGGGTTGATATTGAATTTTAATATTGTTGCCCGAATTAATTAACCAACCAAACGTTTCGGCATCAGTAGCCGGGATAAGCGACGATTTATGGCTTACAGACGTACGCTGAAGTTTGACGATGGCCCCAAGTTCTCTCCGGTAAGCATGGTTTAACTGATACTTTCCTATAATATCTACCGCCTCTTTCATCTCAAACTTTTTGTTTAGTAATTTTATTTTGCTCAGGAAAGCATCAACTATCAATTTTCCTTCCGCGTCTTCTGAGATGAAAACAAGGTCATCTCCCATATATTCATAACCTTGCCTGGCTAATAAATAACTAATTGTTGATTTCCCTTCTCCCGACTTGCCTAAAAAGAGGTAAGCATGTTTATCTTTCGCTATACAAGACGAATGTAGGCAGTATTTACCATGCATAGACAAAATACTATGCAGCAAGAAAAAAATGTAGCAGGTCAGCCGGGGACGTTGGGCTTTAAATAACCGTGTTTTGGATTCCGAAAGATAACACCTGGTAAGCTTCCGCTTGGGAAAATGCGTAATTGTGATATCATCGCCAATGGTTATCAAATCTTCGTCAGTACCTGCATTATACCAGTTTATGGGTACTCTGGCATTGATTGTACCGTTCCATCGTAAAAGGAAAGTTACCGGTATTGTTGGCATTGCCGTTTTTTCTTTCGACGATACAATAATCACATCATGATACTTTTCCGGTACGGGCTTTTTATCCTTATCATATAGATGGTACCGGAAAAAATCATTCACACAATCTATGTCAGCCTGATGGCTGGTCCAAAAGGTTATCAAAACTCCTGCAACAACAATCTCTGCTTGCAGCATTATTTATACGCTCCCGGGCTATTAATAAGAGTAATAAAGTGTTACATAATACAATCCGCCCGAATACAGGCTTGTATAATACAAACTCGTATAATACAAATAGCTACCTTGCACAATATTCATTGCCTCATGCTTTTTGGTAACCGGTTTTTGATACTTTCGGTTTTCTGTCTGCTTATTTTCCATGATAATATACTTAAAAAATGTTGTTAATTCTGCATTATTAATTTTTCCGACAGCCAGAAATCAATAATCTCTTTTATATCATCTTTAACTTGTTGTGCTTCCACATCGGGAAACGCTTCCTTTATCAATTGTTCAATCTCTGTAAGCGACTTTTTTTCGTCTACATACTGCCAGATCAAACTCGCTGTAAAATTGAATGTATAATAATTGCCGTCGTCCAGATTTACAGCAACAACAGCGTCTTTCAGCAACTTCCAACTAATATTGGAATTAATAGTAAACAGATTCATGACTATACATTTTTTGCATTACGTAACATCCTTGCCAGGCAACCGCCATGGCACATGTGTGGATTCATTAAATTGCACGAATGGCAATTTTCCGTGTTTCCCAACCTACGGTAAGGCTGCCATTTCTTTTCAAACCAGAATTTAACCTCCGGGTACGTATTGAACGTTGAATAATGTACTGCGCTTTTCGTAGCCATGGGCAGGCAATAAATACATTCACCGTCGGGAGTAATATCCAATCTCGAAAAACAAGTAGAATTAAAGGTCGAACCGGTATCCCAAAGCACCCCTAACTGTTCGGCCGTAAACGTACACGTCGGAACGCCACACTCATATTCCAGCCGGATATTATCGCGTTCCGCTTTAATAGCCAAATCAACGACTTTGCTTGCCACATCCGCATATTCCGAATCGCTTAGCGAATAATTCGTGCCGCTAAGGGTGGGAAGTACAAAACCTACTTTTATTTCCCGGTTCAGGTGGTAGGTACGTATTAATTCGATTGCCCATTCATTATCATCAGCATCCGGCATAACATTGAATGTTATGGTAGCCCGGCGACTCAATAACTTCAACGATTTAAGAATCCTCTCTTGTTTTACCTTATTCCATGTATTGGGAGGGTTTATATTTACGACCCATGCAACCGGGAAATCAGCAAGCTTTCCGGCATAGGTTTGCGCCTGTTCGGTGGCCAGGTTCGAAAAAACAGTTATCTGGTAATCGTTGGCCAACAGATGTTCTACAAACCATTCGAAGTCGGGATGAAGGGTAGGTTCCCCTCCCATTAAGTGGATAGAGTTCACTTTCGGTGTTTTTAACAACCAAGCTATGATATCACTAAACGTTTCCTTAGACATATTTTTCTTAGGTAGCTTGGGAGCCATAAAATCCATTCCAAAACAATACGGGCATTTGTAATTGCACCAGTTTGTCAACATTATATTCGGCATAGTCACACAGATTTAAAACTTTTACAACCACCTCCGCATGTTTTCCGCATATAATGTTTGCATGCGCCACACTTTTCGAATATTCCAGGTTGGCCTCCGAAATAGCTGTTCATATTTACCCGGAATTTCTTTATCAGTTCGCCCATATTTTCAGCTTCCAACGCTTTCTCCTTATGCAATTGGAACAAAGGGAAACAATTCCAGGCTTCAAGCCCGGGACCTATATCCAATGCCGCTCCGCAACAAAAAGACGCGCGCACCCCGCAACATTGTAATATGCCGATCTCCTTTGTAGTAAACATACAAGCCACAAAACCACAATCCAGACCTAAAGTAATGTTCTGTTTAGAAGCATTTTCCGCAAATTTCACAACGTATTTTCCCAACGTCGTATAATCTTCTTTTTTGATATACTGATTCCCGCCTTTATAAATGGGTAATGCTACGCCTACCCTGATTGTTCTTGCCAATTGAAATTGGTTTATTATGTCAAACAAGAATGATGTATCAGCCTTGAGGTCGAATATCGTATAAGAAAGGGATGAACGCGTATGGAACATGGAGAAAAAACGAAGGAGATTAGCATATTTTTCTTCACTGTATGAATCACGAGTCCCTATATTAACAACAAAATTTATTGGTTTTTCCGCAATATCCAAACCAGCCAACCCGACGGGAATAGGATTCGTTGCGCTCGTAAATATCTTGGGGATGATACGATACTGCCAAAGCAATTCTAAAACCTTGTCAAGGTAAGGATACAAAAACGGCTCACCTCCAAGCAATCCGATTTCGGGAAACTGGTTCGGGAAATGTTCCAACAGTTGCTTTATTTCATCTACCGACAACAGATCGTCAATATGACCTTTACCATCGTTCAAAACCTTGCGGGCAAAACAAAAAGAACAACCTCTGTTACATTTATGTGTAAGATATAAATTAGCCATACACCTATAATATAATCCAATAAGTAAACATCTTATCTTCTCCTACTTTTTCTATTTTAAAAGGAACTGTGCGCCGTGCTTTCAGAATGGTCTTTTCATCTTTAGTAAGCCAAACATGTCCCCACTTTTTTTCTTTACTTAATACAATGTTCACTTTATAATTGCCCGACGGGTTAAAAGCTTTGCATAAGTTATACAAGTATAATGAACGATAATAACAATAATGTTCCCTATATCTGGAATCAGTCTTTTTGTTCAATCCCAAATGCAACAAATCCTTTATTGCCTGAAACAGATCGCGCATCATTGCAAAAAGAAAAAAATATGAAAATATTTAAAGCAATATTCACATTTAATGACTTCAAATATATAAAAGAATTTCTTATATATTCACTTATTGAATATTTTTTTAATGTATTAATAATTTATAATACAGAAAGTTATGTATTACCCCAGAAATGGGGTATTTTCATTGACAAGATATTCTTATATAAGCAATTTTCGTTAATATTATTAGCAGAATTGTTATTTTTCCGGTGTAAAAGGATTGATTTGTTTATCACTGCTTTCGCTATTGATATAGAGTGTTCGCGACGGGAAAGCAAAATCAAGGCCGGCTTCATTGAAGGATCTCAGGATTTCCATATTCACATCAGACATTACGGGTTGGATTCCCGCACTTTTTTCAATGAAATAAATGAAGGTGATAACCATGGCCGAATCAGCAAAGTCTGAAAAAAACACAATGACATCATTTGGTTTGACCCCGCTGACTTTTGTAGGTATGGATTTTAATATATCCATGGCTTCATTCATCTTTCCGGCTGTGGTACTGTAGGTTAATCCTATTTTCGTAACTACGCGGCGGAAAGGGTTTTCTGAGGAAATATTTATAATAGAAGCATCCGAAACTTTGTAATTCGGTATCGTGATAATCCTTCTATCGTAGTCTTGTAGCTTCGTACTACGTATGCCCACATCGACTATCGTACCTTCGAAGGCATCTATCTTCACGATATCGCCCAAATTAAACGGTTTGTCGGTCAATATGGTAAACGCGCCAAAAATATTTTTAACCGTATCCTGGGCGGCCAATGCGAAGGCGATACCGCCAATACCCAGGGTTCCGAGCAAAGCGCCGATGTTTACCCCCACATTACTCAAGGCCATTATGCCACCCAGCATCCAGACTATAACCATCAATGTGCGGTTTACAACAGGGTACATTTTATGTTGCTGGTTGTTATCTTGTTTCAAAATCAAATAATGTTCAAGTAAACTGCTTATCAATTTGGCGAAAAACCAGGTTATATTAAGTATAATCAATATTTTATAGGCGCCATCTATTGCATTTAAAAAACCACTGGGATAAACTAAACGATGAATAGCAATCCGTAAACCAATCAACATGATGGCAAAGAGCAAAGGCGACTCTATCGGATTATATATAACATTGTCTAACTTGTTCTGTGTCTTTCGGATAAAAGGTTTGATATATTTCTTACTTATCCACGAGATGAGTTTCGTGATTATATAAGCTCCAACGACAATAAGAATAGAAATTCCCCAATTCTGTAACGTGTTTCCCAAAAATTCTTTTTCCAACATTGTGATACATTTTGTTATATACTAGACACAAATATACATGATAAATTTCATTCCCACACAGATGCATAAAAATAAGTATGTATAAAGATAACCTGACTTCTGTGAATAGTTTTTGCAGTAAAGGTCAGCGCCGTATATTCATTGGGATGATTCTCCAAGATCATTGGGATGAATTTAGGAAACCATTGGGATGATTTTGGACGATCATCTGGATGAATCTGGAACATATGTCGGAAAGTTGCATTACTTTTGTATACCTAAATATAATTACATGGAATATATGGATTATGGATTTGTAAAAGTGGCGGCGGGCGTTCCGCATGTCTTGGTGGCCGATTGCTATTATAATATCAAACAGATTGAGGGATTGATGCGGAAAGCGGCTGCAAAGGATGTACAAATCATGACGTTTCCCGAACTATGTATTACATCCTACACCTGCCTCGATCTTTTTAGTAAACAAACATTGCTGAAATCGGCCGAAGATGCGCTGGTCACGTTGGTTAGTAATACGTCCGACATGGATATTTTTACGGTTGTAGGGCTTCCGCTGGTTACTGGGAATCGTTTGATAAACGCGGCTGTCGCTTTTCAAAAAGGTAAAATCTTAGGGGTAGTACCCAAAACATACCTTCCGAATTATAAGGAATATCAAGAGCAACGCTGGTTTACGTCGTCTCTTGAATTACAAGAAAAAAACATTACTATAAAAGGAAATACGTATCCTTTATCAAGCCATTTACTGTTTGAAAACGGGACGACTTCCATCGGTATTGAAATATGCGAAGACCTTTGGATGCCTGTCCCCCCCAGTTCATTATTGGCTATGGCGGGGGCGAATATTATTTTGAATCCTTCCGCCAGCAATGATTTGATAGGTAAACAACGATACCGTTGTTCGTTGATCGGCCAGCAATCGGCACGCTGTATCGCAGGATATGTATATGCAATGGCAGGGTATGGCGAATCGTCTACCGATTTGGTGTTCGCGGGCGGTGGGATAATCGCGGAAAATGGTTCGATATTGAAGGAATCACCTCGTTTCACAATGGAAGAACAATTAGTTGTCAGCGAAATAGACATCGATAATTTGCAGAACGACCGGCGGGTGAACGTCAGTTTCATGCGGGGAGCAAACGAGCTTCTTCCCGCGGACATCGCCAGAATACCCTTCGAACCGGCAAAAGACAAGAAGATTGAACTGACAAGATTTGTCGACCCACATCCGTTTGTCCCGTCGGGTGATGCACTTACTGAACGTTGCGAGGAGATATTCAATATACAGGTAGCCGGATTGGCCAAGCGAATTTCCCATATCCATACCAAGACGGTTGTTATCGGCATATCAGGAGGATTGGATTCTACATTGGCTTTATTGGTTGCTGTCTTGACCTTCGACGCCTTGAAGATACCTCGCGAACAGATTTTGGGGATTACGATGCCCGGTTTCGGCACAACCAACCGCACATATAACAATGCCATGAACCTGATGAAATCATTGGGTATCACCTCTCGCGAGATATCCATTGTAAAAGCTACCGGACAGCACTTCAAAGACATCGGCCACGACCCATCGGTGCATGATATAACATACGAAAACAGTCAGGCGCGCGAGCGTACACAAATATTAATGGATATTGCCAACCAAGAAAACGGCCTGGTAGTAGGAACCGGTGATTTATCGGAACTAGCCCTCGGATGGGCAACCTACAATGGCGACCATATGTCGATGTACGGAGTCAATACCAGTATTCCGAAAACATTGGTCCGCTACCTCGTAGAATGGGTAGCCGCTAATAAAATGAATGATACCTCTAAAGCTATTTTGCTGGATATTGCAGATACGCCGATCAGTCCCGAACTTATCCCGGCCGATAAAGACGGAAATATTGCCCAGAAGACAGAAGAAGTAGTAGGGCCGTATGAATTGCACGATTTCTTTCTTTACCAGTTTTTGCGGTTTGGTTCCACACCGTCGAAAATATATTACCTGGCTCAGAAAGCATTTGAAGGAAAATACGATAAGGAAACAATCAAGAAGTGGCTACAGACTTTCTTCCGCCGTTTCTTTGCCCAACAGTTCAAACGCAGTTGCCTGCCCGACGGCCCCAAAGTAGGTTCCGTCAGCCTATCCCCAAGAGGAGACTGGCGTATGCCGAGCGACGCATCTTCAAACCTCTGGCTCTCCGTCGAAGAATGGATTTTTTGAACCGGCTCGGATTTTTCCTTACGGATTTGTCTTTCATTCTGTATTATAATTCCAAATTAGTCATTTTATCCGTTATTTGGAATGGGTAATCGGGATAGTCATACAAACTGAAGCGAGGCTCAGTTTGTCCTTCCCGATAATTCCAAATACTTGCATATTCGCTCAAATCCTCTCCCATTTCTTTTAGTTGGCGAAGATAGGCCGCGATAGATTTATTCTCAACAATATACACCTCTCTCATTTTATTGATTATAGGGCTATGACGGCGATTGGCATCGTGATCGAACTTGAGGATACGTTTTCCTTCGGCTGTAATACCGACTGTAACAAACGTCATGCTCTTGCCAATACCTGGAAGGTTCAATACGTTGCGGTCGGTTCCGGCAAACAGCAGTTTGTTTTCTTTCAGGAAACGGGTTAGATATTTTCCCAACGGACGTCTATTGGTGATAATGGAGTGCAATTCTTCACGTTTTTCTTTCGGTACCAGCCCGAAAATTTTTTCCTCTTTTTCCTCTTGTAAAGAACGGCTATTAGGCGTAAACACAGCGTAATTCTCCTTGAATCCCTTCACCGAAAAAGTATAATAACAAACCACCCCTATTGAATTTAAGGTTTGCCTCAGTTTGGCCGTATGCCCCCGACGAGATGCAGCCACGTTGTAAACCAATTGGTTGGTTACTGTCCATTCGACATTCAATATCTTTTCGACAGCCGCTTTAGCTTCGGGAGTCACTTCCAAAGGCGATTGAAAATGAGTTTGAATATAGAATTGCGAAATGCCTACTTGTGAAGCTTTTTCCTTAAATTCGCGTAAAATTTCCACCAATTCGTCGGTAACACGCAAAGGAAGATACGCCAGTAAACGGCTTCCCAGACGTACGCGTTGCAACTCGGCAAACTTTTCTCCGTCAGGACGGTTTTCGTTGGCTTTCTTCTTGCGAATCGCCATTTTATATACGGCCTCCAATATCCTGCGCAAGGTAGCATTCTGGCTCATCAAGGCATCGCCTCCTGTTATCAAGATATCCCTCAACTGGGCATCGTCTTCAAAATATTGCATCAGGCGGCGCAATTTCTTTTCCCAGGTTTCTTTAGGCTTTAACAATTCGAAATCGAAATTCAGGCGTTCGCTTTGGAAATCGTACATCCGTTGGCAAGAGGCACACAAGCCTCCACAGGCACGTCCCATCGAATCGGGTATCAAAATGGCTACTTCCGGGTAACGCCGATGGATATTATGTCCCTCAGGCAACAACCAACCTGCCGCATTGGGCTCTCCCGGCACGACAATGTCTTCTTTTTCCCATGCCTTTATCTCGCCATACGTGTCGACCAGTTCGTTTGAGTAAAGGATATAAGAGCGGATCGTTGCATCGTTATATCCTTCATTTCCTGTGTTAAGTAATGAAAGGTAATAAGGCGTTACAAAAAAGGGCATATTTTTCTTCGTAGCCCTCATCAGCAATTTCATTGTTTCATCAGACAATGAATTGCCTAAAAAGTAATTTAATTCCGTCGGGCTCTTTATAGCCATTGACAAATGAAACCGGCTGCTGCTCCACCAATCTTTTACCTGGTTGTATTTCTTTTCGTATGTAACGCCTTTCTCAAACTGGTATTTCGACGAAGGAGAATGCCTACGCTCTATTTTACGTATTAAGGCACGTATGATATGGTCTTTATTGAAATCGCGAATGGAAACGACTTCTTCATCCAAACCCGTAGGCCAACGACTCATTTGCCGGCGTACCAAGTTCCTGTCGGGTTCGACGACTACAGGATTTTCCAGCAAATCAAACTGATGGTATAAGTCGATAAACAAATCGATAGATACATCTTCTGTCGGCCGCCGTGTAAGAAATTGCCAGAAATAGGTAATCGTAAGAATAGGGAGCTGTTCTCCGGTAGATAGTTCGTCTATTAAAGTATCATCATAATCAATCAGTAACAGAATCCGTTTGATTATTTTGTTTTTTACGCCATTTTCAGAAAGAGAATCTAATTTTGATGAAACAAAGAAACGCAACGCTTCTTTAAATTGCCGGGGAGCTGTACATTCATTAGCCAGAGCAACGAGTTCAGGAAACTTTTGCTCAATTTTTTTTCTCAATAAGGTAAAATCGTTAATCAACGAATCTATTTTCATCATAAACGGAATTAATATTATTGGTTGATTAAAGTAATAAGCCTCGTATGCGGCTCAATCAGAATTCAATAAATCATTGAATAATCCATATCCTTGTTCCGGATTCAAGCCATCATGTACCACAGCGTGTATGGCCTGTATCATAGCGGCAGGCGACGCGCTTTGGAATACGTTCCGTCCCATATCCACACCGGATGCCCCATCGTTTACGGCCTTATAGCAAAGTTCCAACGCCTCTTTTTCGGGAAGTTTCTTCCCTCCTGCTATGACTACCGGAACAGGGCATGCGGCTGCCACTTTTTCAAACCCTTCACAATAATATGTCTTTACAATATTGGCGCCGTTTTCTGCACAAATACGTGAAGCCAAGCCGAAATAACGGGCATCTCGCACCATCTGCTTACCTACAGCCGTTACCCCCATTACAGGTATACCGTAACGGCTTCCTAAATCGACTGCTTTGTAAAGATTAGCAATTGTTTTTGCTTCAAAATCCGGATCGCCAATAGAAAGCATGACAGCCATAGCCGATACATTCAGGCGGATAGCATCTTCAATATCAATCAATACATTGTCGTTAAGCTCTGTAAGAATTGTTGTTCCCGCGTCTGAACGCAGGCAAACCGGTTTATTGGTATCGGGTGGTATAACCGACTGGAGAATCCCGCGTGTACACATCAGGCAATCGGCATATTGAATCAACGGAATAATGTTTAAATCAATCCGTTCCAACCCTGAAGTAGGTCCCATAATAAAGCCATGGTCGAATGCCAGCATCACTGTCCGGCCTGTTTTAGGATTAAATATACGTGAGAGACGGTCTTTCATCCCCCAAGGCAGGTGGGCCGCTCCTTTTACATGATATCCCTGGTTGCCCGCAGCCACTTCCAATCCAAAATCACGACCTTCTCTTAAATCATCTAAATCAGCCATAAAAAACTTCGCTTTTTTTTAAAGTAATTCAATAACCCAATGACTGAATAAGTGAAAAAAGGAGACATCGTTTCCCTCCGATTATTGAGTCATCTGGTTATTGAATTATTGAGTTATTGAATCATTCCGTTATTATTTTTTGTGCAAACGCACAAAAAATCGCGCTCCATGAAGAGGCGCCGCTATCAGCATACCCTATGGAACGCTCACCGTAGTTACGGGCTCTGCCGTAGTTTGCTTTCATGTTTATTGTTTGCTCGGCGCCTTGCCTGGCAGCATCGGCAGAGGCCTTGAAAAGCTCTTTAATGTCGTTTGACTCTACCGTTTGCATGGCCTCGACAGCAGGAATTAAGGCATCCATCATTGTTTTGTCGCCCTTTTGTGCCTTGGTTTGTTTCCCTACATTCGCCAAACCGCCTGTAAACATGGATTTAACTCGCATTGCATCCAGTTCCGCACCTGTAGTATGGTCGCTCATTCCCAAGAAGAAAGCTCCCAACAATGTACTGGTAGATCCGCTTGATTCGAGCATGACGGCGAACCCCATATCACTCAGCATGGATTTGAATTCCGAACCATTTTCGGCCGCTTTTACAGCAGCGGAAAGGGCAGTAACAATAGCTGTCCCGTGGTCGCCGTCACCGATAACAGCGTCTAGTTCGGAAAATTCGTCTTCGCGTTTCCTGATATCATCAAGTGCATGCCGAAGCATCCCTTTGAATAGGTCAATCGTCAGGTATTCCATACGTTATTTCCCGATTGTCGTCCAATAAGGAGCATCTGCTTTTTTATTATTCAGATAATTGATATGGTCGTCGTCCAAAATAGCCATAATCATTTGGAAACCGGCTTGTTCCTGCACCGTCAGTATTTCTTGTATACGGCTGAACGCTACTTTAATGCCTCGCGCTTCCAGTTCTTTATACGCTTTACGGAAAATAATGTTGTGCTCCATCTGGGTGGTAGCGCCGGTTCCATTGATTATCAACATCACTTTATCACCGCTTTGGGGTTTGAGTTGCTTACAAAGCAAATCGACCATTTCAATAGCAGTTTCGTCGGCCGACACTAATGATTTTTGTCCGCCACCACCTTCGCCATGCTGTCCCATTCCGATTTCCATAATACCGGGCGGCAGGTCGGAAATCAATGCATTATTCTGAGGATGTGTACATTTTCCCGTAGCAACAGCCAATGTGGCGACATTCTTATTGAACCGTTCGCTTATTTCAATCAGTTCATCTATCGATTTGCCTTCTTCGGCGGCAGCGCCTATTATCTTAAATAGAGGAATACATCCTGCCAGTCCGCGACGGTCGTTTGCCGGGGCGTCTATTCCGGCACTGATATCATCATGGGTAAGAATTTGTTTTACCTTGATTCCGGCACGTTCTGCCAGTTGGCACGCCATATTCGCACTCATTACATCCCCCGAATGGTTCAATACGACTAATAGGATTCCAGCTTCACGTTTCATCAGTTGCAAAGCCTGGAAAAGCCGCTGGGCGCCGGGAGCAGCAAATACATCTCCTACTACCGAACAATCAAGCATCCCTTCTCCTACAAACCCGCTTAATGCAGGTTCATGGCCGGAACCACCCAACGTTACGATAGCTACTTTATCTTCATCTTTCGGATTCGCCCGGACAATGATGTTTTCTCCGCCCAATTTCACCCTATCAGGGTAGCAAAGCACATAACCTTCCAATAATTCAGGAGTAACTTGTTCCGGTTTATTTATAAATTTTGTTTTCATGACATCAATGATTAATATTAACGATAAACGGTGAACGGTGAATCATTCATCGTTATTATTTAATTTCCATAATCTCAATAGGTATTCCTTCTTCTTCTATGAAAGCGATGGTTAGATGTTCGTCGCATACCAGAGGGGGGAATATTACATTTTTTCCTTTCAATTCTCCTTCGATAGAAGGTACAGTGTAAGCCAGATGGGTTTCCTTCTGTATCAGTTCAGGCAGGATACTTCCTTCTTCAAACTTCAACCATTCTATTTTATTGGGGCTTTTGCTGATATCCGTCAGCCATACACTCAGAACCTCATTATACATGGCTCCTTCCTTTTTCTCATTCGTAATAATACCTACATGGTGAAATGTTCTCATGATTTTAAAAATTAGATTATTATTTTAGTTATCAATTGCCAACTTCCTATAAGACAAAATTCCTAACAATATAACAACAGCAATGGCAATATACATATACATAAAAATACCTCCGATATGGTCGTTTTGTCCATACGAGTGCATACCACTAAGAAAATAGTTGACCCCGAAATACGTCATCAATACCGATGAAAAGGCTATAACGGATGACAGGTTGAACAGCCAGGGATTGTCCCACTTCCTTACCAACCGTAAATGAATAACAATGGCATAGACTACCATTGTAACAAGCGCCCAAGTTTCTTTTGGATCCCATCCCCAATAGCGACCCCATGATTCATTTGCCCATACAGCTCCCAAAAACGTTCCAATTGTCATCAATGCCAATCCTATCAACAAAGACATTTCGTTGATAATAGTTAATTCTTTTATTATTGGAACATGAAGAACGGAATACGAAGAACGGTCTGACGCTTTTTCTTTTGTGCTGCGTGCTGCGTGTTGCGTGTTGCGTCCGAAAGACATTATACAAAGATTCGTAAGTCCTATCAGGCTGCTTATGCCCAAAAAACCGTAGGCAGCAACAATAACAGCTACGTGAAACATCAACCAAGGGGATTTAAGGACAGGCACTAAGGGGTTGATTTGCGGATCCATCCAATTAAGACCTGATACGAACAGGATAATTCCCCCAAACAACGTTGCCAATGCAAATGTAACAGAACTCCGGCGGGCAAATAGTAAACCGGCCAAAACGGTAGCCCAGGAAACATACACCATTGTTTCATACGAGTTGCTCCACGGGGCATATCCTGCTATATACCAACGCATACCCATCCCTGTCATGTGGAAAAGGAATACGCCCGACACTCCTATTGCCAGTATCCAGGTAAGCCACGTTATCCTTTTTTCCTTCTTTAAGAGGGTAATAAATGACACAACTAATAGTAAACCTCCCAGAATAAGGTAGAACTTTTTACACAGACGGAAAATATCCAGCCGGTTATACAGTAATTCTGTTTCAATTTTTTTCGGATTTATGTCTAATGCCGTATTCATTTTTTGCTGATATGTGGTTATCATATCCAACACTTCATCAGCTTTTGAATAGTCGCCTTCTTTCATTCCCGTCTGAACTTCCATTAAGTACCAGTCTAAAACACGCGAGACAAACATGGAGTCTTGCCCGGAAAAAACAGATAAATCATCACCCGAAGCATACCATTTATGATTACGGTCGCCTTCTTTCGGGAAAATATTGAGCATCTGACGGTGAAACAACTGATACAGGATATTCACCTTTTCGTCCAATTTTATTACATCTTTATCGAAACTATTCCGTTCGGCCGGTTGCTTATTGTATGCATCTTCCAGCTTCTGTTGGAGTTTATAGTTGCCGTTACTGTCGAACATTTCCAGATACGAACAATGCTTTTCCGGCAAGTCATAAAAATAAGTTAATTCATTATTGGACAAAGCAATTAAAGGGACACGCATCCACATTTCAGGCATAGCCAAAAGGCTTAACAGAAATTGGTCTGAGTTAAGATTCCCGAACGCCTCGGCTTTATGTATCTTTCGAAGTACTTCCGACGAGAATGTATTAACAGGCATCATCCGTCCCGAATATGCTTGCATCGGTATAGCCCCGAACTTAGCCGCGTGGTCTGGCTTGACTGCAAATTTTTGTACAGCATCCGACATCACAACTACTTCCGGTGTAGCCTGTAGCTGGAAAGGCGCCAAGAAAAGGGAGAACAGGAGAACAGGAAAAAAAGATGCAGCCCTTATATCCTTTAACTGCTTGCTTAATTGACGGAAACGAGATTGTTTGCCAAGGATAGAAAATACGAAACCTGCCGCAAGTAATAGATAACCCGCATAGGTAACATTTCGTCCGGCCACGTCTTTATTGACAGACAAAACCGTTCCCATCTCATCCCTGTCATACGAAGCCTGGAAAAAGCGGTAGCCTTTTACGTCAAGCACATTATTCATGAAGATGCGTGCCTGTTGCGTTTTACCGTCGATATGAACCAATACCTCACTTTCATACGAAGAAGGACTGGAAGACCCGGGATACCGACTGAGTGTAAACTTTATTAATTCCACATGAAACGGCAATGTATGGTAATGAGTTCCTTTAGAGGTTTCTACCATCAAACGGTTACTGCTCTCCCCTTCCCTTAAATGAAGAATGCCTTCTTCACCAAAAAGATGAGAGATTAATGCACCAAACAGAATAATTATAAAAGCAAAATGTATCAGGATAAATCCCCACTTCTTCTTTTTCAATAAACGATGTTTGACAAGTGCCGCAAGAAAGTTGACAACCAATAAAAACTGTAATAGAAAGAACAGCGGCGAGTAATAAACAATCATTTTTGCCGCTACAGTGCCATGATACTTCTCAATAAAAGTAGCCAATGCCAAGCAAAAGGCATAAATAATCAATAAAACAATTGCAGTTACGTAAGAGGATGCTATTCTTTCCAGTAGTTTCATAAAAATTCAATTGATAGTCGACAAGTGACAGTCAACGATTTATTTTATTCCATAACTGCCACTTATCAACTTAATTATTAATCTTCAATTATCACTCTAAAACCTACATTATGAACGCGTTGCCAAGGATAATAGGCTTTACGGGCATAAGCGGTCGCATATTTCGGCCGGTCAATATACGAACCTCCTCTCACAACTTTGTATTTTGAAGATGTTTTAACTTTTTCTGAATAAGGATACGGTAGGTAATCCGAACGTGTCCATTCGGCAATATTCCCATGCATGCTATACAGGCCAAACGGATTAGACTGATATTTTTTAGAATCTATTTGTATCATATTCCCATCGTCTACACTTTCTTCCTTAGGTAGGAAGCTGTAATAAGGATACCATGAATTGTTTTTCGACATGGGCTTCGGGTCTATCCCCGTTACTGCCATATTATTGAGTTGCGCGTCTGCCAAATTCTCAAACTTTCCGAAATCGCTGTTCAGGTTACCATACCAAAAATCGTCTCCGCTTCCGGCACGGCAAGCCCATTCCCATTGTGCTTCCGTAGGGAGTGTTATCTTTAAACCTGTCATTTCACTTAATTTCCGGCAATAAACCATAGCATCTTCATAGCTGACGCGAATAACCGGTTGCTCCGGCAGATTAGCCGGATACCCTGGCGTAGTATGGTCTTTCCAATGCTGGTCTACAAAACGGCTGTCGTGCTCGGGGAAGACAACATTATATTGCTCATTTGTCACTTCGATTTCCGCCATCCAAAACGCTTTACCTATCTTCACACTGGAAACCGGGGCATTGTCTTCTACCCCATTATAACTACCCATTAGGAATTGCCCGGCAGGAATCCGCACAAACTGCATGGTCACTCCGGGAGCTATGTCTACAGCCATATTGGTTTTCCGTTCGTTGGCTTGTAAAGATTTTGCCGACTCGGCAATAAACGGCCAGCTTGCAACCCGTATGTTCTTCTTCTTAACGGCAGGTTTCTTCACCGGATATTCAGGAGTTATTTCACCCTTACCTTTCAAATAAGCAGCATAATCAGTAATTTCTTTTTTCCAGTCTACACCAGCGTCACAGCCATATTTATTAGTCAATTCTATCCGGCGTTCTATCTGTTCGAAGCCTTTATATGGAAAGCCATCATATGGATTCGCAAGAAAATAACCTTTGTCGGGAACGTTATAATCTATCCAGTTATATAGCGTACGCCATTCTTTATCGGTCAGTTGCACGTTGTAATGTCCGGTCTTCAACAATCGAACCAATTCGCTGGTATTTGCATGGTATTCATACGGTTGAAGTACAATCATATCGGCTTCCGGCCCTTGACGATGTGTATAAGGGTGCAGTTTCAAATAAGACGTACCGTATCCCCGTTTGTCTTTTTTTCCTCCCCTGAGATCGAATGCTTTGCCTGCCCCGTGGTGACAGGCCACACAGGCACGGTCGAGAATCGGTTGTATTTCCAAATCGTAGGTAAACGAACGTACGCCACCCTCCGGTTGCGTTAAAGGAACAGGCGCTTTCTGCGACGCTATTACTCTTTTAGGCACTGGTATTTGATTCTGGTCTTCATGGCAACCCACACAGGAAACAATTTCTCCGGGCATACCTGTAAACCAGCTACGCATCCATTGTATAGCTGCTCCGTCTTTATCCAATGGCTGGATAGAGACCGGTGTATTAGCCGGTATTTTAAAAATAACCGAACCATCCTCTTCAACAGGAATCGTCCCCAGAAGTCGTTTGATATCCCAACCACTTTGTATTCCTTGTGCGTAGTGGTCGGATTCCGTATGTAAATAAGCATACTCATATCCGTGGACACGTAATTCCTTAACAGTTCCGCGAGGTACATCCCTTAATCCTTCTCCTTCATAAATGTCCTGTATAAAGACTGTAGCCTCTTTTTCACCCAGCTTTACCCGGTCTGGTATAGCTGGAGGCATATTGGTTTCAGCAACGGCTATTGGACTGATGAATCCATATCCTTCCTTTTTCATCAAACAGGTTACATTATCAAATACATCCACGAGGTACACCCCCCATAAATCATCCGGATTGAGTTTTGCAGATACCAGATAATAGCTGTCATTCAATGGCATAGGCTTGATAAACTGCGGCCATACATCGTTTACCAGTTCATCCTTAATCAAAGGTATAACCGGACGGTTCCGGTAAGGGATTTCCTGTACAATGCCTTCTATCCCTTTACGTGCCTTTGTCGGGTCGAATATCATCAAACGTCCGGAACGGGCAATTCCATGATGTCCGGAAATAACACCGACGAATGCCGATGAGCGCCCAGGAATCGGCTGGATGTCAAACGTACTGTTAGGAAACATCGCTCCACTGCCAAACAATGCCCGGTTGTCTGTCCCATCCGGATTCATATGCATTACAATACGTGAGAAATAGTGGGTTAAATCCGTATATTCCCAGCGGACATACATTACACGTCCGTTGTGCATGATAACCGGATTCCAGTTTGCATCCTGGTCGAATGTCAGACGACGCATGTTTTTATCCTTGGGGTCGTATATAACCATATTCCCCACCGGGTCGCTTCCACTAACGCAGGGAACGCCCTGATAACCAATATTGGAATTAGCAATGACACGCCCGTCGGGCAACCAGGTTCCATCGTAAAATTCCAGTTCAGGCTCTACCGTTTCTACCAATGGCTTAAATCCTGTTCCATCCAGTTTTACCTCGAATACATTCCAACGTTTGTCCGGCATTAATGAAGTGAACATCATTTTATCGGCTTTCCAATGCAATTTCAAATCGGCTATTGACCCACTTCTTTCAGGTTTGAATATGGAACGGGTATTCATATTATCCCTCAAGTTTGACAATTCAACGATATCGGCTTCAAAACCTTCCCGGTTTGTCGATTGTTGATTACTCCAGTTATTGGCTTGTGTGCCTAATTGCGGAGCCATTGCCTTACGGGCATTTGTCCCTAATTGAAAACGTGTAGCCACTACCTTGTCGATATCTAAAAGCGGATTGGCTAACAGAATTGCCCGTTTATTGGCAAGTGCCATTTCCGCATTCGCCAATGCCTCTTCTTTATATTGGTAAATATCGTCGAAACCATCCTTCACCTGCAATTCCAGCACATCCAGTATCTTTTGATATTTGTCGGAATCAAAATCTTTCATCTTCTTCATATCTGCAAACGCCAACCGGATAGCTTCTATGTTCAGCCATTCTAATTCCGTTTGCAAACTATATATCTGTTGAGCTTTTTCAAACAAACGTAAATAAGCCGATATTTGCCTGTCAACATTTTTTTCTTTTTCTATCTGTCCCATCTGGTTGGTAAAAAAAGTTTTGTCTTTCAACTTATCAGTCAGTTTTATCACCGCATCACGCTCAATAGAAGCGTCCGTTGAAATCAACCAATTTTCCAACGTATCAATATAAGCGCTGAATGTACCTATCTCTTTGATATAGAGCGACGCTAATTTATCTGCTTCTTCTTTTATTTGAGCCTTCTCTTGTTTGTCCCGGATTTCGGCTTTATGCTTTATTAAAGCATTTATCCAATTGTCTGTTTGAGAAGTAGCAGGTATCGCTCCCCATAAAGAAGACAGGGACAATGCTATCAATATAAAATATCTGTTCATAGGTATGTCAAAATATGGTATTGAAGCGTTGTTACATCATAGCTTAGCCTTGGGATTCGTAAAACGCAAACCGGTGCCATCATGGTAACATGCCCATTCGTCGACAATAGCGCCCTCGGGACCTGCCATCAAGAAATGGAATGTTTCTTCTTTTTTCAAATGAACGATGTCACCTACGTTCTGGACAACAAAATTCTTGCTCTTAATCGGTCCATGGGATGTCGGAATAGCCGGAGCGCCAGGTGTTGCGTCGCCTACCTCCGAGAAATTGTAACACCATCCTCTTGTTACCATCCATGATTCGAATTTAGCGGGAAATTCTGTTTTCACATGAGCATGTTCCGGAATCATTTGTCCCGGTAATAGGTAAATGGCATGCGCAAAATAGCCATGTTCTTTATCATTTACCCAAAACACGCCTCCCATTCCAACGTTTTCAAAATCACCAATTCCAAACTCTGCTACCCAAAAGTTTTCTTCAAGGAACGGAGTGAAAGGAATATCATAGAACTCAAACATATCTTTGTATGCCTGAACAGCAACTTCTTCATTAAATTTACCGTCTGTATAAAAGTCGGCATTGGTGTACTTTTTGATATACTTCATTTCTTTTTTATTTTGTTTATTCATTGTATTTGTAGCTTGTCCCTGAGCAGTATCGTTAGACGATGATGTACCTGTACATGATACAAAGGATGCTATTAATATTCCAAGTATCAATGTTTTGATGTAAGATAGCTTTTTCATTTAAAATAGTTTTAATATTAACAATCGATTATTCAGTTATAAAATAAAATTATTCAGTTATTGTTATTATTCTATCGCAATCCCTTCAATTTCTATTAACAGTTCATCCCGGCATACATCGGCACACATATATGATATAGGGATACCCAATTTGTATTCGTTTATCAGTTTTTCGGATAGAGTATAATCTTCTTTTTCTTTCAGATAGACCCGCAGCATGACGGGTTGGGCTTTACCGGTAAGCTGGGCAATATTTTCCATCGTAATATGCAATTGTTGTTCAAGCCCCACCCCTTTCAGACTTTCTTCACCCCGGATAGCTGCCGTTCCTGATATATAAACCAAACGTTTGTTTTCAAACGTCATACTTTTTGCACGCTCGAATTTAGGGGTTGCTTTCTTCCGTTGTGCGTTTTCCAATACCTTGTCGGAATAGGCATGTGCCGAAACTTGCAGTTTATTATCAATAGGAGTGGCAAAAGCATCTTCCGATTTAAAGACTACGGCATCCAAATCTACCAGGACACCTCCCAGATTCGCACCTATTCCTGTTGCAGCCGGATAACCATTCGCCCATTCCATTTTCGAATAAAAATCGCCCCGGGCATTATTAAAGCTCTGGTAATTTTGGTTATCTCCCTGAAAACAGGTTATCTGTTCAATATAATTCCATTGCCGGATAATACTATTTATTGGGAAACCTTCCAGTTTTAGAATCTTACCTATTTTTCTAAAAACTTCGCCGGATTGTTGTTCTATCGACCTATTGATAACATCACTTTGGAAACCTCCGGCAAAGAGGAAACGTGCACGACTGTTTTCCAATACCACATAGGGATATTCCTGCAACTTTTTATAACTTATTTTATCTTCCTTATCGGGTGTAAAACTATGTACCTCAAGTATGAGGGGGGCATTTAATGGTGGTTGGGATACATACGACAGGTTTGGTTCATCATCGCCATAAAAATCGCGCACTTTATCCCACAATCTGGTTCGGCGGGTGATATATTCTTCATTGTTTGCAGGAGTGCCGAAAAAGGCTAACCGTAAAACAGATTCATCACCAGGTATTTGTTTCAATAAACTGTCTACCATATCAGGGAAAGAGGCTTTTTCAGCCGTATATATCCTGTATTTTATCTTATCACAATAATTCATCTTCTATAACGAATTTACATATTCAGCCAATGCTTCTATTTCTTTTTGGGTTATTTTCTTATTGATACCATGTTTGTGGACTTTGAAAACATCTTCCATCCTTGCTGCACGCCCATCAAATAAATAAGGAGCCGTACGCCAAACTTCAATCAACGCAGGCGTATCCCATCCTTCTTCGAATTCAATATCGTCGCCAATCCGGTGCATCTTCATATCGGTATAATAAGGGCCGCTATGGCATTCGCCACAATTATGCTTCTCGAACACCACTCTTCCTTCTTTTGCCTTTTCAGACAATTCACCATTTACCAACAATGGACTGGGAACCGGACGAAGAGCTTTCAGGTAATCATCCACACATGATGAACGTTCTTCGTCTATATTGTAGAACTGGATATGTTTAAAACCGGCATGCACCGCTATCTCAGCCGAAGCCCGAATACCCGATATCATACATGCCGGCGTAACATGGCTGTAAAGAAGGCTTTTGCAATTCTTCGGATTGCCTATCCCGTCGTTCATCAAATCCCAGTTCATCGCATCCATACGTCCATCTCCCGGATGGCAACCGTTGCAACTTTGCCATTCCTGGAAACAATTTTTGGCATCATTAAAATATTTTTCTCCTTTATGTTCCCGCGTTTCCGTGCGTCCGGGATTCATTTCCACGGCACTTACAGTATTTGTTTTCGTGTCTACGATATTCAATACATCGGCAAAATAAGTTGGTATCAGTAGTTTACTCCCTTTCAACACCATGCTTCGCGGACCATTTCCCTGTAAAGGCACACGTTCCCGCAATCCGTACAAAAAACGGAGGTCGTATTCTAACGTTTTTTTATCGGCATAAACTTCAAACTTCTTCCGCATAGCCTCATGGTCTATAATGCTTACCTCGTGCGTACCCGAATGGGTTATGAACAGTTGCTCGTCCGTACATTCGATACTCCAAATACCTGCTGCGCCCTTTTCGGGTTCATCTACCAATATGGAACCTAAAAAAATTTGTTTCCCCGCATCTATTATGCTGAATGCACTAGTGTTCATCCATCCTTGTTGTAGTTGAGAAGTAGGAACTGTAAACCGACCCAGGTTATGAGACACATAAACATACTGTCCATCAGGGGAAATACAAATATCCCGAAGGGCATTACTTCCGTTAGCTAATTGTATATCCTTTATCTTATTAAAAGTTTTCATGTCAACCACAGATACACATGCGGCTACATAATCTTCGTCCGCTCGTTGCGCCGGTAAAAAGTTCGCAACAAACAAGTAATTGCCGTCTTTGCTAAAAACGGCCGATTTAGGTTCGCGCAATACATTTGCCGTACGGGTTACTTTTTTGCTTTCCAAATTGATTTCAGATACCGTACCCGAAAATTGGTTTAATACATATATATACTGTGTATCCGTACCAAACATAGGATGGCATGCGCCTGATCCGACAGGAATGGCAGCCTCTATCCTACCCGATTCCAAATTAAGTACCTGGAGTTTGCCCGTCTTTTCAAACGTTGTAATATATACTTTGTTATTGTCATACAGTAAACCTGTAGGCGTTTCATCTACAGGATATGATTTTATCCGTTTCAAACCATCGGCCGAGAACAAATCAATCTGTCTCAACCCCTTTTGTGAAAGGAAGATTTCTCCTTTTTCGTTCAGAACGATATCTGTCGTAAAAAAAGGTGGATTACTTGCTGCTGCAAACGAAAGGCAACAGCAGGTAGTAATAATCATCAATGAACTTTTAAACATGTATTCAAGTATAGCCATGGTATATTGTTTGTCTATGTCTTTTTTGATTTCCCATAACCCAGCTCTTCCGATATAAGCCCGGAAATATCCATTATCTCCCTTGCTGAAGTTTGAATAACTTCTTTTGTCAGACGGTCTTTCGGCCCTGAAATCCAAATAGCGCCGCAAGGATATCCCGTATAATCAAATACCGGAGCGCCTACGCATATCACGCCGTTCAATTCTTCTTCATTATCAAGCGCGTATCCGTACAGCCTTACCTTTTCCAATTCCTTCAGGTATTCATTCCGTCCAACAATGGTGCGTTCATTATAACGGGTAAATTCCATATACGACAAATACCGCTCGCATACCGTATCGGGCAAATAAGCCATGATAGCTTTTCCCGGAGCCGAACAATGCAACTCAAACGGTTTGCCGGGGGAAAGTACAAAACGGAAAGTATGATGCCCCTGCGCCTGTTCGATAAATATTCCTTTCCGGCTTCCCAATACGCCGAAACAAGCTGTTTCCTTTACCCTGTCGCGTAAATCGCGCAGACGGGGCAATACAGTTTCCAATAAGTTATGTTCATTCAGGGAACGAAAACCTAGCGTCAGCAGTTTTCGCGAAAGCCTGTAACGCTTGGAATCTTCGTTATATGAGAGGTAATCAAGACGTACCAATGTATTAAGAATACGGTAGGCAGTAGTTTGTGAGATATCCAATGCGGTCTTTATCTCCTGCAATGTCTCACCCATCGGTTGAAGGGACAAATACTCCAATACGGCAATCCCTTTTTCCAGATTTGGTACTTTGTAATTCTCTTCTATTTTTTCCAGATTTGGAAGTGTGTTTTCCATATTTGAAACAAAGTTTCAGATTTGAATCAAATATATAACTACACAATAGAAAGAGAATTACCTCAAAAGCAAAAATACGTTAAGTATGTTGCAGAGCATAACACCACAGGACCGACACACCTAATTTTCCAGTAGCCTGATAAGATAGTTGTCGTCTCAACCGGCTTTCAACCGTTTGCCTCTTACTGATGGAAGATCGTCTGGAAAACTTCGTATAAGAGGGAGTGTAAAATGGTTTGAATGAAAATTCTTAATCGTTCAACAGGTTAATGAATTCAGATAAATATTTACTATATATTTCGCGGGGAGTACATGCATGCTTTTTGCATAAATAGGCAGCCATACCCACAACTTCTCCCATCATCCCTGTCGTTTTCATTACTCTGACTGTTCCTAAAGCAATGTGTGTCACACTTATATTCCGCCCTGCCATAAACAAATTATCTATATCTTTCGAATAAAAACAACGATATGGAATATGGTAAGGTTCAAAAGTACGGTTATGATCAGCAACTCCCAGAAACTCTTCTCCAGGGTAATACTTGCTATTTTTAGGGTCAGGATAATGTAAGTCAATCCCCCAGGTAGTTGTAACACAGGCATCTGGGTATTGGATACGATTATTGATATCTAATTCTGTCAATAAAATATCACCTTCCAGACGACGGGATTCCCTTTTTCCTGCTATAAAGGCCATCCATTCCAATTTCCAACGGGCATATTCCTCTTTTTTGTTGTTTTTCAGATAGGACCAATGTCCATAATTAACTCTGAAATTATAGTCACGCACTTCTTCAGCATCTTTCACCTTATCTTTATGGAAGCCCGACTCCCAGTACCAAGCACCCGAAGTGTTGGGTAGATAATATTCATCCGAAAATTGAACAGCCCACGAACATACAGGAAAACCAGAAGGTTCTTTTTCTACTGTCGCATACCAATGATTTGTTGTTCCTAACGTTAAACTATCTGCTATTGCAGGAGCTTTAGGTTCATGCGTTTCTGTAAAACTCTCTCTTCCCATTTTATAGCCGGCTCCTGCCGTAACACCTAATGATGCATCCCCGGTGCAATCGGCAAAAAGAAGGGCACTAAAGCGATATTCTTTACCACTTTCAATCTCTTTAGCCAACACGGCAGTTATTCTGTTATCTATTTTTTCTACACCATAAACATGCATCGATAGATAAAGTGAAATATTTTTTTCATTATTAATGATGGATAACTTTCTTCCATCCCCGTATTGCTCTACGGATCCTACTTCGTGGACAATTCCCGTGTTTAGCTCTCTAACAATCCGTCCTAGTTTAGGATACAAATTACGATATATATCTCCCAACATAGGTAATCGTATCTCCGAACTGTTATTCCCTCCTAATACCGGGCGGTTTTGTATTAAAGCAACTTTAAGTCCCAGACGAGCAGCCTGGATAGAAGCACATACACCGGCAACACCTCCACCAGCTACTACCAGGTCGTATTCGCCCTCATCTATAGGTTCGGAAGGTAACCCCAGTAACTGCCGCCGGAAGATTGCTAAATCTTTTAAATCATTGGGGGGAATATCGTTCTTTTTCTTAGAAAAGTAAATCGCATCTATACGTCCTTCAAAACCAGTCAGGTCTTTCAATAGAAGTGTAGCTGTATCCGTTGCTATTTTCACACTACCTCCATACTGCCAATGCCAGGAAGAATTTCCATCTGCACCAAACGTAACAGGTATTTCCTCTTTATTCACAATTAGCTTGAATATACCCGGACCTGCAGGAAATGGCGCCCAATCTTTCGTACGGATCCAAATGTTGTATATCCCTTTCTCTTTAAAATAAACTGAAGTTATAGCCGACTCAACGGGTTCTCCTAATCCATGAGCAAGCAGATAAGGAGAACCCATTTGATCCATAAATTGAGGATCGACTACCCAACCTCCTTTGTTCTCAAATTGTTCTGCTTCCACCCATACCTGGGAATATGCTGTTACATAACAGCATAATAATATGATAAATAAACTATTTTTTTTCATAAGATACTTTATAGAGAGAATGTGTCAAAAGCCAATTTTGTGTATTTTGTGGTTATAAAATTTCTTGTTTTTTTGACACACTCTCCATTTTATATTAATAATTAGGATTCTGAAGCAATGCCGGATTTGTTTCTGTTTCAATCCGCGGAATAGGCATTACATAGTCCCTGTTTTTATTAAATGCACGTAATTCTATTACACGCATTTCATCCTTATTAGAAACCGAGCTATAATCGGGTGTTCCGTTTTCATCTATTTTCGGGGCTGTATTTGCATAGCCTTTGGGAGGACGACCGTACAGCGGCCCTGTCATAACCTGTTCTACTATGTCCCATCTTCTGATATCCGACCAGCGAAGCCCTTCCCATGCAAATTCACATTTACGTTCTTTTCGTATAATATAACGTAGTTCTGTTTGAGATTTACCGGATATAGCCGGCATATCTACCCCTTTACGTCCACGTACCTGATTGATCGCATCATATACTGAGTCATCAATCTCTCCTAATTCTATTTTTGCCTCAGCATACATTAACAAAATGTCTGCGTATCGAAGAATAATAAAGGATGTCTCATTATTATACAGTTCATTCGGGTTTGAAATCTCATTGTATTTACGCCATACATATCCCGAAAATGAAGCATATGGGTTTAATGCATCCTGATTGGCGACACGCGTTGCCGGAATAGTTTTATAATTCCAACATTCTACACTGTCTTTATGTGTTTCGAACTGAAAGCCCATATATTCCGCTCCCGGTACTACAATTGTATATCCCATACGAGGGTCGCGGTTTTCAAAAGGTTTTTGCGGATCATATAAGGGTGATCTATCAATAGGCAAACCATCTGTACAATCATACGAATCGACAGTAGCCTGAACCGGTATCTTACTACTATATCCTCCCCCCATCCTGGAAGTACATCCCGAAATAACACCCGACGCACGATATCCTTCTTTATAATTAATGAAAAACATTATCTCTTTACTGGTACTTTGTGTAGCCGATTTAAATATATTTTCAAAATTATCATCAATTTGATATTCCCCCATATCAATGACCGCTTTAGTCGCTTTGGCCGCTACATCGTACATCTTATTATATAAAGCAGTCCGTGCCTTCAAACCCAACGCGACTCCTTTACTTACACGTCCCCATTCACCGGAACTGATACCGGAAGGTAAAGCCTCGCCAGCTTCATCAAATTCTTTCAAAATAAAATCAACCACCTCACTTTTGGGTGTTTTAGGAATGGATGCTTCATCTAATGACAACATTTTTGTAACCAATGGGACATCACCCCATATTTCCGTCAGCATCAGATAATGGTAAGCTCTCAATAACCTGGCTTCCGCTTTTATCCTTTCATAAACAACCGGTGTAGTATTTTCTTTTGCCCGCTCGATGTTATCTAATAAATAGTTGCATCTTCCTATGGCCATATATTTATTCTTCCACAACTCCATCACCCATGCATTATTTACATCATGCGAACCGTTGCCTATCGATTGCATAGATACTTCCGCTCTTTCCCAAGCAATATCTGTTGTAATATCTAACAAGGCATACATTACCATGTTGTAGTTTGTTCCTAACCACAAGGCTCCATAACATCCCCATATCGCTATTTCCAACTCCTTCTCATTTTTAGGGAAAGTAGCAGAAGAGGGTGTATCCAACGGATATGTCTCTAATGCATCGTCGCATGAAGAAAAAAACAATCCTATAATGATCAAGACTGAATATAAACAGTTTTTCATAATACTTTTTAATTTAGAATTTAAAACTTAACATCTAATCCGACTGTAAACACTTTTAATTGAGGATAGAATGCCCCGTCTCCAACGGGCGCTTCCACATCAAAACCTTCCCAGAAATTATCAATAGATAACAGATTCTGTCCACTTACATAGAAACGAATTCGGGACATCCCGATCTTATCTGTAATTGATTTGGGTAATGTATACCCTAACGTTACATTTTTCAATCTGAGATAAGCAGCATTTGCTACCCAAAAACTTGAATTCTGCTCATTGTTTGTTTCATTAAAGGCAAAGCGGGGAAAACGGGCGCCTTGATTTTCAGGCGTCCACCGGTCTTTATGGATTTCCAGCGCTGAGGCTCCCCAATAGAAAGGCATTGTAGCCTGATTGTTAAGATATCCGTCGACCTTTCTAACGCCTTGCCAAAACATACTGAAATCAAAACCTTTCCAACCAGCATCCAGGTTTAGACTATACGTATAACGAGAAACTGTATTTCCTATAATTACCTCATCTTTATCATTGATCATACCATCATTATTCTGATCTTTATACTTAATATCACCGGCTGCAAACGCTCCGAATTGTGTAGCATGTTTATAACTACCATCCGCATTATAGTCTTCCTCCGAAATAAAACCGATAGCTTCCAACCCATAAATAGAATTAATCGGATAACCTTCTCTGTTAACTGTTAAGCCGGTCATACTAATCCCTTTTAAATCTTTCACTTTATTTTTCACATCCGAAAGCATAAAGGAAGCCCCATACGAAAAATCATTGATACGATCATTCCATCTGAATTCCAAATCCCATCCTTTATTAGACACTTTTGCAGCATTCTGGTAGGTTGGGTTAAGACCTAATGTAAGAGGTACGTTAAGTTTCCAAAGAATATCAGTTGTTTTTTTGTCATAATAATCGAAGGAAGCCGATAATTTAGAGAAGAACTGTAAATCTAATCCTATATCGAGCATTTCTGTTTTTTCCCATGATATAGTCGTATTAGCCATATCATTAATGGCTCCGCTGGTGACAGGTTGCCCTCCTATAACATAGGAACCATAAGCTACTACGGAAGCAAAGGCATAATTACCAATATTCTGATTTCCCAATTGTCCCCAGGATACTCTAAGCTTCGCATTATTCACAATATCACTCAGTGGCTCCCAAAAACTTTCTTCCGAAAGTCTCCAGCCTGCAGAGAAAGAAGGGAATACACCCCATTTATGCCCTCTGTCAAAACGGGAAGAACCATCATAACGGACATTAGCTTCAAACAAATATTTACCCATATAATCATAGTTAACGCGTCCGAATAATGAAAATAGCGCATATTCAGAACCAGAACCGGAAGCCTTTTGATTGTCGCTACCTCCCGCATTCAACTTCGGATATTCCGGGAAAATATACGTATCTCTCGACGCATCTATATAATCATCCATACCACTCTCCCATTGGAAACCACCCAACAACTTCACATTATGCTCCAATAAAAATGTTTTGTTGAAATTAAGTAATGCTTTGAAGTCATGAGACAGTCCCCATTTTCGATGTTCATAAAGAGCTGTTTTACCTGGCTTTGTATACGCCAACGAGCCGTCAGGATAATAAGTTTCAACACTTTTATTAAACGTAGAAACAAAATCGTTAGAATAGGTAGGGCTATAACTTACATCTGCCTGTAAATAATCCGTAAACTTATATTTCAAAGCTGCACTCATTGTTACTGAAGGCGATTTTGTTTTAGCAAAACCCCCGTCTTTTGTAAAAGCAAGTACATTATCACCGTCCCAACCAATAGCATATTTACCATTAGATAATACATCCGAATAAATGGATGGTACACGATTAACCCAATAAACAACATCTCTAATTCCACTACCCGGTGTTTTTTGATTATCATATTTTACATACATATCTAATTTAGCGGAAAAACGATTTGTGAATTGCATATCTGAATTCAGCCGGGTAGTAATTCTATCATAACTTGTATTAGGAATGATACCCTGTTGATCATAATAGCCAACGGCCGCCAGTAAACGCATCTTCTCTGTCCCACCATTTAAGGTAAAAAAATGATTTTGTTGAAAAGCATAGTTTTTGTATACTGCTTTTTGCCAATCAACATCCGGATAATGATCCCTGTCAGTGGAGCCTTTATCTTTGTATTCCTGAATGTATTCTTGTGTATATAAAGGAGTTCTCCCTACATTGATATAAGCTTCATTCAGCATTATCATATGGTCTATAGCTCCCACTTTATCCGGTAGATCGATTGGCGTTTGCCATCCGGCATATCCATTATAAGAAACAGAAAATTCTCCATCTTTTGCTCTTTTCGTTGTTACTAATATTACCCCATTCGCTGCACGCGAACCATAGATAGATGCGGATGCCGCATCTTTTAATATGGATACCGACTCTATCACATTAGGATCTATACTATTCAGCCCCATGGCTACTCCATCGACTAATACCAAAGGATCAGAATCATTCAATGTACCGATGCCCCTGATACGAATAGTTCCTGCATCCTGTCCTGGTTGCCCCGATCGTTGCGTGATGGTTACACCGGGAGCGATTCCTTGTAATGCCAAAGATGTTTGCCCAACCGGACGCTTGGCTAATTCACCTCCATTAACAGAAGAGATAGAACCTGTTAGATTCTCTTTTTTCTGTATACCATACCCCACAACAACAACCTCACTCAGATCTTGAGATTCTTCCTGTAGCTTAATTGAAAAATTTATTCGATTCTTTACACTAATTTCTTGCGATGTAAAGCCTATATAAGATACCTGTATCACAGCATTTTCCGCTACTGAAAGACGGAACCTTCCGTCCATACCGGTAATCATCCCATTTGTTGTTCCTTTTTCTACGACATTTGCACCGATAACAGGTTCACCAAACGTATCCGTAATTATTCCATTTATTGTTTTTACTTTCTGACGATCCTCTGACTTTGATATTAATACAATCTGTCGATTGGTTATCTCAAAAGAAAGGTTCATTGATTTAAGCATTATCTTCATTATCTCATGAATATCCATCTGATCAGCTTTTAAACTGACTTTTTGAGTTAAATCAGTTTTGTTTGCATCATAAAAAAAAGTATAATTACTTATAGCCTGTATTTTCTTAATTGCTTCTGATAATTGGATATTTGAGAATGATAGAGTGATTTTCTCAGATGTCTCTTTTGCCTGAATAGTAAATGAGAAAAATAAAAACAGAATAAAAGAAATAAAATACGTCCTCTTTTTCAGAGTTGTTTTTGTATTATTCATATATTTGTAATAATTAAAGTTAACATTTTGAGCTTATATCAAACGGTCAATTTGGAGTATAGCTCAATGGTGTTCTCGCACGGATTACTCCGGATTAGGCACAGGCCGAAAGGCTTGTGCCTTTATTGTTTTCAATTTTATTTCATAGGCTTCTTCATTTTTTAGATTCAACATTTCTTATGATCACTTCATTATTTTCTTTAAAAGAATAGTTAATAGGATTTATTCTCGACATAATTTGTAGAATTGTTTCTAATGGTTCATCTGTTATAGTAAATGTATATACGTGTGAATCAGCAATGTATGGATCCAATTTGATTTTTATATTATACCATCGCTCCAGATATTTACTTATTTCTCCAAGCGGTTTAGCTGTAAAGGTATATGATTTATCAGCCCAAAAAGATTCAAAAACGACATCGTTTTCTTCCACAGTCAATGATTTATTCTCCCTATTAAAAAAAGCAATTTCTCCCGGTTTCATTTCCGACACTTCATTGCTCGTAAAAACAGATACCTTTCCTTCCAAAAGAGCTACTCTTACTTCTGCTTTCTTCTGATAAGCTTGTACATTGAAGCGCGTTCCATGTACTTTTACATATATATGATTTACATCCACTATAAATGGATGTTTGGAATCTTCCTTCACATCAAACAAAGCTTCTCCATCTAACTTAACTGTACGTTTATTCAGGAAAGATGTCTCGTATGTTAAAGTAGAACCTATGTTTAACCATACGGAACTTCCATCTGGCAAAATCATTTGAGATTTACCATTTAATACTGCATAGGTTTGTGTGCTTATAGTAGGCTGAGAGATCTTCGTCCCAATCAAATAAGATGCAGCAACAGAAATAATTAGAAAGATGGATGCCGCAGCAACAGCTATTTTGATATTACGTAGCGAAATAAATGCTTTTTCTTCTTTCTTCTCTTTCTTTTTGCTCCTGGCTTCGAATTGCTTCCAATAATATTCCGAGTCGGGGTTATATAAGTTGGATCCACGTTGAATCTCATCCCATAAGGATACCAATTCAAGATACAATGCTTCATTGTCGGTATTTGTACGCCAATTGTTCAGTACAACTTCTTCGTTTGCATCTGTTTCATTTCTTAAATGAGATATTATTAAATCCCAAGGTATATTTTTTTTCATTTTCCTCTATTTGTATAAAATAGACACATGAAAAAAGAAGAACCCTAATTTGGAAAATGAAAATCACCAGAAATACGTATATGAATCACCTAAATATTTCTTAATAAGCTTAATAGCTTTGGTGATATGGGCTTCTACATTTTTTACAGAAATATTTAACTCTTCTGATATTTCTTTATTGGTAAGATATTCCATCCTGCTTTTTTTAAATATTTCCTGTACTCTTCCGGGTAAAGCACATATAGCCTCTTGAATAAGTAGTTCTAATTCTTTAATCTCAACTGTATTATCTACCTCTGCCCTATCATGTAACGACCAATCCGAAATACTTACAAAGCGCTCATGATCTCTTAAATAGTTCAGAGATCGATTTTTTGCCGACTGAAATAAATATGATTTCCAGGATATTTTGATCTCTATATTTTCTTTTCTTTCCCAAATGGCGACGAAAAGATCCAGTGTAATCTCTTCCGCTACTTGTTTCTCACCTATATATATCCTGACAAACCGACAAAGAGGTACAAAATATAAGTCGAACAAGTATTTGAAGGCTTGCTTATCTCCTTGTCGTATTAGTTTAAGAAGAAAAACATCATCAATATATCCTTCATGGGTTAGCCTATCCATCGTATTTCTCCTTTTTTCTTTATACAAATTTACATAAAAACAGTAATTAAAAGAGCAAAAGCAGCACTCAATCAAATACAGAAATCATTGGGATGATCTTCCGGGTTCATTGGGATGATTTTGGAAGATTATCTAAATGAAACCGGGAAAACATCCAGATGAATTTCCAACAATACATCAACGCTTTACGCCTTTAAAAGTGATTTTAGCCCCCAAAGACGAATTTACTTTCAGGGCTAAAATCCTATTTATTGTATTTCATGTACGACGTTGTGCCGGCGTTTTTTGCAATCCAGTAATTTATTTAGTTCGCCAACCAAAAGAACAATAGAAGTTATACCAATTATTATTCCCCAATCTTCTGCTTTCAGAGGCGTTACATTAAACATTTCGCCGCCAATAGTTACAATTAGCCATTGTCCGGCAAGAATTACGGCTGCAATGGCCAAAAATCCGGTGGATTTTGTTATGTTGGCGAAAGCTGATTTACCTGTTAAAAACGCTTTGGCATTAAACATATTCCAGAATTGCAACATGACGAAAATTGTGAAAAACAATGACAATTCATACGCTGACAAGCCGTTACCGTGAGAGAAATTAAAGAAGTTTTTACCAAAATCTACAAGGCTGAATTGCGACAATGAGACAATATCAGCGTGTTTAAAATATTGGATCAAGCCGAACAACAAGATTACAAAGGAGATACCTACGCCCAAAATGCTTTTCCACATCTGTTTTGAAATAATGAAATCAGTAGTTTTGCGAGGTTTCTCCTTCATCACTTTTTCGCTTGGCGGTAATGATGCCAATGCTAATGCTGCGAAAGTGTCCATAATCAAATTAACCCAAAGCATTTGCGTAACAGTAAGTGGCGATTCTGTTCCGAGAAATGCACCGATAAGCACAATAATGCAAGCGGCAACATTGATTGTCATTTGGAAAAGAATAAAACGCTGAATATTTTGATACAGCGAACGTCCCCACATGACGGCACGAGTAATGCTACTGAACGAATTATCCAAAATGGTAATGTCGCTTGCTTCTTTGGCTACCGAAGTGCCGTCGCCCATCGACAAGCCTACTTGTGCAACATTTAAGGCAGGAGCATCATTCGTTCCATCTCCGGTTACCGAAACTATCTGCCCTTTTTGTTGAAGCAGTTGCACCAATCGTTGTTTGTCCATTGGACGGGCGCGGGACAGAATTTTCAATTCATTTACTACATCTAACAATGTTTCGTCTGTCATAGAAGCAAAATCCGTACCTGTCAAATGGTGAATTTCAGGTTCGTTTTCGTCCCAAAGACCGATTTGCCGACCAATTTCTTTTGCTGTACCCGGAGTGTCGCCGGTAACAATTTTTACGCCAATACCTGCATGAAGGCAATTTTTCACCGCACCTGGAACTTCGGCACGAACAGGGTCGGAAATAGCGACAATTCCTAAAAACGACAGATCGGTATTCTGTAATTTACCTTCATGAATATAGTTAGTCTCATCGCCGTCTTCGATAAATTGATAAGCAAAACCTAAAGTTCGCATTGCTTTATTTTGATAGTCAATCAATTGTGAGTGAATTTCATCTTTGCCAACAGGAAGCGTTTTACACAAATCAAGGACAATTTCCGGTGCACCTTTCACATACAAAACTTTCTTTTTGAGCAAGGGCGATTGAACGATAGTCGCCATATATTTACGCTCGGTTGAAAAAGTCAGTTGTTCAACGATCTTTGCCTCTTCGCGCAAAGGCAAATAATTCACACCGTTTTCGTGCAACCAAAGCAATAATGCGCCTTCAGTCGGATTGCCTAACGCCTTGATTTTAGACTTATCGGAATAATCAAGATATGCTGTCGAATTGACAGAAATACCTTCTTTTATTAAATCGGTAATACCTTCGCTTCCATAAAATTTGGCTTCGTAAATTTTCATCTGATTCTGCGTGAGTGTACCGGTTTTATCGGTGCAGATAACCGTTGCAGCACCCATTGTTTCGCAAGCGTGCATTTTACGAACAAGGTTATTTGTCGAAAGCATACGTTTCATACTCAATGCCAAACTCAACGTTACACTCATTGGCAAACCTTCGGGAACGGCAACGACAATAACCGTAACGGCTATCATAATAGTTTGTAGCAGGAAACTGCCGAATGTTATCCAATCGAATATTTCTACACCAGTAAAAAACCAAATCAAACGACCGGCAATAATCAGTGCGGCAATGGCGTAACTCGCTTTGGTAATGAGGTCTGCCAAACCGTTTAACTGCTTATTGAGCGGGGTTTCCACGCTACTGTCGATTTGTGCTCCTTCATACACTTTGCCATATTCGGTAGCATCGCCTACTTTCAATACCTGCATAATGCCATGTCCATCAGATACTGTTGTACCTTTCAATGCATGATTCGACGGATAAGTGGCGTCTTCATTAAAATCGGCGGGATTGGCTGTTTTCTTAATAACAGGTTCACCGGTCAGTGTCGATTCGTTGATGTGTAACGAAACGGTTTCCAATAATTCACCGTCGGCAGGGACTTCCTCACCCGTTTCAAGCAATACAATGTCGCCAACAACCACTTCTTTTTTAGTGATTTGACATATATTGTTATTGCGAATGACTTTTACCAACGTGTCATCATTGACTTTGTTAAGCACCTCAAATTTTTTATTGGCGCTCCATTCGAATCCAAAACCGACAATGGTTGCCAAAAGTACGGCAATAAGGATACCGGCAGGTTCAAAAAATACGTTTGCCGCACCATGTCCCGCAAAAAACTCGTAGCACGACACGCCTATTGACAATGCCAATGCTATCAGTAAAATAACAATAATGGGGTCTGTAAATTTTTCAAAAAACTGCGCCCACAATGATTCTTTTTCCGGCGGAGTTAAAATGTTTTCGCCATGTTTTTTACGGCTTTCGAGAACCTGTGTGTCGGTTAAACCAGTGCAATGATGATTTGTTTGCATAAAATTTAATATTATTAGAAGCTGTTTTGAATTACAAAATATTAATATAACAAAATGGGAATCAGATTATTGATTGGATATTATTTCGTAATTTTATGGATATCAAGACATAAGTTATGAGTAGTTATCCAACCAATTTCACTGATAATCAGTGGCAAGTTATAAAAAATAGAATAGACATAAAGAAAGAAAGTGAAAACATTCTTTACGGGAGATAATAAATGCGTTTCAATCGCTTGTTGTATAATAAAGCAAGGAGCGGAAAAAATTTTGTTTATTTTCCCGCTCCTAAGATAATGTTAACGAATAACAAATGAATCAGTCTTTTTCTTTCTTATCCTTCGATGTATCCCTGTAATCATAACGATAGGTGAGGTAAGAAGAAGTTGGGAAGTCTTTCGGTACTTTTTGTTTTACCTTACCTGTGGCGGCCCATTCGGCGCCGCGCAATAAAGTAACTTGGAAACCTGTACATTGCATGGCCATATTATCTTCAAACGTAGGACCACAATGGCCAAGCATGGTATGAAAGATACGGGCATTGCCATAATCCACAGTAAACATCAAGGGTTCTTCCCGTCCGGAACCACCGGTCTCTTTGTCTGAGAACGACGTATACAGCAAAGCTCCTATATTGGCAGGGCCGCGCATGCGGTCGTATAGTTCGTCTTTTGCATGTGCCCATCGGTTGGGAAGCCCGCTAACGATGGGATGTTCGCTGTCGCGCGCGGTGAGCATATATTCATGTTGCCGCCCGTGCGAACCGCCAATGCCGGGTGAATCGTCTTTTATAAGTTTGCCGTCGTGCCAGTAGGCATACGAACCGGCATTCTCGTTGCGTCCTTCCCAACCGCCTAAAGCGATTATTTTATTGTATTCATACCAGTTGGGAAAAGCATTATCTGCTGCGTGGTAGACAACGATACCTCCACCTTTTTGGGCATACTCTATAAAATTATTTTTCGTTTGTTCCGGCCACATGTCGCCATTATAATCAAGAACAACAAGTGAATAGGGTTTAAAATCAATGATAAAGTTCGACATATCCTGTCCTTTTTCAGGAGAAATGGCAAAGTCAACTTTAAACAAACCCGAATTTTCCAGAATTTCTTTCAACACGATATGGCTTACCTGCCAATTATGATTATTCTGCCCGGTAATCAATAATGTTTTGATAGGTTTGCGCGCCGACACGGAACAAGCGAAAAACATGGCTGCAACTAATAATGATAAACTTCTCGGGATTAAATTTCTCATATTATTTCTTTCTTAATTAATATTTCATTTTGACAAATGTAATAATTCAGATTGAATTTCATACTTTTGCGCGTATATTAATTTTGGAATAACCGGAAATGAAATCTACCCATTACCTACTTATATTCTTCTTCTCATTTACTTTTTTGATACCCAATATGAATATAATAAAGGCCGAAGGCAGCAATATTTTTGTTGAATCGAAGATGGATGATTGGCGCGAGAAAGGTGAATTACTCGTTTATTCCCCCTATTATTTCGGACCAAGTGCGTTCCCAATTCCTGAATTGCGGACGGCCATTACCCCTTCACGGTTTGAAATAGAGTTGCAAGGTCGGTATCATTATTATACAGGAGATCAGACGAAAGATTTATTTGCCCGTCTCTTAATACCTGTTGTAAAGGGACGTGTTGGTGTAGAAGTAACCGGCATCATCAAAGAAGATTACAAGCTTACTCCCGAAACCCGTGACGAACGAAACGCCGTGGATGTAGACCTTCCCGAGGGTGAGTCATACCAGGGTGATCTCATAATCAGTACTTTGTTCCAGATATTGCGAAGTGAAAAATGGGCGGATATCATGGTGAGCCTGAACCTTAAAACTGCCAGCGGCGGACGACTTTGCGATGCCCGCTTTACGGATGCAGCTACTTATTGGTTTGATATCACAGCCGGAAAGGATATCATTAAAACCAACATCACCTCTTTACGCATGCAGGCAATGACAGGATTCTATTGCTGGATGACAAACGATATCATACACCGCCAGAATGATGCTACTTCCTTCGGGGTAGGTTTTACAGGAATATACAGGAATTTTACCCTTTCGACAGACTTTTCCGGATTCTACGGATACAAAAATAATGGCGACCGTCCGCTCGTCTTGCGAAACAACCTGAAATATGAGTTCAAGAAAAACATCATCTCCCTCCGCTACAACCACGGAATGAAAGATTACCTATACGACAACTATTCAATTGGCTATACCCGCTGTTTTTAACTTACAGATCCCGATATTTTACCACTGGAACGAAGGAAAGGATTCCCTCTATCCACGACGGAATCCTTATTTGTCACTTCTTTTCGTTGGAAAAGAAAGAATATGCCAGGTAACGCCAATACAGATTAATAATAAAAGCACAATAATCCACCATTGGCTTAAGATAAAAATGGATGTAAGGATAGCAGACGTCCACATAACGGTTAATGAAACGATTTTGGTACGAAGTGATATGGATTTATCTTCTATAAAATCTTTGACTACCGAGCCGAAATATCGGTTGCCCATCGCGCGATTATATAGTTTTTCGGAACTACGGATATAGAACCACGCCGTAAGCAACCAAAACGGAGTAGTAGGCAACAAAGGCACAAATATCCCTATTGTGCCTAATACAAGGAAAAAACTACCTGAAACTATATAAATAATTCGTTTTGTATTCCCCACCTTATATGACGATATTATGTTCCATTTGTTTAAAACCATTTAAAAAGTCGGCAATATCCATCCGTTTTTTTCCAGCCAATTGAATGGATAAAAGACGTAAATAACCATCACGAACAGCAACATCGAGGTGTTTTTTGTTGTCGGAAACGATTGTACCTACCGGCAATTGATGTTCAGCCGGAAGTTTCTCAGCCTTGAAAATTTTCAGCGCCTGTTTGTTTCCATCCGGAAAGGCAAGTTCTGTCCATGCGGCAGGATATGGAGAAAGCCCGCGCACAAAATCATATATTTTCTTTAACGGCTGGTTCCAATCGATACGGCAGATATCCTTAAATATTTTAGGCGCCGGACGCAGTTCGGATTCATCGGAATAAAATTGCTCCTGCGAAACAGCCTCTACATCGCCCGATAATATCAAGTCAACCGTTTCACGAACCAGTCTCGCCCCTATCTGCATTAAACGATCGTGTACGATGCTTACATCGTCGGTATCGGCAATCGGCAAGCGTTTTTGACAGATTATCAGTCCGGTATCTATTTCATGTGTCAGGAAGAAGGTGGTAACACCTGTTTCTTTTTCACCATTTATGATCGCCCAATTGATAGGGGCTGCTCCCCGGTATTGTGGAAGCAAGGATGCATGCAAATTGAACGTCCCATACCTGGGCATATCCCATACAACCTCGGGCAGCATACGGAAAGCTACCACAATCTGTAAGTCGGCCTTTAAATCTTTCAATCCGGAAAGGAATTGTTCATCCTTCAATTTTTCCGGTTGCAAAACAGAGATTCCTTTCGATTCGGCATATTTCTTTACAGGGCTTGATTGTAAAACGCTTTGATGTTTTCCCATAGGTTTATCAGGCATTGTGACGACTCCAACTACATTATAGCCGTTTTCTACTAGCTCACGCAGGCTCTCAACCGCAAATTCGGGAGTCCCCATATATATTATCCGCAACTCTTTTTTTTCCATCATTACAGTGTTAATCGTGATTATCAGTCCCCCGAGAAATGGTCGACCAATACTTCACGGTATGAATTAAATATCTTTGATTTAGACATAAAACCTATGTAATGCCCTTCTTCGTCTACTACCGGAAGATTCCAAGCTTTCGTATCATCAAATACCTGCATCACTTTTTCCATAGGGGTGTTCAGTACGATTCTGCCCGGAGCGGAAACCATAAATTTTGAAACCTTGAAACGGTTATACAGTTCCGGGCGGAACATGATATTCCGGATATTGTCAAGCAAGACAATCCCCAGCAATATTCCGTCTTTATCGGTAACAGGAAAAGCATTACGCCCGCTTTGGGCTATTACCTTCACCATATCTCCCAACATCATGTCGGGATGCACAGTAACAAATTCTTTTTCTATAATACCATCCACATTCAGTAATGTCAATACAGCTTTGTCTTTATGGTGTGTCAGTAATTCTCCTTTTTGAGCCAACCGCATGGAATAAATACTATGCGGCTCGAACATGATAATGGTGAGGTATGAACTGATAGATACAATCATCAACGGAAGGAAAAGGTCATATCCTCCGGTTAATTCCGCTATAAGAAATACTCCGGTAAGCGGTGCGTGCATCACCCCTGCCATCACCCCTGCCATTCCCAACAAGGCAAAGTTTTTCTCAGACAAATACCTTGTTATTTCAAAATAATTAGAAGTATGGGCGAAGATAAAACCGGCTATACATCCTAAAAATAAGCTGGGAGCAAATATCCCCCCGCAACCGCCTCCACCGTTCGTGGCGCTCGACGCAAACACTTTCGTTAAGAGTATCAGCAATAAGAAAACGAGGATTCCCCAATATGAATCTTTGATTCCATAAAACAAACTTAAATCCATCAGATGGGAATATTGCCCGTTTAATAATGATTCAATCGTGTCGTATCCTTCACCATAAAGCGGAGGGAAAAGGAAAATAAGTATACTCAGCATCACTCCTCCCAACAAAAATTTCCTCCAGAACGTGCCTAATTTCCGGTAAAGACCTTCTACTTTATTCATTACTCTCGTGAAATACAAGGAAACCAACCCGCAAAATACACCCAGAAGCAAGACATAAGGTATGCGTCCTATTTCAAATATTTCGGTTTGGGAAAACTTAAACATGGCATCCGTTCCTGTAAAAATATACGATACGGTAGCAGCCGTTACGGAAGATATCAACAACGGCATAACAGATGTCATAGTAAGGTCGAGCATCAGGACTTCAATAACGAACACCAATCCGGCAATGGGCGCCTTAAAAATACCGGCAATGGCTCCCGCCGCCCCACAGCCAACAAGCAACATCAACGTTTTCTGCTCCATACGGAAAGCACGCCCAAGGTTGGAACCGATAGCCGCCCCCGTCAGTACAATCGGGGCTTCCGCTCCTACCGAACCACCAAAACCGATAGTAACTGAACTGGCAGCCAGCGACGACCACATATTATGAGGCTTGATACGGCTCTTACGTTGCGATATGGCATACAATATCTTGGTTACCCCATGGCTGATATCGTCGCGAACGATATATTTCACAAATAGTCCGGCAAGCAAAATACCGACAATAGGATAGATTAAAAACATATAGTTTGCACCTATATCCATATTCTGGATAAACATGCGCTGAATAAAATGTATTAACTGTTTCAACATTATAGCTGCCACTGCTGTACATATCCCTACTAGGAAACTGAGGAACAATACAAAATGCTTTTCTTGAACATTCTTGCTCCTCCAAAGTAAAAAACGGTAGAATAACCCTTCGTTTTTATCCATTTCAAATACCTTTACCTGTAATTACTGTTTTAATTGTATAAGTTAGAATTGTAATATCCATCAATAATGACATGTTTTCATAATAAAGCATATCGTATTCCAAACGTTCAATCATCTCATCTATATCGCTTGCGTATCCATATTTTACCATTCCCAAGGATGTAATTCCAGGCCTGACATTATGCAAAAGATAATAGTAAGGTGCTTTTTTTACGATTTGATCGATATAATGTTTTCGTTCGGGTCGTGGACCTACTAAAGACATATCTCCTTTTAACACATTCCAGAACTGTGGTAATTCATCTATACGGTACTTGCGCATAAACCGCCCGAAAAGAGTAATCCGCTTATCGTCTTCCGAAGCAAGCAAGGGACCGTCGTTTTCTGAATTTTCATACATTGTACGGAATTTGTATATGGTAAAAGGTTTTCCGAGGTATCCGATACGTTCCTGACGGAAAAACACAGAACCCGGAGACCCTCTTTTTATCTGCCAGGCAATATATAAAAACAAAGGCGATAACAGAACCAATGCAATAACCGACATCAGCTTGTCTAAGACATACTTGATATTTTTCTCAACCTCCGAAAAATTATTGTCCGTAACATCCACCAACGGTATGCCAAGTATTGTCTTGATGTTTACCTTAGAAAGCGCGGATGATTTATCGGCAAGTATTTTTACCGGCAATTTGCACTTATACAACGAATAAAGGATTTGGGCGAATTTGTCGCCATCCGTTGAATCAATGGCTACAACCAGTTCGTCAATATTTTTGGAAGGAATGACTTCCGGCAATTCATCCATTGTTCCTGCAAGTTCATTCGTTTCAACGGCTATTCCCGAATCTTTATCTTCAGGAATAAAACCCGCGATTGTATATCCCAGACTATATAAATTCCCAGCGATATCCTTAGCTTTGTTTCCTGCTCCGATAATTAACACATTCAACGACCATTCCCTGTTTTTTGTCTTGGTTATCCCGTTCTGCGTAAGAATCAAACGGGGAATATAAGTGAAAACAAACTGTAACCCGAGCAATGAAAAATACAACTGGTAATAAATATGGAACGAACGGGGCAAATCATTCAAAACCATAATGAAAAACAATAACGTTACCCCAATGACAACGGTAACGAAAGTGGTAAAGAATTCTACAATTCTTGATTTGCCGAAAGGTTTGTTGTAATAACCCGACAAGTAATGGATGAATATCCAAAAAAATGGAATCAGGAATTGCCCCTCCAAAACCATTTCGGAAAGCAAATAATTCTTCAATGAACTATAGCCCATGTAGAGAGCAATTTCATGATAACGAAGGATATTGAACAATAGCCATGCAATAGCAGCCGACAATAAATCGGAAACTATATATTTGATTATTTGCGCTTTCTTATTCATGCTTACCTGATTATCCGGAAAAGTCCTCCATCTTCCAGTTTTATGATACCTGATGGCATGGCTTTGTTTTTATCTTGCTGGCGATATTGCACGATGTAATCGACATTTTCTCTTATCTTATCCGATATTTCAGTGAAATTGGCAGGCGATGGCTCTCCGCTGATATTTGCCGAAGTAGAGACCAACGGTTTCTGAAACATCTCACATAATTTGCGGGAAAACTCTTCATTAGTTACTCGTATGCCAATACTCCCATCATTAGCTAATAGATTTGCCGCGAGGTTCTTTCCTTGCGAATATATAATTGTCAAAGGTTTGTCGGTCACTTCAATAAGTTCCCATGCTACTTCAGGCACATCAACCACATAACGTTCTAATTTTACCGGATTACCAATTAAAACCAACATGGCTTTATTGTCTACCCGCTGCTTCAATTCGTACACTTTTTGTACGGCAACTTCATTTGTCGCATCGCAACCAATCCCCCAAATCGTATCAGTAGGATACAGGATAATACCTCCGGATTGCATTACTTCGCATGCTTTTTTTAAATCTTCAATCATTGCATACTTACTTAAGCAGACAAATGTACAAATCATTTATAAAACGGCATACGTTATCACCGAAATGATAGCCGATATTGTTCTACAAACGGTAAAAGGAAAAAAAATATTATTTGCTTTTACACATATTTACGCCAAATATCTAATAATGGAATATTATGTATTGAAACCGTCTTTACTTATTGTATTATTTATATCCGATAGTTAAAAAACACAATGAAATAACTATTTTATGAAAGATATTGCAAATTTACCGTATAAAATTTCTAACTTTACATATTGAAACTATTTACGTTTCCAAAACGTAAATACACGTATTTATCGTATAATAAATACGAATTTGTTCACAGAAAAAGAAAAAAACAATACATAATGACTAACAAATGGAACTTACGAACCCCATCCATAGAAGAATTACATAAAAAAGACGAGTTAATAGCCGAGCTGGGTCTTCATCCGGTTATTAGCCTTTTGCTTGTCCAAAGAGGTATTACTTCTGTCGATGAAGTAAAGAAATATTTCAAGCCAAGTCTGAATAATTTGTACGATTCCTATCTGATGCCGGATATGGAAAAAGCGATAAAACGACTGAACAAGGCGCTGGGCAACAAAGAAAAAATTTTGATTTATGGGGATTATGATGTCGATGGAATAACGGCAGTATCATTAGTTTACAAATATCTACGTCCTTATTCATCCACACTGGATTATTACATACCCGACAGATACGATGAAGGATACGGAATTTCATTTAAAGGTATCGACTATGCAGCGGAAAATGATGTCAAATTAATCATTGCCTTGGATTGTGGCATAAAGGCAATTGATAAAATTGAATATGCCAAAACAAAAGGCATCGATTTTATCATCTGTGATCATCACATGCCCGACGACGAACTACCTGACGCGGTTGCCGTATTGGATGCCAAACGGGTAGATTCCATTTACCCCTATGAACATCTATCGGGATGCGGGGTTGGTTTCAAATTTATGCAAGCTTTTGCCAAGAATAATAATTTTCCTTTTACCGAACTTGAGAAGTTGCTAGATTTGATGGCTGTCAGCATTGCTTCTGATATTGTACCAATAACCGACGAAAACCGCGTCCTTACTTACTACGGGCTCAAACAACTGAACACAAACCCAAGTTTAGGGCTCAAAGGAATTATCGACATTTGCGGGTTGACCGGAAAAGATATTACCATCAACGATATTGTATTTAAAATAGGCCCACGCATCAATGCTTCCGGAAGAATGATGAACGGGAACGGCAAAGAAGCTGTAGACCTACTTCTGGCAAAAGACAGCGAAAGCGCCCGGGAAAAGAGCGAAAATATCAACCAACGTAACGACGAACGCCGGGAATTAGATAAAAAAATCACAGACGAAGCCAATGCCATAATTGACAGATTCAGCAACATGGAAGACAGAAAGGCCATTGTTGTTTACGATCCGGGATGGCATAAAGGAGTAATTGGCATCGTTGCTTCACGTCTAACGGAAAAGTATTACCGTCCGGCTGTAGTCCTTACCAAATCATCAGAGTTAATCACCGGGTCGGCCCGTTCAATAACCGGATTTGATATTTACAAGGCGATTGAAAACTGTCGTGATCTGCTCGAAAACTTTGGCGGCCACACCTATGCCACCGGACTATCATTAAGGGAAGAAAACTTGGATACTTTCACCAAACGCTTTCTTGAACTGGCAAATGTGGAAATCGACATGGAACAAATGATTCCCCAAATCGATATTGATGCCGAATTAGATTTAAAAAGTATCACCCTGAAGTTCGCTAATGAATTAAAAAAAATGAATCCTTTCGGACCCGACAACCAAAAACCTGTATTTTGCAGTAAAAATGTCAGGGACTACGGTACAAGCAAATTGGTTGGAAAAGACTCCTACCACATCAAATTAGAACTTATAGACGAAAGTTCAAAATTGCCTGTCCATGCCATTGCTTTCAGTATGAGTGAACATTTTGAACATATCAAATCAATGAAGCCGTTCCATATTTGTTATACGATAGAAGAAAACACTTACAACGGAAATACAATGCTTCAATTGCTTATCAAAGATATAAAGACCGGCAACTTGTAAAAAGAGTGGATATCTACCATAAGATATTAAAACAATATTGGGGATATACTTCTTTCCGCCCATTACAGGAAGATATCATCCATTCGGTTGCCGCCAAAAAAGATACGCTAGGATTAATGCCTACAGGAGGTGGAAAGTCCATAACTTTCCAAGTTCCCGCTTTAGCTTCTGAGGGAATTTGCTTAGTTGTAACCCCCTTGATTGCCTTGATGAAAGACCAGGTCGACAACCTCCGCCGCTTAGGTATCAAAGCTACAGCCGTTTATTCAGGCATGACCCGCCATGAAATTATCAAACAACTGGAAAATTGCATTTTCGGCGGTTACAAATTCCTTTACGTCTCGCCGGAACGTCTCGGTACGGAGATATTCAATGCAAAATTGCAGGCTATGAATGTTTCACTCTTAGTCGTCGACGAAAGCCATTGTATATCGCAATGGGGATACGACTTCCGCCCCTCCTACCTTACCATCGCTAAAATCCGCGAGCAATTACCTGGCGTACCTATACTGGCATTGACGGCTACGGCTACCGATGACGTTATCAATGATATCCAGGACAAGTTGCTTTTTAAAGAAAAGAATGTTTTCAGAAAGAGTTTTTTCCGTGAAAATCTGTCTTACATCGTCCGGCATACCGACGACAAGTTAAATTCATTAGTCCAAATTCTTCAAAAGGTTCCTGGAAGCGCTATTATATATGTACGTAACAGAAAACGGACGAAAGAAATAGCAACATTCCTGAAACAAGCCGGTATATCGGCAAACTTCTTCCATGCCGGGCTTAACCGCGAAGAGAAAACAATCCGCCAAAACAGTTGGAAGAACAATGAGTGCCGGGTAATTGTATCTACGAATGCTTTCGGGATGGGGATTGACAAGCCGGATGTTCGCTTAGTTGTCCACATTGATATGCCGGGATCGTTAGAAGAGTATTTCCAGGAAGCCGGGCGAGCCGGGCGGGATGAAAAAAAAGCGTACGCCGTGGCTCTTTGCAGTGGTGTGGACAATGCCAAACTGAAAAAGCGTTTCGCCGACGAATTCCCCGACAAACCGTTTATCTACCGTGTGTATGAAGCATTGGGAAACTATTACCAGATTGCTGTCGGATACGGATATGAAACCGTTCACGATTTCTCGCTGACTGATTTTTGTTCCGTTTTCAAGTTTTCGATTTTACAAGCTCACCATGCTCTAAAGATATTGGAACTGTCCGGTTATATTGAATATACAGAAGAGGTAGATAATTCGTCCCGACTGATTTTCATGTCTACCCGGGATGATTTATACAAATATCTGCATCAGGACAAAAAGACAGACGACGTTATCCAAACAATCCTACGCTCTTATACTGGATTGTTTGCCGACTACGTTTACATTGATGAATCATTGATTGCCACACGTTCGAATGTGACACAGCAAGAGGTATATAATATACTGGTAGGATTATCCAAATACCGCATTGTGAATTATATTCCACGAAAAAAAACGCCCTTGATTATTTACACGCGGGCAAGAGAGGAACAAAAGTATCTTGTCATTCCTCGTTCGGCTTATGAGGAAAGAAAAGAACGATTCGAAAACCGTATCTTAAAAGTGTTGGAATATATTGATGAAGAGCGATTGTGCCGGAATAAAATGTTACTTCATTATTTTGGTGAAAAAAAAGCCAAAGATTGCGGTTCTTGTGATGTTTGCCTGGCCAAAAACGAATCGGGATTAAACAATGCCGAATTCAATGTCATTAAAGACTCCCTCCTTGAAACACTTACCCCAACCCCCCAACACATCAAAACCATTACAGATACCCTGCCCTTTCCCATAGAAAAAAGCATAACCGTTATCCGTTTCCTTGCCGAGCACGATAGCCGTTTCATCCTAAATGATGGATATTTATCAGTAATGAAATGAAGTTCTGTAACTTCCGGGATACAAAAATAAAAAAAGAGCACTTTCACAAGTGCTCTTTTTCTAACTTAACCTTTTCAGGGGTGTAAGACGGGGCTCGAACCCGCGACCCTTGGAACCACAATCCAATGCTCTAACCAACTGAGCTACAAACACCATATTTTGCCTTAATGACTATGTCTCCTAAAAGACGGTGCAAAGATAGGTAATTAGTTTTACAATCCAACTATTTAAAATAAAAAATGGATCAACAAAACCATTTTTTCATCTCTTACTTTCCATCCTTATTTATATATTTCTTTCTTCCCTGCCAATAAAGTATTCCGCATGAGCGAAACTATTGTCATAGGACCCACTCCGCCGGGAACAGGGGTTATGTAAGAACATTTGGGGGATACTTCGTCAAACTTTACATCGCCTGCAAGTTTGAAACCACTCTTTGTTAAGGCGCTGGGTACACGGGTAGTCCCTACGTCGATAACAACCGCTCCCTCTTTCACCATATCTGCTTTCAGAAATTCGGGAACACCCAGTGCGGCGATTATGATGTCGGCGCTTTGGCACATTTCCTTCAGATTTTGCGAACGGCTATGGCATACGGTTACTGTGCAATCACCGGGATATGCTTTCTGCATCATCAAAGAAGCTACCGGTTTTCCAACGATATTGCTACGGCCTAATACTACGCAATGTTTTCCTTTCGTTTCTATTTCATAGCGTTTGAAAAGCTCCAGTATTCCGGCCGGGGTTGCAGATACGAAACAAGGCAAGCCTATCGACATTCTGCCTACATTGATGGGATGAAAGCCATCCACGTCTTTGCGGTAGTCAATTGCTTCAATTATTTTTTGTTCTGATATATGCTTTGGAAGGGGGAGTTGCACAATAAAACCATCCACGTCGGAGTCGTTGTTCAACCGGTCTACACAAGCCAGCAGTTCTTCTTCCGTAACATCGTCTTCATAACGGATAAGCGACGACTTGAATCCTACCTCTTCACAGGTACGTACCTTACTCGCCATATAGGTTTCACTCCCTCCGTCGTGTCCCACCAACACGGCTGCCAAATGAGGGATTTTCCCTCCTGCTTTTTTTATACTGGTTACTTCCTCAGCAATTTCTTTTCTTATTTGGGCTGCTACAGCCTTTCCATCAATTAATCGCATCTTTTTATTTTAATAATTTGATAACTGAATAATTTAGCAATAGGATGAGACTCGGTCAATTCTGTTGCTGTTTATCTTCTTATTGAAGGCATTTTTTTTCCTTTTTTGGCAGTTGTAAACATTTTCATCATTTTGCGGGTTTCATCAAACTGCTTGATCAATTTGTTTACATCCTGAATGCTTGTACCGCTCCCTTCTGCAATACGTTTACGTCGCGATCCATTCAATATGGCGGGGTTGGAGCGTTCTGTCGGAGTCATGGAATGGATTATCGCCTCAATACCTTTAAAGGCATTATCATCTATGTCAATATCTTTCATCAATTTGCCTACCCCGGGAATCATGGATGCCAAATCTTTCAGGTTACCCATTTTCTTAATTTGCTGGATTTGACTGATGAAATCGTTGAAATCGAATTGATTTTTAGCAATTTTCTTTTGGAGGCGTTTGGCTTCTTCTTCATCATATTGTTCCTGGGCACGCTCTACAAGCGAAACGATATCTCCCATTCCAAGGATACGGTCGGCCATACGTTCGGGATGGAAAACATCCAACGCATCCATTTTTTCGCCAGTCCCGACAAACTTTATCGGCTTATCTACTACCGTACGGATAGAAAGAGCGGCACCACCTCTGGTATCACCATCAAGTTTGGTTAATACAACACCGTTGAAATCAAGCCGGTCGTTAAACTCTTTTGCCGTATTCACCGCATCTTGCCCTGTCATGGCATCCACCACAAACAAGATTTCATCGGGATTAATTGCTGCTTTTACAGCAGCAATTTCTTTCATCATTTCTTCGTCTACAGCCAATCGACCGGCCGTATCGACAATCATCAAATCGTATCCTTTTTGTTTGGCCTCCGTTATGGCATTCTTCGCTATCTGTACCGGATTTTTATTTTCCGGTTCCGAATATACCGGTACGCCGATTTGTTCACCCAATACATGTAATTGTTCGATGGCAGCAGGACGATATACGTCGCCAGCTACCAAAAGAGGTTTTTTCCCTTTTTTGGTTTTCAGCATGTTGGCAAGTTTCCCCGAAAAGGTAGTCTTACCGGAACCTTGCAATCCCGACATTAATATAATGGCAGGAGAACCTTTTAAATTAATATCTGTAGCCGTTCCTCCCATCAATTGAGCCAGTTCATCATGAACAATCTTCACCATCAATTGGCTGGGTTTAACAGCAGTAAGAACGTTTTGTCCCAAAGCCTTTTCTTTTACCGTATCTGTAAACTGTTTGGCAACCTTGTAGTTAACGTCGGCATCCAACAGAGCCTTACGCACGTCTTTCAACGTTTCTGCAACATTTATCTCGGTAATCCGGCCTTCGCCTTTTAGTAGTTTAAACGACCTGTCTAACCTTTCGCTTAAATTTTCAAACATAATATTATATCGTATTTATTTTCATCTTTTAAAAATAACATGCAAATATAACACAAAAAACCGGGGTTCTTGGAAATCACCCAGATGTTTTCCTATTTTCGTTTGGATGAATTTCGGACGACGATTCCTGCCTTACTTTCGTTGACTTTTTGAAAAATTCAAAGTAACTTCTTAAAATATGAAAATGTCATTTTAAATTTATTAAGATATTCTTCCGTTGGAATGGATAATTATTATTCCGGGGAAAAAGCAATAAATCCATTCCTTCGTCTATAATTGTTAAATTTTATTTATATAATGTCTTTTTTACAACTGAATTGTAAAAATAAAGTTAAGCAACGTAGATGTGCAATGAAATTGAAAAGAAAATTATTTGACATATGAAATAAATTAATAAGTTTGCAAGTATTAGGGCTGTCTTTATTTTCTAATTCGGAAAAGAATCGATGAACATCTCAACTAACAAGTTTTCCTTTTTAGAAAATTTATGATTTTGTTTTGAATTTTATTCAAATGAAAATCTGTATACGCTTGTTTGTTCCGGAAGTTCTTCACGCGAAGAACTTCCGGAACGTTTTTTTTAATTTTTTTTATATAGAGTGTATGATTGTTTGATATAACAAAATCCCAGATATTCCAATGTCTATTTGGCTTTCCGGGATTTGTCATTGTTTTTTCAAACAGCAATTTTGGTTTGAATATGGCTATTCTATTTTCTTTCGAATCTCTGATAAATAGTCTTTCATGGCATCGGTATCTTTCTTTTCAATGATACTTTGTAGCTTGGCCAGTTCCTCTTGTATCCTATCTATCTGTTTGGGAGTACGAGGGTTAAATAATATTTCAGTCAATAAATAATCGTCTTCCGACATTAGGCCACGCGCAATTTTCATGTGCTTTTTAAAGGTGGTTCCCGGAGCATCTTGGTGTTTCATTGTGGCGGCAAATACCAAAGTAGATGCAAAAGGTATTCCAAGTGAGTAAGCAACAACGCGATCGTGTTCTTCAAACGAGTATTCAAAAATGTTCAACTTTAACCGGGCATACAAATCCTTAAAGAACACCTTACCCAAATGGCTGCTTTCCGAAATGATGATCGTATTCTCTTTTTCAAGGTTTCCCAAGTTAGCAAATGTGGGGCCAAACATGGGGTGTGTCGACACATACGGGAAGCCACACGTTTGGTAAAACTCATACAAATTCGTCTTGACAGACGCTATATCCGAGATAATACAATAGGATTTCAAGTGGGGCAAAACAACGTTAAATGCTTCTATCGTATAGTTTAATGTAACGCAATTAATCACCAATTCCGGGGCAAAATCATCGATTTCTTCGGGACTTTTCATTCGTAGCGCGTTATAAATAAACCGCACCCGTTGCGGATTACTTTCCAAAACAGCCACTTCGTGGTCAAAACTCAACAAATCGGTAAAGAAAGATCCCATCTTTCCTGCGCCTAATATCAGTATTTTCATTTCTATATTTTTTTGAAAACGAAACGCGTAGCACGTTTCGTTCTGTGTACAACATTAATTTGTCATTATCTCCATCTGCTGGCGAACAGATTCTTCGTGGATTTCTTTTAGAATTTCTTTTACAAACTCAGGATTCAAATCCATGGATTCCCCCATATTTGAACGGTTTTCGAGTATTTCATTATACCGGGGAGATTGCAGGATAGGCATATTATGTTCTTTTTTGTACACCCCTATTTCGCATGATATGCGCATACGCTTGGCCAAAAGTTCAAGCAATTGTTCGTCTATACTGTCTATCTGGCGGCGGAGTTCCGACAGATTTTCAGTGGTCTGGGTTTCGTCGCGGATAACCAGCAGGTTCAAAACATAGTCGAGTACATCCGGAGTGATTTGTTGACTGGCATCACTCAAGGCCGCGTCAGGATTGCAATGCGATTCGATAATTAAGCCATTGAAACTTAAATCCATGGCTTGCTGTGAAAGGGGAGCGATTAGTTCCCTTTTTCCCCCGATATGGCTGGGATCGCAGAAAATAGGAAGCTGGGGCAACCGCCTGCGCAACTCAATGGGGATATGCCAAAGGGGAAGGTTCCGGTATATTTTCTTGTCGTATGAGCTAAACCCGCGGTGAATCGCCCCGATACGTTGGATGCCTGCTCCATAAATCCGTTCGATGGCGCCAATCCACAGTTCGAGGTCGGGATTTACCGGATTCTTTATCAATACAGGAATGTCTACCCCTTTCAAAGCATCGGCAATTTCCTGGACAGCGAAAGGGTTTACCGTTGTACGCGCCCCAATCCAAAGGATATCAATCCCGGCTTTCAAAGCTTCAAACACATGGTCGCGCGTTGCCACTTCTGTTGCCACATACATACCGGTTTCTTCTTTTACACGTTTCAGCCATTTAAGGCCAATAGCCCCTACCCCTTCGAAACCGCCGGGTTTCGTACGAGGTTTCCAAATACCTGCCCTGAATATTTTAATATCTTTATTTGCTATATTCCGCGCAGTTTTCATTACCTGTTCTTCCGATTCCGCACTACATGGCCCGGTTATAACAATGGGACGTTTAGGGTCGACCCCGGGCAATACAATTGATTTTAATTCCAGTTCCATACCTGACTAATTATTTTTCCGATTATTTATTTAATACATTTTTGATTCTCTGCAAAGCTTCTTCCAACGCTGTTTCATGACAACACAATGAAATACGGATAAACCTGTCGCCCCGGCTGCCAAATATAAAACCGGGGGTGACGAATACGTTTGCTTGATATAATATTTCATCGGCCAGCTCTTCGCCACTATTCCTGTCTGAAGGGATTTTCCCCCACAAGAACATGCCTACCTGGTTTTCGTCGTACGTACAACCTGACGCACGCATGATTTCTCCGGCCAGCCCTCTCCTACTCCGGTAAACGCGATTCATTCCATCATACCATTCCTTAGGCGCTTTAAGCGCTTCCACTGCCGCGTATTGCATAGGCTTGAATTGTCCGGAATCAATGTTACTTTTTACCTTTAATACCCATTGGACAAACTGCTTGTTTGATGCCAACATGGCCATACGCCAGCCGGGCATATTCTGCGATTTACTCATCGAATTGAGTTCTATGCAAATATCTTTTGCCCCGGGAACGCTTAATATACTCAATGGTTTGTCGTTCAGGATAAAACTATATGGATTATCGTTTACAATAACGATGCCATGCCTGCGTCCGAAATCAACTAGTTTTTCATAGAGTTCCATACTGGCATTCGCTCCGGTAGGCATATTCGGATAGTTTACCCACATTAGTTTTACACCCGATAAATCTTTTTCTTCCAACATATCAAAGTCGGGATACCAGTCTAATTCTTCCGTTAAATCATAGGTAAGTATCCGTGCCCCAACAAGATTGCTGACAGATGTATACGTTGGATATCCGGGATTGGGAACCAACACGGCATCCCCCGGATTAAGGAAAGCCAACGAAATATGAAGTATCCCTTCTTTGGAACCAATCAAGGGTTGTATCTCCGCGTCGGGATTAAGTTCTACCTGATACCATGTTTTGTACCAACCAGAGAAAGCTTCGCGAAGTTCGGGAATCCCTATATAAGGCTGGTAGCCATGTTCGTTGCTGTTCAACGCATGTTCGCGCAAAGCCTCAATCGTCTCACGTGAAGGCGGCAGGTCGGGGCTTCCCACTCCCAAATTAATGACTGCTTTCCCGGCGGCATTCATTTCGGCCACTTCTTTGAGTTTACGGGAAAAATAATATTCACTTATACTGTTTACGCGCGTAGCAGGTACAACGTTACACGCTTTGCTTTCCTTCTGCATATTCTCCTAATATTGTAAAATCTTTTGTTAATGGAATAACTGCGTCTAAAACCTGTTTATAACGCATATAATTAGTAAATGTAAGATCGATATAAAACAAGTATTGCCATTCACGGCCAATGATGGGAAGAGATTGTATTTTAGTAAGGTTCATGCCGTAAAAAGAAAAAATTGATAACACTTGCGATAAGCTTCCGACAGCATGGGGAAGAGCGAAAACAAGGGAGGCTTTATTCTTTTCCGTCCCCCGCAGGATTTCGTCGGCCGACCATTTATCGGCCACTGCCAGAAAACGGGTGAAGTTGCGCTTATTGGTTTCAATACCTTCTGACAACACCTCCAATCCGTAGATTTCTGCTGCCTGCCTGCTACAGATTGCTGCATGACCTATCAGCCGGTTTTCGGAAATCCATCGGGCGCTTGCCGCCGTATCATCTTGTTCTACAATCTTTATATTGGGTAATGTATTGAGGAAATCCATGCATTGCATCAAGGCAATCGGATGTGAATCAACTTCTTTTATTTCGTGGATGGATGTTCCCGGGAGAGCTGCCAACGAATGTGATATCCGAAGCTTATATTCCCCAATCATTTGGAGACTACTCTGGCGGATAAGCTCATGGTTTTGCAGCAGGCTACCGGCTATCGTATTTTCTATCGCCATTAGACCTACTATAGACGCGTCTTTTTTTATTACGGCTATGACATCCTTAAACGTTTCGCACGGGACAAGGTCTATTTCCTCACCTTCATAATACTTCCGGGCGGCCATTTCGTGATACGAACCGGCTATTCCTTGAATCGCAACCTTCTTTTTCATCATTCTGTTTCTTTCGATTTGTACTAAACAAAAAAAGTCCTACCGTTTTACGGCAGGACTTTTATATTTTTATTGATTTTAACTCACATTTGATTTATCAACTCTTCACATATAAGATTCCTGCCCTTACTCTGCTAAAGTAAAAGTAAAAATAATAATATGTAAAGCTAAATCGATTCATTCGTCTGACTTGTTTCGGGGTCAAAAGTAATACTTTTCTTTAAAACGCAAATAAAAAGTAATATTTTTTTCGTTTTTAACAAAAAAAACTACACAACCCGTTGGTAAGGTTGTAAGGTACACATCCCTTTGGGAACCGATTCTTTAATACTCTTTATCAGCATCCCGGCTATTGTGTAACGGACAAAGTCTTTCCTTGTAACAAATACAATTTCGCGCGTAGGTTTGGGAATGGCGAACGGTCGCACCAGTTCTTTTTGCTCATTATTCAATTGGTAAACAGCCAGTTCGGGAATAAAGGTAATACCATTACCGTTTTCCACCATCCGCATAAAGGTTTCCATACTACCTAAACGGTATGCTCCCTGACGTAGTTTTACCTGTTCCATCTGGCAAAAACGCATCAACTGGTCGCGAAAACAATGTCCTTCATCTAATAACCACAACCGCTCACCGCTCACATCCGACGAACGAATCAGTTCATTCTTAAAGATAGGCTCATTACGGGAAACATACCCGAAAAATTGTTCGTAAAACAAAACATCACCCTGAAATTCGGGTTCTATCGGTTGGGAAGCAATAATTGCCGCGTCCACATCTCCATTCTTCAATGCTGCAAGCGTAGGAATTGTTTTCATTTCCAGAATATGGATATCCAAATCTTTATGTTTTTCCGTAAGTTGAAGAAAAAAACGAGGCACCAGGTAAGGGGCTATCGTAGGCAGAACGGCCAAACAAAAAGTCCCTTTAACAGATTGTTCTTCTTCATTCACGATATCTTTTATTAAGGAAGCCTGGTATAATACTTTCCGTGCCTGCTCGATTACCTTATAACCGGCCGAAGTGGGTTTTACCGGTTGTACATTTCTATCGAAGAGCCTTATTCCCAATTCGTCTTCCAACTTCTGTATCATCATGCTGAGCGTAGGTTGTGTTACACAACAATGCTCAGCCGCTTTTGCAAAGTGCCGGTGTGTATCAACGGCCAAAACATATTCTAACTGTTGTATTGTCATATCATCTAAATGTTTTTTCCGAATGTAAAATAGCAGAAAAATATTGTAAAACTGAACAAAAACACGAAAAAACAAATTGTAATAGATGGTAAGAAGCAACGAGGCGTATCTCCCGCTACGCGTGGAAATAAGGGTTACCCACATGAATCACTTGTCTACATATACATTCCGAAAGTGACTATTTTCATTGATATCTTCCTTTATGATTTCTTCTGAGTTTATTGTTAACGAACTATATCCCATAACATTTAATTCTGATTGCTTAGCTTCAAGTTCTCGTGCATTAACATGACTTCCGGCGCCAACCGAACAATTTAAGAAAAGAGTCATCCCTTTCACTGAGAACCGACTTCCTGCAACAGCATTTATTTTTAAAAATTTAGTATCCACATTTAATTTTCCAAAAGCCGATGTTACTCCGACAGTCAATGAATCCCCTTGCAAAGGGGTATTCATTACCAATTCCGAATTGTGTAACTGCATATATTTAATCTCGTTGGTATATAAATATAGTGTATCTTTAGGCACTCGACCGTTTTGATCTTTAACTGCATATCTCAACACGCCATCCTGGGTTACTTCCTGAATAGCATCAAAATTATTTATTATTTTGATCTGAAATGTTTCTTCAGGTATTACTACGACTCTGTATCCTGAGAAATAAAATTTAGAAAAATTTTCTTGACTATATACTGTCAAAAAAGAAAAAATACTCACTATGAGACAAATACATTTTTTTTTCATGACGATATCTTTTTATTGGATTAGACAAAAAAGTGAACGCATCTATTTACAAAACAGTTTTCAATTATCCTGCACTTTAATAATACCATTATCCCAATCTGAATTATTAATATTAATACGCTGATTGTCCCAAAATTCATATTGCCAATCAGGATAATCTTGTTTCCATGTATTTCCTAAGATTCTGAATTTTTCAGGAAGAGGTCCATCAATGCCAGACCAAATTTGATGAATAATTTTAGGTATTTTATTAATAATAGTATTTCTTAAAATTGCTTATCTTTCAAGTTGTCGGATGAATTTTCTCGTTAGGGAAAAGAAAACCACGGCTTTCAAACCGTCATTAACGCCAAAAGATTTATCCTTTGGCCTTTCAACCTACGGAACTTGTTCCGTTGTATTTGAGTCGTTAAAAAAGATCTCGACGTAAATATAATTATATTTTAGAATGAATTCATCTTTTAGGATAAATTTTCAGGGCAACAGCATTTAAAAATTGAGTAATTGATTTCTGTACTCTTGATTGAGTACTGCCTTTGCTCTTCGTTGATTTTTTCGGCTGTGCCATTAAGATTGTATTGCTTGGAAAATTCATCTGGATGTTTTCCCGGTTTCATTGGGATGATCTCCCAATATCATCTGGATGTTTTCCCCCATTCATCCAGATGATGAAGAACACCCCCTGTAAGCCCCCACAGGGAGGATTATGCTCTATTGTGAACTTTTTTCTCTGACCTCTATATTTTTTTAAATGCGTTTGCCCTACAAAAAATGAAAGAAATATTTTGAGATTAAAAATAAAACCCTACCTTTGCA